>JAEUHG010000282.1 GCA_016795425.1 Verrucomicrobiales bacterium
GCCCGCACTCGTGCAGACCTTCCTCCCCCCCTTTCGCGCCCCCTGGTCCCAACCCGACCGACGATAGGTCTGGTCCGCAGGTCGAAGGCCGGAGGCCCGGTCTGTCCTGCCCCTCCATCCGTCGAACCACCTCATGAGGCAATCTCCCCAGCCCCATATCAACAGGTGTCGCCCGCAGTCGTGCAGACCTTCCTCCCCCCCTTTCGCGCCCCCTGTTCCCAACCCGACCTACGATAGGTCTGGTCCGCAGTTCGAACGCCGGAGGCCCGGTCTGTCCTGCCCTTCCACCCATCGGGCCACCCCATGAGGAAATCTCCCCACCCCCATATCAACAGGTGTGGCACGCAGTCGTGCGAATCATGGCGCGTCCTTGTCATTGCCGGCCGGGCCAGCCAAGTGAAGAGTCTCGTCATGAATCAGAAGGACCTGATCCGATTGGGAGTGCCGGCCGGTGAAGCCATGCGCCGTGGCATTGATTTCATCAGCAGATATGTCCTGAAAGGACTCGATAAGTCCGCGCTTCCGGCTGCCGTGGAAGCGGTCGTGCGCGACCCGGCCCACCACCTGCGTGACGAACTTGCCGGCGAGTTTGCCAAGGCTCTCCTTCGAGCCCCGCCCCCCCTGCGACCGGAGAGTGCACCGTGGCAACAATGGGGCGAAGGGCTTGAACCAGAAGCGGTAAATCAACTCGCCCGTGCCTGCCGCCTTCCCATCGCCGCGGCAGGAGCGCTCATGCCCGATGCCCACGTCGGCTACGGCCTGCCGATCGGCGGAGTCCTCGCCACCGTGGGTTCAGTGATCCCCTACGCCGTCGGCGTCGACATTGCCTGTCGCATGAGGCTTTCAATTCTCGACTATCCCGTCCGGGATTTGGAACGACGACGGGACCGCCTTATTCATGCGATCGAAAAGGAGACTCGCTTCGGAGTCGGTGCGTCCTTCGCCGACCGCCGCATGCATGCGGTCATGGACCAGGATTGGAGCGTCAGTCCAGTGACACAGCGGAACAAGGACCGGGCCTGGGCGCAGCTGGGTACCAGCGGCTCCGGCAACCACTTCGTCGAATTCGGTATCTTCTCGAACTCGGAAGCCTTCGGTTCCCTGCCGGCCGGACAATATGTCGCGCTCCTGAGTCACAGCGGCAGCCGGGGCACCGGCGCCGCCGTCTGCGATCAGTACAGCAAGCTGGCAATGGACCAGCACCCGAATCTTCCCAAAGAAGTCAAACACCTGGCCTGGCTCTCCCTCGATTCAGAACCCGGCCAGGAATACTGGGCGGCCATGGAGCTCATGGGCAGCTATGCCGCCGCCAATCACGCCCTGATCCATCAGCACGTGGTGCACGACCTGGGTGCCCAAGTCCTGGCGGAAGTGGAGAATCACCACAATTTTGCCTGGAAGGAACGTCATACCATCCAGGGCAACGAACGAGAGGTCATCGTCCATCGGAAAGGAGCCACCCCGGCCGGCCAAGGCGTGCTTGGCATTATCCCAGGATCCATGGCCACGCCAGGCTTTGTCGTCCGAGGCAAAGGCAACGCCGCTTCGCTGCACTCCGCCTCCCATGGAGCCGGCCGCATCATGAGTCGAACCAAGGCGCTGGAGACGTTCGAATGGGAGAAAGTGAACCGCGTCCTGCGAGAACGGGGTGTCCACCTCCTTTCCGCTGGCCTCGATGAGGTGCCCATGGTTTACAAGGACATCCACACAGTTATGTCCGCCCAGGACGACCTGGTGGATGTGGTCGGACAATTCGACCCGAAGCTCGTGAAAATGGCCGCGAGCGGCGAACGTCCCGAGGATTGAGACCCACCACCTCGACCGCACCTCACCATGCCTGCTTCCCTGAACCACATCACACCCACCACCTCGATGGGCGCTCACCTCGTCGCGGGCGGCGCCACCTTTCGCGTGTGGGCTCCGGCCGCTCAGTCGGTACACCTCGTCAGCGACCTCAGCGGATGGAACCCATCCGCTGAGAACGCGTTGACCCGGGACCCTCAAGGTTACTGGGCCGGATACTGGCCCGGATTCGTGGATGGGTCCGCCTACAAATTCTACGTCGTGGGTCTTGGCAGCTCAGGATACAATCGGGATCCCTACGCCCGCGAACTGACTGATGATCCACCGTTTCCTTATGCCAATTGCCTGGTGCGCGATCCCCGACGCTTTCGGTGGCACGACCGCGACTGGCGTCCACCGCCCTTTCACCACTGGATCATCTATCAACTGCACGTGGGAAGTTTCTGGTCCCCGGAAGGCGCCACGCAACGCGGGACCTTCCTGGACGTCGTCGAGAAGCTTCCCTACCTCGCGGACCTGGGAGTCAACGCCATCCAACTTCTGCCCATCGTCGAATTCAACACCCAGTTCAGTCTCGGCTACAACGGCACCGACTACTTCTCTCCCGAGAACGACTACGGCGTGCTCCCAGCGGAACTCCCCACGCGGTTGCCACGGATCAACGAACTTCTCGCATCCAAAGGTCAGCCACCTGTCGACCTCTCGCAACTCGACGGTCCCTCGAACCAACTGCGCTGCCTGATTGATCTCGCTCATCTACACGGCCTCTCCGTGATCTTCGACGTCGTCTACAACCATGCCGGCGGCAGTTGGGGCGAACCCGGGAACGAGATGGGATCGATCTACTTTTTCGATCGGCGCCCCGTCGGAAACAACAATGATAGCCTCTATTTTACCGATCGCGGCCATGCCGGCGGATTGTGCTTCGCCCTATGGCGGACTGAGGTCCGCCAATTCCTGATCGACAACGCAAAGTTCCTTTTTGAGGAGTACCACATCGACGGGCTGCGCCACGACCAGGTCAGCGTCCTTGACGAGGAAAACCGGGGCTCAGGCTGGCTCTTCTGCCAACACCTCAACGACACCTGCCACGCGCTTCAACCCGACGGTCTTCAACACGCGGAATATTGGCCGGTGAACCCCTGGGTCGTGCGAAGTGCGACCGATGGTGGCGCCGGCTTCGACACCTGCTACCACGATGGACTGAGAGAAGCGGTCCGAGGCGCTCTGGCCTCGGCCTCCACTGGCCGCGACGTCCAGGTCAATATGGATGCCGTTAGGGACGCCCTCTGGCCATCCGGCCTCACCGAATCCTGGCGCGGCGTGCAGAACCTAGAGACCCACGACGAAGTCTACCGCGAACGCAAGCCCCGCATTGCCACGTTGGCGGACGGCCACCAACCCCGTTCATGGTACGGCCGCAGCCGGGCGCGTGTAGCCGCGGGACTTCTCCTCACGGCACCCGGGATACCGATGCTGTTTATGGGCCAGGAATTCCTGGAGACCCGGGCGTGGGCCGACGACATTCTGAACCATCCCGACCTACGGATCGACTGGGCCGGGCTGACACGTGGGGACCAGGCGATGGTCGATTTTCACCGGTTCATCCGGGAACTCGCCTGGATTCGACGCACTCACCTCGGCCTGACCGGGGAAGGCTTCCATCCGTTCCACGTTCATAACGACAACCGCATCCTGGCCTTCCACCGGTGGGTCCCCGGTGCGGGCTGTGATGTCGTGGTGGTGGCAAGTCTTTCGGAGCAGACCCAGTTCAACTACCGGCTTGGGTTTCCGAGGTCGGGACGATGGATAGAGGTGTTCAACAGCGACGTATACGACCATTGGGTCAATCCGTGGTGCCAGGGTAACGGAGGCGGAATCGACGCACCCATGGATCCGCTGCACGGACTCCCAGCGTCGGCGGCTCTGACGGTACCCGCCAATTCGCTGCTGGTCTTTGTTCCGCTGGAATAGGCCAGGCACCGACCACCGATGGTCGAGAAACGACGCCCCCGAGCCGGGCCCAACGTTGTGCCCGACCCCACCCAAGAATTCGGGCACCGTGTTGCTGCGGGCCGCGACCCGGGGGCAAAAACCAGTTTCAACCACACCGACCTTCGGCCCTATAAAAGGACCCCTTTGAACAGTCCCTGAAACCGTTCCCATTGTTGGACGAACATCGTCGCAGCCGCAGTGGATTGCACCACCATGGCCAGTGCGGTCGCCGCGAGAACCAGGAGGATGATGTGCGCCTCACGATCACGTGCGGGCGGATTCAGAAAACCCGCTTTTCGAGTCTCGGGTTCCTCCAGCAGACCGGCCTCCTGCCACGGCTCCAGTTCACGGGCGCGCAACGCCCGCAAGCGTGCTTGGTTTGAGCGGGTCACCGGGATCCGGATGACCGGCACGGGGATCCGCGGGTCCGGAATTCTCCGGGCCGTGGACGGCGGGGTCCGTTCGAAGATTGTGGTGTCGCTCATGACGCCCACTTTGTACTCGATCCCGGCCGGTTCACCAATGACCCGAAAGGGGAACCCAAGAGGCGCACTTCGGGATTCACGCCGGATCCGCTCCAGTTAGGCTGGGCCAGTGACTCGACGGGACCAAGCACCGGCTATGACGTCGTCGCCCGATGCGACGCGGTGGGCGATGCTTTTTGAGCAATCCCCTCAGAGCATGCAGGTGTTTGCCCCGGATGGATGGACCCGGCGCGTGAACGCCGCCTGGAAACGTCTGTTTCGCCTCACCGTCGAGGAGGCCATGGCGTTCAATATTCTCCTCGATCCGCAACTCACCGCCGCCGGCATCGCCGATCACATCCGCGCCGCCTTTGCCGGGGATGTCGTTCATGTGCCCCCTATCCCTTATGTCATCCAACCGATGGGACGGGCGGAGGTCCGCTGGATCGGCGCCATCCTGTTTCCGGTCGTGGACGCCTCAGGATCCCTGGTTGAAGTGGTCTGCCTTCATGAGGACATCACCGAGCGCCGGCATCGGGATCAGAGCCTGCGTGAGAACCAGCAACTCCTCGAATCGATTACCCGCAGCATCAGTGAAGCGATCTATCGATCCACGCCGTCCGGCATTCTGACCTTCGTCAACGACGCCTACTTGAGGCTCTTCGGCTTCGATTCGCTGGAGCAACTCAATGAGATCCCGCGGGAACGCCTCTATGCGCGTCCCGCCGATCGCGCACGCCTGCTCCAACTCCTCAGCACCCACGGCGGATTCCGCAACGAAGAGATCGAGTACCGACGACGGGACGGTTCGACTTTCTGGGCCCTGACCAGCAGTCGCGGCCATCGCGATCTCGAATCAGGAGGCATCGCCTGGTTCGATGGCGTCATCAACGACGTGACAGATCGCCGCCGGGCCGAACTCGAAATACGCGAGCTCAACGCCACACTCGAGGAACGCGTGCGCGATCGCACCGTCGAACTGGCAAATGCCAACGACCAACTCCAGCGGGAAATCACGGAACGCCAGCGCCGTGAAGCCACCCTGCGCGCGGTCTGGCAAATCTCGGAGGCGGTTCACGCCGCCAGCGACCTCGACCAACTCTTCGCCCGCATTCACACCATTGTCGGGACCCTGATGCAGGCGAAGAACTTCTACCTGGCCCTCCATGACACGGCTTCCGGTCTCGTCAGCTTCCCTTACTACACCGACGAACAGACGCCACGCCCCGGCCCCCGCCCATTCTCCAACGGCCTGACAGAGTACGTGTTGCGCACCCGGCGTCCGCTTTTGGCCACGACAGCGGTCGTTGAAGAGCTCATCGCCCAAGGCGAACACCAACCGCACGGCTCGACTGCCGCCATCTGGCTCGGTGTCCCGTTGTTGGCCCGCGGCGAGCCCATCGGTGTGGTGGCCGTGCAGGACTACACGGACCCGGGCGCTTTCGCGATCGAAGAACAGCAACTTCTCACCTTCGTTGGTGAGCAAATCGCCCTGGCCATTGAACGCAAGCGCGCCGAGCAGACCCGGGCTCGACGCGAGACCATCCAGGATGCCACCTGGCGGATTTCCGAAGCCGTTCACGCCGCCGCCGACCTGGACCAGTTCTACGCCAAAATCCACGAGATCGTGGCCGGGCTGATGCCGGCGCGGAACTTTTACCTGCTCCTGCGAGACCGCGAAAGCGGTCTTGATCATACGGTCTATTGGCGCGACGAGATGGATCCGCCGCCGTCGCCCCAGCGTCTCCGCCGAGGCATGACCGCGTACGTGCTGCGCACCGGCAGACCCTTGCGCGCCACCCGCCCTGAAATGATGCGCCCGCCACCCCCCGGACTTACCGAAGCCTCGGGTGAAGACTGGTATCTGGAGGCCGGAGCGCCGTCTGCCGTCTGGCTCGGCATTCCCCTCAAGTTGGATCAGGAGACCATCGGGGTCATGGCGGTGCAGGATTACCGCGACGAAAACGCCTATGGTGACGATGAACAGCAAATCCTCGCCTTCGTCGCCGGCCAGATCGCCCTGGCCATTCAACGAAAACGCGCCGAAGGCGAACTCATCCACTCCCTGGAACGCGAACGCGAACTCGGACAGTTGCGAAAGAACTTCGTATCGATGGTTTCCCACGAGTTCCGCACTCCCCTCGGCATCATTGCCTCATCCGCAGGCCTGCTGGAGAAACACTTCGAACGCCTCGAAACCTCGGAACGCAATGAACACCTCGCTTCCATCCGCGGCAACGTCCGACGCATGAGCCAACTGATGGAGGAGGTGCTCCTCTTCGGTCGGGTCGAGGAGGGCCGGCTGGTCTGCGAAACAAAGGCTCTCAATCCCGCCGTCTTCTGTCGCATGCTGGCCGACGAATTGAAGTCCGCCACCCACCATCGCTGCCCCATTCAAGTCCGGCTGGGTTCCCTCCCCCACGAGATCGCCGCCGACGAGCGCCTGCTCCGTCCCGTCCTGACCAATCTGATCGCCAATGCCGTCAAATACTCGGATGCCGGCAAACCGGTCGAACTGCAGGCGGAGGCGCAAGACAACCAACTGGTCGTCGTGGTCGCCGATCAGGGCTGTGGCATTCCTTCGGAAGACCTCCCCACGCTCTTCGAACCCTTCCGACGGGGCAAGAATGTCAGCCACGTTCCCGGCACCGGCCTGGGCTTGGCCATCGTCCGACGCTGCATCCGACTCCATGGCGGCACGATTGACCTGGCCTCCGAAATCGGAGTAGGGACCACGGTCACCGTGCGCGTGCCGCTGCGCCCACTGGAATCCGCCGCCATCAATCCCTCATGAAAACCGTTCTAGTGATCGAGGATGAACCCGAGATGCGCCGCAACATTGCCCGACTCCTCAAGCTGGAAGGCTACGACGCCGTCTCGGCCGAGGATGGACGCGCGGGTCTCGACGCCATCCGCAAACGCCGCCCGGACCTCATCCTCTGCGACGTGATGATGCCCGGAATGGATGGCCACGAGGTCCTCAGGACCCTTCGGGCCGATCCCAGCCTGCATTCGATCCCCTTCATCTTCCTGACTGCCAAAGGGGAAAAATCCGATCAGCGCGGTGGGATGAATCTCGGGGCCGACGATTATCTCACCAAACCGGTCGAGAACGACGACCTCATCGAAGCCGTCGCGGCGAGACTCCAACGCGCCGAGCAAACCGCGCGCGCCGAGTTCGCCCCCGATTTCTCCTCCTCCCAACCCCTCGAACAGCTGGGGTTGAGCCCCCGCGAAGCCGAGGTCCTTCTCTGGGCCGCCCAAGGAAAGACCAACCCTGAGATCGCCACCATCCTCGGCATCAGCGAAGAAACCGTCAAAAAGCACATGAAGGAAATCCTCTCCACGCTCGGGGTGGAAACGCGCACCGCCGCCAGCCTGCGGGCCATGGAGATTCTTCAAAAAGGCGGATAATCCGCGCCCGGCTCCCGGGAACGGATACCCGTCCGGGCCAATGTTCCGCGGCAGTCCCCTGCCGCTTTCGCAGCACGCCGATTCCCGGCCGGAAGTGGGGTGCCACCCACTCGACAACTCGGCTGCGCCCCGTTCGCCGATGGGCCATGTCGATGGATTGCTTTTTCTGCCGCTGCCGACGCATGCTGATCCGGTTAAAGCCAATACCGATGCCCCGGCATCCACGGATCGCGTGAAGACGCTCCACTCATTCTCCAACCAGAACGCATCCGCGATTTGCCGCGGTGGCGCCGGCGGTCCCAATATCCGGGTTGGAATCGCCATGATCGTGCTGGCAGCGATGATGAGCCCGTCGTCACCGTCGCGAGCTGCCGTTCCCACGTCGCCGGCGACTCCAGTCGATTTCAACCGCGATATTCGACCCATCCTGTCCCAGAACTGCTTCTTCTGTCACGGCCCCGACGAGAACGAGCGCAAGGGAGGCCTCAAGGAATCGGGCGGCTTGCGTCTCGATACCGCAACCGGCCAACGCCAGGACCTGGGCGGCTACTTCGCCGTCGTACCGGGTAAACCCGAAACCAGCGATTTGCTCCGTCGCATCACCACCTCCGATGCGGACGACGTCATGCCTCCGGCGGCATCAGGCAAACGGGTCACTCCAGACCAAGCGGATCTTCTTCGCCGCTGGATCGCCGAAGGCGCTCGGTTCTCCGGTCATTGGTCTTACGAACGACCCGTGCGCCCCACCCTGCCAGATGTCCGTGACGCCGCCTGGCCGCGCAATCCCATCGATCGATTCCTCCTGGCGCGATTGGAACAGGAGGGCCTTCGTCCACGGCCTGAAGCCGACCGTCCCACCCTCGCTCGCCGCCTCGCCTTCGATCTCACTGGCCTGCCGCCGTCAGTCGAGGAGGTCGATACCTTCGTGCACGACCCGTCTCCCGCGGCCTACGAAAACTACGTTGATGCGCAACTGGCGAAAGCGGCTTACGGGGAACACTGGGCTCGTCTTTGGTTGGACTTGGCGCGCTACGCCGATTCCGCGGGTTACGCGGACGACCCGCCACGCACGATCTGGCCCTACCGCGATTACGTGATCCGCGCCTTTGCCGAGAACATGCCGTTCGATCAATTCACCATCGAACAGTTGGCCGGCGATCTGCTGCCAAACCCGACGGAAGAGCAGCTGAAAGCCACCGCCTTTCATCGCAACACGATGACGAACAGCGAGGGAGGAACCAGTGACGAGGAATTCCGCAATGTCGCCATCGTCGACCGGGTGAACACCACGTTCGCGGTATGGATGGGGACCTCCATGGCCTGCGCTCAGTGCCACAGCCACAAATACGATCCCATCTCGCAAAAGGAATACTTCCAGCTCTTCGCCTTTTTCAACAACACCGCGGATGCCGATCGACCCGACGAAGCGCCACTGCTTCCGTTCGAGAACCGCGAGATCCGGGAACGCCGGGCGCGTGTCGACCAGGAACTTGCCGCCCTTGAAGCCGAAATCCGCTCCGAGGCACCCAACCTCACGGAAGCCGCCACCTACTGGTCCCGTCTGTTTCCTTGGCGGCTCGACTGGCAAACGCCGCGACCTGAGTCGGTCCTCTCGGACACCGGCGCCCAATTCCAGCGTCTGGACGATCACAGCATCCGGGTCACGACTCCGGGTACGAATGCGGCCAAGGAAACGGTGACCATCGATCTGCCCTTTGACACCGAGACCCGGCTCTCCGCCCTCCGACTGGAGGCGCTTGCTGATCCTTCCTTGCCCTCCGGTGGTCCGGGAGTCAACGGCGGGTTTCTGGTGCGCCAGGTGCGCGCCAAGATTCTGCCGGTTCCCAATCAACCCGGCCCCAGCATGCGCTACCTCCGCATCGAACTACCTCGCAAAGGTTCTCTTCGCCTGTCCGAAGTGGAGGCCTTTTCCAATGGCCATAATATCGCCCGCTCCCGCTCGGCCTCTGCCAGCAGCGTCGAGGAGGCAACCCAACCGAATTTCGCCATCGACGGCGCCACCCAGGGTCCACCCTTCGCGGCCACCTTGATCCAGGACAATCCCTGGTGGGAACTGGACTTCGGCGGCGAGTATCCGGTTGAACGCCTGGTCTTGTGGTTTGACCCCCAGTCCTTTGACCGCCTCGACGGCTTCCGCGTGACCGCCCTGGACGCCAGCCGCAAAAAGGTCTGGGAAAAGAACGGAAATCCACCGCCCAAGAAGGAGGTCGCCTTCGATCTCATCGAGCCCCGCGACGTCGAATTCGCCAATGCCTCCGCGGATCGCGCCGACTCTCCGTTCGACGAGGCGCTGGTCGCCACCGACGCGCCACAATCCGCACGGTACCGGCGACGCGGCGAACGCGGCTGGAGCGTCGACGGAACCCTCGGCCAGGATCACACCCTGCTGATCGCCCTCCCCCGGCCGATCACCCTCGAGCGCGGGGCCACGCTCCGCGTCACGGTCTCCCAGCAATCCGACACCAAGTCGGCCGCCCTCGGGCGGTTTCGCCTGGGGGTGGCGTCAGATGCCCGTGCGGTCGAACATATCGACACCCCGCCCGAGATCCGCGCCGCCGTAGCCGTGGCCCCGGACCTCCGTGGCGCTCACCAAAACGAACGTATCCGCGAATACTTCGCCCGCCACGTGGCTCCCGGACTGGCCGTCGAGCGGGATCGCCTCACCCGCTTGGCCAGGGAACGCGACGAAATCAAGCCACTCACCGTCCCCGTGGCGAAGGAACTCCAGGGAAAGGACCGGCGCACCACGAAGATTCAATTGCGCGGCAATTTTCTCACGACCACCGACGAAGTGACCGCGGGGGTTCCCTCGGTATGGCCTGCGATTCCCAGCGAGGTTCCCCAGGATCGCCTCGCCCTCGCGCGGTGGCTTATCAGCGGCGAAAATCCTCTTACCGCCCGGGTCATCGCCAATCGCTATTGGGAACAGATCTTTGGACACGGCATCGTCCGCACCACCGAAGAATTCGGGTCGCAAGGTGATTTGCCGGTCAATCAGCCTCTCCTTGACTGGTTAGCCTGCGAACTCCAGGACCAGCACTGGGATCTCAAACACTTCCTCAAACTGCTCGTGACCAGCGCAGCCTACCGTCAGTCGTCGAAGGTCACACCCGAGGCGCAGGAACGAGACCCGGACAATCGCTGGCTGTCGCGCGGCCCCCGATTCCGACTCAGCGCCGAAATGATTCGGGACCAAGCCCTCGCCGCCTCCGGACTCCTCAGTCCACGGATGTACGGACCTTCGGTTCGCCCGCCCCGACCCAGCCTCGACCTCCGCGCGGCATTTGGCGGCAACCTCGACTGGCAGACCAGTCCGGGTGAAGACCGCTACCGGCGCGGCCTCTACACGGAGTGGCGGCGGACCAGTCCGTATCCCTCCATGGCCACCTTCGATGCTCCCAGCCGGGAAGTCTGCACGCTTCGACGAAACCGTTCCAACACCCCGCTCCAGGCGCTCGTCACCCTCAACGATCCCGTTTACATCGAAGCCGCACGGGGCCTGGCCCGCCGAATGATCGATGCCGCATCCCTCCCGGGCGAGCGCATCCAACACGGCTACCGCCGCGTGCTCGCGCGTACCGCCACCCCGACGGAAGTCGCCGAAATGGCGGCACTGGCGGCGGACCTGCAGTCCACCTTCGAACGTCAACCCTGGCGCGCCGTGGCGCTTGCCGATCTTGAATCGCGCGACGATGCGCCAGCCGCCGAAGCCGTCGAGCTGGCCTCATGGACGGCGGTCGCCAACGTGCTGCTCAACCTCGACGAAACGCTCATGAAGCGATGACGCCACTCCACCTCCAACACGCCCTGGGGCAGCAGCAGACCCGACGCCAGTTTCTTCGCGCCGCCGGCCAATTCAGCCTGGGCGCCATTGCCCTTCGCAGTCTTGCCGGCGATTGCTGCGCCGCGACCGACGTCGAAAATCCACTCGCGCCACGCCCTCCCCATTTCGCGGCGCGAGCCAAACGCGTGATCTACCTCCACATGTCCGGCGGCCCTCCGCACCTGGACTTGTTCGATTACAAACCCGAACTGGTGAAGCGCGACGGCCAGGATTGTCCGGATGAGTTCACCAAGGGTCGGCGGTTCGCGTTCACGGGCGGCACCCCGAAGCTCATGGGAACCCCCCGCACCTTCCAGCCGCGGGGCCAATCCGGCATCTGGATGTCCGACGCCGTGCCGAATTTCCATCGCATCGCCGACGAGATCTGCGTGATCCGGTCGATGAACACCGACCAGTTCAACCATACCCCAGCCGAATTGCTGCTCTACACCGGCAGCCCGCGCCAGGGCCGCCCCAGCATGGGATCATGGGTCACCTATGGCCTGGGCAGCGAGAATAGCGATCTTCCCGGCTTCGTGGTGCTCATCTCCAATGGCGTCCAACCCAGCGGCGGCCAGGGATGTTGGGGCACCGGCTTCCTGCCGTCCGTGTTCCAAGGCGTCCAATGCCGTTCCAAAGGCGACCCCGTCCTCTATGCCTCCGATCCGCCCGGCATGGACCGCGCCCTGCGTCGACGAACCCTCGATAGTCTTCGTCGACTCAATGAAATGCAGGAGGCGGAACTCGGAGATCCCGAGACCCGCACGCGCATCGCGCAGTACGAACTCGCCTTTCGTATGCAGGCGAGCGTTCCAGAGGTCATGGATATCTCGCGCGAACCTGAGACCGTGCGCGCGGCCTATGGCGCCCAACCCGGAGAGGCCAGCTTCGCCAACAACTGCCTGCTCGCCCGTCGACTGGTCGAGAAAGGGGTGCGCTTTGTCCAACTCTTCGACTGGGGGTGGGACTTCCACGGGACTGGGCCCTCGGAAGACATCCGCAACGGTCTGACCGAGAAGATGCGCAAGACGGACCAACCGGTCGCCGCGCTCATCGAGGATTTGCGGGATCGCGGCCTTCTCGCCGACACCCTGGTGCTTTGGGGAGGGGAGTTCGGTCGAACTCCCTTCCGGGAAGGCCGCACCGCCGGATCCACCAACCTGGGCCGTGATCATTACCCGGATTGTTACTCAATGTTCCTCGCCGGCGGCGGCATCCGACCCGGCATGACCTACGGCGAAACCGACGAACTCGGATTCTCGGTCGTGGAGAACAAAGTCCACGTGCACGACCTTCAGGCCACCGTTCTGCATGCGTTGGGTTTCGATCACAAACGCCTCACCTTCAGATTCCAAGGCCGGGACTACCGGCTCACCGATGTCCATGGCGAGGTGGTGAAAGGCATCCTGAGTTGAGCGCCTGCTGAATCCGTGAAAGATCGGCGCTGCCACGCCCGTAAATCCCTGGAACATGCGACGTGCCCCACGTGATACGAAGGAAGACCTGAAGACCCGGCGCAGCCTGCTGGAACGTCTGGCCAATCCGGAGGATCAGGAGGGTTGGGACCTCTTCTATCACCTGTACAGTCAGTTGGTTTATCGATTCGCCATCCAGCGCGGACTTTCCGATGCCGAGGCCAAGGACGTCGTTCAGGACACGTTCCTCTGCGTGAACAAAAAAGTGAAAGATTTCAATTACGACCCGGCCATTGGTTCCTTCCGAAGCTGGCTGCTCCACACCACCCAGTGGCGCATCTCCGATCAATTGAAGAAACGAGGGCAACTCCATGCCGCCATGGCGGCTGACGAGGAGGATGATTCTTCCCGCACCGCGATCATCGAACGACTCGCCGATGGCGCGTTTGAGCAGCAGAACGATACCTGGGACCAGGAATGGCGCGCCAGCCTCGTCGAGATGGCTCTGGATCGGCTCAAAGACAAGATCGGCGCCAAACAATTCCAAGTCTTCGAACTCTATGTTCTCAAAGGCTGGCCCGTTCTCAAAGTCGCCCAAACCCTGGGCGTCAATGTCGGGCAAGTTTACCTCACCAAACATCGCGTCGCCAAATTGGTGAAACGCCAGGTCCAAGACCTGATGCCCCAATTCATCTGAGATCCCCAAGTCCCCAACCTCTTCCCTCCCGTCCCTCCCTGGCCGTCACCACTTCCCTCTCCACGGATCCCCAAGGCACGCGAGTCCACCCGCTCGCGTGCCTATGGCCATCCAACCTGACGACATCACAGGCACCGGCTGTTCCCCCATCCGCCAACCTGACCTCGGACCGATGAGCACCACCCACGCCCCACTCCGCAACCCTTTCCGTCGACTCCACCCCGGGTGCTATGTCGTGCAGTTCCTCCCGGACCAACCCTATCACGGACCCGGTGATCATCCGGCGGACCGTTCGCGCGACGTCCGCGAGTACTTGGGCACCATCCGAATCGTGGTCTATCGGGATGCTTCGGACCATTACCAGAGCCACGTCCAACACCCCAACCAAGCGCCGGGCGAGTATTTCCGCCTCAGCGGCGATCTCTACGCCACCCCGTCCAACGCCCGCCGGCCCACCTACGAAGAAATTCCCATCTTCCCCCGCGACGACTACCGCTTCCACCTCCGCGCCACCGCGGTGCAACCGTGGGCCCACGGAGGATTTGATCTTACCGTCCAAAGTCATGAATTCCGCGACGGCCGCTGGCTCCCGCCGAATTCGATCGAACTCCGTCTGGCCTGGCTCCAGACCCAGCACCGAGATCCTAACCCCTTTGACCATCTGGAAGGCGAAGTCCGACTCACGGGCGGCGGCCGGATCGGCAGGGTCCGACTCACCTGGGTCTCCCCGTACCTCCGGCGCGCCATTGTCGAACTCGACACCATCGGCGGACTCCGGCCACCCACCGAAGCCCTCCTCCCCGACGGCAAAATCGCCAGCGATTGGCAGACCGCCTTCGAACCGGCTGGCTGGTACGTCGACCACCGTAACAGCGATCAACCCGTCATCCCCCCATCACAGGTCTGGGCGGAATTCGAGCTACAGCAGGCACTGCCCGCACTCCGCGATTCCACCGACACCGATCACGAATGGCGCTATCACGTCTTCTGCGTCGGACAACTCGAAGATCAGGGCCGCGGCTACCAATTCGATGCGCGCGGTACCGACGGAAAGGACAACTACTTCGAGAGCATCGTGCTCGCGGCGAACTTCCAATTCCCGGAGGAACCCGACTGGGGGCGCGTAAAAGGCGCACGCCTTCAAGATACCGCCCTCTACTTTCGAGTGGCCGTCCATGAAGTCGGCCACGCCATGAAACTCGAACACAACGAGGACGGTTGCGGCTTCATGGCCACCACCGACGGCATCCTCCAAGAGGCGCTCCGACGCAAAAAGGACGCGGCAGATATCCTGGACTGCATCGCTTGGAGTTTCGCCCCCGACGATCTCGAGCGACTGCGCCACTGGCCGGACATCGTGGTTCGCCCCGGCGGCCAGGTCGACCGACTGCCGCTGCCGGGAATCGATTCGACCACTCCCGAGCATTCCACGGAAGTGGATGTCGATGTGGTACGCCCCACCGATCTCCACCTGGTCCTCAGTCCTAAATTGGATTGGTTCCCCATCGGCGCTCCCGTGCGCATCGATTTGCGTCTCGAAAACCGAGGAAAGGAATCGGTCCGAGTCCCCCTGCTCCGACTCAAGGCTGGCACCGTGTCCGGTTGGGTTCGGCGCGGCGATGCCACCTATGGTTTCCTCACCTTGGCTCGCACCCTCGACAACCATCAACTCGAAGTACTCGGCCCTGGCAAGGCCGCAACCGGATCGATCTCCCTTCTCCGCGGGCCGGACGGCGCGCTGTTCGGCGAACCAGGTCCCTGCCAAGTCACGGTGAAACTCGATTGGTTCGACCAAGGAAAGCGCCTTGCGCTGTTTGGCACCACCGAAGTCAAGGTCTCCACCTGGATCGACGACGACCACCGCAAGGCGGCAACGCGTTTGATCACCACCAAAGACACCTTGGCCGGATTCGCCATCGGTGGTGACGGATTTGCCGACGGCAATCAGGCCATCAACGTCGCCCTCGCCAATCCGATCCTCCGACCGCACTTCGCGATCATCAGTTTCCGCCGCAGAATTCGAGACTCGGCGACGCAAGTCGGCAACCTTGGCCACCTGCTCCGGGAATTCTGCCTCGGCGACGAGAATTCGTTCCTGCTCGCCGACGCCGAAGTGCGCCGCCTGACAGACCTTCTTGTGTCGGTGGATCGCCGCAACAAAGACGGCCTCGGCACTGAGAAAATGCTGGTCGCCCTTCGGCTCATCGTAGGACGGCTCAGTGACGCCACACTGGAAACGGTTCAAGTGGCTCTTCCCGACAATGTTTCCGTCGAACAAGCGTTCGCCTCGAAGGAAGCCCCCAAACCGGCGGACTCTCGCACCGTTCCACCCAAGGACATGTCAAAGGCTCTCAAGCCGCTGGGCCGGTCCATCTGGCACACACTCGACGGCGCGCGCATCGAGAAGCCGCAAAAGCCGCCCGCCGATAATTCGGCCGAGCCCGCCCACAAGAGTTTTCTGGCGTCCAGTCCCTTCGACGATTTCCGCTCCGAATTCTCCTACCTGGGAATCCCCCCTCATCGGCTGCTGGATTTTCTCCAACGCTTGAACCAGGCCGGCATTTCCGATGACACCATCGTCAACGCCGCCATCACCGTCGTCGACGCCCTGCATCGCAACCTTCCCCTGGGGATCGTCAACCAATCCCGCGACATCCATGCCTCCCTGGTCGCCAATCTATTGGCAAACTTGGCCATCGGCGGGGTCAAGACCACGAAGGAACTCCTGAGATCCGCCGCGCTACCCATCAACAACGTCTCACCGCTGGATCAATTGCTCCAATTCGCGGGCCGCAACCAACACTTCGGTCGAATGGAACCGCAGTCGCTCGCCGAACTCACGGAACTCTCCAAACGCTACAACCGGGAGTTCGCGTTCAAGGTCTCCGAATACCTGGTCAGCGGCCCCGCCACCCCCTCCCAGATATCGAAACTCCAGAATCTCGCGGAACGAGTGCGCGCCCTCTCCGATCCGCCATCCGCCGCCACCGCCGCATAACTTCGCGGTATGCCCTTGCCCACAGAAAGACCGTCCGCTACAGACGCGCCTATCGCTCGCGCCAACGCCCATTCCGACCGATGAAACCCCATTCTGTGATTCCCGCCGGCTACAGTCCGCGCCCACTGGTCATCCGCCTCCAACCCGGACAATGCGTCACCATCGTGGGTGTCGATGAAAACGGCAATCTGCCGCCAGGCGCCAGTGTTCCCGAGGCCGGCGACGCCACAACGGCCGCCCACGGACGCATCGGCGACAGCCCCAGCCGCAATTTGGACAGTCCGAGCCGGCGCTTGGATAGTCCGAGCCGGCGCCTCGATAGCCCCAAGCGGCACCTGTCGAGCTAGCAGGACCTGACTCAACCGGCCGGTCCGGCTATTCATCCGTCCTCCCCTTCACTTCGGCCACATCGCGAACGATGCGGCGTTCCCACCGCCCGACCTCAAGGTCCCTCGCCGAGCCACGGCAACTCGTCCTCCGCAACAGTTACTCGGTGGGCGATATCGTCATGCTCACCGCGGCCGTGCGCGATCTGCACGCCTGTTACCCAGGTCAGTTCGTGACCGACGTGCGAACCTCATGCGCGGAATTGTGGGAGAACAACCCGCACCTGACCCCTCTCAATGAATCCGCTCCCCAGGTCGATGGATTGGAGTGCGATTACCCCCTCATCAATCGCTGCAACCAGGCACCCTATCATTGCATCCACGGTTTCATCGAGTTCCTCAATGCCCACCTCAACCTCGCCATCCAACCCACTGCCTTTCACGGCGACGTGCATCTCTCGGACATCGAGAAATCCTGGTACTCCCAGGTGCATGAACTCACCGGCGAAGACATCCCGTTTTGGATCGTGGCCGCCGGCGGCAAGTTCGACGTCACCATCAAATGGTGGTCCACCGACCGTTATCAGGCGGTGGTCGACCACTTCCGCGACCGCATCCAATTCGTTCAAGTCGGCGACCTGCGCCACCATCATCCGCCCTTGGACGGGGTCATTGACCTCCGCGGAAAAACGGACCTTCGCCAACTCGTGCGCCTGGTCTACCACTCCCAGGGCGTTCTCTGCGGCGTCACCGGCCTGATGCACCTTGCCGCGGCGGTCGAACGCCGTGATACCGGAGGCCACGACCGCCCATGCGTGGTGGTGGCCGGAAGCCGCGAGCCCGCCCACTGGGAAGCCTATCCGGCACACCAGTACATCCATACCAACGGCCTGTTGGCTTGTGGCCCCGACGGCTGCTGGCGCTCACGCGTGCGCCCGCTCGGGGACGGCGACGAACGGGATCAGCCTGAGAATCTCTGCACGCAGGTCATCGGCGACCTTCCCCGTTGCATGGCGATGATTTCCCCAGAGGAGGTCGCGCGCCGAATCGAATTGTACTTCGAAGGCGGCGGCATCCCACCCCTCACCGCTGGCCAAGCCGCGGCCGGCCGGCGAGCCAGCCGCCACCGCCGCGCCTCCCCCCACCCCCAACACGCCTCCCTTCCCGAAGCGCCACCCCCGTCTTCCACCAAACCACTCTCCTCCACCTCGACGGTCGAATTGCCGCCCAATGCCAGCGTTAAGGCCACTTCCGACCCACGCGCCGACTCGTCTTCCCGCAGTCTCACACTGGTGACGTTGGCCGATGAAGCGATGGCAAAGGTGGCCCACCGAACCGGACAACGCCTCGAACGCTACGCGCGCCAACACGACTACGCGCTCGTTCGCTACCATGCGCCGCTCGATCCCACCCGGCACCCCGCCTGGAACAAGGTCCTCGCGGTGCGCCACGCCCTGCTGTCCCGGCAGAGCGAATGGGTCCTGTGGCTGGATGCCGACGCCGTGATCATGAACTTCGACTTTCCGGCCACCCGACTCATCCGTGACGATCGCGACTGCCTGTTTGCCAGCGACTTCAACGGCCTCAATTCCGGGATCTTCTTCGCACGGCACTGCGAATGGACCCTGCGCTTCCTCGAAGCGGCTTACTTTCTCGGCGACATCAACCACGACCCGGACGGGTACGGTCCCAAGTGGGAACAAAACACGTTCAAATTGCTCCTGGCCCATTTCAATGACGTCCGGGATCGGGTCGCCATCCTTCCGCAACGCGCGATGAACTCCTACCCGGACGATTACCGCCCCGGCGATTTCGTGCTCCACCTGGGCGGCATGACGAACCAGGAGCGCCTCGCTGCCCTCGACCATCTGGAAACTCAGGACCCCATCCTCTAGCCCGCTGCCCTGGTCGCCCGCGTTCTTCGATCCCATTGAGATGCCATTTGCCAATCGCGGGCGATCTGGGATGGGATCCATCGGTTCGTCCACCCGAGTCGAGCCGCCTCTCCCATGACGGACACACCCAACGCCGCCGACGACCCTCATCCCCGGATTCCGGATCATGAATTGATCCGGCAGATCGGGCGCGGGAGCTACGGCGAGGTGTGGCTGGCGCGCAACATCATGGGGACTTACCGGGCGGTGAAGATCGTTTTCCGCAGCGACTTCGGCGACGACCGCCCCTACGAACGCGAATGGCACGGCATTAAACGATTCGAGCCGATCTCGCGATCCCACGACGGCTTCGTCGATATCCTGCAAGTCGGCCGCAACGAAACCGATGGCTTCTTCTACTTGGTCATGGAGCTGGCGGACGACGTCAACGGCGTCCACCCCATTCAGCCCGATTCCTACGAGCCCCGAACCCTGGCGGGCATCGTCGGCACTCGAAAACCCCTGCCGTTTGACTACTGCGTCGCCCTCGGGCTCTCCCTGAGTTCGGCCGTGGCGCACCTCCACAACCACAAACTCATCCATCGGGACATCAAGCCATCCAATATCATCTTCGTGAACGGCATTCCGAAGCTCGCCGACATCGGCATGGTGACCGAAGCGGAGGCCGCTTCGTTCGGCGGCGGCACCCCCGGCTACCTCGCCCCGGATCCCGTTCCCAGTCCGCGCTCCGACGTCTACAGCCTCGGCAAGGTGCTCTACGAAGTCAGCACCGGAAACCACTGCGGCGCCTTTCCATCGGTCCCCACCTTCTGGCAGGAGGCGGAAGATCCCAAAAGTCTCTCCGAACTCAACGAAGTCGTCCTCAAAGCCTGCGAAAACAACGCCCAAAAGCGCTATCCGAGCGCCCGTGAATTGCACGAGGAACTCCTCCTGCTCCAGGCGGGCAAGTCGGTCAAACGCCTCCGCTCCCTCGAACGCCGCCAAACCCTGCTCGTCCAGGCCTCCCTCGCCGCCGCTATCATCGTCGTCTTCGTCCTCCTCCTCGCCTACCGCATTCACCGCGGCCGAGAGCGCGAAAGCGTCCGTCTCGCCGATTCATTCGTCGCCGCCGCCGCCCAGCGTGCCGGCAATGGCGACCTGCTGGGGGCTCTCCTGTGGCAAGGAGTGGCCCTTGATGTCGATCAGCACCGACCCGAACGCGCGATTCGCCACCGCATGAACATCGAGAGCACTCTGCGCGTCGCGCCGCGCCTCGTCCGAATGTTTTTCGAATCGAGCCGAATCCGCGATATCGCCTTCGATCCTTCCGGGAATCACCTCGCCATTGCCCTCGACGGCGGTCGTCTCCTGGTCCGCCACGTCGACAACGGCACCGCGGTTCAAGAGTTCAACAGTCCAGCCTCCACCTTCGTCGCCATCGATTGGCATCCTTCGGGGCGGTTTATCGCGACCGCGGCGGCCAACGGTACCGCCCAAATCTGGGACCTGGAGACACGCCACAGCACCGCTCTCCAGCATCCCACCGGACTGAACGACGTGCGATTCAGCCACGACGGCGATCGACTCGCCACCGTCGGCGAGGTTCAGGGGGATCATTCCACGGTCTACCTCTGGAACTGGACCAACTCGATCGTCCTCACCAATCGCCACGCAGGACACACCGCCCACATTCGTACGGTCGCCTTCGGAACCAACGACCACTACCTCGTCACCGGCGGCAATGACCAACGCGCCTTCCTTTGGGATACCCAGACCATGAAGCCGCTCCGCGAACCTCTCCTGCACCCCGAGGTCGCTGCCTACAACAGCTGGGTGATGTCCTGCGATTTCAGCCCCGACGGCCGCTGGCTGGCCACGGCGAGTTTCGACCAACTGGTGCGGGTGTGGCCGACAACGAATTATCAATCCTCCACCGTCCTTCCGCATCAAGGCCCCGTCCGAACGGTCGAGTTCAGCCCTGACGCCCATTACTTGCTGACCGTTTCCGACGATTTCGCGGTGCGCGTCTGGAACTTTCGCCGTGGCACTCAAGTCACCCCGCCCTTGCGTCTGCCTTCCTTCCCTAATCGTGCCACCTTCAGCCCGGATGGACGCCTCATCGCCGCCGCCACGGCCGATGGCGTGGTCTATGTTTGGGACCTCGCCCCGCTCCGTTGGATGCCACGGTCACCGACGTTTTTCAGCCCCGACGGATCGCGTCTCGCTCAACTCGCCCCCAACGAAATCCGTGTCTTTGACGCGGAAGAGCACCCCACGTCGACGAACATCCTGTCCATCGATGGCGCAGTATCGGATCTCAAGTTCAATCACACCGGCAGCTGTCTCCTGGTTCTCCGCGACCGTGGCACGCCATCGAATCCGCGGCAGATGACGGCTCAATTGTTTGACGTTCAGGCTCCCGGAAGGAAGGTGGGCAACGAATTCAGACTGGACCCGCCCTCACCACCGGAGTCCCCGGCGAAACTCATCGCGGGCATCAGCGACGACGGCAACCGGATTCTCGTCATCACCAAGAAGGTAGCCCGAATCTGCAACGGTTGGACCGGCGAAATCCTGGGTGCCACCACCAACTCCAATGAAGACGCCAGTGGCATCCTCAGCCGGGACGGACGACTTGCCATCGTTTTCGCCGGGAGCCAGGCCACCCTCATCAATGCCTCCAACTCAAGCCCGCTCGCGACTCTCTCACATCCCGGCCCCGTGGTGAGCGCCTGCTTCGACGCGACCGGTTCCCTCGTGGCAACCGCGTGCCGCGACGACGACGAACGCCCGTTGTCCGCCCATCTGTGGAATGCCACCAATGGCGCTCCCGTAGGCAACCCACTGCCTCACGCCGATGGCGTCTCGCAAATCGCCTTCACTCCCGACGGTCGCTCCATCCTTACGGCCGGCGAGGACCGGCTGATCAAACAGTGGACCCGCGATGGCGTCGATACCCTGCGCCGATTCCGGCACCTTAAAGGATTCCTGGACATCTCCCTCAATGCCGACGGAACCCGCATGGTGGCGGCAGGTTCGGACAATACGGTCTCGGTTTGGGATCTCACCAACGAAGGACTGGAGGGACTGCAACTCACACCTCCCATCCCTCTGCCTTGGAACATTCGACAGGTCCGCTTCACGGATAAGGGAACGCGCGTGCTCGTGAAACGCCTGCCAGGCGATGAATGGACCCACGACCCCATCGATTTCCAATGGCCCAAGGAATGGACGCTCTATGCCATGCCCAATGCCCAGCACTCCTGGCAGTGGGCCATGATCGATCTCCGCCCCAGTTCCCTCACGGTCGCCCAACTTACCAACATCACCCGTCTCATCTCAGCTCAACACCTGGATGCCTCGGGCGCCGAGTTCCTCTCCAAGCAAGAATTGAAAGCCCTCTGGAACAGTGTCCAAAAATCCGACCAACGATTCTTCGACTTCCAAAAGGACGAAAAACGGGCCTGGCACGGGCAGGAGGTGGAACGCGCCGAACTGACGGGAGAAGCCTTCGCCGTCCGCTTCCATCTCCAACGCTTCCTCGAGCAAGCTCCCGACGACCCCGAAATGCTCGACCGCAAACGCCGACTCGACGCCCTCGAAGGTCGGTGACCTGGCGTGGTCCCCGGCGGGACCGCCTGCATCACCCCTGGTCCCCCCGGGGACCAGCGGTCCCCGAGGATCGTGGTGGTTCGCGGACATCAGAGAGGCCCCGAAGATTCTCTTCATTTTCCGAATGGCGGGATTAGTCCCGATTGTGCATGGTATCGAGCTTGAACCTGCCGGGATGGCATTGGGGATGCTTAAATGAGGAGTTGGATACTTTGAGGCAGCGAACTTGGCGCACGTTTTTCCGGTGGTCCGGGGTGGCCCTAGGCAAAGCCGTGGTGGTGCTCGGCCTGATCGCGGGGACACCGCGAGGCGTCGCCGCACTGTTTCAGGACGCGTTCAGCCTTCGTGAACAGATCGAAGGCAATACCGGGGAATTGCTGGGCTCCAATGTGGGCGCCACACGTGAGGACGGCGAACCCCGTCACGCCGGCAAAACGGGCGGGCACTCCGTCTGGATCTCTTGGATCGCACCCTCGGACGGCCTTCTCACCCTCTCCACCTCAGGCAGTGGATTCGACACCGTCCTCGCCGTCTACCGCCGCGAATCACCCGAAGACGCCGAGGGCTGGTCCGGTTTGGAATCGGTCGGAGAAGATGACGACGACGACGAGGATGATCATGGTGCCGGCTGGTCGACCACCCAGATCGGTGTGCGCCATGGCATCCGCTACGAGATCGCCGTCGATGGCTACGCCGGCGCCGTGGGTGCCATCCGACTCACCTGGACCTTCGTTCCACGCAATGCCCCGTTTCCCGTGATCCCGGGTGGAACCCCGGACCAAGCCGTCCGCGAAGGTGACCCGGTCACCCTGTCCTTCAATCTCCCCGCCATCGATGGCGCCGAGTATCGCTGGTACCGCAATGGCATCAGCGTGGAGGATGGGGAAGACGCGGTCCTGACCATTCCCCGGTTTCGCGCCGAGGACGCCGGACATTATCGGCTCCGAATCGAACTCAATGATGTCTCGATGATGTCGCAGCCCATCGAGCTTCAGATCAATTCCGAAGGACAACCCCAGGTCCTGGCACGCAACAAACTCTTCGACGCCGTCGAATCCACGCTGCGCCTCGAACACCACGACGGCGCCCTCGCCACACCCGGTCCACGTCGCTCCCTGCGCCTCCAATCCATCCCGATCGGCGTCGTTCGCGGGCAAAACGGAACTCAAGTCTTCAACACCCGCCACGCGACCCGTGACCCCGGCGAACCCACCCACTGTGGCATGGCGGGCGGAGCCTCCTACTGGTTCGGCTATGAATGCACCGAGGATGGCACCCTCCGCTTCGATTCCACGGGCAGCGAAATCGATACCATTCTCGCCGTCTACACCTTCGAGCCGCCGCTGACAGGGTACGATCAACTTCAACCTGTCGGTTGCGATATCTCCGGCGCCAACGGCCGCAACGCCAGCATCGTCGAATTCGCCGCCAATCGGGCGAAGATGTATCTGGTGGTCCTGGAAGGTGTCGCCAACGCCCGCGGCATCGCCCGGATCCATTACCAATGGTCCAGACCAGCCCCAACCAACCTGGTGCCCCCATCGATCCTTCAATCGCCTTCCAGCATTGCCTCCGCCGTCGGCACCACCGTCGAATTGTCCGCCCTCGCCAACGGCAGCGAACCACTGTCCTTTCTCTGGCACCGGGACGGCACACCCCTTGCCCACGCCACCACCGCTCGCTGTGTCATTCCAACAGCCCAAACCAACGACTCCGGGCTTTATTGGCTCGAAGTCAGCAACGCCGCCGGCTCGGCGACGAGCGCTGTCGCCCGAGTCGAAGTCTGGGTTCCCACCCGCCTGACCACCTCTCTTACCCCCGCCGCACCAGCAGTTGCCGCGGGTTCCTCCGTCACCTTCGCCACCGCGTTCGAAGGCGCGCCACCCTCCGCCTACTCTTGGTGGAAGGATGGCCAGCGTATTCCTGACGCCACCTCGGATACCTTGAGACTGTCCGCCGTCGGCCCAGCTTCCCAGGGAGCTTATTCCGTCCGGGCCATCACGCCACTCGGCGAAGCAGTCAGCAATGAAGTCTTCCTGCGCGTCCTGGAACCCCCTTCCTTGGAAGCAAACCTCACCGATCAAATCGTCGCCGAAGGCGCCCCGGTCGCCTGGGAGGTCGTGGTTCACGGTGATGAACCCCTGGCGCTTCAATGGCTCAAGGACGGCATCCCGATTCCCAATGAAACCAACCGTCGCCTGACCATTCCAGCCGCCGCCAACGACCACGCCGGTCGCTATGAATTGATGGTATCCAATGCCGTCGGAAGCATCGTCAGCACCCCGCTGATGCTCGCCGTGGCCCGCCCTCCCGTCCTTGAACTCGCGCCAACCCCGCAATGGGTCGGCCTCGGTGGCCATGCTCGATTTCGTGTGGCCGGCAATTTCGGCCCCGGCGCTCAGATTCGGTGGTGGCATGAGGGCGTTGAGTGTCCCGATAACCACGCCGTAGAACTCGTCGTCGGCCCCTGCAATTCCTCCATGGCAGGCGATTACGTCGTCGAAATCTCCAATGTCGCCGGCTCGATCCGCAGTTCACCGGCTCGCCTCAACGTGGTCACCCACTCCGGTCTCTGGTTGGATCGCCCCTCCTCGCGGGTCGAATTTTGCTTCGTCGTGCTGCCGAACCAACCTTACCGCTTGGAATCAACCCCCTCATTGAATCACCCGTGGTCGATGGAGAGCGAAGGCATCGCCGACGAGACCGCCCTGGTTTGGTGGCGCAAGAATTCCATGGACGCACGCCAGTTGTTTCTCCACTGCGAACCAACGTCGGCTGCCCTTCGCTGATTGGACCGATGAATACGGATGCTCCTCTACTGGCGCCCGAACGGTGCGGAAAGAAAGCCGCGGGCCAAATACCCTGTCGCTGCCTCATCGTCGAAGATGACCCCGCTTTCGCGGAACTCGTCGGTGGCGTGCTCACCTCGGCCGACGTGGAAATCCAGCTCGCCGATTCGATCCGCGCCGCGGAGAACTCTGTCGCCAAAGACTCCTTCGACCTCGTGATCCTGGACAACCGCCTGCCGGACGGCTCGGGGTTCGAGTTCTACCGTCGCCTGTCGGCACTGCGGCCCACACCTCTCGTGATCATGATCACCGGTGCGCCGGAACTCGCTCAGGCCATTGCGCTGACCCGCAATGGGCTGTTCGACTACCTCACCAAGCCGGTCGATCTCGACGCCCTCCGATCCGCCATCGCGCGCGCCGAGGAATGCCGACGCCGTTCGTCCTCGGACCCTGTATCGGAAACACTGGTGGGTCAGGCTGCCGGATTTCGGGAAGCCTTTGCCAAACTTCGCACCGCCGCGGAACACCCGGAAGCCACCGTTCTTCTGCTCGGCGAAACCGGTACCGGCAAAGACCTCGCCGCGCGCCAACTCCACGCCTGGACCTTCCAAAACACCCCGTCCCCGGCGCCATTCGTCGCCCTGAACTGCTCCGCCGTTCCCTCCGAAATGTTCGAAGCTGAATTGTTTGGCAGCGAACGCGGCGCCTACACCGGCGCCGACAAACGACGGCCGGGACTGATCGAGGCCGCCCACGGTGGCACTCTCTTTCTCGATGAAGTCGGGGATGTCCCCCTGCCTCAGCAAAGCAAACTCCTTCGTTTCCTCGAGTCCGGAGAATACCGCGCCCTCGGATCCACCCAAGCAAAGCTCTTCCGCGGTCGCGTCGTCGCCGCTACCAATCGAGACCTTGCCGCCGAAGCCCGGGAAGGCCGCTTTCGCCAGGATCTGCTCTACCGCCTCGACGTCGTCCGCATCGTCCTCCCCCCGCTGCGAACCCGAACCGAGGACGTGCCACCTCTCGTCGAGTACCTGCTTTCCGAATTGTGCCAGAAATACAGCCGCCGCCGCCCACGGGTCCGACCCGACGACCTCGAACAGCTTCAGAAGTACCCGTTCCCCGGTAATGTCCGCGAACTGCGCAACATCCTGGAACGCTCGCTTCTCCACACGCCGATCCTCGATTCGTGGCTGGCTCTGGACCGTTCCTGGCTCCCCGCGGTCGACGAAACACGGCTCACCAACTCGAAGCCGGCGCGACGCCGAGAACTGACCCCTCTCGAAGAGCAGGAATACGAAACCTTCAAGCGGGTCTTGATCGAGGAGGGCGGCGCCATCCGCCGAACAGCGGCCCGTTTGGGCGTCTCTCATCAGGTGGTTCTTCGCCGGCTTCGCTGGTGGCCCGAGTTGCGCGACGCCATCCAGGCGAAGCCGGACTAGCCACCGACCTCACCGCGCCCGCCGGCACGGTCCTACCCCATGCCCCGGTCTTGGCACGCAGAGTGCTCACGATTTCGCGAGGTGGCGGGGTTGCCTTTACCCGCACTCGCGCGCGTGAAATCCGGACTCGCCTCCCTATTGCTTCAGTGCCTAGCCGCCCTTCGGCGAACGATCGGCCTGCTGCTCCTTGTGCCTGCCCTCTCCACCTTCGCGGCCGCCACCCAACCCATTGCCACCAACGATGTCCGAATCGTGGAACTGTCAGGACGGGTGGAGACGCTCTTCGCCGGCCAGGAAACCTGGGTTCAAGCCACTCACTCGTCGGTCCTTCGTCCCGGTGATCAACTCCGCACGGGAGCCGACAGCCGCGCCACCCTTCAATTCTCCGATCACAGCGTCTTTCGCATCGATCAATCGAGCCTCCTGGAAATCCGTCCATCCGAAAAACCCAACGGCTGGAAGGAACTGTTCCTGCGCTTCGGAGCCATCTTCTTCCTCGATCGGGAACGTCCCTCTCCGGTCCGAATCTCCACGCCCACCACCACCAGCGCCATCCGAGGCACAGAGTTCCTGCTTGCGGTTAATGCCGTCGATGGCTCGACGGAACTATCCATGCTCGACGGCGTCGTCGACCTGACGGCCAATGGCGAAACTCTCGAAGTCATCACCGGCCAGCGCGCCGTCGCCCTGCCAGGACAAGGCACCCAGGTATCGCCCCTCCTGTTGACCCATCGTCTCGTCCAATGGTGTCTCTACTACCCAGCCGTCTTGGATCCCGAGGACCTGTCGCTGGACCCGGAGGCGCACTCCGCTTTGGCCCCTGCCATTGCCGCCTACCGCTCCGGTGATCTTCCCAATGCGCTGGCAAATCTCCCCCGCGCACCGGACCGCTTCGGCGATGCCGCAACCCTGTTTGCCGCCGCCCTCAAAACCAGTGTCGGACAAATCTCCGAAGTCGAGCGCGCCGCCAACCTCCCTGCCTCCCCACCGCCCGTCGTCCGCGCCCTGCGCTGGCTGATCGCCGTCACGCGTCAGGAGGAACTACCCCGCGACGCCTCCCCCACCACCACTTCGGAATGGCTGGGATGGTCCTACGTTCTGCAGGCGCGTCTGGACTTGCCTGGCGCCGCGCAGGCGGCCCGCCAAGCCACCCAACTCAGCCCCAACCTCGGCCACGCCTGGATTCGATACGCCGAACTCGAGTGGAGCCTGGGGCACTGGCGTGAAACCCGAAGCGCCCTGGCCCGAGGCCGGGAACTCTCGCCTCGAAGCCCGCGCATCGGTGTCCTGGAGGGATATCTGCACTGGGCGTCGGCTGACATCCCGCGGGCACGTGCCGCGTTCGACGAGGCGCGGTCACTCGACGGCAGCGTCGGCGACGCCTGGCTCGGACTCGGCCTGTGCGCCGCCTACGAAGGTGCCAATGACGAGGCCCGTCGGCTCTTCCAGATCGCGGCTACGTTGGAACCGCAGCGCGCGGTCACCCGAAGCTACCTCGGACGCGCCTTCGACGCGGCCCGCGACCGTGTTCTCGCCGAGCATGAATTCGAACTGGCTCTCCGACTGGACTCCTCGGATCCCACCGGCTGGTTGTACCGAGGCATCCACCACCAACAAACCCATGCCTTGAATCGATCCGTCCTCGACCTCGAGGAGTCGGTCGCGCGCAACGACAACCGCGCACTCTTCCGATCGCGCCTGCTGCTCGACACGGATCGGGCCATGCGCCAAGCCGACCTCTCTCTCAGTTACGCGGAGACGGGACTTTCCGAGGTCGCCGCGCGGGCGGCCAGCCGCGCCCTCGAACAGGATTACGCCAACGCATCGGCCCACCTCATGCGCGCCCGCGCCCTGCAAAACCTCGAGGATCCGGCACGCTTCGATCTCCGCTGGGAGGCTCCTCGGCAGAACCACCTCCTCCTCGCCAATCTCCTTGCCCCCCCTGGCGCCGCCAATCTCTCCCAACAGTTGTCACAACAGGACTTCTACCACGCCGGAGGCGGCCTGTTCCATGGCAGCAGCCTCACCACCTATCGCAGCTCGGGCGACTGGGAGGAGAATGCCACCTTCTTTGGCAGTGAGCGCCGCTTCGCCTACGCTCTCGACGGCCAATGGCAGTCGATCCACGGAGATCGCCCCAACGCCCAACGCGAACTCGCCCAAGCTTCGCTACAGCTCCGCCAAAATCTCACGGACGCGGATGGTCTGTACTTCCAGGCGGGAATCCTGCGCCGCGAAGGCGGCGACCCAAGTCGACTCTACGATCCCGAATCCGCCATCCGCGGCTACCGTTACCACGAGTGGCAGGAACCCGCGCTGGCTCTCGGCTACGCCCGTGCTTGGAACCCCGGCTCCCACACGCTCGCCCTGGTGTCGCACGTCGACGAACACCTCGAAGTGTTCAATCCCGAACCCGAGATCCTGTTCCTCCGCCAACACAATGGCCAACCCACCAGCCTTCTCGTCGACCCCTTCTTCGACTCCCATCTCGACAGCCGCTTTCCGTTAACGTCCGTCGAGCTCCAGCACATCCTGCAGACCGATGACCACGTCGTCGTGGCCGGCGGTGGCTACCAAGCCGGCCATCTCGACTCCCGCGAAACGCTCACCCGCGAACTGAGTCCCGCGGCAGTCGTGACCGAGTCGTCCCCTGAGTTCTCCGAAGCGCGCGGCTACGCCTACTACACTTTTCGCGCGTGGCGTCCCCTGGGACTCACCGCCGGGGTCACCGTGCAAGACATCGTCTATCCCCGGAACGCAGACTGGTCGCCTGTCAGCGATGAATCAGACCAACGAACGGCGGTGTCGCCAAAGGCCGGAGTGACCTACACCCCCTGGAGCGGTGCCGTGTTTCGCGGCGGCTTCGCACAGGGGATCGGCAGCCAGGACTTCGCTTCCAGTCTTCGCCTCGAACCCAGCGAAATCGGCGGCTTTCCTCAGACCTTCCATGGGCTCGTGCCCTCATCCGCCGTCGGCGTGCTCACCGGCCAGCGGGAACAAATGTTGTCGCTGGGCTATGATCAACGCATCGGGCAACGCACCTTCTTCGGGGTCGCTGCCGAGGAACTTCGGTCCTGGGGCGAACAGACGCTCGGAATAATGACCCACGCGGGACCGGCCCCCATACCCGATCAAACAGAACAACGGACGCAACGCATTGAGTTTCGCGAACAAGCCCTCGCTCTCTACGCATCCCACCTCATCGGCGAACGCTGGGCCGTGGGACTGCGATACCGACTCGCCGAAGATCACCTCGACCGTTCGTTCCCCACCCTGCCCAAGGATCTGCCGGGAACCACCGAATTCGTCGGCGCGCGCGATGCCGTGCTTCACGACCTGGAAGGCTTCGCCCTCTTCAACCACGAATGCGGATTCTACGCCCAATGGAGTTCACGATGGCGCGGGCAGCATTCGACCGGCGGTCTCGACACCCCGCCGGACGAGAACTTCTGGCAGCACGATCTCGCGGTTGGTTACCGCTTTCCCTATCGGCGCGCCGACCTCCGCATCGATCTGCTCAACCTGTTCGATCAGGATTACCGGCTTAACCCGTTGAGTCCGTACCTCGAAACGCCGCGACGCCGCACCCTCCAACTCACCCTTCGCATCCACTTTTAATCCCCACCGCCACGTTGAACTTCCGCACGGACCCCACCCATGGTTCGCTCGTCGAGGCCCTCCGATCGTAACGTGGATGCCTCGCCTCGCAGGAAACTCCTGAGGGCATTCGTCCTGGCGACGACCCTCGCATTCCTCGGCTGGACAGGGACCTCACACCTGTCGGGCTGGGCGGTCTACCTTGCGCGCGCCAGCTACGATGCGCTCCATCGTTGGGATGCTTCCACCCGCATTGACCGCGCCTCGAGCCCCGTGGTCGTCGTCTACCTGGACCTCCAGTCCCACCTCCAACTGCGCCAGAATCCCGCCGAACGCTGGAACCGGGAATTGCACGCCGACCTTGTTCGACGACTCACTGAAGCCCACGCCCGCGCCATCGTGTTCGATATCGTGTTCGATACTCCCTGGCCGGATCCCAAGGTCGACCAACAACTCGCCGAGGCCATGCGCCGCCATGGGCGCGTCATCCTGGCCGCCGAACATCACCAATCGGAACACGCCACCGGCCGCCTGCCTGAACTCCAGGTTCAGGGCATGCGAACCCCGGTGCCCACGCTCCGGGAGGCCGCCGCCGGTTGGGGTGCCGCAGAACTTCCCGTCGACGATGACTTCATTGTCCGCTCCTCGCGCCGGTGGGTGGAAACGCCGAATCAACCCACCCTCGCTTGGGCAACGATTCAGGCCCTGGGCCTCGAGGACACCGTTCGCTCCCCCCGCAACGGGACCCCGGATGAATGGCTTCGCTACTACGGACCGCCCCTCACACTGCCTCACGTCAGCTACCATACCGTCCTCGATTCCAAAGGAGTCGATCCGGAATTCTTTCGCGACCGCGTTGTGCTCATCGGCGCCCGCCCCATGGCTTCGGTCTTTGGCGAACGGCGGGACGAGTTGCGCAATCCGCTGGTCGGCTGGCGCGATCCCACTTCCTTCATGCCGGGAGTCGAGGTGCACGCCACCCAAATTCTGAACTGGATGCGCGATGACGCACTGCGCCGACTCCCCGCACCCTGGGAATCCGCGCTTAACCTCGTCGCCGCAGTGAGCGTCGCTTTGGCTCTCGTCTTCCTTCGCCCAGCCTTTGGCACCGCTGTCGCCGCCGGCATCGCCCTGGGCGGGTTCGCCCTGGGGCAAACCCTTTTTGTTGTCGGCGGACAATGGTCTTCCTGGCTTGTCATCTCCGCGGTCATCGCCCCCGCGGGTTGGTTGATCGGCCTCGCCCACCAGGGCATGCAATGGCAGCAACAACGCAAAAAACTCGAACAGCGTCGACTCGAGGACGCCCGCAAAATACGGCGCCAGGCAACCTTCATTGACCAAGCCCAGGACATCATCGTGGTCACCAACCTCGAGGGCGTCGTCATCTATGCCAATCCCAGCGGCAGACGTTTCCTCGACCTCGCCGCCCCCCAAACCAACTCCAGCGGTTCCAGGGCCGAACCCACCTTCCGGGATTCGGAGTTCGAATCCCGCCGGCAAAACCTCCTCCGCCACGGGGAATGGTCCGGTACCGTCGAACTTCGCCCCGACCCACCTAACCACCGCATCCTGGAAAGCCGCTGGACCCTGATTCGAGGCGACGATGGCAACCCGGATTCCATCCTCATGATCAGCACGGATGTGACCGAGCGCCGGCGCCTCGAGGCCGAGTTCCTTCGGGCCCAACGCTGGGAAGCCCTCGGCTCCCTGGCAGGAGGCATGGCCCATGACCTCAACAACACCCTGGCCCCCGCCTTGCTCGGACTGCAAATGCTCGGCCGCACCGAGACCCGGCAAGAGCCCAAACGATTGCTCGCCATGATCGAGTCGCGCACCCGCCGCGGCGCCGAAATCGTGCGCAACGTCCTCGAATTCCTGCGCGGCGGAACCCTGCCCATCGGCGAGATCCATCCAGCCGACCTCCTGCGGGAACTCGAGAGCGTGATTCAGGATTCGTTTCCCAGAAACATCCAGGTCGTCAGCTTCGTTCCCCCACGCATCGGCCGGGTAAAGGGCAACGTCACCCAATTGCACCAAGCTTTGCTGAATATCTGCGTCAATGCCCGCGATGCCATGCCGGAAGGTGGGCAACTCACCCTCGCGGTCGACGATGTCGACCTCGCTCCCGACGAAGCCGCCACCATGCGTTCGGCCAAACCAGGGAACTATGTCATGATCGCCATCAGCGACTCCGGCATCGGCATCGCGCCCGAACACCTCGACCGGATCTTCGATCCGCTGTTCACCACCAAGCCGGATGGCAAAGGCACCGGACTCGGACTCACCTCCGTCGCCAAGATCATCGATCAACACTTCGGTTTTATCGCGGTGAGCAGCGAGGTGGGCGCCGGGTCCACCTTCGAAATCTACCTTCCACGCCTCACGTCACGCGCCTCCGAAGCCCGGCCCCCCACGACGACTCCCCATGCCGACGACGCGTAGTTCCAGTCTCTTCGCAGAGGAAGAGGCGATCATAAGAGATTTCTAACCTGGATCAGGGCTATTCTTAATCCGACCCGTTCCAGATTGGGCCCCATGGAACGGGCATTCAAAAGCCGGCGAATCCTGGTCTGGGACTGGCCGATTCGAGTGTTTCACGCGGCCTTCGGCTTCGCCGTCGTCGCGGCCATGGCGATTTCTCTCCTGGTCGACGACGACAGCCCCGCTTTCCGATGGCACATGCTCTTCGGACTCGGCGCGGTCTCCCTTCTGGCGGCACGTCTGGTTCTCGGACTGTTCGGATCGCGCACCGCCCGATTCAGCGCCTTTCCCATTCAGCCCTCGGCCTTGAAGCGGTACGCCATCGAGGTCCTGCGCGGCACAGGACGCACCTACGCCGGCCGCAACCCAGGCTCCGCCGCCGCCGCGGTTTTGATGTTCCTCCTGGTGCCGGCCCTCGCCATGACGGGACTGGGCTGGGGCGGCGGGGAAACCGAGGACCTCCACGGGGCGCTTGCCTACTCGTTGATGGCGGTGGTTGGCGTTCATCTTGCCGGCCTCGCTCTCCATACCTGGCGGTATCGCGAGAACATCGGCGCTTCCATGGTCACTGGCCGTGCGGAAGGCCCCGATGGCGCCACCGGACTCGCCTCGTCCCGTCCGTGGTTGGGCGTGGCAATGGCAGTGTTCACAGCCCTGGTCGCGTGGTGGCTGATCACCGGCTTCGACTCTGGCGCCGGCACCGTGCGATGGCCGGGAATGACCAGCGCCCTTCGTCTGGGCGAAGCCGAACACTCCGAACACGAACACGGCGAACGCCGCTCCCACCACGACGATTAGCCCCGATGAAACCCACCCCACCGAAAGACGCGTCGTGCCGCAAGACCATCGAATCCCTTGCCTCTCAGCAACCCGGATTGGTGCGCGCCGAAATCTGGCCCGCCTCCGCACGCCTGGTCGTTGATTACGATTCGGGTGTCCTGTCACAGGCGGAGGTCGGCCATTGGATCCAGCAAGCCGCGCCGGTCGCCGCCAAACAGTTCGCCAAATGCACCCTGCATCTCGAATCCCGCGCCTGTGAAGGCTGTGCCATCAAACTCGAACGCAAAGTCGAGGCGATCGCCGGCGTGCACCGAGCCACGGCGACGTTCATCGGTGGCACGCTGACCATTCGCTACGACTCCACCAGCCTCCCGACGCCGGAACTCGAGCGCCAGATCCGCGCTGCTGGAGCGCCGGTGCGTTCAAGGACCGACGCCACCGAAGCAAAAGACCTCGAGGGTACCAAGGATTGGCGGCGTCTCCTCGCACCGGATCGAATCGAAATGGTGCTGGCCCTGGTGACTCTCGTCGCCATGACCGCGGGCCTGGTCCTGCCCCGACTCGGTCTGCCTTCCTGGATTGGAACGATGGCCTATACCGCCGCCTACCTGGCCGGTGGATGGTTCGGTGTCCAGGCGGGGTGGCAATCCCTTCGATTGGGCGCCGTCGACATCGACCTCCTGATGATCCTCGCGGCGCTCGGTGCCGCCGCCATCGGTGCCCCATTCGAAGGGGCCATGCTCCTCTTCCTTTTCTCCCTGTCGAACGCTCTCCAAACCCTCGCCATCGACCGCACCCGCAAAGCGGTTCAGGCTCTCGTCAAACTGCGTCCTTCCCAATCCCTCTGCCGACGCCAAGGAATCACCCGACTGATCCCCGTCGGAGAACTTGTGCTCGGCGACATCGTCATCGTACGCCCGGGCGAGTCCATCGCCCTCGATAGTGTCATCGTGGAAGGGGAAAGCACTCTGGACGAATCGATGCTCACCGGCGAATCACTGCCGGTGTCCAAAGGCAAAGGAGAAACGGTGTTCTCCGGCACCCTTAACCTCACCGGAGGGCTGGAGATCGAGGTCACCCGGCTCGCCCAGGATTCCACGCTCGCCAAGCTCATCCGCATGGTGGAAGAGGCCCAAAGCGAAAAGGCTTCCACCCAACGCTTCCTCGATCGCACCGAACAAACCTATGCCCTCGCCGTCATTCTCTTCACGGGCGCTCTGATTCTCATCCCCTGGGGCCTGATGGGACAACCCTTCCGCGAGGTCTTCTACCGCGCCATGACAGTCATGGTCGTCGCCTCCCCCTGCGCCCTCATCATCAGCACGCCGGCTTCCATCCTCTCCGCCATCGGCGGCGCAGCGCGCCGCGGTGTCCTCTTCAAGGGCGGCGCCCACCTCGAACGCATGGCCGGCATCAAGGTCATTGCCTTCGACAAAACCGGCACCCTCACCCAAGGAAGACCCCAGGTCACCGATGTCGTGTGCCTGGGCCAGCGCCTGCCTTGGGCATCCTGCATCGACCCTGCAGCGGTCGACCTGCTGCGCCTCTGTGCCGCAGTGGAGGCTCGATCCGAACACCCCATCGCCCACGCCATCGTCAATGCCGCCACCGAACGCCGCCTCGAATTCCCGGCAGCCACCGACTTCCAATCGGTCGCCGGCAAGGGCGCCCAGGCAACCGTCGAGTCACGCACCATCGCCGTCGGCAGCTTCGCCTTCTTCCACGGACGTGACTGCGAGGGACTCGACACGGTCCTTCACCCCCTCGAAATCCTGCAGGACGAGGGAAAAACCTGCGCCTTGGTCGGCGAAATCCGAGGTCGCGACATTCCCATCCGCATCCTGGGCGTGGTCGCCGTCGCCGATACGCTCCGACCCGAGGCGGCGCAGGTCATCCGTCGCCTCAAACAGCTCGGCGCCCAGCGAATCGTCATGCTGACCGGTGACCACGAACGGGTCGCCCAGGCCATCGCGCGTGAGGCCGGCGTCGACGAAGTGCAGGCTCAACTCCTCCCGGAGGACAAAGTCCGGAGAGTCCGATCCCTCAAGGAACTCGGGCCGGTCGCCATGGTCGGCGACGGAGTCAACGACGCCCCGGCCCTGGCCGCTGCCGACATCGGAATCGCCATGGGGGCAGCCGGTACTGATGTGGCCATGGAAACGGCGGATGTCGTCCTCATGAGCAACAACCTCTGGAACATTGCCACCGCCCTCGACCTTAGCCGGCGCGCCCGACGGGTGGTGATCCAGAATCTCTCCTTCGCGCTCACTGTCATCGTGGTCATGGTCACAGCCACCTTGGTTGCCAAGATCTCCCTTCCTTGGGGCGTGGTCGCGCACGAAGGCAGCACCGTGCTCGTCTGCCTCAACGGCCTGCGCCTGCTCCTTCCCAGGGATTCGACCCCGCGGGATCCAAGCTCGCCACGGCACTCGGTGTCCCGTTGAAATCAGCCCATGCGAATCCTCGTTGCCGAGGACGAATCGAAGGTCGCGGAACACCTGCGAAAAGGGCTTACCGAGGCTGGCTATGCGGTCGACGTGGCAGCGGATGGATCCGAGGCACTCTGGCTAGCCGAGAACCACCCGTACGACGCCATGATTCTCGACATCATGATGCCCGGGCTGGATGGACTGACCGCCTTGCGCCAAATGCGCCGACGGGGAATCCATGCACCCGCTATCCTCCTCACCGCGCGCTGCGAATTGGAAGACCGCGTCCGCGGCCTCGACGCCGGCGCCGATGACTACCTGGGCAAGCCGTTTTCCATGGTCGAACTGCTCGCCCGCCTGCGCGCGGTCCTGCGCCGACAACGCGCCGAACCTCTCGACCATCTCCGGGTCGCCGATCTCGAACTCGACCTCATTGCCCGCACCGCCCATCGGCAAGGACAACGGATCGACCTGACCAACCGCGAGTTCGCACTCCTGGAATTCCTGATGGTTTCGTCACCGCGTCCGGTCAGCAAGACGGCCATCATCGAACACGTGTGGAATCAGCACTTCGACTCCGGCACGAACGTGGTCAATGTCTACATCAACTACCTGCGTGAGAAGATCGATCGCCCCAACTGGCCCGCCCTGATCCATACGATCCGCGGCGTCGGTTTCGCCGTGAAGGAACCGGGACAATGAACTCGCTCAAATGGCGGATCACCTGCTGGTTCGCCGCCAGCCTTCTCGCCGTCCTGGCCGTGTTTGTCGCCGTCACCTACTTCCATCTTCAGCACGAACTGCGCCTCGAGAAATGGGAACGTGCCCATCCGGAGCATTCCGATTGGATCCTTCACGGCAGTTACTCCAAGTCCGAGGTCGACGATATCGCCGGCGAACTCGGCAGGCTTTCCCTCCTCTACGCAGTGCCGGTGGCGATCCTCGCCCTCGCCATCGGGCGCCTCTTCGCCCGCCGCTCTCTGCGACCGGTCGAGGACCTCAGCCAACAACTCCGCACCATCAACGCCCGCAGTCTCAAGGATCGGGTGCGACTGACCCGCGCGGACCGCGAGTTTCAGGCGATAGAAACCAGCATCAACGCCCTGCTGGAACGGCTCGAATCCGCCTTCAAACAGCTCACCGAATACTCCGCCCAGGTGGCTCATGAGCTGCGCACCCCGCTCACCCTCCTTCGCCTCAAGGTCGAGGACGCCGCCGGTCGCATCGAACCCGGCCTCGCCGAAACTCTCCAGGAGGAACTCCATCGGCTGTCGGAATATGTCGATCAATCCCTCCTCCTGGCCACCGCCGAACAAGGTCGATTGACGCTGCGACCGGAACGAATCCTCCTGGCCTCTCTTCTCGATGATCTGCTCGAGACCTACCAACTCCTGGCCCGTCACGAACAACGAACCCTCCACTTCAACGCCTCGAACCCCATCACCGTGTCTGCCGACCCGCGATACCTGCGCCAGATGCTCCATAACCTGCTGACCAACGCGTTGCGGCACGGCACCGGCCCGATTCTTGTCTCATTGGAAACGAAATCCGACGCCGCCGTGTGCCGCATCGAGAATGCCGCCACCCCCACGCCTCCTGATTCGAACAACGCCGGCTTAGGCCTCCGCGTCGTCCAAGCCCTGGCCGCCGCCCAAGGCTGCCAATTCCATACCCGCCGGCACGACGGCGCGTTCATCGCCGAGATTCAATGGTCGGCGTTCGAGGGCGAATCCGCCGACCGTGTCATTCCTTCAAACCACGGGTGAACCACCCGCGTAACAGGAGAGCCAGAAAACAACCACCCAGCGCGTAGACCGACAGCACCAGCCACATCGCCGCCGGGCTCTGCCAAAAGGGCAGGCCTCCCGCAACCATCCGCTCGCCGATCCCTTCCGGACACCAGCGTACCAGGAGGTGTCCGGAAACCACGCTCACCACCGTTTTCGCCAGGAACCACGGCACCATCGACAACCCCAAATAGGTACCCTCCTGCCCCTCCGGCGCGATCGCGCCGGTGTACTCGTAGAGTTTCGGTGACCAAACCACCTCGCCGATCGAAAGAATGATCATGCTGAGAATCGCCATCAGATAGTGCGCCCGCGCGATGTCGGGCGAAAACCACTGCCAGGGAACCACCAGCACGACAAGGGAAACGGCCGAGATCATCGAACCGTACACGAGCATCGAGAAGAGTCGAAAACGGTTCACCAGAGGAATGAAGGCCACGATCCCGACGACGATGAGAATCGGATTGATCGCCTGCAGCGTTCCCATCGCCGCGTCCTCGCCAATCGTGCGCAACCAGTACTTCGGGAACAAAAGATAGAGATACGAAAAAATGGCGCGAACCCCCAGCAACATGGCGATCAAGGTCAGCAGCTTCCAAAGCGCCGGCTCCCGCACCACAGCCGCCGCAATCTCCCACGGCTTCTTCCGCGGTCCCTCCGCAGGAGACTTTCCGACCGACGGCGCCTCGCCGGGTCCCACCATTTGCTCCTCATTCCGAACCATGAAGAACGTGATCACACAGCAGATCACCGCCAACCCGACGCCCACGCTGAAGACGTGGGCGTTCGGCAATCCCATCGCCTTGCGAACAATGTCGATGAGGAACCCGCCCCCGGCGGCTCCGATGTTCATGAAAAGATACCAGAGACTGAACCCCGCACTGCGAGCCTTCTCGCTGGTGAACCGCTTGTTGGCGCACTGGAACACCGTCTGAATCATGGCCATGAAGGGAGCCATCAGAAACAACAGCCCCGTCGCCAACCATCCCCGATAGGGCAAGTCCGGCATCAACCCCACCACCACCAACCCCAGCCGCAATACCCCCTGGGCGATCATCGCCAAATAGGTCGACTTCCGGATGCCCAACCAGTCCGTCACCGTTCCCGAGAAAAACAAAAAGATCGTGGTCGCCGCCGTGAACAATGAAATCGAGTACCCCGCGGTCTTGTCGTCCAGTCCGATATCCTCGGATAGGAACACCGACGCGATGTTCAGCAGCCCGAAATAGATCGTGCAGTCCAACAGATTGACGATCTGGATGCCCCAATACTCTCGCCGCGCCTCCCTCAAAACGCCGAAATCTCGAAAGTACTGAAGGATCATCCCGGACACTGACGTGGGCTTGGCCGGAGGGGTTCCAGACGTCGAAGGTGCCGCGGACATATGAGGGACTTACCGGCCCCCACTCCGATCGGCGAGAGGATTCTGGTGGAATGGTGGCGTTCCTCGACCGAACCTCCTCCCGCTGACCACGGGCCGCACCATCATGACCCTCCCATTTCCGCCTCAAACCCGCCTCCATTCGCTACGGCGCGGGCGCCTCTTCCACCACCCCCTCGCCATGCTTCTGGTCTGGGTTGTTGCGTGGCTGGCCGCATCTTCCCTCGACGCCGCGGAACAACGCATCCCGGCCTTTACCGCCTATCTCCTTCCCAATCCCGATGGCGCCCGAATCTCAGAATCCTCGGGGCTCACTCGTTGGCAGGGTCCGGATCTCTCCGTGAATTGGTACGGCTTCTTCACTAACGCGGGCATGGTGAACGCCCGCCTCGCACTGCGTCTGCCGCCGCAGACCGAATCCCGCCTTGAACTGGTGCTCGGCGACCAATCCCAGTCGGTATCCGCCACCGGCCCCGATTCCCCGCAGCCGTTGGTCGTCGACTTCGGCGCGTTACGAATCCCGAAGCCCGGTTTTCACCGCTTCCAACTGATTCCACGAAACCCTGCGGGAAAACCCAATGGCGACGTGGAGGCCTTGATTCTCCATGGCGAACCCGTGGCCGGCGCCCACTTCAACCTGAAGGAACGTCGCAACGCCGCCTCCGTGCATCTTGCCTACCCGGTCGGCAAAGGCACCAACGTGGCGGCGTTCTATTGCGAAGTGACAGCCGTCGAGGATCCCACGTCCACGTTCTACATGGCCTGCGGTTGGCACCGCGGATACTTCGGTATGCAAGTCAACAGCCCCACCGAACGCCGGGTCATCTTCAGCGTGTGGGACAGTGGTAACGAGGCGGTGGACCGCGCCAAAGTCGAGGACATCAACCGCGTCAAACTCGTGCGCAAGGGCGACGGCGTGTTCAGCGGGGACTTCGGAAACGAAGGGACGGGCGGCCACAGCCATCTCAAGTTTCCATGGAAGACCGGACAGACGCAGCGTTTCGTCGTCACCGCAGAACCCGTCGAACAGACGTTCACCATCTTCTCCGGGTACTACTTCCGGCCCGATCGTCGTGAATGGATGCTGATCTCCTCCTGGAAGGCACCGAAGGAAGGGGCCTGGCTGCGCGGTTTACACAGCTTCAGCGAGAATTTCTGGGGAAGCACAGGTCACCTGACGCGCAAAGCGCTCTTCGGCAACCAATGGATCCGCACCTCAACCGGCGACTGGACGGAACTCACCACCGCCACCTTCAGCCACGACCCCACGGGCCGCGCCGATCGTCTCGATCGATTCATGGGAATCGAAAACAACCAGTTCTTCCTCTCCCACGGCGGCTTTGTCGCAGGCTACACTCCTTTTGGAGAGAAGTTCACCCGGCCCCCCGGCCTGTCTCTGCCAACCGACGTGCGGGACCTGGTCGCCCCACCCCAACCGCAGTAGTGGTCCATCAGGTTCGGCAGCGCCATCCCTCGGAGGACCGGACCTCCCGCCAAAAGCCCACCCGTTCCGTCAGGAGTATTGGTGTCGGATATAGAACGCGGCGGCATGCGAGCGCCGACTCAGCCCCAACCGGTCGAGAATGTGGCTGAAATAGTTTTTCACCGTTTTGTCGCTCAGACCCATGATCCCGGCGATCTCCTTGTTGGTCTTTCCTTCCGCGACCAAGGCCAGGATCCGCTTCTCCTGCGGCGACAGCCGATCGAGGTTGGCGCGCCCGATCGCTTCACCCGGTCCTGACACACGGCTCAAAACCTTGGTGACCGCCGGGTCGAGAATGGACTGCCCGTTGGCCACGCCTTCGATCGCCTGAACCAGGGCGTCACCGCCGATTTCCTTCAGCAAATACGCATCAGCCCCAGCCGCCATCGCATCAAAAATCGCATTCTCGTCCGAATAGGAGGTGAGAATGATCACCCGCGTCTGGCGATGGAGTTTTCGAATCGAACGGCAAGCGGTGAACCCGCTCTCCGCCCCCAACCGGACATCGAGCAGCACGATGTCGGGTTGAACCTGCCCAGTCAGGGCGACGGCTTCGGCGACGTTGCTCGCCTCGCCCACGACTTCGATGGTCGTGAATCGCTCCAGCATCGTTCGGAGCCCGACTCGGACCATGGGATGGTCATCGACGATGAGGATACGAATTTTCCGAGGTGGATTCATGTTTTGAATGTTGAGGAAATTCAACCACCAGACGCGTGCCGTCGCCGCTCTTCGAAAGCAGACATAATGCGGCGCCAATCTGGCTCGCCCGTGCCTTCATATTGCGAAGTCCCCGCCCTCTCAGGCCCGAGGCCACCGGATCAAAGCCGATGCCGTCGTCGGTGACCTCGAAACAAACGGCGCTGTCACGCATCCTCAAGGACACGAAAAGACGGCGCGCACGCGCATGCTTCGCCGCGTTGCCAATCGCCTCCCGCGCAATGTTGAGCAACTGCGAAGCCGTCGCCGGATCCATGCCCGCCACCGCCTCCTCCTCGATCTCCAGATCGATGTCCAAGTCGCTGCCATCTTCATACGTCAACGCCATGGACCTCAGAGCGGTCGTGAATTCTTTGCCGGACAAAGCATTGCGCTCGAGATTGCCGATAAACCCACGCACCTCGCGGATGACCTGGTTGAGGTCGGAAGTGATCTTCCGCAACCGGTCCTCCACCGCGTCCGGATCCGAAGCAATCATCCGGGCGCAATCGTCCAGATTCAGACCCACCGCGTAGATGGACTGAATGATGCTATCATGCAGGTCGCGCCCGAGGCGTTCACGTTCCTCCAGGCTCACTCGCATCTGGTGCTCGCTCGCCCGAAGCGCCTCTTCCGCTTCCTTCCGTTCCGTGATGTCCCGGGCGATTCCCTGCACCCCGACGGCGACGCCGTCCCGATAGATCAGGCGGCTGTTCACCTCCAGCGTGATTTGCTGCCCTTGTGCGCCTCGAACCCGCAATTCGTAGGTGGTCCTTCGCACTCCAGCCAGTTTCGTTTCCCTCTGTCGACGCATCAGGGGCAAGTCCTCCGGATCCACCAGCGTCTCGATGTTTCGCCCGAGTAACTCGCTCTCGTCGTAGCCAAAGACCGTCACCCCCGAGTTATTCATGGAGGTGATTTCCCCATCCAGGTTCAGCGTGTAGATGATGTCATTCGCATTCTCGAATAAATCTCGGTAGCGCTCCTCCAACGCCGCCTCCCGCTTGCGTATGGCGTCGGTCTGCGTTCGCACCCGGTACCTCAGCAGCGCGATCCACCCCCCACCCAACCCGACCAGGCCAGCCAGACCCCCAATGGCCCACAGCGCAAGCCGGTTTCGCCACTGAGTCGAGCGTTCGATCACCTCAAGATCCCCGGCATCCCGGAGCCAAAGCGACATCACCGTCGAAGAACTCTCGCCATCCGTGTCCGATGTCCATATGCCGCTTACCCGCACCTTGCTGCCCATCCAGCGCGGACCGATCCCAAGATTCCAGGAATCCTGAAAAAACACGCGCACCACGCTCTCCCCAGCCTCCAATAGCATCGCCGAGTGTTCCGCATGCCGCTCCCCAGCCTGCCGGACCACTCCGGTCAACGTTACCAATTCACCGTCGTGCAACCGCTTCAGCTGATTGGTCCCCTCAACCATCCGCGCCGCCGGCACGTTGGTCTCACCCACGAGGCGAACGATCGACTCATGCAACGCGGGTCGATCCAGCTTTGGCACAGGGAAACCCACCACCTCCACCACGTCTCCCGGTTTCAGTTTCGCTTCCTGTCGCGATGACACCCGCACCACCCCTTGATCATCGGCGATGAAAAAATCACTCCCCGGCCAATGCCAGGTCACGACGCCGCGCAACCGCGCCCGATGCTCCGTGGCTCCATTGGGCACATACACCAGCAATCCACCGCTCTTTCGCAACGGTAGCGCGAATGGATCCCCGGGCGGCGGACGGATCACCGTGATCGTCGCCGCCGTCTGCACCAGCATATGAAAACCCGTCAGCTGCCGACTGTCGTTGTAGGTCGTCCCCGCCACGCCGCGAACTCGGATCCGTGCATCCACCCAGTTCGTCGTGCCGGCGGTCTCCGGTTCCAAAATCCGCACCTCAAGGCGCGCACTTCCCGATGCGAGCATCAGCACCTGGTGCCCCCAGTGTTCCGTCTGCCGAATCACCACTCCCTCGACTTCAATCCACTGCGAATCATGCCGTCCCGTTGATAACTCCTCGATCGCCACCGGTACCGGCGCCGGCAGATTGGTCGTCCCCAGGGAGTTCACCGCGATGGCAGAAACAATCGGTGAGAACAGCCCTCGCCCGGTCACACCTTCGATGTCCACCAGCATGCCCTGGGGCGGGACTTGGCCCGTGAAATACACGTAGATCCCCGCCGTCTTATCCTGAACAAAGAAAAGATTGGCTCGAGCCGAACTGCAGGTCACCACGGCATTCAAACGAACCCGAACGCTTTGATCCGCCGCCTCCGGGGTCATATCCAATACCGAACGCGCCGAGGTGAGAATCGATGTCGTGACTTCCGCCGCTTGCGCTCCACCCCACCATCCCGCCAATAGCCAACCCAATCCGAAAACAAGTCCCCACCTTGTCACCCCGCCAAAACCTCTCGGCGATCGAGAAAATGGAAATGCCACCAAAGCCCTCAAGCCCCGCGATGCTGGTAGCTCGGGGTTTCGGCTTGGGGCTTCGGCCGCTGCTCTTCCGCAGCACGATAATCGTTCCGAATTCACCGATCTAGAAGCCGGTCATGCGACCTGGGATCACCTGAGGGAATCACAGCAAGGAATGCGCCACAACTCAACCCAACCCCCGCCTCAGCCGCCGGCCGTTCGCAACCTTCCTCCACGCCTCACTTATCCCACTCTTACCAATCCGACTGAAAGCGCTGGATCGACGCACAAGATATTAGACGACAATAACTTGCCAATATCTGAACTCACGACGTCGACCTCCCTTGTTCCCACCCCCGCTGCCGCTGGGAGGTTCAACCGTTCCCCAAGGCGTTCGGTCTTAGCCAAGAAAGGTGACACCCCCATCCGCCTTTACGACCCAAAATCAGAACCAATCCACTGCAAACCAATTACTTACACCAATTGAAGGATTGTCAGAGACTCCGACAGGGCCGAATGTCGCCGACTCAAGGCTTCGCCCCCGCAGGCGTCGAGTGCCCCGGTGAGCCAACCTCCACCGGCAACTCATAGCACACCACCTCGCGATCATTCCGGGCGAGCAGGTACCGACCGGCAACGGTCGGGTAATTCCACGTCTTGCTCGATAGCGCCGGCACCCGCCCCAATTCACGGAATCCATACGGCTTCGCCTCAACCAAGATCACCGGGCCGGGTTCGCTTTGCACGACCACTAGATCATCAATCACCAAACTCTGCCCCGATCCATAGCGCCCATCCTTCCACTTCCTCTCGCCATTTCCCACCGCAACGCAAGCCAACAAGCCGTCATCCAACCCATAGAAATGCCCTTCGCGCACAGCCACGCTGTTGAACTGCGCCTTCATCCGCGAATTTTTCCATAGAGACGCCAATCTCCATTTTCCATCCGCGTCCAAGGAAGCCTGGAACATCTCACAACCCATGCCGTAGCCGGCCGTCACAAAGACCCGGTCGCCTTCGATCACCACCGGCTGCGCCGCCTTGGGAGGTTTGTCGTTGCCCCACCGATGGTCCAACAACACCTCGCCCGTCTTTGGATCGTGGATCGTCAAGGTCGCGGCGTTGAACGAAAGTAAGACGCTCCTGCCGAGCAGTGTGGCAAGGACGGGCGACGAATAGCTCGCCCGGTCTGTCCCCGCCTTCCACTGCAATTCGCCATCAGACCTGCGATACGCCAGAACGGTCGGCCCCTGGCTATCGCCTCCCGTCACCACGACGTCATCCTCGGTCAAAAGCGGCGAGGCACTGGTCCCCCACTCAAGGTTCTTGATTTGGTGGTCGGAAAGCACCCCTCTCGCCCAAATCTTGGCCCCGGTGCGCGCGTCCAAACATGCCAGGTGCCCGTTGGCGCCGTACGCATAAACCCGGCCTCGATCCACCGTCGGCGTCGCATGCGGACCTTCTCCCGCCTGCCATTGTGCAAACCGATCCGGATTAGCATACGACCAGAGCACCCGACCCGTCAGGAGTTCGTAGGCCGTGACACATTCACTGTCTCCTCGCTGTTCCTGGGTGTACGCGCGGCCACCCACCACAGCGAAGGCCGACCAACCGGCGCCGATCGCCTGCCGCCACAATTCGCGAGGCGGATTTGCCACCCAATCGCGCGCCAAACCAACTCCGGCAACCGCGCCATCGCGGTTCGGACCAAGAAACTGCGGGAAATCTCGAACCCCATTGGGTGTCGGCACATCCACAACGGACGATGGCAAGCCGACGACCGGCCCAGACGGAACTGACGTCGGACTTTCCGTCCATCGCCAAACCAATCGTGGCAAACCGCGCCCATCGACGGTCCCATCTACGCGCACCATTTGTCGTCCCCCCACCACCACGAGCGCCAGCACCGCGACGGTGATAAGCCGAACACGCCACCGAAACCGGCTCAGCAGAACGAACCAGAGCAGGATCAGAATCAGTCCCAACAGACCCGCCGCCAAAGAAAGCCAGATTTGGATGTTCCGATCCAGATCCGGTCGCGCCAAGACCCAACCAATGCCCGCCGTAACGAGGAGCACCACACCGATTGGAATCCAATAGCGATGCCCGCGTGCAGCCGGTGAATCCGCTTCAAGACCCATGCCCGTTTCCTGGTTCGCCATGATACTTCCCCGTCTTGCGTCAATCGACGCGATCCACCGACTCCTCCCATTTGCTCTTGGGTCGAGGATCCTGGTTTGGCCGCAACATCCGCTTCTGCCGTTCCCGATCGCCGGCATTCCGCACCACCGGAATCGGCTGCTCGGTGTTGATATCCAGACCCGTCACATACATGGCGGCAGATCCCGTCATTGGGAGCGGAATAAAGTCCTGCACCTGCTGCAGGTTCCAGTTCTCCTTCTTCAGGAACTGTTCCACCGCCCCCATCTCCTTCTCGGTACACCCGGGAAAACTCGAGATGAAGTAAGGCACCAGATACTGCTCCTTGCCCGCCGCCTCGCTCATCTCGTGGAACTTCTCCATGAACGCGGGAAAATCCCCCGCCGGCTTTCGCATGCGCCTCAGCACCTCCGGATGCATGTGCTCGGGCGCCACCTTCATATGACCCGAAACATGATTCTGCACCAATTCCTTCATGTATTCCGGGGTTCGCAATGCCACGTCCATGCGGATCCCCGACTGCACGAACACGTGCTTCACACCCGGCTGTGAGCGGGCGCCGCGCAAAAGGTCCAACCCCTTCTGCTCGTCGATTCCGAAAAATGGACAAATGCTCGGCCAGAGGCAGCTGGGGCGATGACAACTCTTGCATGGATCGACGTGCCCATTCTGGGCCCCATAAAGATTCGCCGTCGGACCGCCCAAATCCGACACCGTACCACGAAAGGTCTCACTCTCCGTCAGTCGCCGAATCTCCTTCAGCACCGAATCAACACTGCGGCTCGAAAGAAACTTGCCTTGGTGAAATCCGAGACCGCAAAAGGTGCAGCCTCCGGGACAGCCCCGCGACACGATGATCGAGTCTTTGATGGTCGCAAACCCGGGGATCTTTCCCCGATAGGATGGGTGGGGAGCGCGCATGAACGGCAGCTCGTACAGCGCGTCGAGGTCAGCACCGTCCACTGGGAATGCCGGTGGCTCCTGGAAAACCGCGCGGTTGCCGTGCATCTGTACCAACCGCTTGCCGCAATAAGGCGTCTGCTGCGCCTCCACCACCTTGGTCAGTCGCAAAAGCAACTTCTTGTCCCGCTGCAGATCCTCCCATGAAGGCAGAACGATGCAGCCCGTGAAATCCACGGCGGCCGTTGCTTTCGCACCGAGAAACAATGCCGTACCCCGGATGCCACCGAGATCCCGATTCCCCCCTTTCAAGCGCGACGCGATTTCTCGTACGGCCACCTCGCCCATCCCGTACACCAGGATATCCGCCTTGGCATCCGCCATGATCGACGGCTTCAACTTATCTTCCCAATAATCGTAATGAACCACCCGACGCATACTGGCTTCCATGCCACCCAAAACCACCGGCACGCCGGGGAACGCCTGACGGCACATTTGCGAATACACCACTGCGGCATGGTTCGGGCGCTTTCCAGGAGCCCCATCCTCGCTATAGACGTCTTCCTTTCGCTTGTGACGTGCCGCCGTGTAATTGGACAACATCGAATCCAAATTCCCGGCCGTGACGCCACAAAACAGCTTCGGGGTACCCATCCCTTGAATGGACGAGATCTGGGTCCAATCCGGCTGCGCGATGATTCCCACCCGGAGGCCCTCGGCCTGCAGCACCCGACCAATCATCGCTGCGCCAAAAGATGGATGATCGACATAGGCATCCCCGGTGATGATCAACACATCGAGGACATCCCAACCAAGTTGATCCATTTCCGCCCGTGACATGGGCAGGAACCCGGAAGGTTGGGCTAACGCGTCGTTGCTGCGGTTTGTGGCGGCCATCAAAGCGCGTCAAGAATGGACCAGGACGCGGTTGACCGCAAACCAGGGGTTAAGCTAGCCCGGAGGTTCTACCGCCCGGGGCGGCCGGTAGGATCGACCGCCCCGGGGACACACGGATGAATGGCGCGGTCCGTGCTCGGTGTTGCTGACGAAACCTTCCGGGCTAGTTCCAATGCGATCCGGCCGGCCGTGTGCGTGGACGCGCGCCCTGCGCCATTGAGCATGGCCGCCGCTTCCTTGGAAGGGCGGGCAATGCTCCGTCCCAACGCCGAACCCAACCTGCGCCATGGTTCGGCGGGGGTTGGTGCACCCCGGTCCGGTAGGGTGGCAAATGACAGGCGAGCAACCCCATCTGAGCGATCATTTCCTTCGCTGAACCCGTTGCCTGGCTGTCGGCCATCGTACGTCTCGGATCCTTCATCGTAAGTAAGTACACGGGCCAACGCCCCCGATCTTTCAGCCTATTTCGCCGCTCCAATCCAGCCTGTCTGGTCCGGTATTCGCGGACCAACACCGTGCCCTCCACCCCCCTCGGATCCCAAGCGATTCCACCAGTTCAAATGGTGTGGCCCTCAGTTTGGACACTTGTTTGGCAAATCGGACCCCTGAGCCTGGCACCAAGTATCGCCATCCCATGCGATGCCATCCCAGATGGTGTGGCCCGCTGTCTGGACCCACCCTTGGCCTCCATCACTAACCTGCCTGGCAAAGGGATGCCGCGGACCAACACCGTGCCCTCCACCCCCCCTCGGATCCCAAGCGATTCCACCAGTTCAAATGGTGTGGCCCTCAGTTTGGACGCTAGTTTGGCAGATCGGGCACCTGAGCCTCGCCCTTATAGAGTGGGAATCCTGAAACCACGCGCCGAGGTTGCGAGACCAGACCTGCCTCCTTGTCGTTGGGCTCGCCAAAGGTGCCGGGCTGGGGAACGCTCCGTCTTCATCCCATGTCCATGCCCGTGAAACTCATCCGAATTCCCAGCCTAAAGTCGGCGGCGGAGTTTCAGGCCCAAGTCGCCGGCCTGGAGATCCAGCTACCCTGCGACCCATCCATCCTCACGGAAGTTGAATCGCCACTGAGCCGCGAAGTTAGCGATGTCCGAATTAATGGGAAAACCCTCTTCAATCGGTGGGTCGTCCATCCCATGGAAGGATGGGACGCGGATACCAAGGGACGCCCCACGGAGGACGTCCATCGCCGTTGGCAACGCTTCGGCGAGAGCGGCGCCTGCCTTATCTTTGGCGGCGAAGCCATGGCCGTCCGTGCCGATGGTCGCGCCAACCCTAACCAACTCATCCTTTCGTCGGCGAACGCCAGCGAACTCGCTCGCCTGCGCGAGGGTCTGGTGAAAGCACACCACAACCGTCATGGGTCCTCGCAAACTCCAGTCATCGGGTTTCAACTCACCCACTCGGGGAGGTTTTGTCGACCCAACGATAAAAAGCGCTTCGAGCCACGTGTAGGGTTTCGACATCCGCTGCTGGACGCTCGATTTGGCGTCACTCAGGACGACCAGGTCTTCACCGACAACGAGCTCGACGATCTCATCGGGGATTTCGTCCGCGCCGCCCGAGTCGCCTGGGATGCCGGAGCCGATTTCGTCGATATCAAGCATTGCCACGGATACCTGCTTCACGAACTTCTCGGTGCCCACCACCGCCCTGGCCGCTATGGGGGCTCGTTCGAGAATCGGACCCGAATGCTTCGCGAGATTGCGGCGGGCATACGGGCTGATGGCAACCCCATCGAGTTGGGTGTCCGCCTAAGTGCCTTCGACTTCGTGCCTTTCGTTCCGGACCCGGCACAGTCCCAGCCGGGTCGGCCCGGTCCAGGCATTCCGGCACCCCACAGTGATTGCCTGCCGTATCGGTATGCTTTCGGGGTCCGGGAGGATCATCCCATCGACTACGACCTCGCCGAGCCCTGTCAGTTCGTTGATTTGTGCGCCTCGCTCGGGATTAAGCTGCTGAACCTCAGTGCGGGTTCGCCGTATTACAACCCACATATCCAACGTCCTGCCGCGTACCCACCCAGCGACGGCTATCAACCGCCCGAGGATCCTCTGGTGGGAGTCGCGCGTCAGCTGAAAGCCACGCGTTTCCTTCGACAGCATCTGCAGCGGACCGACGACGGTGCCGACGGCGGTCGTAGAACCGGAGGTCCGCCTCCGGTGGTGATCGGAACCGGCTATTCCTACCTCCAGGAGTTCCTGCCTCACGTTGCCCAAGCCGCGGTGCGCGAAGGCTGGACGGACATGGTCGGACTTGGACGGATGATCCTCAGTTACCCGGAGCTCCCTTCCGACTCCTTGAAGAAGGGCTCGCTGGCGACGCGCCTGATTTGCCGCACCTTCAGCGACTGCACCACCGCGCCACGCAATGGGCTGCCGAGCGGTTGCTACCCGCTTGATGAAGCCTACAAACGGCGTCCGGAGGCCAAACTGCTGAGGGATCTCAAGCGCGCGTCCATCCCGTGAGCGTGCCCCTTCCCACCGACCCCGGGCCGACCGGCGGAGGGCGATTGAGCCGTCGCCTGGGATTGTTCGACGCCACCACCGCTGTGATCGGCGGAATTGTAGGGGCAGGTATCTTCCTGAATCCGTCGGTGGTCGCCCGGCTGGTACCGGCTCCCTGGGCCATTCTTTCGGCCTGGATACTCGGTGGATTCATTGCACTTGCTGGCGCGTGGATCTACGCGGAACTCGGGTCTGAACGGCCGGCACCGGGCGGTCAGTACGCCTATTTTCGCGACGCCTTTCATCCCTGTGTCGCCTTCCTGTACGGGTGGGGGCTGCTGTGGGTGATCCAAAGCGGCGGCATGGCGGCCGTTGGCGTCACGTTCGCGAAGTACTTCGCGGGAATGCTGGGTTGGTCAAGCGACCCACGTCTGCTTGCCGCCGGGGCGATACTGTTTCTCACGTTGGTGAATTGCTGGGGAGTGCGAGCCGGCGCCTCCACCCAAAGTTTCTTTACGGTGCTGAAAGCGGTAGCGATCGCCGGGTTGATTGTCTGCGGTTTGTTCCTGACCGGGCCTGCGTCCGCGACGACAGTCGAATCGGTCGGCCTGACGCAACCGATGGGGATGGCTGACTTCATGTCGGCGATGGTGCCGGTGTTGTTTGCCTATGGAGGATGGCAGACCGCCTGTTTCCTGGCCGGTGAGATCCGCGAACCCGAACGCAATCTCCCTCGCGCATTGGTTTTGGGCATCGCGGTGGTGATCACGCTCTATCTCGCCACCAACGCTGCTTGCCTGCGTTCCCTTGGAGCCTCGGGTCTTGCCGCCACGAACACGCCGGCATCCGAAGTGATGCGCCGGGCCTTGGGTGAACCCGGCGCGCAATGGATCGCGGCGGGAATCGTCGTCTCGACATTTGGCTTTCTCAGCCAAGGCATGCTGACGACACCGCGGGTGTACTACGCGATGGCCCAGGACGGCGTCTTTTTTTCAGCACTCGGCCGGGTCCACCCTGGTTCCCAAGCGCCTATTGCCGCCATCATACTGCAGGGCGTCGTCGCCTCCATCGTGGCATTCTCCGGCAGCTACGAGACCATTTTGAATTACGTGGTCTCGGTCGACTTCATCTTTTACGGGCTGGCTGGAATCTGCGTTTTCGTGTTCCGCCATCGTGACGGAAAACGTCCGCGGTTCCAGGTTCCCGGACACCCTTGGACCACGCTGGGCTTCAGCGGTGTCTGCTGGTGGGTGGTTGCGAACCTAGTGGTTCAGAACCCTGCGGATGCGTTGAAGGGATTGTTCATCCTCGCCCTTGGAGCACCGGTCTACTGGTTCTGGAGTCGACCCAGTCGACGTCGGAACCCGGTCGGCTAACACCAAACGGAGCGGCCGTTAATTCGGCGGCGCGAGCGGCGACACAGGTTCCAGACCACCCGTGGGCGGCAGCGGTGGCGGAACGATCTCAGCAGGCGTGCCATTGGGGGCAGAGGCATCAGCCTTCTTTTCGGCCATGAGTGCACTGCGATCCTTGAGCACGGAATCGACGGTCCACTTGGAGACTTTGAACACCCAGCCCCCAAGGGCCTGCTCCTTTTTCAGTTTCTCCTTCAATTTGTCCTGGGCCTCTTTCCAGGCCTTCTCGTTCTTTTCCTTGTCCTCCGCCTTTTCATCTGCGGCGGCGGCTCGCTCTTTGGGCAGATCCGCTGAAGCAGCAACCGTGAGGAAGAACGATTCAGCATCAGGCTGTGTTCCAACCTGAAGCTCGTAGCGGAAGCCCTCAAAGGTTTCCAGGGCGATCGTGGTGGGATGCGCGAACGCCGTCTTCACAGCGTCGGCATCCTTGGAGTAGACGTCATTGAAAGAAGGCGAAGAGAAGGCCCAGTTGAAGCTGCTCAACTTACCTTTGTCCAAATCCTCGGTGTCCTTCTTGTCGGTCAACGACCAATCCCCCGACTCATTCGTGCGCACCAGACTCCAGGACTGGGCGGCGTTGGTGGAGGCGAGAGAAACCGTCTTGAGCTTCTCAACCTTGAAGAAGTCCTTGTTCAACCAGGATTCGGGCTTGGGTTCGACATCGCTGAACGTCTCACTGACAACGAACACCGTTTCTTTGTTGTCGGGAAGCGCGACCCACCGTCCGACGGGGAATCCGCCAAATTGACCGCCCGAATCGCGCATTTGCTTTTTGCCGAGCAACACCGACCGAATCGTCTTGCCGTCTTTGCCCTTGAGATCGACGAGGACGGCGGTGTTGGTGCCGGCGTCCTTGGCGTCGGGAGCCGCCAATTCGAGTCGGGACCACTGGGACACGCCGACCTTTTGGCTTTGGACCGGCTTGAGTTCCCAGAGTTTTCGGACCAATTCGGAGATTTCACCGAAGGCGGCGGGATAGTTGGACCGTTCTTTCACGACCCAAGGTTGATCGGTCGTTTTCGAAAGGTTCACCTCGGCGTCGCGAGCCTTGATGGTGATCTGGGCGACGTCATTGGCAGGGAATTCTCCCAGCAGTTTCTCGCCGACCCCGGCATCCCGGGCGGAGAACTCCGCCTGCCGGTTTTGGTTGAAGTACAGGGCGAGGCCTCCGAGCAAGAGGCCCACGACCACGAGTAGGGTCAGTTGCTTGCGATTCATTGGGCGGCCGTGCGCTTGCGTTTAAAGGTCGCGATGACAATGCCGGCGAGGGACACGGCCACGGGCATCGCGAGAATATTGGTCCACTTGGCGGTGGTCTCGAGCGAATCGACATCCCGCCGAAGATTCTTGCGAACCTCCTTGAGTTCCTTGTTCACCTCGGCGCGCTTGCGCTGGAACTGGAGAATCTCCTGCTTCTGTTCGTCCGAGAGTATGGCCTGCTGGCCTTCGCCCTTGGCACGCTGCAGGTCATTCAAGCGCTGCTGCGCATCGGAGAGGTCCTTTTCCAGCTGCCGAATCTTGCTCTCGTAAGACAGCTCAGCCTTCGCCTGCATTTCACGAACTCGCGTGAACGGCCGGTTCAGGGTGGCACGACTGCGAATGCCGATGAGGTCCTTGTCGCCCCCCATCTGCTCCACGAGGTTCTGAACGAAGGTCAGATTTGCCGCGAACGGCATCATGATCCGTTGCCCGAAGAGTTCCTGCACCCGCGCGAAGAAGTTCTGGTGCAGCATGTCGGCGTCCCCGATCAAAACCACGATGCCATCGTCCTTCGACTCCTTGAGGTGGGCGGCGGGGTCGGTTTTCTTGTCCTCACCTTCCTTCTTGTCATCTTCCTTGGCGTCGGCCCCGGGTTTGCCATCAGGGAAGGCCGTCTTGAACTTGCCGGTCAATCGCACACCCAGCTTGTGTTCGGTGCCGGAGGGTTTGAATTCCTCGGTCGCCCCGAACTGCGCCATCATTTTGTCGGTGAGCTGGGAGTCCTTGCTGCTATGGAAAAGGACACTTTGCTTGAGTCCCTCGACCGGGCTCCCGGTGAAGTGGCCTGCAAAGGGCAGCAGCACACGTCCGAGTTGGGTGGTCGCGACGTCGTTGGTGTCCATGGCCGCCTGGGTGAGCGACAGGAACGAAGGATTCGGTTGAGGGCGGCCGGTGCGGGGATCCTGCAGTTCAGTGAGGAACTGTTTATCGGACACCACCTTGTTGATGTCGAATTCGAGTCCCCAGGCCTTGAGCAATTTATCCATTGAGGCGCCACTTCCCGCGGCCGCCTGCAGGGGGTTGCTCGGATTGTTGCCGGAGTCAAAAACGCTCAACGGATCAAGGAAGGCGACCAATTTCCCTCCTCGAAGCACGAACTGGTCAATCGCGTATTGGGCCGCCTCGGAGATTCCCTTGGGATACACCACGAGGAGCAGGTTGATGTCATCATCGATCTTGTCGGTGGAGATCGGTATCTCCTTCACGTTGAAGTCCGCCTTCAATTCGCTGATGAAGATCCACGGTTCCTGCCGCCCCCCGCCGCGCATCATCATCATCGGATTCATTTCGCCGAAGACCGGCAGACCGCTCATGATGCCAAGGTTCGGCTTGACCGGTTTGACCACCTGGGAAATGGCTCGGGTAAGGTCGTACTCCAGGAGTCGCTCACGTTGGGGAGAGATGAAGGGAATGGCGACCTTGGCATCGAGGCAGCTGATGGCGACGCCGAAATAGATCTTGTCCCCACCCAATTGCGCCATCTGGCCTTCCACCCCGTCCAGGTTCGCGGAATCCTCGGCGTCAGAATCGGGTTTGGGATCGAACTTCTTCACCTCGATCTTGCCCTTCGAAAACGTGCGATACTCGTTAAGCAGGTCCTCAACACGCTGGGCATAGGTGCGCAGGCCGACATCCAGGTCGTTGGCGCTTTGACTGAAATAAAACCGGAGTTGCACCGGGGTATCCAGTTTGCCCAGCACGGCGCGAGTGCCGTCCGAGAGCGTGTAGACCTTGTCCGCGGTGAGGTCGATGCGACTACTGACGCGGGTGAAGATCAGGTTGAGAGCGATGGCGATGACCAGGAGGATGATCACACCGACCGACGAGTAGAGAACAGTTTCGAGCTGCTTCTGGTTTTTCATGGCTGCCCGGAGGGAGATGAGGGTTGCGAATTCAGGGGCGGCTGGGGGTTGCCTTAGCCGGCTCGGTGTGTGCGCAGGATCACGCCGGTAGTAAACAGACAGAACCCGATGACCGTCCCGAAGTAGACCAGGCTGCGAAACGCGACGACACCCTTCTGGAATCCATCAAAATGCGTCATCACACTAAATGACGCGGCCAAGTCCCGGATCGTCGGCATGTCGAGGGACTCCAGCAGCTGGGTTACGGGCGGCCAACCCGAGAGAATCAGGAAGAGGCAAATGACCACCGACACGATGAAGGCGATGACCTGATTGCGGGTCATGGCTGAAGTCATGCAGGTAATGGCGAGATAGGCCCCAGCCATAAGGAAACTGCCGAAGTACCCACAAATGATGACGCCGTTATCGGGACTGCCGAGGTAATTCACGGTGATCCAGACCGGGAACGTCAGCAACAGCGCCAGGCCGAGGAAGAGCCAGCTGGCCACGAATTTCCCGGCGATGGCCTGCCAGGGGGCAATGGGCATGGTCAGCAGCAACTCCATGGTTCCAAGTCGGCGTTCCTCCGACCACAGGCGCATGCCAGCCGCGGGTACCAGGAACAAGTACAACCATGGATGCCAGATGAAGAACGCGATGAGCGAGGCATCGCCACGCTCGAAAAACCCGCCGGCCATGAACGTGAAAAATCCGTTCATGAGCAGGAAGATAACCAGGAAGACGTACGCGACCGGCGACGAAAAGTAGGAGACCAACTCCCGTTTCGCGATGGCCGTGATGTTGCCAAGGGCTTCGTTCATGTTGGATGAAAATGGAAAATGTTCGGGAATTCAGGGACAGACCCGCCAATCGTGGCGTCGTTGGGACCGTTCCTAGCGCACCCCAACCCGCGTATCGGGCATGGTGATGCTGCGGAAGACTTCGTCGAGACGCCCTTCCTCCGCGTGCATTTCCTCCACCCGCCAGCGCTCGCGCGCCACCAGGTCCGCCACCGCCGACCGCAATTCACCGTTTTGCTCGCGCGACTTCGGATAAACCCGCACGTGGACCAGGGACGAACCCTCCCCACCCGCGAGCGCGGCCCGTTTCACCGGCGCCAAGTCTTCGAGTTTCTGCCGAATCTGGTCGGAAGCCAACCCACTGACCCGAATCGAAAGAACGCCTGCGTTCTCCGAGCGCGCCTTGAGGTCGGCCGGTGTCCCGCTGGCCACGATGGTTCCACGGTCGATAATAATCGCCCGGGTGCACACCGCTTCGACTTCTTCGAGAATGTGGGTGGAGAAGATGATGGCCTTCTTCTCGCCCATGCGACGGATCAGGTTCCGGACCTCATGCTTTTGGTTCGGATCCAGACCATCCGTCGGCTCGTCCATAATCAGGACCTGCGGGTCATGGATAATGGACTGCGCGAAGCAGAGGCGGTGGCGGTAGCCCTTGGAAAGGGTATCCACGCTTTGATGAACGACGTTGTTGAGGAAGCAGGTGTCCACGACCCGCTTGACGGCATCGGCGCGGGCCGCACCCCGGAATCCCCGGAGTTCGGCAGCGAAATTCAGGAACTGCCACACCGTCATGTCGGTGTAGGACGGCGCGTTTTCGGGCAGGTAACCCACCAACCGCTTGGCGGCGATCGGCTCCTCGATGATGTCGTGGTCTCCGACAGAGATCCGGCCACCCGTGGGAGGGATGAATCCCGTGATCATCCGCATGGTGGTCGATTTCCCTGCACCGTTAGGCCCGAGGAAACCAAGGATTTCTCCCCGCCCCACCGAAAACGAAACGTTGTTGACTGCTACCTTTGGACCAAAGGTGCGTGTCAGATTCTCGACTTTGATCATGGTAACTTCCGCAAATGCCATTTGTGGGCGACCGGCTCAACGGCCTCACCACTTTTCACGGACGCCCAGCCTGCTGGGGATCCGGCACGAAAAGCCCGTTCCCCCGCGGTAATGCCGCATGAGACCGGGCCGGGGCATTATTTGTTCAAAAATCGTCGAACGCGCAAGGGGGGTCCCAAAAATTCCCTCGAGACCTCACGGACCCACCCGAATCGCCCCATACTCCCCGAGCGGCAACCAAAGCCCCCGTTCGGCGTCGCCATCTGCCCGGGTCAGGTCGCCCCCGAAGCAACCCGGCTGGTTGACCACCGGCAACGGTTCCAGCTGGGTGGGGTCGGCAACCCCAAACAATTCCAGGGCCGAGCCATTTCGCACCAACAGCAGGTCCCCAAAGAGTCGCAGTTCACCCGGGGCACTGGTCAATTTGGTTTCCTTTCCGAGCGTCCACTTCCCCGACCCATCCAGGCTCCACACTTCCAGCCTCTGGCGAGCGGTCTCGTTCCACCCCCCACGGGCAATCCAGGCGACATCACCTCGGATCGTTAGTGCCTGGGCCTCGCTAGCGCCAAGGTCCGCGATCACCATTGAGTCGATCCGTCGCACCTCGACACCGTCGTAGGCGGCGGCCTCCAGCCAAGTGATCTGGTTGTCCTTGCCCTCCTGATTTCGCGTCGAGGTGGTGTACAGCAGGGCGCCGCCTTTCCCCACACCCTGCAGCGAACCCGGCAACGCGACCGCCGGCCGACGCACCGGCGCAGCGGCGTCGGCGGTGTAGTCGACCACATCCAGTTCGTAACGGGACCACCAGCGGAGCACCGGGTATTGGTTGGTCACGGTTTGCAGCTCGCCCGACGTTTCCTTCACGACCTCGCTGTCCAGGGTTCCGTCGGGACGGACGACGACGTTGGTTTTGATCACCGGCTCACCAGGAACCCAGATCGTTTCGACCACCTCGTTGGTACCGACCACTTCAGAATCAACCCGTTGCCGGGAGCTATAAACCTGCAGCGAGGACGTAAAGACACCGCCGGACGGATTACCCACGCCATCCAGTCGCACCTGGCTCAGGATCGCTGGCGCGGTCTCCTGGGAGTAGTCCACTGCCATGAGCTCGCGCGAAGTCGGCATCCACCAGGGGGCCCAGAATCCCGGCATGACGGCCCCGCGCACCAGGTCGGCTCCTCCGAATGCAGGTCCCCGCCACCAGCCAAAATAGGAACGGGATTCACCGTTGGCCCAGACCACGAGGCCATCGCGCAGCCAAAACGGCTGTAATTCGACTCCCCAGGCCTGAGTGGATTCGGCCTTTGTCTCGCCAAGCTTTTTCAATGCCGCGGGATTCGAAGCATCCCAAATGGAAACCAAGACCGTGCCCGTGTTGGTGTGCCCAACCCATTCCTCTTTCTCGCCTTGGTACTCCCAGGAGACCTCGGCGTAGTTGCCTTGGACCAGGTGCAAACGGTCGCCATGCATCGCCGCCCCCCAGACCGGAAGACTGCCCAGATCCACGGACGCCAACGACGGCGTGTCATCTCCCAAACTGCGGACCCTCAGGGTCGAACCCACGAATTCCAGCAGATGATTTCCCGCAAGCAGCACTCGTTCGACGGGATAAGCCAATTCCACCTCGGCCGAAACCCGCGGCTGATCCCGGTCGGTGACATCCGCCGAAACGAGATGCCGTCCGGTCACGGTGAGGACCCGTTCCTTGTGCAGGGTGGCTCGACGCGGCACCAAATCGGCGCTCTTGAGCAAACCGCGCTTGGTCAGAGTGTCCCGCCCCAAATCAATCAACTGCACACCTTGGCCACCGCCGGTGCCGCTCCATTCGCTGACCGGAACCAGCAGTAGACCGGCTTCGAGCGCGATTCCGAAGGCCTTTTCGTCTTGGTTCGCCTCGCTCCACGATGCGTTTTCTCCCAGCGGCACTTTTGAAAGCAAAGTCGGCCGGGCCGGATTCGACACATCAAACAACTGCACCGCCACGCGGGATCCGCGGGCGTCGTCCACTCCAAGCGTCAACAGACGATCCCCCAGAGGCCGCAAGAAGGTCGACCAACCCGGGATCTCCAATTCGCTGGCGATCTTCAGGTCCGCAGGTTCGGACAGGTCGATCACCCAGAGAGGGTCGACCCGCTCGAACGTGACGATGTAACCCCGTGTCCCGTCGAAGCGCGTGCCAAACAACCGTTCGCCGCGCGCCAGTTCGAGGCGATCCAACGCCACATAGGGCACCGGCGCTGCGGCTCGCGGATCCCCCAGCCTATAGGTCTCCAGCACCGTCACCCAACGCCCGCTGGTCGCCGATTCGGTCGCCTCCACCACGACGCGCAGCACATCTCCCAGGACATCGATCTTGAATTTGTCAGCCACTCGACCCGGCAAGGCGATCTTGGCAAACGCCGTCATCTCACCCTTGGGATCCTGAATGTCGACCACCTGGAGATCCGTCCGCCACGGCCAACTCTTGGAGTAGTCGGTCACGGCCACGAATAGAAACTGGTCGGTGGCCGTCACCACGTTTCCGGAGCCGGCGAACCATAGGGTTCCACGGGCAATCGGTTTGGCGGGATCACTCAAATCGAAGGAAGCCACCCAGGTCCCGGCCTGCCAGGCCCCGCTACCGTCGGAGGCCGCCTGCCAAGTCTCCGTCGCGACATACAAGGCCGTGCCGACCTTCCGGCTCTCCACGATCCGGCCACGCAGCGGCTCGCGCGCGACTTCCACGGGCGGGTTGACCGAAGCGTCCACCAGTACGACCGCCGATTCACTATCGGTTCCCCACTGGTTGCACGGATCGTGGGCCAGCAACGCGACGCGGCGGCCGTCGAGCACGTACATTTGTTCACCGGCGCCGGGCATCGGAAAGGTGCCTTTCAGAACTGGCGCATCGGGATTGGCGATGTCCACCACCTGCAAGCCGCGATACTGGTTGAAGAAATACAACGTGTCCCCATCGACCACCCAGATGTCAGATTCCACCACGGTGCGCGCGGCGTCCGTGGTGGCGCCAGGGGCCAGCGAATTATCGGCGCGGATCATTCCTCCCGCACCTTCCCCCAACGGGCCCGAAGCCGGCTCCCCGGGGAAATTGGTCGTTCCGGAATAAAAGGCAGCAGGCAAGGGATCAGTGGATTCGGCTCGGACCCGGAACATTTCCAACCGGTTGTCGGAGGGTAGCCGGAAGGTGGTCTCCGTCTCGCCAGCCGTCACACGGGCCACGGCGCGGGGAACCCAGCCCTTGAAATCGTCACGCTGGCAACCCTCGAGGATCAGGCGCACCACGCCGGTGGGAACATCGACGCGAATCACGATCTCGCCGCCGCGACGCTCGACCGCGGCAATCCGAGGGCCGGAGGTATCGGCCGCCCGAGTCGCCGCCCCCAATGAAAAGATGCCCAGGACAAGGGCCACCGGCAGGAGCCCCCATATACGATGCCATTCGCCAAACCTAACGCGTTTCATAACAACTCCTTCGCTTGAATAATGCCCTCAAAGGGAGCACGGATTGTCAACGCCGCCAAGAACCCAATTCTTGTCCTGGCAGAGCGGGAAAGAGGCGGGTTCAAAACCCTCGGGCGGAACGGACTCATGGCAAGCGGTCGGACGTTGGCGGTTGAGGTTTGCCGCCGGCGATCCAAGCCGCATGCAAGCGCGCCACATCTCCCATCATACCGAACGGCTCCGGTTCATCCGCCGCCGCCGCGGTGTATCGCGCCTCTAGGTCCTTGCGGCCGGTGGCCCCGTAATACAGGGCCAGATAGAGGTTCGCGTAAAAGGTTGCCAGGGCCCGACGGTCGCGGTTCTCCACGGCTTTGGCCGCATCCAGGACCGCTTCGGCCGTCCCTTTGCCGGTCATCAAATCCTGGATTTGCGCCATCGGGATCCGGGAATCGCCTTTGACCCACATCCATTGTTCTTTGGCCGCCTCCGCGCCTGAGGTTTGGGCAACACAAAGGAAATGCCAGGCCGAGTTCTCCACATCGTTCGGGTTGACGGTCCGATGGAGTTCGAACTGCCGCACACCATCGGCAGGGCGTCCCGCATAATAGAAGGCGATCCCGCGCTGCCAAAGTTCGGCGGCCTTCGATGGACGCGCTTGAAGGTAGCGGTCGAAGTCCGCGAGGCAGCCGCCGAACTCGCCCAATCGGAACCGCAGCAGGCCGCGTTGCATAAAAACCCCAGGATCATTTGTGGCCCCCAAGTCGATGACCCGCGTCATATCGATTTCCGCCATGTTCGGTCGGCGCAACCGCTCGTACACTTGGGCCCGATAATAGTAAGGCTTGGGATCTTGGGGTGTGAGTTGGATGGCGCGCTCGATGTGCTCCAGAGCCGGTTTCATCAGCCCACGGGACTGGGCGTCGTGCGCGCGCAGCATCCAATCCTGAGCCGTCATCGGCACCGGACTCGCCGACGGCACCTCCCCTTTCGGCCCAGTGGCGGCTCTGTCGTTGGTAGCCCCCAGGAGGCCCGGCTCCAGGCTCCAAAAACAGCAGGCCATCAAAACGAGGGTTCGTGTCCAGCCACGACAATCCATGCATCCTAGGCTGGAGGCACCGCCTCTGAACCGCAAGTGTCCGCCATCGTGGTCAACGGCCCCGAGGCCGCCACCACCCACCGATCCAAACCGCGGCCACCGTTCCCACCAGGAGCAGGGTCGATAAGGCGTGGATATCCGGGGTCAATCCTCTCCGTGCCTGGGCATAGATCAGCACCGGCAAGGTGGTGGACCCCGGACCGCTCAGGAAAAAGCTCACCGCGAAGTCATCCAGGCTCAGCGTCAACGCCAGCAACGCCCCCGCCACCACGCCCGGCCGCAGCAATGGCAAGGTCACCTTCAGGAACGCCTCCACCGGGGTCGCACCCAAATCCCGGGCCGCCTCCACCCATCTCGGATCCAACCGCGCCGCCCGCGCTCGCACCACCAGCGCCACGAACGGAATCTGAAAACTGACATGCCCTAGGACCATCAGAAGCATTCCCGGCTCCCCCAACGACCAGGACTGCCGAATCCACCCAAACCACAAAATCAGAGCCACCGCGAACACGACGTCCGGAATCAATACCGGAACCTGCAACGAACGTTCGGCCCAAATCCAGCCACCGGAACGCCTCCCATCCTGCCTCGTCCCCATCCACAATCCGTATCCCAGCAGCGTTCCGATCACGGTCGATATAGCCGTACTCGCCACCGCCAGCACGGCCGTGTTTCGCGCCGCCGCCAGGGCGGACTCGTTGCGCCATAAGGCGGCATACCATTCCAGGGTGAAGCCTCCCCAACCGGATCCAAGGCGCGAGGCGTTGAAGGAAAACACCGCCACCATCACCAGGGGCGCCCAAAGCAGAACGTAAAGCGCGATACTCAGCGCCCCGCCCACGGCTCGCCAGCCCTTCATGATTCCACCTCGCCAGCCCGTGTCAGCCCCCCCTTCCGCCCCACCCAAATCAGCGCCATGGCCAGCACGATCAGGGCGGCCACCGACAGCGCGGCGCCGAACGGCCAGTCGCGACTCGGCCCGAATTGTTGTTGAATGAGGTTGCCCAGCAAAGTGGTTCGTCCACCTCCCAGAAGATCTGGAATCACGAATTGCCCGGTGGCCGGCAACAAGACCATCACTGCCCCGGCACGCACACCTGGCAGGATCTGAGGGAGTATGGCGTGCCGGAAGATCTGCCATCCGCTGGCTCCCAGATCCGCGGCCGCTTCCGCCAAGGACGCATCCAACCGCTCCACCGACGCGTAGACGGGCAGGACCATGAAGGGCAGAAAGTCGCAAAACATCGCCACGAAAACCGCGGTCCAACCCGGATACAACGTTTCTCCCGCCGCCAGCCACCCCATCGACCGCGCCGTCTGCGCCAGCCAGCCCTCCGCTCCCAAAAGAATCTGCCAGGCATAGGTTCGAATGAGGAGATTGGTCCAGAACGGGACGACCACCAACCCCAGCCCCACGGCCCGCCACACCCCTGAGCGCGCCGCGATAAAGAACGCCAAGGGCATCGCCGCCACCATGGTGGCCGCTGTCACCCCCATCGCCATCAGCAGCGTCCGACCCAGCACTTGAGGATACAGCGCATCAAACCCGAGTTCGCTCCACCCAGCCAGGCGCCGGTAGTTCTCCAGGGTCCACGGCAACCCCATCTGCCCCTCATCACCGCGCGTCAGAAAACTCGCACCCACAATCCAGACCAGAGGTAGGAAGACGAATGCCGTCAGCCAGAGTAACCCCGGACCACAGGTCAGCCACCCGGCCATTCCTCGAGTTCGTCGGCGTGGGATTGGGGAACCGGATGGCATAGGCCCGTGGACCTCTGTCGCGGCTCGTTTCAACGTTCGCCGCCTCCCGAAGCGGCGTCCGATTCACCGGTGTCGGCTTCCTCCGGCGTCTCCGGGGCCGACGGATCCCAAGGCGACGTCGAGACGCGTTCATACCAACGCTTTGCACCCAGAACCCGCCAGCGCCGCGACGTGGATCGCAAATCAAAGCCGGCCGCCAGGAGACCATAGCGGGCGTAGACCACTCCCCGAATGGCGTCGTTCGTGCCCATCAACTCCGCCTTCACTTCGGTGCCGCGTCCTTCGACATGAACCTGGTTCAACCGAAACGCCTCCGGGGAGGCAGTAAGGAGCACCCGACCCGACAGTTCACGGATCGTCGGCATCAGCCGCAACCAACTCGGGGCATCGCCCGACTCCACCAATAGCGCCTTTACCGGGCGGGTATCGCGCATGGAAAACCGCAGCATCGCGTCCTCCACCGCCCAGGTGGACTTTGACCAACTCACACCGCCGGATTCCACGTCCATGCGGGTATGCCACCCTTCCTGGCGTTCTCGACTGAGTCCTGGGATCTCGACGTTGGTAAGGGTCAGCGAGGTTCCGGAAAGTTCGAACCGATGGACGGCAGGATCGCTGGATTTGAGCCCGATATCCAATGCCAGGTCGGTCGCGTAAGATTCGCCTCGCGCCCGGGCCGCCAACTGTTCACCCCGAAGCCCTATTCTCCCTTCGCCGCCGGCTTCGTTACGGTCGTACTCCGCCTCCACTTTGATTTCGCCACGCTCGAGGGAAGCGACGGTCTCGCGCGGCAGGAACTCGTTGAAAACCGCGATGTTTGAAATCGTGAGCGGACGGATGCGCAGCGATAACTCCGTCTCTTTCGCCCATTCTGACAACTTCAGGCCGCGGTTCGCCGAGGTCAGGTGCAAGGCCGGCCCCGGAGCGAAACCGACCCGCTTATCCCCTTTGAAGACTTCGAAATCCTCGAGCGTAACGCTCAGGCGCGCCACGGCCACGCCACCTTCGAGATCGACGCGATCCTCGACGGTGGCGTTGCCACCGAATCGGACACTGCCGAGCAGGACCCGCAAGTTCGGTGATCGCAGCTGGAGCCGAGTCGAAGGCTGCACGTTGCCACGTTCGATCGCCACCCAGGCGTCCAGCCTTCCGCCGCCACCGAAGTCGATGGTGTCCTGCCGGCCCAATCGCTGCTTCAACAGCGCAACGCTATGCAGGTCTCCCTGCATCGCCAGCGTCGCGGATATGAAGTCGAAGATCTTTTCGTCGGGCACATCATCGACATCAAACACCAGTGGGCCCATTTCGCCCGACAAACTCATTTGCAGGTTGGTGCCGACCATCGCCCCGTTGTGGTTCAGCACCGCCGCAGGAAACTGCATGTCGGCCAATTTCAAGCGAAACGGCCCCTCCACCTGCATATCAAGGCCGGCACGCAGGGTCGCTGGTCCCGACAACCGCGTGCCATACAGCCAGACCTGCTCGATGCCGCGAAAACGAACATCATCGACACGGATCCACCAAGATGGCGAACCGCGTGGCGATCGCGGGGAAGTCCGCCGGGGTAGGGCCTCCAGTCCCGGAATCGAGGGATAGAATTCCGACGTTGCCGTGGCTGGAATTCCGGGACCACTCGGCCGTCGCAAGCGGAACTCGATACCGTTCCCATCAAACCTTGAAGCATGAACCACCCGGCGCAGCAACGGGAGCAACCCTACCCGGAAACGGGCGTCATCCATCCGTCCGTAATAAGTGCACGAGGTGCCCTGTCCGACAAAGTACAAGCCGCGCACGTGGAAGCTTCCGGGAATCCAGGAGGTCCCCGACTTCCATTCGATGTAGAATTTCTCCGGTTTGGTGTTCACCCACCGCTTGACCATCGAGGATCGCAACGCGGCATTGACCACCACCCCATACACAAACCAAAGAGCCAGCAAACCAATGAACACCCAGACCATCCATCGCGTCCATCGTGCCGTCACAAATTCCATGTGAGCCGGCACCCCAACAGGCCCTCGTCGCTTCCACAAGGCACAAGTTATTCCAGGCGAACCCTCCACCCAACCCCGCTCATCCCGGCCGTTGCGCGAGGTCGATTCTCAGTGTCGCTTCCACCGTCGGCGTCGAGCCAGCCGGATCCGGAATGCGCGAATCGGCGGCAGGACTGCGGCGTTCATGCGCCAGCCACCACGTCCGGCTCCGATCGAGATCCCAGGCGCTCGCCAGCGGACACGACTCGACCCATTGACGGAGCTCGGCCGCCGTGGAAGGCCGTTGCGCCGGGTCCTTGGCGAGGCAACGCAGCACCAGGGATTCGAATTCCGCACTGACCGGATTGCCGGGGCAACGTTCCCGGATGGCGACGGGCGCCGTGCGCAGGTGGTGTTCGAGAACCTCCGAGTAACTCTCGCCTTCGAAGACTGGAAGCCCTGTCGCCAGAAAATATGCCACGGCTCCCAGAGCATAAAGGTCACCCCGAGGATCGCTGTGCCCCGGATTCCGAATCGCCTCGGGTGCGAGATAGTTCGGAGTCCCCGAAAGACGCTCCGGCCCATCGCCCCCCTTTGCCTTCGGACCGTCGACCCCCGCACCCATCTGTCGGACCAATCCGAAATCCAGGACCTTCACGGTGTCCGGCATGCCGCCTCGGTCGCAGAGGATGATGTTGGCGGGTTTAATGTCCCGATGCACCAACCCAGCCTGATGCGCTTCCTGGAGTGAACCGCAAACCTGTCGTAGCACGTGCAAAATCCGCGCCTCGGGTTGGGGGCCATACGCTGCCACCAAATCGGCAAGGTTCAGTCCCCTCAAAAACTCCATGGCATAGTAGAAAATGCCATCAGGGGTCCGACCGAAGTCATAGACTTGAATGGTGTTCGGATGCGTCAGTTCGCAGGTCAACTGCACCTCCCTTTCGAACTGGCGCACGGACGCATCGTCCGCGCGGCCCGGCAGCAACAGCTTGACCGCCGTCTCCCGACGCAGCAATGCGTGCCGTGCCTTGTAGACCACTCCCATGCCGCCTTCCCCGATCTTTTCCTCCAGCGTGTATTGCCCCAGCGTCCGCAATTGCAGTTCCGCTTCCTTCGCCTTTCGTCGCCACAATAGGTTGGAGTAGTACACGCCCAGGACGCCCACCGCAAAGATGGCCACCAAGCCCAGGAGAATGAGAAAAATCGACCTCAATACCTTGAGCGGCTGATAGGCCTCCATGGCGTCCATCTGAGTCACGATCCCGATCCGTCGCTCCGGCAGCCATCGCCATGCCCCCACCACCGGAATCCCTCGGTAGTCGCGGGTGGGTTCCACCTGCACCCCCGAGCCGCCCGCCACCGCCTGTGCCACCATCGTCGTCAGCGGCTGATTGGTGCGGCTCATCGTCGGTTGGTATCCCGTCGACAGGTCGCCTCCGGGATCCCGCAATTCCAATGTCAGCGCCGAGATCGCCTCGTTCCGATCCTCCAACAACCCAAGCTTCTTGAGCTGGGGATCGAAACGACTCTGTGACAGCATCCGTCCACCGTCATCAAAGACGTAGGTCTCCCCGGTCTCGCCTTGCCGGACCACCGACAACATCTTCGAAAACTCCAGTTCCGGGTTTAAGATCAGTGCCAACGCGCCCACCACCGTCCCGCTATCGTCTCGGACGGGTGCCGCCACTTGCATCATGCCACTTCGCGGCGGACCTCCTCCTTGACGCCAACCTCCCGCGCGACCCGACGGCCCGCCACCCCACGCTCGATTCGTCGAGGGGCCCATTCCTCGATTAACAGGCGGCCCCATCGATTCCACGACTCCGGTCCCTGAGGAACGTCCCCACCGGTTGGTCCCACCGCCCGGGAACCCAAACCCCGGACGACCGGGAGCTCCATCTCCCCGACGGCGGTCCCCAAACCGCATTTGGAACGGGGTGATCACCACCGGCTCCCCCGTCTGGAACAACTCCGTCAGGTGAACCCGATGCTCTTCGATCACCGTCGCGCCGATGCGCAATCGACCCGGACCCGAATCCGCCACCGTCTGGAGCTGGGTGGAAACCAGGTTGGCCACCATGTAACCGGCCGTCTTCAGACGCGCCCCAAGCGCCTGATCCAGGAGCGACTGAGCCGGCAACCGCGCCAACTCGCGACCCTCCATCGTTTCCAGTCCTTGGGTTTGGAGAATTTCCAGCGCGGCACGGCGAACTTGCGGATCCTCCGCGATACCTGCCGCCAGCCGCTCCTGGGCCTGCATCCAAATCTCCAAGGCCGTGGCGTTGGCGCCCAGCACAGTCTCCAATTCCGTCCTCAATTTGTGCTGCAACGCCCCGCGCACCTCGCGGTCCGCCCACCATCCAACACTGCCCACCACCGCGGTGATCGCCAACAAGACTATCCAGAATCGTTGCGTTGAAGGTCGGGCCATTGCGTTGTGCCGCGCCTCTCCTGATTCGCCCAACCGCGAAAGTCAATCGCCCCGCAACCAACCCGCCGTCCGCCGGGACGAATCGGGCACCTCACCGGATTGCCGAAGGAGCAGTCGCGAACCCTTTCCGGCTATTCCAACGCGTGCGCGTCATGCCTGGCCCTCGGATACGCCCCGGAATGGGGTCCCTGTCGAATCGCGATTGGAACACGCACTCGGCTTCGTTAGCCTCCGGAAAGTGGAACCCCGATGCCATCCTTCGCTCGGCGGAAGCTCGGCCCGGCGCCGACTCCCGTCAGCCCTCGGAGTTTGGGTCTCCGTGTTCCTCGCGAGCCCCCTGGCTTTCGCTGCTTCGAATCGCAACCCGGCCGCGGCGGCAGAAGCCATGGCGTTGCTGCATCGCAACTGCCTCTCCTGCCACGGGGAGGAACAGCACCGGGGCGGGCTTTCCCTGGCCTCGCGGGATCTTGCCCTTAAAGGCGGCGAATCCGGCCGCGCCGTCGTTCCCGGCAAACCGGGCCGCAGTCCGCTTCTCCACCTTCTGGCGCCCGATGGCGATCCGCACATGCCGCCCAAACGGCAGTTGTCTCCGCAACAAATCGACCTGGTCCGTCGATGGATACAAGAGGGAGCCAAATGGGATGCGGAAGCTCTCGCCCGCCTCGATGCCCCTCGCGAAATCCGACTGGAGGCGTTGCCTCCCGACTACCAACCCACCCACGCCCTCGCCCTTTCGCCCGATGCCAAACGCCTCGCCATCGGACGTGCGGGCCACCTCCTCATTCATGACCTCACCGCCACGAACTTTCCGGTGATCCAGGAAATCGAGGCGCACCCGGATCTCATCCATTCAATGGCTTGGAGTCCGGACGGTCGCTGGATCGCCACCGGCGGCTTTCGCGACATTCGCGTGTGGTCGGCCACCAATCTTTCCGCCCACTGGGCCGTCTCCGTTCCCCCAGTTACGGCGCCCACCCAACGCACCCGTCCGTCCAAGACCAAACCCGAGCCCCCCGCCCTTCTGGGTCGCATCACTGCCTTGCGCTTCTCCCCGCAGTCCGGCGCCCTGATCGCCGCCGACGGCGCCCCCACGGCCAGCGGTTGGATCCGCGTCTTCGCGGCCGAATCCGGCCGGCGCATCGGCGCCTGGCTGGCCCATTCGGACACCATCTACGATGTGTCCTTCAGCCCCGACGGGGGTCTGCTGGCGACCGCCGGCGGCGACCGCATGATCAAGACCTGGGAACTGGTGTCCGAAAAGGAGGTCGCCCGGCTCGAGGGACACTCGGCGGCGGTGGTTGGGATCGCTTTCCATACGAACTCCACCGAGCTCGTTTCGGTCGGCGCCGACAAACAGCTCAAACTCTGGGATCTCAAAACGCGGGAAGCCACCGTCACCATCGGCGGACGCCGGGACGGTTTCACCGCGGTCGCGTGGTCCGCCGATGGGTCGCGCGTCGTCACCACGGACGACGCCGGCCAGGTCCATTCCTTCACGGATTTCAAACGACATACCGGCGAGCAAAGCTCGGCCACGGCCACCGAGAAACGCCTTGGAGGCTGGAACGAGGTCCTGCATACGGTCGCCGTCAGTGCCGACGGCCAACGCATCTTCGCCAGTGGCCAGGACGGTGTGGTCCGCGGACTCGCCCAGGACGGCACGGTTCTCGGTGCATTCCCGCCGCCGCCCACGGCCATGGCCTCGAACCTCGAAGCCGCCCCATCGTTCGTGGGCGATATCCTGCCGATCCTTTCCAAAGCAGGCTGCAGCGCCGGCAGCTGCCACGCCCGCGCTGACGGCCAAAACGGCTTCAAACTCTCCGTATTCAGTTACGATCCGAAAGCAGACTTCGCCGAGATCGTTAAGGAGAATCGCGGCCGGCGCGTTTTCCCGGCGTCCCCCGCGGAGAGCCTGCTTCTGCTCAAGGCGACGGCCACCGTCGACCACGGCGGCGGCCAAAGGCTCGATCCCACTTCGGACACCTACGCCACCCTGTCGCGTTGGATCCGTACCGGAATGGTGTTTCAACGCACCAATGAACCGGCGCTCGTGCGCATTCGCGTGGACCCCACGGAACGCTCGTACAAGAAGGGTGCCACTCAACCGCTCAAGGTCCTGGCCGAGTACTCCGACGGATCCACCAAGGAAGTCACCCGATTCGCGGAGTACATCTCCCAGGAAAAGGAAATCGCCCAGGTCACCGAGGAAGGTGTGATCCAGGTTGGAACCGTCGGCGGCCAAGGGGTCGTCGTCGCCCGTTACCTCGGCTTCGTCGATGCCTCCCGTGTCACCATTCCCGCCGATGTGACCCTGCCTTCCGAACGCTACGACGCCCTGCCCAAGTTCAACTTCATCGACGGCCTCGCCTACGCCCAATTCCAGAAGCTCGGACTCTTCCCATCCGAACTCTGCACGGACTCGGAGTTCCTGCGCCGTGCCCACCTCGATCTCATTGGCGTCCTGCCGACCCCCGCTGAAGCCCGCGACTTCCTCGCCGGCGATCCCGCCACTTCCCGAGAACGCCGCGCCGCGCTGGTCCAAAGACTGCTCGAGCGACCGGAATTCGGTGACTTCTGGGCCAACAAATGGGCCGACCTGCTGCGACCCAATCCCGACCGGGTGGGCATCAAGAGCGTGTACCTGCTCGATCAATGGCTCCGCGACACGTTCCGTGCCAACCAGCCGTTCGACGCCTTCGCGCGCGACATCCTCACCGCCGAAGGCAGCAATCACCGGGATGGCCCAACCGTGGTGTACCGCGATCGGCGGGAACCTCCCGAACTCGCCACCATGTTCAGTCAACTGTTCCTCGGCATCCGTCTCGAGTGTGCGAAATGCCACCACCATCCGAACGAGAAGTGGGGCCAGGACGACTTCTACCAACTAGCCGCCATCTTTCGCGGTGTCCGACAAAAAGGCGCCGGTCTTTCCCCGCCGATCTCCGCCGGCACCGAGACGTTCTATGCCGCCGCCGGAGGCGCCGTGCATCACCCGGTGACGGGCGTCTCCATGAAGCCACGTCCGCCCGACGGTCCCTGGCTCGACAGCGAGGAGGACGCCGTCGATCCGCGCCACGGGTTCGCGCGCTGGCTCACCGATCCACAAAACCCGTTCTTCGCCCGCGCCATCGTCAACCGTGTGTGGGCCGCCCTGTTCGGGCGCGGCTTCGTCGAGCCCGTCGATGATTTCCGTGTGTCGAATCCACCCTCGAACGCCGCGCTCCTGGATGCCCTGGCCGCGGACTTCGCCCGCCACGGTTACGATGCCAAGCATCTCCTCCGCACCATCACCGATTCGCGGCTGTATCAACTGAGTTCAACACCGAACGAATCCAACCTCGCCGACACTCGCAACTACTCGCGTTCCTACCGGCGTCGTCTGCCGGCCGAGGTCCTCCTCGACGCCGTCAACGACATCACCGGCGTGGACGACGACTTCAATGGTTGCCCTCCCGGTACCCGCGCCATGCAGACCTGGAGTTACAAGGTGCGCTCGCAGTTCCTCGACGCGTTCGGCCGCCCCAATTCGAGCAGCGATTGCCCCTGTGAACGCGATGTCCGTACCAGCGTCGTGCAAGCCCTCCACATGATGAATTCGCGCCGTCTGCAGGAGAAACTCGCGGGGACCGACGGCCGAGTCCATGCCCTGGCCCAAGGGGATCTGCCCGCGGACCAGATCGTCACCGAACTCTACCTGGCCACGCTGAGTCGGTTCCCGACCGCCGAAGAACTCCGACTCGCCACCGCTCCGTTCGATGCCAATCCTGCGACCCGACGCGCCGCCATCGAGGATGTGCTTTGGGCGTTGCTGAATTCCGCCGAGTTCGTCTTCAATCATTGAGCCCATGGCTGCCGCGCCCCTGCAAACCCGCACCCACACCAACTGCGCCGGTGTCACGCGCCGTGATTTCCTGCAGGTCGGTCTCGGAGGGGTGCTGGGTCTTGGACTTTGCCAGCTGTTGCGGCACCAGGCCGTCGCCGCCGACGGCACGCCCGCGACCGGCACACGCACCAATTGCATTCTCGTCTGGCTCGATGGTGGCCCTTCCCACTACGAGACGTTCGACCCCAAACCCGAGGCCCCATCCGAGATTCGCGGCGAATTCAGCGCCATTCCCACCAAGGTTCCCGGCATTCAGTTCAGCGAGTGCATACCGAAGCTCGCCGGCGTGGCCGATCGCCTCACCATCGTCCGTTCCATCCATCACAAGGACCCCAATCACGGCGGTGGCAATCACTACATGATGACCGGCATGCCCACGCCTGTTCCGGTGGCCTGCGGCGCCTTCGTCACGTTCCATCCCTCGTTCGGATCGATGGTCTCGCACGCACGCGGCATCCGCGATGGGCTCCCCGCCTACGTCGCCATGCCTGAGGTCTCGCGCTCGGGCGGTCCGAATTTCCTCGGCGGCCAGCACGCGCCGTTCGTCATCGACGGCTCACCCAACTCGCCTTCGTTCCGCGTGCGCGACGTCGTCCTGCCTTCCGACATCGCCGAGGGCCGAGCCGCCAGCCGCGAAGCGCTCCGCAAGTCGCTCGACACGCTGAAGCGCTATTCCGACAAACTCGCCGACGATCCCGCGGTCACTTTCGATGAGTTTTACGCCCGAGGTCTTGATCTCGTGGGATCGAAATCCGCCCAGGAAGCCTTCGATTTGCAGCGCGAAAGCGAGAAGGTTCGCGAAGCCTACGGCCGCAACGACTTCGGCCAACGCCTTCTGCTGGCCCGCCGCCTCGTTGAGGTCGGTGTCAGTTTTGTCACCGTCTACAATGGTGGGTGGGATCACCATACCAAGATCTTCGATGCGTACCGCGGCGATCAGTTAAAGCGGCTCGATCAGGGACTGGCGGCCCTCATCACAGACCTGGATGACCGCGGACTGCTCGAGCGGACGATGGTGATTTGCCTGGGTGAATTCGGCCGCACTCCGAAAATCAACAAGGACGCCGGTCGCGACCACTGGCCGGGGGCGATGTCGGTCCTCATGGCGGGTGCGGGCATACCCCGTGGTCAGATTGTCGGAGCCACCGATGCCAAGGGCTATTACGCCTCCGAGAATGTCTATCGACCCGAGGACTTTGCGGCCTCGCTTTACACCAAGATGGGCATCGACCCGAAACAGATCCTGCACACCACCACCGGTCGCCCCGTGCCGTTGGTCAACGGTGGGCGATTGATCAAAGAGCTCTTCGCTTGAACCCCGCCGTCGGCATGCGTCCCGGGTCCAGGCCCCGAAACCTCCGCCTCGTCACATCCCTCGCCGCCGGGCTCTTGGCGGCCGTTGCCTCCTCTGCGGCCGCGCCCACCCTCGAGCATCTCTTCCCGTTCACCTTCTCGCCCGGGTCCACTCAGAACGTGACCTTGGCGGGGAAGATCGAACCATGGCCCCCAAGTCTATGGGTCCAAGGGCCCGGCATCACCTGGTCCCCGGAAACCAATGCCGGCAAAGCCCGCCTGGAAATCGCCACCCATGCCACGCCTGGTCCTCGATGGGTCCGCCTCTACAACGAGGACGGTGTCAGTGACCCAAGGTTCATTCTCATCACCCCTTCGGCTGATGTCCAAGAGGTCGAACCCAACCAGCGTCCATCGACCGCCCAACGCCTTGGGACGCCGCCCGTCCGCGTGGTCGGTCGCCTCGAAAAATCGGGCGATGTCGATTCGTTCGCTTTGACCATTCCTGCCGGCCATTGGCTCGATGCTCGACTCGAAGCCTACGTCCTCATGGCCAAGCTCGATGGCGTTCTGCGTTTACTTGATGCCAGTGGCCAGCCGCTCGCCTGGAATCACGACGGCGACACCCTTGATCCGCACCTCCGCTGGCACGCCACCCAGGATACCAACGTCGTCCTTCAAGTCTTCGGATTCCGCTACCCGGCCGATTCGTCCGTCCAGTTGTCCGGCGGTGACGGAGCCGTCTACCGCCTGTTGCTCGACGCTCTTGAACAGGCTCCTCAAGCTATTCCGCCGGATAGTCCGCCCTCCGACGTCGCGGATCGGTCAGCGGAGACCCCTGCCCCGGGCATCACGCCGGAGCGGTGGATCACCGGCACGATCGCCCGCATCGGTGAGGAGGACCGACACCTCTTTCGCGCCGAGGCCGGCGATTTCGTTGAGGCCAGGATCGATGCCGCTTCTCTGGGCTCACCCCTGGATGCCACCCTGCGAATCCTTGATCCCGCGGGCGCCGAGTTGGCGCAGGCCGACGACGCCGAAGGATCACGCGACCCGCGGCTGGTCTGGCGGGTCCCCACCAACGGTGTCTACTTTGCAGCGGTCCGTTCGCTGCTACGTCGGCAAGACCCGGAATACCGCTATCGGCTGACGTTGCGCCGGTTGAACGCCGAAGCCCGCGTCACCTTGATTACCGGATCCGTCACCGCGGCCCCCGGCACCACCAATGAAGTGAAGTTCCGTGTCGCACGTCAGGCGGGCCATACCAACGCGTTGCAGATTCGGTTCAAGGATCTGCCGCCTGGATTTACCGCCCATCCTGTCCCAGCCCCCGCCGGTGACGGCGAAGGCAGCCTCACCCTAGTGTCCGCGACGAATGCCGCCGCCTTCTCCGGTCCTCTCATCGTAGTGGCGGAGGATCCCGTCCTGGGAAACGAGACGCTGGTGCCTTTCGAAATGACCAGCCGTGGCGAAAACAACGGCGTTCCCCAGGGTTATAGTCGCCTCTGGATCAACCAAATCGATCACCTCTGGCTCACTCTCCGGCTTCCCAAGGAAAAATAGCCGGGCCGCTCCCGGCGTGACTTCGGCGCCGCCTTTGGCATAACTGCGCGCCCGTGCACGATTTTCGTTATTCCGGCGGCCAACTGCACTGCGAACAGGTTCCGATCCAAAGCCTGGTCGAACAGTTCGGCACGCCTTTGTACGTCTATTCCAGCCACACCCTCACGGATCATTTCCAGAAGCTCGACCAGGCGCTTGCTCCCTTGGATCACCTGATCTGCTTCGCCGTCAAAGCGAACTCCAATCTGGCCGTCCTGCGAACCCTCGCCCAACTCGGCAGCGGGTTTGACATCGTCAGCGAAGGAGAACTCCGCCGTATCATCGCGGCCGGCGGCGATCCTCGAAAATGCGTGTTCGCGGGCGTCGGCAAGACGGAACGGGAGATCGAGTTCGCTCTGCGCCACGATATCTACTCGATCAATGTCGAGAGTGAACCCGAACTACTTCGCATCCATCAAATCGCCAAGCGCATCGGCAAGGTCGCGCCCGTCGCCGTCCGGGTGAATCCCAATGTGGATGCTCACACGCACGCCAAAATCACCACGGGCACCTATGAGAACAAGTTTGGCATCGCCATCGAGCAGATCGAGGGCGTTTATGCCCGAGCCTCCAAGCTGAAACACCTCCGGCTGCGCGGACTCCAAATGCACATCGGGTCGCAACTCACCGAGGTGAAACCGTTCCGATTGGCGGTCGAGAAGGTCGTGCCACTCGCCCAAAAACTCCATGCCCGGCACGGGTTTGACTTCCTCAGCATCGGCGGCGGCATCGGCATCGTCTACCGCGAAGCCCTCGCCAGCGGCCTTCCGCGCTGGTGGAAGGAGACCCCCGAAGCCGGCAGGATCCTCACCCCGACCACCTACGCCAATACGCTCATCCCCATCCTTCGCACCTTGCCTCTCAAAGTGCTGCTGGAACCCGGACGTTTCATCGTCGGCAACGCGGGCGCCCTCATCACCCGGGTCGAATTCGTGAAACGCACCGGCAAAAAGAACTTCGTCATCGTCGATGCCGCGATGAACGACCTCATTCGCCCCGCCTTCTACGACGCCTACCACGAGATTGTTCCCGTTAAGAGGAAGGCCGGCGCCAGCGTCGCGTCGGATGTGGTCGGACCGATCTGTGAAAGCGGCGATTACTTCGCCAAGGACCGCCCACTGCCCAAGGTGGGCGAAGGGGATCATCTCGCCCTCCTCAGTGCCGGGGCCTACGGATCCGTCATGGCGTCCAACTACAACTCGCGACCGCTCGTCGCCGAAGTCCTGATCAACGGCGACCTGTGTGCCCTGGTCCGCGAACGCCAACCCATCGAGGACATCTGGCAGCATGAATCGGTCCCGGATTGGCTGATCCCCAAGAAGGCAAAGCGCCCAACCGGCAAGCGTCGCATCGCGCGACCCTAGCCCGGCATTTCCACCGTGCGTGCGCAGGTAAGACATCCTTTACCCGTCAGGCGCATACTCGGCGGCGCCCTCGCAGAACGCACCCTCTGCGGTGACGAACCCGGGCTGACGCCCTGACCGTCGATCACCCGTCCAACGACTCGCGCACCCATCCCAGCCCCGCCATGAACGCTCGCACCTCAGCCTTCCTTCGTTCAGGAATCCTCGGCGCGATACTCGTCCTTGGCGCCAGCTCGTCCACCTCGGCCGCCCAGATCGTCGGCGGTGTCCGCATCATTGATCGCTCGGTCGAAGAGGGTTTGGAGCTTTGCGTGGTCAATACCAACCTCGCGGCCATTACTCTCACCATCACGGTCAAACCCGACAACGCCAGGACCGATCATCCCATGCCCATGATCGTCTCCGTTCCAGGACCTGGGACTCATCCATTCACCCGCCTTCGTCCGATCCAGACTGACAGCGACTTCGGGTACCGCGTCCGATACGACTGGCTCTTTGGTGCCCGTGAAGCCACCCACGACTCCGCCCACATCTACCAATTGCCCTTCGCCTCGGGCAGGCAGTTTGAAGTGGTTCAAGGATTCCACGGCAGCTTCACCCACGGTGGGAACGACGACTTCGCGGTCGATTTCGGCATGCCCGAGGGAACCCCCATCCACGCGGCGCGCGAGGGTGTCGTCGAAATTGTCGTCGATCGCTTCGACAAAGGGGGCCTCGATCCCAACTTGCGGGACTCCGTCAATTTCGTCCTCGTCCGTCAAGCCGACGGCACCTACGCCGAATATGTCCATCTCCGGCGGAAGGGCGCCAAAGTGAAACCGGGACAAGCGGTGAAAGCCGGGGATCTCATCGGGTTGTCCGGCAATACCGGCTACACTCGGGGACCACACCTTCATTTTGCGGTCTTTCGTGCCATCGACGGTCAACGCCGCGAGACGTTTCCCATGCGCTTCCGATCCCGCGAAAACCCCGCCGCCGAGCCCATCGAAGGCACTGCCTACACCGCCCCGTGAGGCGCGGAATCAACCCCGTCCGTCATCGCGGCACATCCACCCATTCCCAGCGCTCGCCAAAAAAACCGGCGGTCTCTACACCTCCCGGCGACCGCGCATTCGCCGGTTGCTGGAAATTGATGATCGCCCAATCCGGCAATTTGGGCGTCTGCCGCGCGTTATTGAGAAGATCGTACTCCCGAAACGTGAATCCGCTGTTCACCACCAGGTAACGCTCGGGATTCAACGGATTGGGATAAATCAACACCAGCGCAGCGCGGTCGGCCGCATAGTCCGCTCCGGGGACGTGGACTCCGGACGCGTCCCACCGGATCGGAAGACGGTCTGCGACGCGTCTGAAGAGGGCATTGCTTTGAGGATCGCCCCAAACCACAAGGTTGTGGGACGCAATATCGGCATCCGTAACCGCCGTGTCGTCGACGACGCGCGCCTCCCCTCGATATTGCAGGCGCCATTGGTCGATCGCGCGCTCCAACTCTCGCACCACCCACGCACCGGCAGCCGCGTGGAGCGGAACGCCGGTTGGACGGACGAAAACAAAAGAATCCATGAACGCGTCGTCGATCGGCCCCTGGAGTCCGTGCCGCTTGCGCAGACCGTCGCGCTCCAATTCCTCGGCCATCCACCGCCTCTCCGACTGCCGCAGGCTCATGCGCCAGGATCGATCCGAAGCCGGACCAACCGCGGGAATCGTCACGCCATCGACCACCACCTTCGGCGCTCGATGCATCGCGAACGGGTACCGAGCCGCCGGAATGTCGAGGGTCAACGCCCGGACCCCCGAAGTATTAACCAGAATCTCTCCCGCCCCTTGCTCCCCGCCGTCCCTCAGTTCCGCTTCCACCCGGGCCGGTTCCCAGTGCCGTGTCATTCCATCCACTCGCACCCACGCCATGCGATCATAACGGAGCGTATGCGTCACAAAGCGCACGCGCCGCGGCAACGGATCCCGCCCAAGCTTCGCATTCGCATCGACGAGACGGTTGATCTCTTCTTTCGCGCCCGATTCATAGCTGTGTCCGGTACCGGGTCCAACAATATGGGTCAGTCGGAGCCCCTCCGCCGCCATGGCCTGCTGCATCGCCTGCGCCGCCTGAATCTGGCGATCCTTCTCACCACTGTACGCCACCAAGGGCACCATCGCCGCGTTCGCGGCATGCGCCGTCGCATCGTACCACCGCCAGAGCTTTTGCTCCCACCATGCCGGCTTCAGCTCCTCGTTCTGGAACACCCGGAGAAACTCCGCCGTCTCGCTGAATCCCGCACCCGGCGCCGCCGCCGCCCACTGCGACGCATAATGCATCGCAAAATGCCAGCACGAGGCGCCCCCCAGAGAGAAACCCCGCACCACTAGACGATCACCGTCGATCGGATATCTGGCCTGCACATCGGCCAATGCCTCCCAGGCATCCGTCTCACCGGCAAATCGCGAGCCGTTGCAATACCTGCCGTACGGGTGGAGCACAAATGCCCCGCGGGGCGCGAATTCCCCCACCCGATTCATCCGCTCGCTCAAGAACGCCAGCTCGGTCAATTGTTCCCCGCGCCCGTGAAACCATAGATCAAGCCGGTAATCCCGGCCGTCGTGCCCATCGAAGGCCTCGGGCACCACCAAGCCGTAAGGCTGAATGGACCCGTCAATTTTGGATCGGTAGCCGCGCACGACCAAACCCCGGGCCGCGGTCCAATAGGCCTTTCCTTCCCGCAACGACGCCGCGCGCTTCATCCCTTCTTCGAGCAACTGGTGCGCAGCCGACGGACGTGTGCCCCCCTGGTATTCGTTGGTCTTGTAGAACTCCTGGAACCGCAGGGCCCAGTCGACGGCCTTGTGGAAGATCTCAACGTCCGGCACGAGCTCGAGCAAGGCTGGTCTCTGCGCCAATTCCTGCCGCAACCCGGTAATCGCTGCACCCAGTCGATCCACGCGCCCCGAAAGTTCCTGTCGAACCTCCTCCGGCACCACCATACCCGGCGGCGGAATGGGGCGAACCTTGTCGATTCGATTGTCGGCCGGACCATCGGCCAGCACCCACATGGGAAGAACCAACAGGAAGACGGTCTGAACCGCAAATCGGCGCACGGGGGCGGCGTTCGGGCATCGCATGGAGGTTGTCAGGAGAGCAGGCCCGTCTCCGGATCGCAAGTCCGTGAACCCACCATACCCGGCCTCGCCGCCTAGTCTTCGGGTCGTCGCATCGGCTGGCCACTTGCAACCAACCTCGAAACAACCGACAACCGGGTGAGCCGGTCCATCACCGATGAATTTACCGAACCAACTGACCGTTTCGCGCTTCGTGCTCACGGGGTTCTTCCTCGTGGCGCTGCTGGTTCGTTTTCCTTTTCACGAGACGGCCGCCCTCATCCTCTTCGTGGCCGCCAGCATTACGGATTATTTCGACGGTTCGATTGCCCGAAGCCGAAAGCTGATCACCAACTTCGGCATTCTCATGGACCCTTTGGCCGACAAGATTCTCGTGTGCTCGGCGTTCATCGCATTCGTCGAATTGAAGTGGATGCCGGCCTGGATGGTCATCGTCATGGTCGCGCGGGAGCTCGCCATCACTGGACTCCGGTTGCTCGCCGCCTCCAAGAACCTCGTGCTCGCTGCGGAAGGCTTTGGAAAACACAAGACCGTCTCCCAAATTGTCTGTATCAGCGCCATTCTCATTTCCATGGCCTACCCGACTTGGGGCGGCGCCTCCCGCATGCTGTTCGAAGTGCCCGCCGCCTACCATTGGATCCAGGCCGTCACCGAAGCGTCCCAATGGGCCGCTGTCGTGCTCACGCTCACCTCGGGCAGTGTTTACCTTCGCCGCAACCGGGCTGTGTACCTCGCCGACATGTGAAGTTGTTCATCGCCCAAGGCTTCGGTTCGGGACGGGCTTCGCGGGCCCCCGGCACTTTTGGTTCGTTGGTTGGCCTGATGTGGTTTGCGTTACTGCTGCTCCCCGGTAACGCCTGGGCTTTTATCCTCGGCGTGCTCGCCAGCACCGCCGCCGCCGTCTGGTTATGTGGTGAGGCCGAGAAGATCCTGGGAACACACGACCCGGGCTCCGTCGTACTCGACGAAATCATCGCCCTTCCCATCTGCTTCGCCGCCCCCTTGGTGTTTCACACCCTTCACCACGGGTTTCCCAACCTGGCGCAATGCCTCCACTCGTGGCCATGGTGGTGGTTTCCCGCCATCTTCGCCGCCTTCCGGTTCTTCGACATCGCCAAACCTTGGCCCGTCAAACAGAGCCAACGCTTGCCCGGCGGCCTTGGCGTCGTCGCCGATGACGTGATCGCCGCACTGTGGGTGAATGCCATCAGCCTTCCGGTCCTCGCTTTCTGACGTCGTTCCCCCGCCGGAGAGATTGCCTACGCAGCAAAAAGAAAATCCGTCCCTTCCCGCCAGCCGTTCCCGACCAGGAATGCCCGTTGCAGATCCCGGGCGCCGCGATTCCCCACATAGCCGATCAGGAACACCGCCTCCCGCAACGGAACGACCGCCTCCGGTGACATCACCACTCGACCGTCCCGCCGGCTCCCTTGCTTGTTCGGATCGATATCGACGTATGCCGAGATCGTGATTCCTTCCGCCTCCAACCACTCCGCACGCCGACGAGTCTTCCGGCCCGCCCCCCAAAGCACGCAACGACGTTCCGGTGCGACGTGCCTTCGCAGCCACCGGGCAAGATAGGGCGCCTTCATCTGAAAGAACGCATCCGGTGAATACCGAGGATCCCGCCTCGACAATCGCATCGGGAGATCATGCCAGCGCAGGAGAACTTCAGGCACCTTGGCCAAACACACCCCGCGCTCCAGCCACCGCAGCCACAATTCGTAATCCTCGGGAAACGGCCCCTCGCGATACACCCCGTGTTCGCGAAATACTGACGTTCTCACCATCAAACTCGGATGGGCGAACGGGGATTCGATGAACCGCGACCACGCGATCACCTCGGGTTCCACCACGGAATTCAACCAGGCCACGTAAGCCGCATAGCCCGCCTGCGCCCCCTCGTTCCCACCGAATTCCACCAAGGTCCCCGCCGCGCCCACTTCCGGATGCCCTTCGAGAAACCGCCATTGGCTCGCCAGGCGGTTCGGCAGACATTCGTCATCCGCATCGAACCGTGCAATGAACTCGCCGCTGGCAAACTCGATCCCGGCGTTCAACGCGGCCACGATACCTTCGGGCCCCCGCCTCAACACCCGGACCCGAGAATCGTCGCGAGCAGCACGGACGAGCCATTCTGCCGATCCATCCGTCGAACCATCGTCCACCGCCACAAGTTCCCAATTCGGATGGGTCTGAACCCGCAGGCTCGTCAAGGCCCGGGGAAGCGTGGCCAGTGCGTCGCGCACGGGCATGACGATGGAAATCAGGGGACCACTCACGCCGTCCGACGCAACGCTACCGGGAGAATCTTCATTTCGTTCCGGTACTTGGCCACCGTGCGCCGCGCAATCTTGATGCCGCGCTCCTTCAGCTTCGCCTCAATCTGGTCGTCCGTCAGCGGATGCGCCGGATCCTCGGATTTCACCATCTCCGCGATCAATTCCTTCACACCGGTGCTCGCCACGGCGCCCCCGTCCGACGTCGCCACCCCGCTGGTGAACAAGGCCCGCAGTTCCAACACCCCCTGCGGCGTGTTCATGTATTTGCCCGCCACCGCCCGACTCACCGTCGTCTCGTGAACTCCCACGGCTTCCGCGACCTGCGCCATGGTCATCGGTTTCAAGTGGGCGCGGCCGCGATCGAAGAAATCATGCTGACGCCGCACCACCTCCTCGGCGATCCGCTTGATGGTCTGTTCGCGCTGGTCCAAGCAGCGAATCAGGAACTTCCCGGCCCGCATCTTATCACGCAGATACTCACGAACCTCCGGATCGCTATTCGCCTGGGTCAGGAGATCCTTGTACGCGTGGCTGATCCTCAGCCGAGGCAACGGTTCGTCGCGCAACGACACCTGGAATCCCGTCTCCGTCCGCGTCACCTCGATCTCCGGCAAAACATAGTCCGGCTCCGTGGGGGACAACTCCAGACCCGGTCGCGGACGCAGCTTTCCGATGTTCTCCGCCGCATCCTGAATCTCATCCGGGTAAACCTCCAAGGCGTCGGCGATGTCCTGGTAGCGCCGGCGCCCAAGGGCGTCCAAATGGTCGTGAACCACCTTGTACTCGATGGATTCCTTTTTTCCCGCACGTTCCAACTGAAGCAGGAGGCACTCACGAAGATCACGCGCCGCAATGCCCGCCGGATCCAGCGATTGAACCGCCTTTAAGGCCTCCTCGAGCTTCTCGACCGGGAGATCGTTGGTCTGCGCCAGCGTGCTCAGCGGGGTTCGCAGGTAGCCCTCCTCGGTGAGGTTCCCGATGATCAACTCGGCAAACGGTACCAATTCCTCGGCGACCGACGAAAACCTCAGCTGCTCCGACAACTCCGCGCGCAACGAAGTCGGTTGCGTCAGGCTGTCGAAAAGGAACTGACGCTTCTCGTCGTCCACGTCCGATTGGCGCAAAGGCACGTTGGTCTGCGAGAAATGATCGCGCCACTCCTGATCCAACTGGGTCAGCTGCTCGAGCTTCGCCTGAAAATCATCCACCGCTGCCGCATCGGGCTTCTCGGTGGCCGGATCAAACAGAACATCACTGGGCGGTTCGCTCGGATCCAGCGAAGGCCCTTCCGCTTCACCTCCACCGCCTTCCGATTCCGACGCGGGCCGCTCCCCGACTGGAATCTCCTCCAGCACCGGATTCTGGGCCATCTCCTGTTCCACCAGATTCCGCAGTTCTAATACAGGCGCCTGCAGCAGTGCGAGCGACTGCTGCATCTGGGGCGACAGCACCTGCTGAAGCGCAAGCCCCTGGCTGAGTTGCATGCCTTGCGCCATGTCCGGAGGGGACGATGCGCTGGGTCGAGGCTTGGCTCAAGCCTTGGACCACAGCGGTTTTTACCTTCGGTTGTTCCAATCGGACCGTTCGTAACGTTCGTTAACCAAGTTCCTTACCCGATCCTCCAAGGTTCCCCGAAACGGACGTTCGGCTCCCCACTCCGCCGCCAGCGCGGATTTCACCGTCGCCCCGGCCAGGGCGAGGTTCGTCACAAACGCCGCATGCGCGCGACCCGCCCGGTAATCCGGTTCCATCGATGGAAATCGCAGGCAGCGGGAAATCACCGACAGATCAAAACTCAACAGGAGCGTCCCATGAAACAAGACCGATCGTGCCCGACGACGCTGTGAATTACCCGAAAACTTCAGCCCGTCCACCGTCAGATCGGTGTGTCCCTGCACCCTCACCTCCCGCGCCGTGACCGCCTGCATCGCCCGACGTTGACGCTCCATGATCCATCGATTGGTCCCGGTGACCGATTCCAACTCCAAAGCGACATGCGTGGGTAGGGCAATCGCGTACGCCAAACAACCAGGCCCGAGCACGACGGTTCCGCCGCCGCTAACGCGGCGCAAGACGGGAACACCCGCGTCGGCGCAGGCACTGACGTTGACCTCACTCTCGACCTTGTTCCCATAACCGACGACCACGAACAATTCCGGTGATTCGTAGAATCTCAGGACCCCTTCCGTCCCGCCACAGGACTCTGCGTGGGTATCCACCCAATCCAACAGGGCCTCGTCGCACGCCAGATTCTCGGCGGGGGTTGGGTAGGTCAGGTCGAGAAGGTCCATGTCGATTGTTGTCATCGGCGACCGAACCGCAGTCGCTGTTCCGCCGCCAATCTCCCGAAACCCGCCACAATTGGCCAGCTACCCCAGCGACGAATCGAGGCATCCCAACTCGATCCAACACGTCTGTCCCGGTATCCAAAACCGTCCATTCGCCAAGACGGTCGATTGGCCCAAGGAATTGCGTGTCCCCCTATCCTGATCACGCCCACCGAAGACTTCAGGCGTGGAGTGAAGCAACAGGTCCGTCCCGGTATTCTGATCCCAGTATTCTGCACTGATCCCGAGCCGCCCCCCCAAGGCATCGACCGACCCCTGTATTGATTCGCCCGACCGCCGGCTGAGCCCGACCTGGTTGCCATAGGTCCGTCCCGGTATTCAAAACCGTCCATCCGCCAAGACTGTCGATCGGGTTTCAAGGAATTGTTACGACTCCAAAGACCCTGGCTTGCCAGACTTCCAAACCATGCGATTTTGGCGCCACCCAATGGTGGTGAAGGACGCCTGTCCTATGCCTTCTGAACAATTCCCCAGCCTGAGGGTGCCCGGTGAGTCCCTAAAACTCCGCTCTCCCAATCGCCGCAGCCTCGCTCGTTGTTCGGCACGCCGAACCTCCTTGGGCCTTTCTGTTCCCCTGACCCTCACGATCTTCCTTCTCCTCGCATCTCGGTCCGCGCCATCCGTGACGGTGTCGGTCTGTGACGAAAACTCCCTGCGTACCGCCATTGCCGGTACCGCCGACCAGATTCACTTCGAATGCGACGGGATCATCAAGCTGTCCGCTCCCCTGGTCATCTCACGAACTCTCAGCCTTGATGCCACCGGGCGCCGCGTGACACTCGACGGAAACGGGACCAATCGTCTGTTCGTGGTCGCCACGAATGTGACCGTTCAACTGAAGGGTCTCACCTGCATCCACGGGCAGGGGGAGTTCGGAGGCGCCATCTGGAACCAAGGCGGCCAACTCACCTTGGAGAACTGCCGCCTCGATTGGAATGAATCCATCGGCGGGACCGACGGATCGGTCAATTCCCGAGGCGGCGCCATTTTCTCAATGGGCGGGAGCCTCTCGATCTTTGGCAGCTCCCTCTCCTCCAACACCTGCAGTGGCTCAAAGCCAGTGACCTTGGATTCGACCATTGACGCCTTCGGAGGCGCTATCGCGGTCGACGGCACCCCGTTGCGACTGGAAAACACACGCCTCGTTCGGAACCGATGTGTCGGCGGAATGGTGAGCGGATTTTGGACCACGCAGGGAAGCGCAAGGGGCGGGGCGCTATCGCTCACCAATGCAGACGCCACTTTGATCGGCTGTGCTTTCCTATCGAATTCCGTCGATTACCCCTACCTCGAACTAAATTATGTCCAAGCAGCGGGTCCCAGCCAGGGCGGAGCCCTCATCCATTTGGGCAAAGGGAATTTGAACCTCACCGCAACGACCTTCGATCAAAACACCGCGTTGGGCCCGAGTGGCGGACGAAACGGCGCGAACGGACCCGGGGAAGGTGGTGCGATCTATGCCGAGACCCCGGTCACCGCGGAGAATTGTCGTTTCACCCGCAACTACGTCCGAGGCGGCGGTGGCGGATTGGGACAGGCCTCGGACAGTGCCGGTGGAGCCCTCTACCTCACCAAGTCTTCGCGTCTACAGGCCTGCTTCCTGGAAGCCAATAATGCCGAACCCGGTGCCGGGTGTTTGTGTGGGCTTCAAGGCGCCGCGCGCAACGGAACAGCGCGTGGCGGAGCCGTCTTTGCGTCGGCTTCCCTCGATGTCTTCAACTGCTCGTTCTACTCCAATCGGGTCCACCTGCTGAGTGTCCCCAACTACGGCGGTATCATTCCAGTGCCCAACGCGAATATGGGTGGCGCCCTCTACGCCACTCGCGGCGCCCAGATCGTGAACTCAACCTTCCTGCTCAACCAGGCGATCGCGCAATCAGCGGTTATTAGCACGGGCCGCCTCGAAGGCCCCACCCGTGGCGCCGCTATCGTCGTCGCCGGCGGCCTCCTATCCCTCACGTCGTCGACTTTCGCCACCAATTTCACCCTCTTCGCCACCAACGAAGTGACTCCGGCCGTCACCCTGCTGGCTCCCTCAACAGGTCGACTGGCCGCAGTCCTGCTGTCGGGCAATATCCCAAGTAATATTCTGGGATCCTTTGTGGATCTCGGCAGCAATCTAAGCTCCGATGCTAGCGCCGGCTTTACGAATACCACCAGCCTTACCTCGATCGACGCGAAACTCGGTTCACCGAGCCGAACCGCCCTGGGCGTCGTCCTCCCCCTACAGGCCGAGAGTCCCGCCCGCGACGCCGCGACGGCCGACCTGACGCCCGACATGGACGAACTCGGAAATCCACGTCCCATCGGCATACGCTCGGATATCGGATCTCTGGAAACTCAATACCCACCGTCGATCGCCGTCTCCACCAGCAGGTCGGTCGAAGGTGTGTTTGTCGTCGGCGCGAACCAAATACATTCGATTCAATTCACCGGAGACTTCATCCGTTGGAATTCCCTGGTTAATCGGCAGGCGGACGCCACCGGGCGCATCACCTTTTCGGACCCTCTCTCAGCGGAGACGCCGTGGCGATTCTACCGAACGCAACGCGCGGCTCGGGTCGCCCCTTGATCCCTAGCTTCGGCTCTCAGCGTCTCGTTCCTTGCCGTCCCCGCCGCGGATGCGTTCACTGAGCGGGTCATGGCGACGCCGCACCGCATCTTTCCTTCGTCGGTTCGCACCCCTGGTGGAAAACACCTCCGGTGGCTGTTCCTTTCACTCCTGCTCGCCGCAGCAGAAAAGCCAATCGCCACCTCATCCATCGCCGCCGACACCGAGACCGTGGGTCGAAAGGACGGCCATCGCACCGTCCTTCCTGTTCATCAGACGGTCACGCCGCGCGGCACCCAGATCGATCTGCCTGGACTGCGCCCCCAGGCCGCAGCGCTCTCACCCGACGGCCGCCAGCTCGCCGTTTCGGGCAAAACCAGTGAATTGATTCTCATCGATCCCGCGAATGGTGAGATCCGACAGCGCATTCAACTGCCTTCAGAAAAACAGAACGAGCCACTCCCGCCGGTTCCATCGCCCAACATCCTTAAACCGGATACCGAAGGCCAACTCAGTTACACCGGCCTGATCTTCTCCCATGACGGTCGCCGGATCTTCCTCAGCAATGTCAACGGGAGCATCAAAGTGTTCACGGTCGACACCGACGATGCCCGAACCGTGCGTGCCTCCCACTCCATCGCGCTCCCGGATGCCAAAGCCCCGCGGCGCAAGGAGGAGATCCCCGCCGGTCTCGCCCTCAGCGCCGACGACCGACGGCTGTATGTCTGTGGCAACCTCTCCAACCGCTTGCTCGAGATCGACACCACCACCGGACTCGTCCTCCGCACCTTCGAGGTCGGGGTGGCTCCCTTCGACGTCGTTCTCCAGGGCGACTTCGCCTTCGTCAGCAACTGGGGTGGACGCCGCCCGAATCCTGGCGACCTCGTGGGACCGGCCGGGCGCGGAACCGAGGTGCGCGTCGATCCCGTCCGCCAGATCGCCAGCGAAGGCTCGGTCTCCATCGTGCCTCTCCTGGCCGCATCCTCGGGTCTGCCCGCCAAGGAGGTCCTGACCGGCCTCCATGCCTCCGCCTTGGCCCTCTCGCCCAACGGCCGGTGGGTGGCCTGCGCCAACGCCGGATCAGACAATGTCAGTGTCATCGACACCCGGAAGCTGTCGCTGGCCGAGACCATCTGGGTGAAGAGCAAGCCGAGCGACCTCTTCGGCGCTTCGCCCAATGCCCTCGCCTTCGCCCCCGATGGGAAGACCTTGTACGTGGCCAACGGAACTCAAAACGCCATTGCCGTTGTTGAATTCCGCCCCGACAGCCGCCGTTCAAAACTGCAAGGCCTCATCCCTGTCGGCTGGTTCCCCGGTGCCATCGCCTTTGACGCAGCTCGACGGCAATTGTGCGTCGCCAATATCAAAGGCCACGCCGCCATTCCCAAAGTCTACAAGGAGTCGTCCTCCCCCGATGCCAAGGGCTTCAATTCGCATCACTACAGCGGTTCGGTTTCTCTCGTGCCGCTCCCCCGGCGCCGCGAGTTGCCGGAACTCTCTCAAACGGTTTATGACAATTATCGCCGCGAACGAATCGCCGATAGCCTCCAAAAACCTCGACCCAATCAACCACCACGCGCCATCCCCGAGCGCATTGGTGAACCAAGCCTCATCCGCCACGTCGTCTACATCATCAAAGAGAACCGCACTTTCGACCAGGTTCTCGGTGACATTCCGGGCGCCAACGGCGACCCGCGCCTCTGCATTTTTGGCGAAAACGTGACCCCCAACCAGCACAAGCTGGTCCGCGAGTTTACCCTGCTCGACAACACCTATTGCGCCGGAATTCTAAGCGCCGACGGTCACCAATGGAGCACCACCGCCTTCGGTACGGACTACCTTGAACGTTCCTTCGCCGGGTGGCCGCGCAGTTATCCCGATGGGATGGGCGAAGATGAAAACGACGCGCTCGCCTATTCCCCCGCGGGCTTCATCTGGGACAACGCCCTGAAGCATCGCGTCAGCATTCGGAATTACGGGGAATTCATGGCTCCGAACATTCGCTGGCGCGACGGTCGCAAAGGAACGCCGGATTTCCTGGCCTGTTACCGCACCTGGAAGGGCGAATCGCAGGAGGTCATTTTCGAAAGCTATCCCATGGTGGAAACCATCCGCGCCTTCTCTCCCTCAAACTACGTCGGCTGGGAAATGTCGGTACCCGACCAGTATCGCGCCGACTTCATCCTGCGCGAACTCAAGGAATTCGAAGCCAAGGGAGAATTCCCGCGGTTTGTCATCATCTGCCTGCCGAATGACCATACCAGCGGCACCAGCAAGAACTGTCCGACGCCCGCCGCCACGGTGGCGGACAACGACCTCGCCTTCGGTCGGATCATCGAAGGACTGAGCCACAGCCGATTCTGGAACGACATGGCGATCTTTGCCATCGAGGACGATCCACAGAACGGATTTGACCACGTCAGCGGCTATCGAACCACCGCCTACCTCGCCAGCCCCTACGCCAAGCGCGGCGCCGTCGTCAGCACCCACTACAACACCGTCAGCATGCTCCGCACCATGGAACAGATTCTCGGCATGCGACCCATGAACCAGTTCGACGCTTCGGCCACGCCCATGTTCGATGCCTTCACCGACACACCGGACTTTACCCCGTTTCAATCGGTTGCCAGCCGGGTGGCGCTCGACCAAATGAACCCGGATCCCAAGGCCATGGTGGACCCGCAATTGCGTCGTGACGCCTTCGCGTCCGCCCGCATGAACTTCCGCCAGGTGGACCGCGCGCCCGAAGGTCTTCTCAACCGAGTCCTGTGGCGCGCCATGCGCGGTTCCAAAGAACCCTACCCCGAGTGGGCCATTACTCTCGTCGAGGACGACGACGAGGACGAGGAGTAGGCTTGGGCCCTCCGACGGCGGACACCGCTCGTCTCACTCCGAGCACCTCGTCGATCGACTCAGCCAGGACCGCCACCATCGTCCGCAACTGCCGGACCGTCGTGCTGTAGGGCGGCATCAACACAATAACGCTGCCAACGGGCCGCGTCAGCACCCCGCGCCGGGCCATCGCTTCGCAAACCCGTATGCCCACGCGCTCCCGAAGATCGAACGATGCGCGCGTTGTCCAATCACGGACCAATTCAATCCCCGCCACCAACCCCACTCGACGCACATCCCCCACCGCCGGCGAAGTCCACAGGTTCGCCAGCGCCTGATCGAACGCGTCCTCGAGCAGCCGTCGATGGTGGCGATGTGCGTCTGTTTCCAACGTGGCCAAACTCGCCAACGCTGCCGCCGCACCCACTTGGTTCCCGGTGAAACTGTGTCCGTGGAAGAACGTCTTGAACTCACTGTACTCACCCAGAAAGGCGTCGAACACCTGCTGGGTCGTCAAGGTCGCCGCCATCGGCAGATAACCCCCGGTCAAACCCTTCGCCAGGCAAAGAAAATCCGGTTGAACCCCCTCGTGATGGCAGGCAAAGAGCGAATGCTTCTCCGTCGCACCGGTGCGGCCGAATCCCGTCATCACTTCATCGGCGACGAGCAGCGCCCCATGACCCCGCGCAATCTCGGCTGTCTGTGCCAGCCAGCCGTCCGGCTGTGGAATCATCCCCGCTGCACCCTGCATCCGCGGCTCCACCACCCATGCTGTGTACGGCCGCTTTTCGCGCGCCGCCTGGGTGAATGCCGATTCCACCTTGGCGACGCATTCCCAATGACAACGCCGGTAATGCCGAGCATCCGCACGCTCCGGCTCGGCCCGATTGAACGGACAGCGGTAACAATACGGCGCCATAACCGAGTCGGTGCGAAACAGGAGCCCTCGAAAGGCGGCGTGGAACAAATCGATGTGCCCCAACGCCACCGCCCCAATCGTGTCTCCGTGATAGGCTCCTTCCAAAGATAGAAACCGCGGCCGACGCAGTCCCCGTACACGGCGCCCGAACTCCCACGCCTGCTTCAACGCAACCTCCAACGCTGTCGAACCGTTGTCCGAGTAGAAGACCTTCTCCAAACGCGGCTGCCTGCCCTTCGCCGCAAGCCCCGATGTGGCCCTTAACCGCGCGTGACCGGGCAGCCCCCGATTCGCTTCTCGGACCAGCCGTGAAGCGAGCAGTGACGCCGGTTCATTGGCAAAACCCAATGCCGAACTGTGGGCAATGCGATTCAGCTGACGTCGGATGGCCATGTTGATCCCGCGATGCCCGTGGCCGTGAAGGTTGGTCCAGATGGTGGCGTTGCCATCCAGATACTCACGCCCATGGGCATCACGCAGCACGGAACCCCGACCATCGACAATGACGATCGGCTCGCGACGCATCCAATCCCGCATCTGCGTAAATGGATGCCAGACGTATCGGCGATCGAGTCGAGCAAGGGGATGCATGGTGGGTGGATTAATCCGGGCGCAATCCCAAACGGCGGATCGCGTCCGCAAGCACGGTCAGCAAACGATCGACGTCGTCCCGACCATGCGACGCGCTGACGGTAATCCGCAAACGGGCTTTGCCCCTGGGCACCGTCGGAAAGCGGATCGCCGGTATCAAAATCCCCGACGCCCGCAGTGTGTCGGCGACTTCCACCGCTTTGGATTCCGCTCCCACCATCAGCGGAAGGATCGGCGACTCGGGCTGGGGCAGAGGCCAGCCGAGCGACTGCATTCCTTGGTGGAGTTGCTGAATCCTCTGCCACAGGGCTTCACAGCGTTCAGCGCCCTCGGCGGATTCGATCACTCCCAGCGCCGCCCGCGCAGCGGCGGCCGCGGCTGGCGGCGGCGCGGTGGAAAACACAAAACTCCTCCCGCGATGGATCAGATGATCGCGCAGAATGGCTGGCCCCACCACATACCCGCCGGCCGCTCCCAAGGCCTTGCCAAGCGTGCCCATGGGAACCTCGACTCTGCCTGTCAATCCAAGCGCTTCGATCCAGCCGCGCCGACCTGGGCCCAGGACACCCGTCGCGTGGGCTTCATCCACCATCAACCACGCATCGTGCGCATCCTTCAGGCGAACCAACTCACCCAGCGGCGCCGTATCGCCGTCCATCGAAAACACACTCTCCGTTACCACCAACACCCGGGAATGGTGCGACTCACCTTTCCGGTTCATCGATGCGCGTCGCGGGGAAACCCAACGCATTATTCGTTCCAGATCTTCGACATCATTGTGGCGAAACACCCTCAAGGTCGCACCGCTCAATCGGGCGCCATCCACTAAACTCGCGTGGGACAGGCGGTCCAACACCACGAAATCCCCGCGCCCCACCAGCGCCGGCAGGACGCCCAACGCCGTGGCGTAACCGGACGAAAACGTCAATGCAGCCTCCGCCTTCTTGAATACCGCCAAAGCGTTTTCCAGTTCGTGATGCGGGGCCATCGAGCCACTGATCAACCGGGACGCCGTGGATCCCGCCCCGTAAGTCGCCGTGGCCGTGATCGCCGCTTCTTTCACCCGCGGATGAGAGGCCAGTCCAAGATAGTCGTTGGACGCGAAGTTCAGCAGGTCTCCATCGTCCGCAGTCTTGAGATGCACTCCGTCGACGCGATCCAGTCTGCGCAGCACCCGACGGAGTCCGGCACGGCCGGCCTCCTCCCATTCCCGACCAAGCTCAGAAACCAGGGTCATAGGGTGACGTTATTGTTAACCTTGCGGTTCGCTGGAGAAAAAATCCTCGGTATTACGGCAATTCCCATTAAAGACATTGACGCCGACAATGCGACTGGCTTAGAGCGTCTCCGCTGAGGTTCACAGCCTCGGTTCCTCCCGGCCCAGCGGCACTTGTGCATTAGTGTCGCTGGGTTTCTTTCTTGGTGGGATCCAGACGGGTTCCCCGGATCAACACCAGAATCGCCGGCAGCGTGATCAACCCGCCCAACATACAAAGCGATACACCCGCCGACATCACGAAGCCCAGGCTCACGATACCTTGGTGTTTGGCCAAAATGAGGCTCCCAAAGCCGGCGACGGTCGTCAGGCCCGATACAAACACCGCCTTCCCGGTGCTCTTCGCCAGAATGGCCGGGCTCTGTTCCTCGGCAAATCGCGTGAGAATGTGGACGCCATAGGTGACCCCGATTCCCACCACCAGCGGAAGGGTCATGATGTTGGCGGGATTGAAAGGAACCCCGCACCATCCCATCAGGCCGACAAGCCAGACACCCGCCAGCATCACCGGCAAGTGCGCCAGCATCACCGCCATCAGGGATCGAAATTGAAGGAACACCAGCACCACCATCGCCCCAAAGGCATACCACGCGGCCTCCACATAGCTGTCCTTCAGGAGTTCGGTGTACTCGTAAAGTTGAACGGGCTCACCGGTCGCCTCCGGAACCAGCGTGCGCAACTCGTTCACGAAAGCGGCCTGGTTGGTTCGAACCCAGACATCAATGTTCGGGTAAACTTGGAGCAGCAGCTTGCCCGTCCGACCAACAAACCGATTTCGAATGGGTCCGGGCAGATCCTCCACCCGCAGCGGAGCAGCATTGTCCTGGGTCTGCAACGTCTCAAAGGTCGACCGCAGATCCTCAAAAAATGCCCGTTCGAAGGCCCCCAACTTGCGCGTGGCCCGCACCAACTCCGTCCCGTTCATTTCGCTGCGCAACTGACCGATGGCCGTCCGCAATGATCTCAGCTGCAACCACAGGTTGGTGTCGGTGCTCTCCTTCCGCACCACCTCGAGCGCCTGCCCCAGGTACCCCTGCAGAGACCAAAGGGTCTGGTCGAGTTCGGCAATGTTGGGTGGGGTCTCGTCGGGATCCGGGAACTGCATCGTGGCAAGGTCGTTCTTGATCTCCCCGATCAGCTCCAACTTCCGTCCCTGATTCTGCGCCAGCAGCGGGGCGATCGAATCCACGTCGGCCACCGTGGACAGATTCGTCAGTTTCGATTGCAGAGCCACCGCCTCGACCGCATTCGACGCAACCACCGCTCCGAACAACACCGAGCGTGGCGTCGAATTCATCAGCTTTTTTTCGTAGACGACCGCGGGCAACCCGTCGCTTTGCATGTTCCGAAGGTCGTAGTCGAAGTACACCCGGCCAAATTGGGTACAACAAAGGAGGGTGACCAGTGCCCCCGCCGCCGTCACCCATCCCGGACGCTGCATCCATGAAACCTCCAGGCGCTCGCGAATCGACGGCGGCTCGTCTCCCTTGCCGCGATCGATGACGTTCTGACGCCCCTTCAACAGCATCACCGGCAACATGGTCATCATCGGGATCAGGCAGACCAACAAGCCGCCGCCCGTGATGATGCCCATCTCCCGGACCCCGGCGAACTCGGTGAACGACATCGCAAAGAACGCTCCCGCCGTCGTCAGGGCGCCGGTCCAAATGCCCTGCCCTGTGTTGACCATCGCCTTGCGAAGAGCCAGTTGCCGGCTCAAACCGTGCCGCAATTCCTCCTCATAGCGGGTGATCAAATGGACCCCAAAATCCACCGCCATACCGACCAGCATCGGCGCAAACGTGATCGTCAGGATGTTCAGCCGGCCAACGGTCGCCGTCGTATAGCCCATGCTGTAGCAAAGACCAATGAGCAGGCAGAACATCGCTTTCAGCGGACGCCCCGTCTCGTTGTAGCCATAGACGAAGATCAGGCCGACCAGCACCAACGACACCATCGTCGCTAACATCGTGTCCCGTTGGGATTGATCCATTTCATCGAGTTCCAGGACCGATCCTCCCGTGATGTCCGCGTTAATGCCCGGAACCTCCAACCGGGTTTCATCCAACAACCGACGCAAGTGCTTGATCGCGTCGCCCGTGACCTCTCGATTCGCCGGACGCAAGGATACGAGGAATATGCGCCCGTCCTGGAAGGTCAGGTAGATCTGACGCTCCGCCTCCGGCCCGCCTCCGAACAAGGCATTGACCCCCGGCGACGGCGGCGTGCCGGGGCGCTTCAGACTGTCCGTCGCCTGGTGGACGATCCGTTCCAGTGCCGGCAATGCGCCAATCAAAGACTCGTTCTCCCCATTGGTGGCGCGCCGGGCGGTGCGAAACTGTCGATTGATCAACTGGAACATCGACACGAGGTTGGTCGTCGTGGTGATCCGGCTGAGAAATGGACGGTATTGTTCCAGCGTCTTCTGGAGTTCGCCCAATTGGTGCTCGTCGAGAAAGAGCAGTGCCTTCGGACCGAGCATCGGCAAGTCGCCTCGGTAAAAGACGTCGGTGTAGAGATTGGTGGCCGCTTCGATCTTCGCGCCGAGGCGTTCGACAAATTGACGATTCTTTTCCGGCGCTTCGCTTTCCACCACCACCACGATGTCATCCTCCGCCGCAAACTCCTTTCGGAACTCCAGGAAGATCTGGTGATAGTGAAGCCGGCTGCTGACCAGGTCGTTGCGGCTCGTCGAAAACTGCAGCGAACGCACCGTGTAAACCACGCAGGCGATGGCCAGCAGAATCTGCGGCCAATAAAACCAGCGAGGATGATGAAGCACCGCGTGCGCCACCCGCTGAAGCAGGCGAATCGTCAGGCTCGATGATGGGTTCGGTTCCATGACGCCGCACCCCCATCAGGCGACCCCCGGGCAGGCAACCGTCAGGTAAAGGGACTTCCCGTTCTCAGGCGGCGCCAGCCGATCCGCCCGAGAACCACCCCCTTCTCGCCAATGACCACATTTCGCAAACCCTTGCCCCGGCTCCACCAAAGCACACACCGACCCGGCGCCCACGGCGCCCTTAAACGGTTTGAGCGTTGCCCAAATGCTGGAATCAACCATACGCGAACGAATGGGACGCCAGTGTGCCGCACCCCACCGGCGGCCTGCAATGTTGCACGGCGACCGCGTGTGGAGGCCTGACTCACCCGACCTCAGCCCGACGTGGCGCCACCCAGCGCCGTCGGCAACCCCGAGGTCCCGCCGTCCCCCGCCAACTTCAGGCGCTCCAAGGCGTGGCGAGCCGCCTCCGATTCAGCGGCCTTCTTCGTCTTGCCGATTCCCCGCGCCAGCAAATCCCCCCGGTAGGTCACGGCACACTCGAATTCACGATCGTGATCGGGGCCATTCACTGACAGCAATTGATACACCGGCGCCTCCGCGGATTCGGCTTGAAGCAGTTCCTGCAGTTCACCCTTCGGATTGTGCAAGCTGGGCAAGGCCTGCAACTGGCCGAAACTCTCCCGAAAACGGCGCAACACAAACGCCCGCGCCGGTTCCAACCCACCATCCAGGAAGATCGCGCCCACCAATGCCTCGAACGCATCGGCCAATGCCGACGCCCGATCCCGCCCACCGGTGCTCTCCTCCGACCGGCTCATCCGCAAGAATCGTCCCGCTCCCAGCCCCCGGCTCTGGGTCGCCAAGGTACGGCGATTCACCATTTCCGCTCGCGCCTGCGTCAAAGGTCCCTCGCCCAACGTCGGAAATTTCTCGAAAAGCTCAAAGGTCAGCACCAGTTGCAGGACGGCATCCCCCAAAAACTCCAAACGCTGATTGTGCGGCGTTCCGGCACCCAAATCGTGGGTGATCGAAGGATGCGTGAGCGCCAACTCCAAGAGGGCCCGATCCTTGAATCGATAGCCCAGAATCAACTCGAGATCGGCAGCTCCAACTCCCGGCGTCCCCAGCGATACACCCGAAGCCATCCCCCCATCGGTCCGGGCTTCCGGCCCACCCGACGTTGTGCCGGCTGTTTTTCCCGGCGTGTCCATTGGGTTGATCATCAAGGCGCCGGGGCGGCCGCCGCGCGCGGCTCTCCAATCCCCGCAGCGATCTCCGCAGGTGACATTTCGGGCACAAAAGGTTCCTCCGTCGGTGCCGCCGGTTCCGGCAAACCTCGTTCCAGCAGTTCCGCCACATCCCGTTGCACCGCCGCCAATTGATCCAAGTGCAAATCCGGATCCGGAATCGTGAACACTTCGCCCGTGCGGGAAAGCTCGTAAACAAAGGTCCGCTTGGCACCCTGCCGCCATTGTTCGCGCGTCTTCAGGATGCGCTTTCGCTCCAGCATCACCGCCAAAATGAACGCCGCCGGCTGCCACGCCGGGTCATTCAACTCCGTGATCCGCCGCAGCAGCGACTCGGCGCTGTCCCTTTGAATCGGTTCCGGCGGCGCCGCAGGCGGCACCGCATAGACTCCCTGCCAGTGGGAAACGAACCCCTTGCGATCGGTCGCTCCGTGCCGGTGCTGCTCCTCCCAGCAACCCCCGCACACATCCAACCGTTCGAAGCCCGACCGCTGTTCGAAGAGCAGGGTGTGAAACCCCTCCTTGTCCGCAAACGCGCGCCCGCATGCCTGACAGGCACGCGCACGCGCTTGAATGTTCCAATCGTTCATCCGTGGCTGAGGTGAGCAGTAGACCTTGTTGCTTCATTATTTCCCTGCCGACCTACCGGGCAACTGCAATGTGCGTTTCTGCAAAAAAACGTGTCACCCCCCCCAATTCCACCTCCGGTTTACAAACGAAAGCCATTGGCAGGTCCCAGACTTGTCCGCCATCGTTCCTCCACGAGGGACGTCCGCCGACATGCGTACCATCTACAACATTTTCTTCAACCTGGGATTCCTGATCGGCGCCCCGTTCTATTTCTTTCGACTCTGGCGCCGTGGCAATTGGCGGGATGGATTCGGCCAACGGTTCGGCCGTTATTCTTCCAAGATCAAACAGGCCCTCACCAACCGGCGGGTCCTTTGGCTCCACGCCGTCAGCGTCGGCGAGGCCAACCTCGCGGCCCTGCTGGTAAAGGCCCTCACCCCGAAACTCCCGGCGTTCAAATTTGTCGTCTCCACCACCACCACGACCGGAATGGGAGAACTTCGGCGGAAATTGCCCGGTGATGTGGAGAAAATCTATTATCCCGTCGACCGCCGCCCATGGGTCCGCCGTGCCTGCGCCGTCCTCCACCCGAAGGCCGTCATCCTCATCGAAGCCGAGCTCTGGCCCAATTTCCTATGGCACTCCCGGCGCCGGCGCTTTCCTGTTCTGCTGGTGAACGCCCGCATCTCGGATCGTTCGTACCGACGGTATCGGCGCTTCGGATTCCTCTTCCGTGAACACTTTCAGGAACTGGCCGCTGTCAGCACCCAGAATGAGGACGACGCCCGCCGCCTCGCCGACCTCGGGTGCCGGCCGGACGCTTTGCATCCCGTCGGCAGCCTTAAGTTCGAGCCACCCCCCGCCACCGATCAAAGACCTCTCGACGTTCACCGACTCCTTATTCACGCCGGCTGCCCCGAGGACGCCCTGATCCTCCTCGGAGGTAGCACTCACGACGGCGAAGAGGCGGCCCTGGCGGAGATCTTCCAACGCCTGCGTAGAAGGCATCCCAACCTCTATCTGGTACTGGTTCCCAGACACTTCGAGCGCAGCCGCGCCGTCGGATCCCAACTGGACCGCCGAGGAATTCGCTTTGTCTACCGCAGCGAAGTCAACTTTGGGACCCAACCGAAGCCAGGCAGCACCGATTGCCTGCTGGTTAACAGCACCGGCGAATTACGACACTTCTACCGCCACGCCAGCGTGGTCTTTGTCGGCAAGAGTCTGATCGGCAAGGGCGGACAGAACCCCATCGAGGCCGCCACCTCCAGCCGTGCCATTGTGTTCGGACCGCACATGCAGAACTTCCGCGATATTGCCCAACGATTTGTCGACGCCGAGGCCGCCATTCAGGTGGATGATTCCGAGGGCTTGGAGTCCGCCCTGGACCAACTCCTCTCCGATGAGCCCCGCCGCATCCAACTCGGCGCCAATGCGCTCAAGGTCGTTGAGTCGGGACGCGGCGCCTTGGACCGAACCGTTCAGATGATCCTCGACACGCTCCACCAACGCGGCGTTCTCGACGATTGACGCCATCTTCGCCATCCTTGGAACCCATTCACGTCATGAAGAAGAAGTCCGCTCCCCGCTCCCCATCCCTCGAACGCGCGTGGTCATCCATTGTGCTCGACGGCATCGAGCGCGCCGCCAGCCGAGGCATGCTCTATGGCACCGGCTATAAGCGCGAAGATTTCCGCAAGTCGCAGATCGGCGTCGCCTCCACGTGGAGCATGGTCACTCCGTGCAATATGCACATCGACCAACTTGCCGTGAGCGTCGCTCAAGGCGTGAATGAGGCGGGCGGCAAGGCGATCGTCTTCAACACCATCACCATCTCCGATGGCATCTCCATGGGAACCGAGGGCATGAAGTACTCCCTCGTTTCCCGCGAGGTGATAGCCGACTCCATCGAAACGGTCGTCGGTTGCCAAGGATTCGACGGCTTCGTCGCGATCGGCGGCTGCGACAAAAACATGCCCGGCTGCATCATGGCCATGGGCCGCCTCAATCGGCCTTCGGTGTTCGTTTACGGAGGCACCATCCTTCCCGGTACGCACGAAGGATGCGACGTCGATATCGTCAGCATCTTTGAGGCGGTGGGAAAGAACGCCGCCGGTGTCTACACGGAGAAGGAAGTACAGGCCATCGAGCAGGTCGCAATTCCGGGCGCGGGTGCCTGCGGAGGCATGTACACCGCCAACACCATGGCCAGCGCCATCGAAGCGTTGGGCATGAGCTTGCCCAATTCCTCCGCACAAGCCGCCATCTCCCGCGAAAAGACCATCGACTGCGAAACCGCCGGTGCCGCTGTCGTTAACCTGGTCCGCCGAGGAATCCGACCGCGAGATATCCTCACCAAGGAGGCCTTCGAGAATGCCATGACCCTGGTGATCGCACTCGGGGGGTCAACCAACGCCGTCATGCACCTCATTGCCATGGCCCATTCTGCCGGGATTAAGCTGACACTCGACGACTGGACCAGGGTCGGCCGACGCGTTCCCGTGCTTGCCGACCTCAAACCAAGTGGCAAATACGTCATGGCCCGCCTCGTCGAGATCGGTGGCACCGTTCCGCTGATGAAGATGCTGGTGGAGGAAGGTCTGATGCACGGGGATTGCCTGACGGTCACCGGCAAAACCATGCGCGAAAACCTGCGCAAAGCCCCCCCCTATCCCAAGGGACAGGACATCGTCCGCGGCTTTGACAATCCCATCAAACCAACCAGTCACTTGGTGGTCTTCCGCGGCAACCTCTGCCCGGGCGGTGCCGTTGGCAAGATCAGCGGAAAAGAGGGCCTCCGTTTCGAAGGCCGGGCCATTGTGTTCGAGCGAGAAGAAGACGCCCTTCGCGGAATCCTCGATGGAAAGGTGAAGAAAGGCCACGTCATCATCATTCGCGGAGAAGGCCCGAAGGGCGGCCCCGGAATGCGGGAAATGCTTTCGCCCACCTCAGCCATCATGGGTAAAGGCCTGGGCAAAGAGGTCGCATTGATCACCGACGGTCGATTCAGCGGCGGTTCGCACGGTTTTGTCATCGGCCACGTGACTCCGGAATCCTTCGATGGCGGTACGATCGCTCTGATCAAGAACGGCGATCCTATCATCATCGACGCCGAACAGCGTCAGATCACCCTGAAATTGTCGGCACCCGAACTGAAGGCCCGCAAGGCCCGTTGGCGCCAACCAAAGCCTCGCTACCACTACGGCGTTCTCGCCAAATATGCGAAAACCGTCGTCTCGGCGAGCGAGGGTGCGGTCACGGATAAGCATTTGGTCGATTAAAGGATTAACCAGTTCGGATCGCGACGGGAAGCCCGTCAGGTTCGGGAATCAGCAAGACCTGCCCAATCCAGAACGGCTTGGGCTTCTTCCACAATGACGCGATGAGGTCGCCCCCAGCAGCGGCGCCAAACGCAACTCCACGGCTTTACCCGAACCGATTCACCCTCAGATCCCTGAGGCAGAACAGGGGTCCCTCCTTGAGGTCCTCGACGCCGCGCAAGCGTCGGGCGCCGCTCTTTCTCTTTGGCCCGAACCGTCCTCGGTTCGCCTGGAAGATCGATTCCACGAATGCCTTGCCGCCCAGCACC
>JAEUHG010000002.1 GCA_016795425.1 Verrucomicrobiales bacterium
ACTTGGCGCGATGCGACGCTGAGTTCGAAACGGGGTCCGACCGTGGTGTCGAGCCCGGTGCGCCCGATTTCGTCGACGGTGAGCTCGATGGGCCAGCGGGCCGAAGTGAGAATGCCGGGCAAGGCGCGAAACTCGAATTCAACGATCCAAGGGTCGTCCGCGGACCACGGGATCGCGTCACTGGCCACCCACCGAAGTTCGGCGGGGCCATCGCCCGCGGGCGCTGGGCTGGGCCAGTGGCTGGCGCTCCTTGCGGTGGCAGGGAGTAGTGGACCGGTGATCCAAGGCGTATTTCCCGCTGGAACGAATGCCGCGGCGGGGTAGCGCACCGTGGTCAGGAGACCCGCGGGGGTCGGTTCCAGGGCGGTGAGGCGAAGTCGAATTCGGACACTTCCGCCGGGAGGTACAGTGGCCGGATCCAGGCTGGCCTCGATGGGGGCCGTGATTGGAACGCCGGTTTCGGGCGAAGGGGATGGAGCCGGGGGGCTGACGAGCTGGGCCAGCAGCGTGTCGACATCGGCGAGGTCGATCACCTGGCTGCCGTCGACGTCGTAGGCGCGAATCTCCTGCGGAAGGAAACTGCGATTCTGACCGAGCAAGGCAAGCAGTTGGATGGCATCGCCGACGTCTCGGCGATCATTGCGATTGAGATCACCGACTAGGGTGGGAGTGGGATCCGGCAGAACGACGACATCGATGGGCTGGGTCTTCAACTCGCCGCCGGCGTTGCGAATGGTGACGAAGTAAGAACCCGAAAGCGATGGGTCGGCCGGTGTGATGGTCAGACTGGCATTGGTGGCGAAGGGAATCGGTTGGCCTGCGCGATACCATTGAAAATGCAGGTCCTCGCCCAGGGCTTCCACCCGCAGATCCAGCGCTTGTCCCGAGTCGATGGTCAGAGACGAGGGTTCGGAGAGCAGCGTCGGAGGCGCCACGGTGAAGAGCCGGAAACTGGTCAGGTCCTGGATCGCCGGCGGAAGGGTGGGCGGAGCGCCGCTGCCGCCGGTCTGGACCTGCAGGATGGAGGATCGGCCGATGGGTTCTCCCCGAGCCACGGCATTTGCGAAACTGGGTGCGACCGACAAATCCCAAACGCAGATTTGGACCCAGGCGGTCGTTCCGGGCGGGACGTTGGTGAGGTAACGGATCGTCGTCACCGCGTCCGACCAATAGCCGGCGCGCAAATCAGTGCCGAAGGCAGCTGGGGCCCCGATGGGAGCCAGAGTCTTGGCGGTGGGACCGGCGAAGAGCTGGGCGACAAAGTGGGGTCCCGAAAGGAGCGTGGTCCCGTCCTGGTCAAAGACAGGCGCGTTGAGGCTGGCTCCCAAACGATTGATGAACAGCACCGTTCCCGCGCCGGTACGAGGCGTCGGGGAAATCAACAGATGGACGCCGTCGGAAAGGGCGGTGCCGGCGCTGTTGGAGACATGAACCGAGTAATGACCGGTGTCCGAGGTTTGAGTCGACTCGATGGTCAACGAAGCATTGGTGGCGTTGGCGATGGGAGAGTTGCCGACGAACCACTGGTACGAGAACGGGGCGGTGCCTTGGGCCGTCACATCGAAGCGCGCGGGTTGGCCTTCTGGAAGGCTTAGACGGGTTGGCTGGGTTAGGATGCGCGGGGGTTGAGGAGGTGGAGCCAGATTCACGGTGAGGATACCCGGGGTGCTGGTGACGGATGCCACCGCATTGCTGACAACGACTTCGTAGGAGCCGGCGTTGGCTGGGGTCACCGGATCGAACACGAGCTCAGGCGATGTCGCGTCGGGAATGGCCGTGTGGTTGAAAAACCAGAGGTAACTCAGCGGCTCCGTGCCCCGGGCGGTCACCTGCAGGACGACACGATCGCCCGCTGTGGCGATTCGATCACGGGGCGGAATCTGGATGGTGGGAGCAGTGGGCGGGGTGGGGGCGGGTCGCACCGTGAGACGGGCCGCCCGACTGGTGAGGTTGGTCAGCGAGTCCGCCACGGCCACCCAGTAATTGCCCGCCGCCGAGGATGCCACCGGGGAGATCTCCAAAGTTGGGAGGATGGCCCCCGTGATTGGCGCTCCATTGTGGAACCATTGGTATCTCAACGGCCCGTTGCCTTGGGCCGAGACTTCGAAGTGGGCGGAGCCTCCGACTTCGACCGATTGATCCTGAGGCTGGGTGAGCAGCGTGAGCCGGGGCTGAGTCGTTACGATGAACTCAGCGCGAGCGACGGGACCTTGCTGCGTTCCTTCAACGAATGCGGCGGCGGTGACAGTGGCGGATTGGTTAAGAGTAAAAGGTCCGCCATAGCGCGGGGAGGCTGGACTGGGCTCCGTGCCGTCCAAGGTAAAGTGCAACGACGCGTTCGCCACCGAGGTGGTCATCGTGACAACCACGGAATCGATGAAACCGCCTCCGGGCGGGGTGATGCCCGTGGTGACCGAGGGCGTCGTTGGGACAACGGCACCGGGATTCGCGTGAAGATAATCGACCTCCGCTTCCGTGAGGGCGAAGCCGTAGATTTGGATGTCATCCAAGACCCCGGTGAACCTTCCGGACGGCACGCCGGTATCGAAACCACCGATGACAACCGTGGCTGGTGTGGTCGTCATGGCAGGAGTTGCCTGGCTGGCCTCCGCCGGGGAACCGTCGGTGTAGACCGTCGTGCGGCCGGTCAATTCACGGCTCACGACCACGTGATGCCATTGACCATCGGTGATGATGGAACTGGCCTCGAGCGGCCGGGTTCCACCCGTAAATGCGGCGAAGTTCCTGAGCTCGCCCACTCCGAGAAACCAGCCGGTGCCGATGCCGGGGCGATGCCGCGAAATGAACCCGCTGGAGGCGGGAACGGGTCCGGGGCCACATTTGACCCAAAGCGCCACGGACGAGGAATGCCCTGTCATGGGGAGGAAATCGCCCACGGCGACATGACCATTGTGGGCGGCGTCGAGGGCCAGGGCGCCGCCGGACTTGCCTTCCACGACGAAGAAAGCACCCGACGGCGAGAGTGTTCCGGGGTATCGGCCGGTATCGTCATTGGCGCGGTTGCCGCTCGTTTCATCGAACCGCCAGCGGGCGAGCAGTTCGCGGGATTCGGAAGGCAGCGCGTTGGTGACCACGAGTTCCAGGAACGAGCTGGTGGCGGAGCCAACGCTGTTGGCGACCTGGACCCAATACGATCCGGCGGCGTTGGCAGCGACGGATCGGAGGACAAGTTCCCACGAGGATCCGGAGGACACGACCTGCCCGTCTTTGAACCAGGTGAACGTCAAAGGATAGCTGCCGGTGGTCTGCGCGTAGAATCGGGCATCCGAACCCTGGGCGACGATCTGGTTCTTCGGATACGCCCGCACCGTTGGGGGTTTGGGGATTTGGACGGTGAACGTGCTGGCGGTGAAACGGGTGACCTGGGAGCGGCCAACAAATCCCGCCGCGTGCAGGGTGGCATTCGAGGCCAGGAGGAACGGGCCGGAGTAGACCATTGAATTGGGGGTCGGCGGCGTTCCGTCGAGGCTGTACCTCAGAACCGTGTTGAGTGGTGCATCGGGCGGCGGGGTGAGAGTGATGGATACCGGCGCGGTGAAGGAACCGCCGTTGGGTTGGATCGTGGGACGGCCAACGGGTGCCGAACCCAGTGCAAAGCCGGGTGTCTCGTTCAAAGTCGCGACCTCGGCATCGCTCAGGGCGACCTCATAGATCTGGATGTCGTCCAACCAGCCCTCGAAGGTGGCTGTCATCTCATCGGGGCCGGAGGCTCCAATTCTGGCAGGCCAAGGACTCGACGGAACGACGGGCGCCGGCACATCGACCATTGGAGACCCTCCGTCGAGGTATAGGCGCGCTCGGCCGCCGAGTTTGCTGGTAACCACCAGGTGATGCCATTGTTCGTCATTGACTGCATTGTGAACGCTCAGGTTGTTATCGCTGCCGAGGTACACGGCGACGGGACTAAAGACATTCAGCGACAGAAAATAACCGGGGCCTTGAAGCCAGCTGTACTTGGAGAACAGAACCGAAGCCGAGGTGCTGTCGCCGCGTGGAACCTTGAACCAGATGGAAATGGAATAGGAGGTATTGGTCAGTGCCAGAACATCGCCCAGGACGACCTGGCCTCCACCCGATCGGCGAAGGCGCAGAGCGCCGCCCGAAATTCCTTGGGGAACGAAGGCGGCGCCGGAACTCGAGAGTGTTCCGGGGAAATGACCGGCCGAATCGTTGGCAACCGAGCCGGCCATTTCATCGAAGCGCCAATGGGCCAGGAGCCTTGCCTCCGCGGGTGGGCGAATCGAGAAGGTCGCCTGCTCGATCTGGCCAACGAGCGTGCCGTCATGGAACAGGCCGACTTTGAGAACGGTATCCTCGTTGAGACGCAAGGGCCCGGAATACAAGGACGAGGCGGGGAGCGGATCGGAGCCATCGGTGGTGTACCTGATTTCGACGCCGCTGGTATTGGAGGTCAGGGTGACCTCGATGGGGTGGTCGAAAGAGCCGCCGTTGGGTGAGATCTGCAGGGCGGGACCTTCGATGGCGTCCAGAACCTGGCCCGGATGGGCGCGCAGACGATCGACTTCGCTGGCGGATAGAGCGATGCCATAGATCTGCACGTCGTCGAGAAGCCCCGTGTACCGGCTTTTGGGCGTGACCTCCTGAACTCCACCCAGGATCAGTGGTCCCGCGGAAGCGACCACGGGCTGGGAAAGTTGGGAGACGCGAGCGGGACCGCCATCGACGTAAACACGCACCGTTTGGCCCGGCTCGAATACCATGGCCGCGTGATGCCAGTGACCATCATTGACGCGGGGCGAGGTGGCCAGATGGACACCGCCCACGTAGGCGAGGACCGAACCTCCAGCGGCATTGAGGCCCAGGTAATATCCGTTGTGGGACCAAGCCGCATGTTTGCCGATGAAAACGGCATCGACCGGGTTGTCTTCGGGATTTGTTTGGAACCACCAGGTGATCGAAAAGGGCGTGTTCATTAACGGCAGCACGTCGCCCATACCGACGTGTCCGTTCTCCGCACGCACCAGTTTCAGCGCGCCCCCGGCGATCCCTGACTGTCCGAGGGTGGCGCCTGTGGGTGACAGGAGACCAGGGTATCGTCCGGTGGAATCGGCCACGGTGGTCCCGGTCGATTCGTCGAACGACCAATGGGCCAGCAAGCGGCCCGACGCTGGTGGCGGTGCGACAATGTCAAATATTGCGGTGGCAACCGGCGATACTGGTTCCGAGCCGTAGAAGTAGCGGACCTTCAGCGTCGTCGTCTGGGTCAGGTGGAGAAAGCCGTTGAATCGCGACGACTGCCAATCGGGTTCGGTGCCGTCAGTTGTATATCCCAGGTGGCCGAAGCTGAGAGGCGCACTGAGTTGGACAAGGACTGAACCGGGAAACTGTCCGCCGTTCGGTGAAATGGTCGGAGGGGTGGTCACGCGAAACCGGAGCAACGCCGGTTGGGAAACGGCGGTGCCCAAGGCGTTCCGTACTTCGAGTTTGTAGGTGCCCCAATGTCCCTCAATGACCGGGTCAAGGGTCAGCGTCGGTGATTCGGCGCCCGGAAACGGGTAGCTGCCGTGGATCCAACGGTAGGTCAGCGGTTGGCCGCCCACGGCGGCGGCAGTGAAGGTCGCGCGTTGACCGAAATCGCAGGTGACGGATTCCGGTTGGAGCGTGATGCGGGGCGGACCTTCGTCGTCCGGAAAGGGCTGCACCGTGAGTTGTGCCGCGGACGATTCCACGGATCCCCCGGGATTCGAGACCACCACGCTGTACCCTCCGGACAACGCTGCGGACAGGTTGGTGACGGTGAGAGACGGGTTCTCGGCGCCCACGACGAGCTGGCCGTTGAATTTCCATTGGTAGAAGAGCGGAGGGGTGCCTCTCGTCTCGACGCTAAACACCACCGAACGACCCACGAAGTTCGTGGAATCCTCGGGTCCCTTGGTGATCTCGACTCGCGGCGGAAGGGGAAGGGTCGAAGAAGTGAAGGGAGTGCCCGGATGGGTTCGCACCCAGTCCAATTGTTCGTCGGTCAACGCGAAGTCGTAGACTTGGAGGTCATCGATTTGGCCGTTAAAGGCGCCGCCCGCGGGGGGGCGATCGAAGCCTCCGATCACCGTGGAGGCCAGGGTGGGTTCGATCGGCGTGACGTGGGATTCGGCTTTGGCGCCACCTTCGTCCACGTAGAGCCGAAGTCTTCCGTAGTCGGTGCACGTCACGGCCAGGTGGTGCCATGCCCCGTCGTTGATGGGGGTATCGGCGGTGACCGGGGATCCGACGCCGCCCTGGGCATGTACCGAGTGACCTCCCACATTGAGGGTCAGGCTGTAGCCGCCGGGGCGCCACGAAGACACTTTCGAGAAGATCGTCGCGTACAGGGTGGTGTCGCCAGGAGCGAGCTTGATCCAAACCGAGAGGGTATAGGCGCTTTGGGCAAGGGGGAGGGCATCGCCGAGGCGCACGTGTCCGTCGCTGCCGGCCACGACGGCGATCGCCCGGCCGGAAACGCCGTTGGGGACGAGATGAATGCCGGCGGGGGAAAGGCGGCCCTGATGCCAACCGGTGTCGTCTCGGACGACGCCATCCACGACTTCCTCGAAGCGGTGATGGGCCAGCAGATGTCCCGGCGGCGATGGATTCGGGTCGTCGCGGAGAACCTCGAAATCAGATCCGAACGTGGCGGAGTCGGGCGTTGCTCCGTCAAATCGTCGGGCGCGAATGCGGGCCGTCGAGGTGAGCAGAAGGGGCTCCTGATACACGGGCGAGGTGGCGTCAGGTTCCGTGCCATCGGTGGTGTAGCGAAGGACCCTGGAGTTAAGCAGGGATCCGGAAGCCAGGATCACTCGGACGGATTGGGTGTAAGTGCCTGCTGGCGGCAAGATTTGAATCTCAGGACCTCCGGCATTCGCGAGGGCTTCGCCAGGGTGTTCGAACAGGTGCCGGGCCTGGTCCGGAATGGCAGCGAAGTCATAGATCTGCAGGTCATCGATCAGTCCGAAAAAGCCGCCCATGGGCGAGGAGGGATCGAGTCCGCCAATCACCGCTTCGGCCTCGGTGGGGATGACCGCCCCTGAGTTCGCGGCTTCGTTGCTGAGATTGCCGTCGACATACAATCGGAGGTGCCCGCTGGATTCCAAGCTGACAAGGAGGTGATGCCAGTTGCCATCATTCAGGCGTTCACCTGGGTCCCGAAGGTGATGCTGTCCTGCGAAGCCTTGCGCCCGGAACGCTTCGTCAATGCCGAAGAAACAACCGTTGGGATATCCCGGGACGTGCTCGGAGAACACGAGGGAATTGGGATGGCCGGAGAGGTTCGGTACCTGAATCCAAGCGGCGAGGGTGAGGGGAGCGGTGAGTTTGGGAAAGGAAGGGCTGAGGCGAACGAAACCGTTCGCGCTGGGCCCCAGAGAAACGGCACCGCCCGAGCGTCCCGCGGCGGTCCATTGGGCATCTTCGCCCGTGAGTTGTCCGTGGTGAACGCCGGTATCGTCGAGGGCAAGGTCCCCCGCAGCCCAGCCATCATCGAAGCGCCAGCGGGCGATGAGTCGGCCCGTTGGTGCAGGAAGAGAATCGACGGGGGCGTTTGCTTGGACAACAGGGCCAGGCAGTGAGCCACTGACGTTGTGTTGAGTAAGATCCGTCGCGGCGAGAAGGCTAACTGCCAACCACGCGTAGCGACTTCTGGCCCAGAGTTGATAGCCAGCAAAGGTGAGTTGCAAACGAGCGAAAGTGAGGGTGCGCATACGCCGGAACAAGCCTTGAGGCGTTCACGCGCACCCTTGGTGGGCGGATCCGCAGGCGCAACGGGAATGGGGCCAAAGGGCTATTGGTTCCGCGGGGAATCCTGAAGGGCTTTGGGGGACTGCAAAATGGCAGTGACCAGGATGGCCTGCCGGAGGGAGTCAGGGCGGCGCAGCATCGCCACCATCTGGGCAGAAGCGGTGGAACGCCTTTTGACCACGGTGGGTGGTTGGGCCGACGGCGACGTCGTCCGCTCTCGGACCCCCCGGAGACGGGCACTGGTGAGTTCGTGCAGATTCGACGCTTGTCGATAAGCGTTGGCCGCCGTGGCCATGTGGTCCTCGGTATGGAGTCGGGTCGCCGTATTCCATTCGGCTTCGGACTTCAGTGGGCGACCCGCGGGTGCGTCCTCCAGGGAGACCTCCTCGGCCGACGGGCGGGAGGAATTCTCCCAGGAGACGCTTTCTTCTTCCGACGGCTCGTTGCTTGGACGCGCAGGGGATGACCGCGTCGGGGGGATGATGACCGGCGGCGCGTCTTCCTGCGGGCGTTCGCCTTCGAGAAGCCGGCGGAGTTGTTCCTGCCAATCGTCCCGAGGTGGGCCGTGGGGTTCGCGCTGGATGGGCGGCGGCGCGGTCTCGCGACCGTAGCCGGGGTCTGGCAGCGACTCCGGATCAGCGAGAGGCGGGAGACCCTGGCGTTCTCGCGCTCGTTTCTGGAGAAACTGGGCGACGCCGGTGATCACGAAGAAGATCAGCGCGGCGACGACCTGGACCCAGTCCGCGTCGGCGAGCAGGGGCATGGGGGTCAGAGCTTGGCTTCCTGGGCCGCGGACGAGCCGGGGCCGGCGATGGATTCGCGCATGGCACTGTCCGCCTGGATGTTCTTCATTTTGTAATAATCCATGACGCCGAGATTGCCGGTGCGAAAGGCCTCCGACATGGCCAGGGGGATTTGTGCTTCGGCTTCGACCACGCGCGCACGCATTTCGGCCACGCGGGCGAGCATTTCCTGTTCGACGGCGACGGCATTGGCGCGGCGGACCTCCGCCTCGGCCTGGGCCTTGAGTTTGTTGGCTTCGGCCTGTTCCGCCTGCAATTTGGCGCCGATGTTCTCGCCGACGTCGACATCCGCGATATCGATGGAAAGGATTTCGAAGGCGGTATTGGCATCGAGGGCCTTGTCGAGAACGGTCTTGGAGATGCGATCCGGGTTCTCCAGAACATCCTTGTAACTCGTGCTCGAACCGATGGTGGTGACAATGCCTTCGCCGACGCGGGCGATGATGGTTTCCTCGGTGGCGCCACCGACGAAGCGGTCGAGATTGGTGCGCACAGTGACGCGCGCCTTGACCTTGACGGCGATACCATCCTTGGCGACGGCGTCGATGGTCGTCTTGCCGGGGATGGGAGTCGGGCAATCGATGACCTTGGGATTGACCGAAGTCTTGACCGCCTCAATCACGTTCTTGCCCGTGCCTTTGGTGGCGAGGTCGATGGCGCAGGCGCGGTCGAAATCGAGGTGAATGCCGGCTTTGCGGGCGTTAATGAGCGCCTGAACCACCATTTCGACGTGCCCACCGGCGAGGTGGTGAGTGGACAGGTCATCGATTTCGACTCCTCGTTCGCGGTTGGATTCGTCTTTGACGCGGAGCCCGGATTTGACCGCGTTGATGCGGGAATCGACGACCATGCCGACCGGGACTTTGCGCAGCTTCAGGGAGATGAGCTCCATGAAACCAACGGGAGCGCCGGAGGACCAGGCACGGATCCAGATCGCCCCGAAATTGAGGAGGACGATCACGATGACGAAGCCAATGATGGTCAGGAATCCCAGAAGGGCGAGAGAGATCAGATTGCCGAGTTCCATGGTGGGGGAAAGGAATGGATCAGCGGTTGATGGAGTGTGGATGGAATTAACCCTGGTTCGACCGGACGACGACCCGCATGCCTTCGACAGCGATGACGCGAATGGCCGAACCGCGCTCCACCATGGGGCCTTCTGTCACGACGTCAACCCGTCTGCCGTCGAGGAGAGCGGTTCCCGACGGACGAAGAGGGGTCACCGCGGTGCCCGTTTGTCCGATGAGTTCGGGCCGTTCGGTTCCGATGTCACCCGATATGCGGTCCGAAACAAAGCGTCGTCCCAGCCGGCTTCGCGGAAAGAACCTGAGCCACAGGATGCTCCCCGCCACCAGGAGGGTCGCCACCAGGATCAGGGTTACATTGCCGCCAGTGGTTCCAAGGTCGCGATACGCGACCACCACGCCCGCCAGCAGGCAAATCACTCCCGCGATGCCTGCCACCAATCCAGGAAGCACGGTTTCAAGGGCCAGTAATAGTAGTCCGGCCAGGAGAAGAATGGTGACCAGAGCCATGCCGCAAGGTAGGTAGGTCGTGCGCCGGATGCAAAGACGGAACCGCGCCGTCGTCAGTTGGCATCCCGCCAACCTCCCCAGGGAATCACCCACACCACCTTTCCCACGACCTGATCCTGCCTCAAGACGGCGTGGACGGACTGGAATTCCGCCAGGGAGCGGTTGTCTCCCAACACCGCGAAGCGCCCTGGGGGCAGCCAGCCGGGTTGAAGGTCCAGGTTTCCTGGGAGTCGCGCATGAGGGATTGAGCTGACCTGGCCATCGACCCAAACCTCGCCATCGATCACGGCGACCTCCTCGCCGGGCAGTCCCACCACGCGCTTCACGATCAGTTCGCCCTGCCAGTGCGCCAGGACGATGTCGTGGCGTTGCGGGGGATGCTGAAGGTAGGCGCGGCGATCGATCCATGCCCAGTCGCCGTTCTTCAGGGTCGGCAACATGCTGTGCCCGCTGACGGTGACCGGGAGGAAGCGAAGGCGAAGGGCGCCGAATCCTGCCAGCAAGACCAGCACGGCGACCCATACCCCACCGTGCCGGCGCCGACGCGATCCCCGGTGCATGCGATGTTGGGGTGGATGGGGACGCGCGGGAGCGCTTTACGGAACGGGTTCGGACAGTGGCGAACGCGGGGAAGCGATCGGTGGAGATGGAGCTGAGGCCAACGCCTGCAGCACGGCATATCGTTGATGCGCCTGGATGGGAACATCGAGAGCCAGGCGAAGCGCGTCGATGACTTCGGCTTGGCGTCCCTGCTCGGTGCCCAGGGCGATCGCGCGCTCGGCGTAGTCGCCCACCGTGGGGTTGAGCGGGTGTTGCCTCAGCAGCGTCAGATACGACTCCAACCACTCTGCGTTGCGGCCCGCTCGGCGGAGAGCGATCCACTTCAGCACATGAAACCTGAATACCTGGTCCGTTCCGGAAAACTCATTCATGGCCCGGTCAATATCGGCCAGGGTGGAATCCAGACGGCTGGCGGATTGATCCGGGAAACCCGGCGCCGAACCGATGGCAGGGTCCGGGTGAAAGTCGAGTTGCCGGCGCAAAACCAGGATGCGGGCGGTGCAAAGCTCGAAGAGTTCCCGCTTGGCGGCCTCCGCTTCCGAGAATGAATCCGAGTCGGTGAGGAATTCATCATGAAAGGCGGATACGGGACGGATCACGGCGTTGATGCCGCTATCGAGGGCGTCGCGAAGTCCGAATCCACAGAGCCCCGAGGCGAGGATGGCGATCACGGCGAGGGGAGACGGTTGCGACTTCGATCGCCGACGGCGGGGTGCCACGTGGCTCGGGCGACTTCGGACCGCGAGAGTTGCCGGGAGGGGACCCATGAAGGCTTTCAGGTGTAAGCCTTATATGCCGCATTTGGATTACAGATGTCAATTCGCAAGACGAGGACGGACCGTCGTCGAGTGGCGGGTGTTGCTCAGGGCGTCGGATCGAGGGTCAGGGAGTCGATCTCGGCGAGAGTCGGCAAGTACTGAATGCGCACGCGGCCACTGAACCCTCCCTGTTCCCAGGCCATGGCGCGGCCGTCCTTGGAGAGCATGTCGAAGAACCAGACCGTGGCGCCATTGAGCGACAGCAGTTCGCTGCCATTGGCGGTGGACCAGAAGCGAAGGCTGTCATCCCCTCCGCGGGAGGCCAGGGTTCGGCCGTCGGCGGAGAAGGAGAGACTGCCGATGCCAGTGAGATGCCCGAGCAGGGGCGGCACCAGTTCCGAGCCGCTCTGGGTGTCCCACAGCCGCACTTGCGCATCCCAGCTTCCCGAGGCAAGCCGGGTGCCGTCGGGTGAGAATCTCAGACTCTGGATGTGCCATAGGTGCCCGTGCAGCGTCGGGCCGTATCGCCGGAGAGGAATGTTCCAGAGGCGGATGGAGTACCGCTCGGCGGCGTAGGCGATCCATCGGCCATCCGGCGAAAAGGCGAGTCGCTGAGCTTTGTACCAGGACGGGCCGGCCTCGGCTGTCGCGAGATCAGGGAAATCGGTGAGCCGCTCGAGGGGGTCGAGTTTCCATAGCGTGGCCAGAGACTGTCGGGGATTCCACACGACGCCGTGGGAAGCGTCCGCGGTGACTTGGAGAGCCATGACGGGTCCGTCGGAGACGGCGGATCGGTAGCGAGGCTGGACGGAGGGAAGCGTCCAGGCCTGGACGATGCCCGAGGTATTGCCGAAGAAGGCGGTGGGCGGGTTAAGAATCACCGCGCCGTGGGGTTGTACCGGGATTCGATGCGTCACGATGTTCCGGGAGACATTCCAGATTTCGAGGTGGGGATCCTCAGGAGTAAAGACGACGAACTCCGCGGAGTTCGTCATAAAGCCGAGGGACATCGTGCCCGGCGCGGCCTGGAGCATTTGAACCGTTTCGCGGGATTGGGGAAGATCCCATAGCTTGGCCGTGGTGTCCTTGCCTCCGGAAACGAGGTGCCGGCCGTCGGCACTGATGTCCGTGGTCCAGATCTCATTGCGATGTCCGCGAAGGGTGATTTGGTGGACCAGTCCGGTGACGGAAGGCTGAGAGCAATCCCACACGTGCAACGCCTGGTCGGCGCCGCCGGTGATGAGGTGGCGGCCATCCGGGGCGAAGACCGCGCTGAAGACCCAGCCGGCATGAACGCGCTGGGTGACCACGAGTTGGTAGTTGGCCCAGTTCCAAAGCCGGAGATCTCCTTCCGAATTGCCAGCCGCCAGCCATCGTGCATCGGGGGAAACGGCGACGGATGCGAGCAAACCGTAGGCTTCCACGCGAGCGACGCGGTGCGGGCCGGAGATGTCCCAAATCTCCACGTGCGGATTCTCGCGTCGGACGACGGCGAGGTGGCGGTTGTCGGGGGCGAAAGCGAGGCAACCGACGCCCTGGCCCTCGTTGGTCAGGCTGCCAGATCGCCGCCAATCCTCGGTGGAAAAGACATCGACGCGATGAGTGGCGAGGCAGGCGAGTCGGGAGCTGTCCGGGGAAAAGAGCACCGCATTGCATTGGGTATCGTTGGTGAACTGAACGGACCAGCGCTGGGTCTCCCGAACCACGACACCGGCGGAGGTCCCGATGGCGAGCCAGCGCCCGTCGGGGGAGACGGAGAGGTTGTGGTAGGAGTCGTGTTCGCCCGGGGCAAGGAAGTTGGTGACGACCTGGCGGTGAGTGAGGTCGTAGATCCGCACATCCGGGTCAAAGGAACTGGTGGCGAGCCACGAGCGGTCAGGGGAGAAGCGGGTGCATTTGACGAATTGAGCGTGCGGGAGGGTATCGGATTCGTCGCCCTGGGCGACTTGCCAGAGGTACCGCCATTCGAGTCCCCGGAGATCCAATTGATCGGGCCCGGGGAAGTGACGGCGCAGAAGATCGATGGCTCGGCCGAAGTGGCTGGCCTCAACGGCGCTCGCGGCGGACCGCATATCGGAGGTGTAGGCTCGCAACCGGGCGTCGTCGCGGGCTTGTCGGGCGGCCAGTTCGTTGCGTTCCGCTTCCTGGCGCAGTTGACGCTCGCGGGCTTCGGCGCGGTGGGCGCGAAAGGCAAGACCGGTGGCGACGGCGATGCCGGACACGAGGAGCAGGGCGATGATGGAGGTGGCCGCGACGACACCCTGGTGGCGTTGGACGAATTTGCGCGTGAGATAGAGCCGGCTGGGAGGGCGGGCGACCACGGGTTCGTGCGCCAGGTGGCGGCGAAGATCTGCCGCGAGGCCATTGGCGGTTTCGTACCGCCGGTTTCGGTCCTTCTCCAGACACTTCATCACGATCCAATCCAGGTCGCCACGAACCCGGTTGGCCCAATCCCACCGGATCCTGTCGGCGGCAGGGGAACGGGCATCCTCATCTGGTCGACGGGCGAGGATTCGCGCGGAGGGTCGGGCGGGCAACGTGGTCCGGATGGTGTATCGGAGGTGATCGAGCCCGGAGCGGAGCAGGGAGTTGGTGTCGAAAGGGGTTTCGCCGGTCAGCAGTTCGTAGAGCAGAACGCCGAGGGAATAGATATCACTGCGGGTATCGAGGTGGGCACCGGTGCCCTCGGCTTGTTCCGGGCTCATGTAGGCCGGGGTACCGATGAGTGAGTGGTCCTGGGTGAGGAGGGTCTTCTCGGTGAGCGGTGTTTCGGTGGCTTTGGCGATGCCGAAGTCGATGACTTTGGGTGCTGGATATCCGTCGTGCAGGGCCACGAGAATGTTGGATGGCTTGATGTCGCGATGGATGACCCCTTTCTGGTGGGCGTGCTGGACGGCCTGGCAGACTTGGATGAAGAGGCGGAGTCGCGCGTCGATATCGAGGGAATGGCGTGCGGCGAAGTCAGTGATGCGGGTGCCATCGACCCATTCCATCACAAAGAACGGGCGGCCGGTTTGGGTGGCCCCGGCGTCCAGCACCTTGGCGATATGCGGGTGGTCCATCAGGGCCAGGGCCTGGCGCTCCGCTTCGAAGCGGGCGATGACGGACTTGGTGTCCATGCCGGCCTTGATGACCTTGAGGGCGACCTGGCGCCGGACCGGTTTTGCCTGGTCGGCAAGGTAGACCACCCCGCACCCGCCTTCGCCGATGACGCGCGCGAGGCGGTAGGGGCCGATGACATCGCCGACTTGCTCGATGGCGACGCGGGCGAGGTTGGCGCTTGAGGGTGTGTCGGGCAGGAGGTCGCGCCCGGCGCTTTCGGCGGACACCAGGGCACGCACGCGATGGCGGAGGGCGTCGTCGGATCCGCAAGCTTCTTCGAGGAAGGCGTCGCGTTCCTGAGGAGTGTTGAAATCCAGGGCACGCTCGAAGATCTCCCTGGCGCGCCGGGACGGGGTCGGATTCGGCATGGGGGTCCGTGCTGACAGCCGGTCCCTAGGAACCGGTCTTGAGTTCCTCGTAGAGGCGGGCGCGGGCGTAGGCCCAGCTCCGTTTGGCGGTGCGTTCGGCCATGCCGAGCAGCTCGGCCGCCTCGACGTTGGAGAAGCCGGCGAAGAAGCGGAGCTTGATGAGATCCGCGCATTGGGAGTCTTCCTGGGCCAAACGATCCAGGGCGTCGTGAATGGCGAGCAGGGTTTCGTCGTCCTGGGTGATGGCAACGTCGAGATCGTCGAGATTCAGCCGCTGGATATGCCCGCCATGTTTGGCGGTTCGTTTGCGGCGGGCGTTATCCACCAGCACGCGCCGCATGGCTTCGGCGGCGGCGGCGAAGAAGTGTGCGCGATTGGCCCAGGCACGGCCGTCGGGTTGGACGAGGCGTAGCCAGGCTTCGTGGACTAGCGCGGTGGGTTGGAGGGTTTGACCGGGCGCCTCATTGGCCAGCTTGCTGGCGGCAAGGCGTCGCAGTTCCTCGTAGAGCACCGGAAGCAGTTCCTCGGCTGCCTGAGCGTTACCTTGTCCCGCGTCGTTCAAGATACGGGTGACATCGCTCACTGACGTTCATGAGGTAACGCAGAGCGAAGGCGGGTTCAATGCTGAACCTGCAGACTCGAGAGTCTCCCAGTTATCGGAGTCAGAATCGGAATGGATACCGTGGTCGCCGGAGGAAGCGCCGACGGGCACTAAGGCGTCTCCGCCAGGAGACTGAGAAAGGCATCGGTGATTCGGGGGATGGCGTTTGTGGCGAGCGGGCTGGTGCGGCCGCGCCAGGTTTCATAGGAACCGAGTGAGTGCTGCTCGGGAGGCGGTAGGTAACCGAACCAACCGTTGGCGAGGCTGATGTTGAAGAGAGGCTTCACCGGGCTTTGTCGCTTCAGCTCGAGGCCGCTGATGGCAAAGATCTCTCCTGGCCATTGCGCGATGGCGAGGTCGCCGATGCGAAACACCTGGAGGGGCAGCGAGAGAGTGTCTGGAAACTCAGCAAGCAGGAGTTGCTCGCGGGCGTAGAATTCGGTCCAGGTGCGGAGTTCGAGGCGGTCACGCCCATGTAGCATGCCGCGAGCGTGTTCAAGTTCGACACGGGTAGGTTTGCGGACAGGTATGGCAAGCTCCATGGCGGAGGCGCGGAGGGTGATGCGGTCCTGATGCTGGTCGGCGAGTGTCCCGATGACGCGTTTCACTTCCGCCGCGACATCGTCCGCAACGCGGCGGATCTGTTCGTAGGGTGGGCGCGGTGGTGCGGCCCGGCGGTAGTCCAGATTGTTGATGTCACCGCTGGTTCCGTTGCTCAGCATGGCAACGAAGGGAGGGTCTTGTTGGGAGGCACCGAGCATTTCCGTCACCCGGGTGGCGAAGACACCGAAGTAGTCGGCGCTGAGATGTCCGGACCCGACGCCGCCGACGTAGTGGAGCGAGTAATTCGCCAACACCGCCAGCGGGCGCCCATCGGCATGCTGAACGCTCACGACCGACACCTCGGGATCGACCGGACCGGAGAAGTCGCCATCGACAGAGGGTTCGGGAGAGCTCCAATTCATCTTGGCGCGGTCGCCGGCCAGACCGAGAAGATTGGTATAGACCACGCCGGGTTTCACCGTGATGCGACGGTTGAACACGTGTTGGGGCACAGTGCCGCTGCCCCAGGCGACCTTCGCCGGAGTCAGGCGCCGCGCCGCGAGGCGCACGGCATCGGCCATGCGACGGGGAAGCCAGGCGCGGTATTCGGGATCAGGTTCACTCAGGTGAACCCCGGTGACGCTGCCGGCGCTGTGCGTGTGCGTGGCGGAGAGGCAGACGTGATGGGAGGGAATGCCCGTGTGTTGGTGGATGAGGGCCTTGGCAGCGTCGAACACCGGCCGGTCGATGAGGCAGTTGTCGACCACCACCCAGGCGAGTTGGCGCCGGCCGTCATCGAGAACGAGGGCGCGGGCGAGGAGTTCATCGTGGACCTCGGTGGCGATGGCAGGACGGGTGCCGCCATTGATTTCAATGCCAAGGGGAGGGGTGATGTTGGCGGTTGCGGCACCGGCACGAAGATCGGCGGAAACGCGGACCGCCGACAGCAGGCAGAAGACGACGGGGGCGAGGAGGGCCAGGGGCTGGCGCGGCGAGACGCGGCGAGGCATCCAACGTGGAGTTTCGGTGTTCATCGTTCACCTCGGAGATAGGCGAGCAGATCGGCGAGATCCTGGAGTGCCAGGGACTTCTCCAATTCCTGCGGCATGAGACTGAGACGGCTGGCGGAAAGCCGGAGGATGTGTTGGCGGGGCAGGATCTCCTCCTGACCTTGTGCCATGCGGAGGGTCACGCTGGCCGCCGATTCCGAGGCGAGCAGTCCGGCCAGGGATCGGCCGTCCTTGAGTTCGCATTCGTAGTTCACAAAGTTGGGTGCGATTTCCGCCTCGGGAATGATGATGTGGTAGAGAATGGTCTCCTTCGGTTGTTGCCGGATGCCGAAGAGGTCGGGGCCCACGGGGATGCCTCTCTGATTGAAGCGATGACAGCTGGCGCAAGCCCGATCGAAGACGGTCTTCCCGTTCTGGGCGTGTGGGCTGAGTTGGAGCGATGCCTTGGCGGATTCAAAGGCTTGGAGCCGGTCGCCGGGCACGGAGGAGACAAGACGTTCGGCGCGTGAGCGGAGGACCGCATCCTTGGATTTCCGCAGAGCTTCCTTCTGAGGGGCAGTGAGCAGTCCCGTCGACAGCGTCCCACGCTCGATGGCGTCGAGGAGCACGGCGGCCAACTCCGGGCGACCGGCAAGGGTTTGAATCAAGGTAAGGCGAAGGGCCGGTGAGTGCGACTCCCAGGCGGAGTCCGTGACAAGTTCGGCGGCCGTGTCCGCCGATCCTCCCAACAGCAGACTGTGGGCGGCGCTGGTTTGTATATCGGCCGGTTCAGAGACGACCAACAGCTTCTTCAGGACGCGTTCGGTGTCGATGGACCGATCAAAGGCAAGCAATCGGAGGGCTTGGCGCCGGAGCGGCAGGGAGAGTTGTGAGTTCGACGCGCGGCTTCTCGCGGCCTCCAATAGCGAAGCCGTGGTGGCGGTCGACGCTGGCATCGCGAGTCGCGCGGCATCTCTGGCGACTTCGGCGATGCCGCTTAGGAAGGCAATCTGAAACGCCAATCCTGCGGAGGCTTGGGCCGAGGCCTGATTTTGCATGACGGGTGCCAACGGGGATTCCTGGCCCGCTTGGAGCGCGGTGAGTCGACCTAACTCGGCGACGAGGATCAGGACGCCTTCGTTAGGATCGGGGTTTCGCGCAAGTTCAGCGACGAATGGGGCGGTCTGCTCGCGATGGCCCAGCGAGGACAAAATGGCCGAGCGCGTCCAGCGGTCCCAAGCTTGTCGATTGGCGATGCGCGCCAAGGCGGGAAGCGTCCGTGGGTCCTGGATCTCCCCGAGGCTGAGCGCCGTCTGGAATCGCACATGCGGATCCGGATCGTCTGCGCGGGCCAGGACCGTCTCCACCAGGGCTGGCGTGGACGGGAGCCGGGGCTCCGACAAAGTCACGGCGATTTGGCGGATTGCCGGGTCGGAATGATTCAGAGCGCGCCGCAGGGTCTCGTCGGTCAGGCCGCCGAGCACGGCCGCCAGTCGAAGTTGGGCTGCGAGGGTCACAGCAGAGGAGGATCCTCGGCGAAGATCACGGACAAGCCGGTCAACGACGCCGGGATCACCACGTTCCAGGAGGAGTCGAAAGGCGGTATCACGGACCCAGGGGATGGGCGAGCCGAGTTCCTCGACAAGACGCCGGGATGATGCGCGGGCGAGGGCGGTGGGGCGCTGCTTCCTGGCGGTGGTTCCGCGGAGGCGCCAGATGCGGCCCATTCCTTTGCCGCTCTCGAAGTCGGTGTGTTGGCGCACTTCACCCGGAAGATATTCGGGATGCTCAATGGTCCTGCGGTACATGTCGGCGACGTACAGGGCGCCGTCGGGTCCGTCAGCGAGGAAGACCGGGCGAAACCAATTGTCGCGGGATCGGAGAGCCTCCGTGCCTTCGTGGATGCGGAGGGCGGCGAAGGTGCCCCCGGTTTTTTCGAGGCGGTCGCCACGCACCAGGTTTCCGGTTGGGTCGCAGGAGAAGGCGGCGCCTCGATATTCCGTCGGCAACTGATTGCCCCGGTAGAGGTGTACCGCGCAGGCGGCGCTATACGTGCCTTCATGGCTGTCGGCGGTGGTCACGTTGGCACTGATCGGAAAGTAACGGGAAGCGCCCGCCGAGTATTGGGGCATCAGGGTGTTTTCGACGAACTCAGGGCAGTTCTGAAGGGTGCCGGGAGATGGCAGGTGCGGATTTCGCGCCAGGTGCCTGGCGGCCAAAGGGGCGTGTTGCACCTGCACACGATTCATGCAGGCAAACCGATTGCCGGTGTCGTCGAAGGCAATTCCGAACTGGGACTTGCCGGTGACGAGTTCCAGTTCGCCGGTGTCGGGTCGGAAGCGCAGATCGCCCTTCTCGGTGTCCACCGCCTCCGTGTTCCGTCCCGGTCGGCTGACCTTCCCACCACGCAAGCCGCCGGCGAAGTGGATCCATCCGTCCGGGCCGAGGGTGGGATCATTGGCACGAAGTTGGGAGGTGGCGTTGGTATCGAAACCGGTGAGCCAGGTTTCCCGGATATCGGCACGGCCGTCCCCATTGGTGTCGGAGAGCCAGTAGACATCCGGCGATGCGGTCACGACGACGCCCCCGCGCCAGCACAGCACGCCATTCGGGAAGGCGATTCCAGTGGCGAAATCGTGGCGGGTCTCCATGCGACCGTCATGGTCGAGGTCTTCGAGGAGCGCGATGACACCTTGCGGACGTCCGTCGGGAGTTCCGACGGGATAATCGCGGTCTTCGGCGACAAAGAGCCGGCCGTGCTCATCGAAGGCGAGAGCGACCGGATCAACGACTTGTGGTTCGCAGGCGACTAACTCAACGACGAAGCCGGGTTCGGTTTCGAAGGCTGCGAGGGCTTGGTCCGGGGAAAGGTTGCCCAGCGGTTCCGATGCACCGGCATTTCCTGCAAGGAGGGCCAGGAGAACCGGCAACACGGTGGCTGGTCGCATGCGCATGCACCGGGATCAAACACCAGTCGATGAACCGCGACAACGGCGGTCCGCGGGTCGAGGTGATCGCAAGACTCCTCCGGGGGCGTTCGGTACCCGCGGCGCCTCCGTGGCTGGGTGAGGGGAGGGATGGGGGAAGACCCGCGGTGGACCCTCAGGCGTCCGGTCCCGCGGCTGCTTCCGCCGCCGGGAGGAAGACGCGGAAGCAGGTGCCTTGGTCGGGAACGCTTTCCACCTCGATGCTGCCACCCATACGTTCCACCACCGACTGAACGATGGACAGGCCGAGACCGGTGCCGGCGATCTGGGAGCCGGGTCGGCGGACGCGAAAGAACTTCTGGAAAATGCGGTCGTGCTGGTCGGGGGGAATACCGATGCCGGTATCACGCACGGAAATCACCACGAACGGGTTCTTGGTGATGAGTTCCAAGGTGACCGTTCCGCCTTCGGGGGTGAACTTCACGGCGTTGCCCAGGAGATTGCTGAAGATTGACCGGACACGGTCCGGATCGCCGAGGACGGCAGGGACGGCGGCGGGCACCTGGGCGTCGAGCCGAAGATGTTTGCGGACCGCCAGGGGAAGGATCTCGTGGAGACTGCGCAGCGCGAGATCACGGAGATCAACGCGTTCGATTTCGAACTGGGTCTGGCCGGCTTCAATGCGCGAGATTTCGAGGATGTCCTCGACGAGATGACTCAGTCGAAGCGCCTGGTCGGAGACGATGTTGAGAAAATCCTTCCTGGTGGCGGCAGGGATTTCGGGATCGCTTTGGAGTGTAGCCAGGAATCCCCGGATGGAAGTCAAGGGAGTGCGCAGTTCGTGGGACACGGCGTAGACGAAGTCGCGTTTCATCTGGTCGACCTCGATTTCCGCGGATACATCGCGAAACACGACCAAACCTCCGACGATGGCATGATCGCCGTCGAACATCGGGCGCGCGGACGCCACGACGATCCGGACCGTGCCATCGAGGGATTTCAGGATCCAACGAGGCTCCGTACCGTGAACATCGCCGACTTCATGACGCTGTTCGAAGGCTTGTTCGATGAGGTTTGGGGCGGAAGCGCCCTCTTCGGTGGCGAGTGGAAGAACGGCAGCCAGGTGTTGGCCCTGGGCGGTTTCGTGGGTCCATCCGGTGAGGGTTTCGGCGGTGGGATTGAGGAGGCGGACACGCTGCTGCGCGTCGACGGCGATAACCCCGTCGATGATACTGGCGAGGGTGGAAGTCAGCATCTCCTTCTCGGCGCGCAGTGCTTCCTGGGCCTGGCGTCGACCGGTGATATCCGTCTCGATGGCGAGATAGTGGGTGAGGGTGCCTTCGGCGTTGCGGACGGGTTGCACTTCGATGGAAAGCCAGTAGGGCGTTCCGTCCTTTGCGTAGTTGAGGACCTCGGTTTCAAAGCCACGGTGATCGCGAAGGCACTCGCGCATGTAGGTGACCGTGGCGGGGTCTGTTCCTGTCCCCTGGAGGATGCGTCCCGGGGTTTGGCCTTTGACCTCGTCGAGTTCGTAACCCGTGATTCTCGTGAATCCCTGATTCACCCAGACAATGCGGCCGTGATCATCGGTGATCACCACGCCGTTGTTGGTTCGTGCGGCGACGAGGCCGAGCAATCGGGCTTCAGCCTCGCTGCGGGCCAGGGCCTGGCGGGCGGATTCGAGGGCGGCGTTTTGGTCCTGGAGTTGAAGATTGGCGATCCTCAATTCGGAGCGCTGTCGTGTCAGTTTCTGCGCCAGTTCCTTGAGTTCCTCGACGGCTGCCACCTGCGCATGCATCACCAGGAGCATGTCCATACCGGGATCATGGATGGCGAAATCCTCGAGTCCTAGGCCGGCGTCGAGAACGTCCGAGGCCGCGGTGAACCACGGCGAGCCGAGGAAGAGCATTTCCTGACCGCTCGCCAAAGGTAGCATCTGGCCGCGCAGGGATACGCCGGTGTCCAGGCATTCCAGGAGAAACAGACTGCGGGTATGTGCGGATACATCACTCCACTGGAAGGCAACCTCCGGACGTATGAGGCGCAGTGCGGTGTGCGCGGGTTGGCCGACGGCAATTCGAGGGCAGATCCGAGGCAGATTGCGTCCGTGCTGGACCACCTTCCACTGGCGATCAACGGCGAAGTGGAAGGGGAAGGACGCGGCGAGTTCCTCGCTTGTCAGGGTCAGGCCCGCGGGGTTCATGTCGTTTCCCATTCCACCAGGAAGACGTCATGATCCGCGCCTTCAGCCTTGCTCTTAACGATCCGCGAAGTGACAGGGGTGCCGAATTTCCGCCCCAGACCGGACAAGAGTCCTTGGACGAACGAGGCCAATCCGGGGCGATGGGTGAAATAATGCAGGAGAAGCGACTGGTGGGAGAGAGCGGTGACTTGGAACCGCGGCGGCTTCAGCCGCGGAAAGATCATGGCGATGCGGGTGTGGAAGTTGGGAAGATTGGTCAGGAACTCGGGGAGCGAACCCCCGCCGGCATCCATGAGGGCTCCATAGCCATGTCTCGCCGTGTGCAGCACCCAATGCTCACCGAAGGCGAAAAGGATGTCGTGGGCGGGTGTCCCGGTGATCTCGCTGGCGGCCTGGACCAGTCGGTAGGTCACTTCGTCCGGGTACGGTTCGCTGCTGAGAAACAGTTCCTCTTCCACCCCGGCGCGCGATTTTACTTCCTCCCAAACCGCGTCGCCATGGCGATGGATGACCATCTCCTGGACCGCCTTGTTGACGAGACCGTACATGAAAGTCGTCTTCCTCCCGGGGAGATACTCTGCTCGATGAGCCTTCCGGTTCTCGACAAAAAATGTGCGGACAACCCTCGAATTGAGCCGTGGCGGCGATCGGTTGGGGGGCAGCCTGTAAGTCGTTCCGTGGACTGAAGCCTGGTCCGGTATTTTTTACAGCTGCCCCTTTCGCGCCAAGAGAGTTTGAGGGCGAAACCGTTGATTTTATGGGTGATTCGATCGTCTCGGACCGTCGGTTGGGTCCGCTAGTGTCTGGCATCTAAGTTGCAATAGCTACGGACGTCGGCAGGTACGAATAGCCGGCACATTAACCAACCATCAAAAACAGAACATAGACATTAAGGAGATCGAAAACATGAAGCATCGCATCATCAAAGCCCTGGTCCTCGTCGCCGTTGGAAGCAGCACCGCGTTCGCTGCGGATTCGGCGATTCAGCGACTGAATTTCCAGGTTCGCCCCTTTGTGGACATTCAGGTGGCTGACCAGTCGTTGGCCCTGATCATCGACAGCATTCCGCTGGGTGGCGAAGGCAAGGCGACGGCGAAATCGACCTACTCTTTGGTCAATAACAAGGTCAACCAGAAGGTCACGGCGAGTCTGGATTCCCGGATGCCGGAGGCGACCCTGCTGGTGCTGGACGCCGCGGCCCCGAACGGCGCGGTGGCGGCGGGCGACGTGGTGTTGACGGAGAAGGCCGTGGACATCGCGACCAAGGTGAACCAAGTGAATGAAGCCGGGCTCAATCTCGAATACACCTTTACCGCCACCGAGAAGGCCAGCACGGAACCGTTCGTGCGCACAGTGACCTACACGGTCGTTGAAATGTAAGGCGCTTGGGGTCGCCGACGCCGCGTTGCCGATGTATCGAGTTCGCTTCCTTATGTCGGCCCTCTCCCAACCTCCTCGCCGATCCCCCCGGCCATCCGACGTTGTTTGCTGGGTCCTTATCCTGGCCGGATTGGTCCGGGGGGTTCTGAGCGTGCATGCGGAGCCGCCCATGGCGGGGTTGTCGGTGCGCGACCTGGTGGTCGGTCTGCCGTCCCCGGTGGTGGTGGATGGGGCGGCATGGGTGGAGGTGGAGACGGCGCTGGACTGTGTGCCGCGAGGCGATTGGCAGGTGGTGATGGCCTCGTTGGACGAGGCGATGCCGCCGGGCACGGAGCTGGAAGTGGAGCTGTTTTCGGCCGAGATCGAAGTGGGCTTTGGGCGACAGCGTTTGACGGATCGATCCTGCATGCTGGCGTTTCGTCTACCCGCTTCCCTGCGCGACCCGGTGCGGCTCCGGTACCGGTTTCGGTACGATCTCTTTGCCGCACCCGGTTCCTTTTCCCGCGCGGTTCTCTTCACACTCATTGATCCATGAAAATCTACATCGACGTTTGTCAGAATTTGTTTCGAAACATCATCCGCGACCTTGGGCGGATGATTCTGGGCGGATTCGCCTGGATGTTGCTGGTGTCAGGACCTCAGGCACAGGCGCGCCTGGTCATCGTTGGCGAGACGGTGCATCGCAGTGCATTGACACCCGGCGGCACAGGGTCGGGAACAATCACGGTCCTGAATCGCGGCAACGAACCGGCGGAGGTGCGGGTCTATCAGACGGACTACCGGTTCTCCGCGGGCGGCGAGAGCGATTTCGCCACACCGGGCTCGATGCCCAGGTCCAATGCGTCCTGGTTGGCAATCGACGTGAACCAGGTATCGATCGCACCGAATGGAACGGCAGAGGTCAACTATCGGGTCGTGGCTCCCAACGATGCCACGTTGAATGGCACGTATTGGAGCCTCGTCATGATCGAGCAAACGGAGGCGATTGTGGCTCCTGCTCGCGGAAACAACCCTGCCGAGCGCAAGGCGGCCATCCGCACGGTGGTTCGGCACGCCATTCAAATCGTTCATGACTTTGGACCTGAGGCGCCCCCGAGTCTGAAGGTTTTACAGAAGGCGATGGACCACGACAGTCGGGGGAAATCGTTCTCGCTGGATGTCGAGAATCGGGGGGGAGGAATGGTGCGCCCGGCGGTTACGCTCGAACTCTTTGCTGCTTCGGGCACCCGTGTGGCGAATCTCGAGACGGCCAAGGTGCGTCTCTATCCGGGATGTTCGTACCGTTACCGCTTTGATCTGACGTCCATACCCGCTGGCAAATACAACGCTCTGGCCGTTCTCGATGCCGGGGGCGAAAGCGTTAGCGGCGCGCAATACGTGTTGGATGTCCCGTGAGGCGAGCATTGTCGTGCGTGTTTTGGGGCGGTTTCATCGCCAGGAGTCTGGGAGGGACTCCGGAGCTCGAACTGAGATTGGGACTTTCGGAAATGGCGGCGGAGGCCGGACGGATCGCCACTCGGAATGTGGTGATTCGAAATCCCGGCACGCAGGCCATGGAGGTTCGCGAGGTGATTTCATGGCCCGCCGGATGGAATCCGGTCCCCATGGGAGATCCCGTCTTCGAGATTCCGCCAGGTGGCACCTGTCTCCGCATCGTCGCCGTCGCCATACCGGGAACCGGTGCGGCGGGACGCCAGGAAGGACGGTACCGATTGCTCAACCGACGCAACGACGTCGTCGTTGGGGAGACGGTGCTGCCCCTCGAAGTGCTATCCTCGGGACGTGTCGAGGTGTCGATGGGCGATGCGCCATCGTCGGTGGTCGCGGGAGATCCGATCGCGTACACCGCCACTTTCATGAATCGCGGAAACTGCGAGGTGCAGATTTCGGTGTCGGGGAAATCGAGCCCGCAAGCCGCCGTTGAAGTGTTTCCGGGCACATTCCCGTTGGCCGCCGGGGCTGTCGCCGAGGTGAAGATTCGCGTACCCACTGATGCCGCCCACCCGCGACGCGTGCTGCAATTGGTTCAGTGGGTGGCGGAGGCGAGGTGGGGCACGTCCGGATTCGTGAAGATTCCCATGCCCTCGCAGGTCATCGAAGTGATTGCGAGCGCCGGGCCAAAGTTTGATCCGTATCATCGACTTCCGGTTCAATGGACGACCACCGCCGCCTGGGAAAGCGGGCGTGATCCGGGAATTCAGACGGAACTCTCCGGTCGTGGCGCGTTGACAGAGGATGGAGCGGTGAGAACGGACTTTCGATTTCGAGGTCCCGACGGAGGCGGCGCCTCGAGCAGTCTTCGTCGCCAGGAGGAGTACGGTTTCAGTCTTTCTTCGGCGATTTGGGATGTTCACCTCGGCGACCGGCCGTTCTCCGTCTCGCCCCTGCTCAAGTCGCTGGGAAACCAACGCGGCATCGGCCTGGACTATCACCAGGACGGCATTCAAGCGGGGTTGTTTGCGATGAAGGATCGAACGGATCCGTCGGCGCCACAGGAATTCGGCGGTTACCTCGGATGGACGGCGCCCCCGGGGTTATCCCTGCGATGGAATTCGTTGGGAACCGCCGATCGTGAGGGGCGGTCGATGGGTTTGCACTCCGTCCAGACCGGTTGGTCCCTGAGCCGGCGCCTGCAGGTGCTCTTCGAAGCGGCGCTGGATGACGCGGCATCGGACCTGGGAGAAGGAACCGCGTGGCGTGCCGAAGCTCATGGTCGGTGGGGGGAGCAGGGAGGGTGGCATGCGTCCCACACTCGGGCTGGTCGCGAGTTTCATGGGGCAACGACGGATCGCTCGACCACGGCGACAGGATTCTTTCAGGAACTGAATTCCTGGGCGCGGGTGGCCGGGGAGTTTCGTTGGCATGAAGACGGTGGGGTTGGACGCGGGGTCGCTGTGGGGAATGCGGCGCGCAACATCGCTTGGAAGCTTGGACCGAGGATTCGGTTAACCGAGCGAACCACCATCCATGCGGATTACCGGCAATCCGCGCAGGAGATGATCGGGCTCGAAAGAACCGAACAAGGGCGTGAAGACGCGGTGCTTGTCGGGGTCACGCGCGAATTCCAACGGTGGAGCGTGGGTTTTGAGCAGGAGTTCGGAAGATCGGAGCGGGAGGCGGAGGGCGTCAGCGGTGCACCAGGAACCCCATTGCGATCTTCCCTCACCGCGTTGTGGCGTGCGTCGGATCGCCAGACTTATTCAGGATCCTTGGCGGTCACCAAGGACATGGCGCGCGGCAATTCAGGACCTGCGGTGGAGGCGAGCGTGGCGGGCACCTGGCAGGTGGCACGTGCCACCCGATGGCATGCGGCCGTCCACCACCGGCAGGACCCGGAGGGGCAACGAACTGAGACCGCGTTGCAGGCGGGGGCGGAGTGGACCCTTCCTAACCGGCACGAGATCGGGGGAACGGTCCGGGTGGCCGGTCTCGGCGGAGTGCGCGAGGTCGAGTCGTCGGTCATGGTGAATTACCGAATTCCGCTGAACCTGGCGATGAGCCGGCGTCGGGGATTCGGGACGATTCAAGGCCGCGTCATGGACGGCGATGGTGCATCGGCGCGACCGTTGGCACGAGCGGTAGTCCGCTTGAACACTGGTGACACGGCGGTGACGGATGCCGGGGGGCGCTACCTCTTCGCCGGGTTGAAGGCGGGAGAATACACAGTGACGGTGGATCAGCGATCTTTGGGATTCGGTCGGGTGACGGCTGAGTTGATTCCGCAGCGTCTGGTGGTCGGCAAGGATGCGATTGCGGCTCTGGATATCATGGTGGTGAGCGGAGCGAGTCTCACGGTCACCCTGACGGTCTTTGAGGAAACACCGGCATTGCCACCGGCGGCAGGCGGGGCGGCCGAGACTGCGGCATCCCATCGGCCCGTGGCGCCCCAGGTGGGCGAAGTGGTGGAAGTGAGCAACGGGCATGAGACGTTTCGTCGCCTCACCTCCGCCTCGGGGGAGGCGGTGTTTCCCAATCTCCGGCCCGGCCGATGGTCCGTTCGTGCCTATGACAGCCAACTGCCGGAGCGCCACTGGGTGGAACGTCCGGAGCGCGAACGACACCTGGAACCGGGGGCGAAGGGCCGGGAGGAGTTCCGCGTGCTTCCGCGGCGACGGAAGGTACTGCTCATCGACAGTTGAACGGCATCGCGGCGGGTCCCTCTCGGGGACGACGCACGGCGGACCGTGTTCCCCATCCTTCGGGGTTGGATCGGCGACTTGTGCCGGAGGCGTCGTGAGGGCCGGTCGCGGCCTGTTTGCAGGTCGGACCAGGCCGGGTGGTTTCAACGGAGGCCGAGGCGGGAGAGTTTGTTATAGATGGTCTTCTCGGTGACTCCGAGGCTGCGTGCGGCGGCGGCTTTGTTGCCTTTGCAGAGTTCGAGGGTTTGTTGGATGGCGAGGCGTTCGAGGTCGGCGAGAGGCAGGCCGCCGACCTGGAGTTGCTCCTTGTTGGCCGGAAGGCGATGGGGCGGCAGTTCTGGGGCAGCGGGAAGGGCGTCGAGGTTAAGGTCATGGGCCTCGATGCGGTTTCGGGCACAGAAGGCGGACGCCCGTTCGAGCGTATTCTCGAGTTCACGGACATTTCCGGGCCAGCGGTGCTGCCGCAGGCGGTCGAGGGCGGCATCGGCAATCTCGATGGCACCGCATCCGCGGGCGGCGGCGATGCGATCGAGGATCAATCGCGACAGGTCGGGAAGGTCCTCCAGGCGGTCGCGGAGCGGCGGGATGGGAATGGGGATCACATTCAGCCGGTAATAGAGGTCTTCGCGGAACTCGCGGGCCGCAACCTTCTCCTCGAGGTCGACATTGGTGGCGGCGATGAGACGAATATCCGCCGCGAGCAGGTCACTGCCGCCGAGTCGCTGATACTGGCGGTCCTGGAGAACATTGAGGAGCTTGGGTTGGAGGAGCAGGGGGAGGTCGCCGATTTCGTCGAGGAACAGCGTGCCGCCTTCCGCCATCTCGATTCGGCCCATGCGCCGCTGCAGGGCACCGGTGAACGCGCCTTTCTCGTGGCCGAACATTTCGGACTCGAGCAGTTCGCGGGGAAGAGCGGGGCAGCTGACGGTGACGAAGGGACGGGTGGCGCGGCGGCTTTGCCGGTGAATGAGTCGGGCGACGAGGCCCTTGCCGACCCCGCTTTCGCCGGTGAGCAGGACGGTGACATCCAGGTTCGCGATGCGGGAGATATCTTCGAGGAGGCGTTGGGCGGCGGCGGATCTCCCGGCGAACAACGGTTCCGGGGCCGTTCCGGTCATGGCTTCCTGCCATTGCCGGTTTTCACGCAGAGCGACCCCAAGCCGGGAGGCCGACTGGACGATGGCCAGCAGTTCGTCCAGTTCGAAGGGTTTGGTGACGTACTCGAAGGCCCCCATCTTCAAGGCCATCACCGCATCACGGACCTGGCCGACTGCGGAGATCATGACCAGAGGAACGTCGATCTGATGCTTTCTGAAGTGGGCGAGAACCCCCATGCCATCGACGTCCGGCATCTTCAGGTCGATGAGGGCGCAGGCGAGATCCTCGGTGGCGAGGGCGATGGCTTCTCGGCCGTTGCAGGCGAGCAGGGGTTCGAAGCCATTCTTGCGAAGATTATACTCCAGGAGTTTTCGGATCGTTTCCTCATCGTCCGCCACCAACACCTTTCGGGATGACTGGTTCATGCCGGCTGGCGCTATGCCTGGGCGGGATCGCGTTGCGGGTCAAGAGCGCGGGCGAAACCTCCGGACGTCCGATCCGGAAGCGGGCACGACGGTCTCAGGATTCGACTGCGCTGGTGGGGCTATGGGCCACCCGATCCTGGCTCGTGGGCGGATTCGGATGAACCCAATGATCGCCAGCAGCGCGCGGGGCCGGGGCGGTGGCGTTGATCGGGTGTCGGCGACGGGTGGGTGCCAGTGTTGGAGCGTGGTGATCCCGGGCTTGAATGCGCAATTTGCGGCACAGGAAGCGGACGCGGCGGGCGGCCGGGAAGTCGTACTCAATGGCGGCACGCAGGTGGAGCCAAGGATCGTTCTCGAGCGCAAAAGTGGCCTTGGGATCGTGGCAATGGGGCGGGTGTGGAATCGAGTCGGAGGAGTCGAAGAGGCCTCGGAACGTGGCGATCTCGGTTTCTGGAATCTCGGCGACATGGCCTCCGTAGGCGGCGAGTTCCTTGGCGCCGTCAATCCGATCGAGCTGTCTCAGCAGGTTCTGGACCGTCGCGCGAACGAAGAGGTGACGTGGAAAGACCGGTTCCGCTTTGAGGGCAGGTTGCGAGTTTGCCGGAATTCGGGACCGGATCCAGGGAAGGAAGACTTCTATGCCATCGCACACCGCCAAGGCATCCGCGACGGCTTTCTCCTGATCGCGGGCGGTTCGCACCACGTACCAGGCATGATGATCGTTGATGATCTCCTTCATCTCTCCCTGGGCGATCGAATCAGGCAAAGACTCGTGTCCGGCACAGGGTCGGACCCAGCATCACCCGGTCTTTTGGATTGGAACGCGCCTTGATCCCGGCAAAACAAACCTCTCCCTAGACCGGGTGCAGCCCGGCATCGGGATGAGTTGCCTGATGCGAATAGAGACCCTTCAGCAACGTTTCGTCCCTTCAACCACCGTCAGCACCTTTCGAGCATTGATGGTGCCAGTGCTCGGACTATAACGGGATGTGGCCCGAATTCCTTGGAAAACGGTGAGAAGCGAAGCCCACGTCGCGGGAGCAAGTGACGGCAACCGGGGGCAAAGCGTCGGCATTCCTTACGGTCGGGAGCGCTCATGTCGAATTCATCAGCCCTAACAAACTGCCCGGGAATACCTTGTCGCGTATTCTCCGGGGAAGTGGGGTGTAAGAATGCCCGACGGCCGATAACGGTCGGATTTTGATTTTGACGATGAAGCGCAACGGCAGCGAGCCTGCGTCCACCATGAAGGTCCCGGCCTTGTTGCTGTCGCTGGCAGTCATCGTGATGTGTTCCTGCTCTCCCACCCCTGTGAAGAAGTCGTCTCTTTCCTATCCGGCTACCCGCAAAGACGCGGTGGTGGAAGACCTGCATGGAACGCCGGTAGCCGATCCCTATCGTTGGCTGGAAGATGACAACGCACCGGAAACCAAGTCCTGGGTCGAGGCGCAGAATCAGGTGACATTCCGGTATCTCGAATCCATTCCCCAACGGAACGCGATCTCGAATCGGCTGACCCAGTTATGGAATTTCGAGCGTTGGGGCACCCCGACGCGCCGCGGCGATCGCTATTTCGTTTCCCGCAACAATGGGCTGCAGAACCAGGCGGTGGTTTACAGCATGGGGACGTTGGATGGCGAAATGCAGGAACTTCTGGACCCTAACAAGCTCTCCAGCGACGGCACGGTGGCCTTGGCGGGGGCGGCACTGTCGGACGATGGCAAGCGCTTCGCCTATGGCATCGCCCGGTCCGGTTCTGACTGGCAGGAATGGCGGGTTCGAGAGGTCGCCACCGGCAAGGACCTTCCCGACTTCGTCAATTGGGTGAAATTCTCGGCGGCCTCCTGGGCCAAGGACGGCTCTGGATTCTTTTACAGTCGCTATGACGAGCCCAAACAGGACGAGAAGCTCACCAAGGCAAACTACTTTCACAAACTCTACTTTCACCGACTGGGAACGCCGCAGAGTTCCGACACGCTGATTTATCAACGTGCCGACAAGAAGGAGTGGAATTTCAATGGAACAGTAACGGACGACGGGCGGTACCTGGTGATCACCGCCACCGAGGGCACCGACCCGAGAAACCGGGTGCTTTACAAGGATTTGTCAGCTCCCGGCGGCAAGGTGACGGAATTGCTGATGGATTTTGACGCGGATTACACCTTTCTCGACAACGACGGGCCGGTATTCTGGTTTCGGACCGATTTGGACGCTCCACGGGCCCGGGTGATCGCCATCGACGTCACGCGCCCGGAGCGGTCGAACTGGCGGGAAATCATCCCGCAATCCGAAGACACGCTGACCGGTGTGAGCGTCATTGGGAACCGCTTCGTTTGCGCCTATCTGAAGGATGCGCGCAGCGTGGTTCGGGTGCATGCGCTGGATGGACGGCGGGAGCGCGACGTGGAGTTACCAGGCATCGGTACGGTATCGGGATTCGAGGGGAAGCGGGACCAGCAGGAGACCTTCTATTCATTCACGGGATTCACCATGCCGGGGACGGTCTTTCGGTATGACCTCGCCACGGGTGTCAGCACGCTGTGGCGTCAGCCAAAGGTCGATTTCGATTCCAGCAAGTACGAGACGAAGCAGGTGTTTTACACCAGCAAGGACGGGACCCGGATCCCGATGTTCATCACGCATCGAAAGGGATTGAAGCTGAATGGCAGGAACCCGACCTATTTGTACGGTTATGGCGGCTTCAATATTAGTATTACCCCTACTTTCTCAGTACCGAACGCCGCCTGGATGGAGATGGGGGGGGTGTATGCGGTGCCGAACCTGCGCGGGGGCGGCGAATACGGCGAAGCGTGGCACAAGGCGGGCACCAAGCTGCAGAAGCAGAATGTCTTCGACGATTTCATCGCCGCGGCGGAATGGCTGATCGCCAACCATTACACATCGCCCGCCAAGCTCGCCATCGGGGGCGGGAGCAACGGCGGATTGCTGGTGGGGGCCTGCATGACCCAGCGTCCCGACCTCTTTGCCGCGGCGCTGCCGGCCGTGGGCGTGATGGACATGCTGCGATTCCACAAATTCACCATCGGCTGGGCATGGACGAGCGACTATGGCAGCAGCGAGAATGCCGATGAATTCAAAGCCCTGTTGGCGTATTCGCCTTACCACAATCTCAAGAAGGGCGCGCGTTATCCGTCCACGCTTGTGACAACGGCGGATCATGACGATCGCGTCGTTCCGGCCCACAGCTTCAAGTTTGCCGCACGCCTTCAGGAGTCGCACACGGGTCCGAACCCGGTGCTCATTCGGATCGACGCCAAGGCGGGGCACGGTGCTGGAAAGCCAACCACCAAATTGATCGCCGAAGCGGCGGATCGGTGGGCGTTTCTGGTCCGGGAGTTGGGCATGCGGATGTGATCCATTCCCAACCCTTCCGATCATTCCGATCCGGCGGTGGACATCGGCGGACGCTCCAGGATTCTCCGTCCGAGCCACCAAGTGATGATGGCGGCACTCCAATTCACCAGGAAAATGCCCCACCAGACGCCGCTGAGGCCAAGGCCAGCCGCGAACGCAAGAAGAGGGAAAACCACGGCAGGGGCCAGTCCCTGCCGGTAAAGGCCCACCCAGAGTCCGAACATCGGCTGTTTCATGCCCTGCAGCATGAACACCGTCTGATAGAGAATGACGTAGGATCCCAGGGTGAGGGCGGCGACCCGCAGGTAGTCACTGCCGGCTCGAATCACCTCCGGATCTGAACTGAAAACCCGCATTACCGGGCCTGCCAGAAGCAGCAGGATCACGCCACCGCACGCCATCAACGAGAGTCCGTAGCGCAGGGCGGTACGCCAAGCCTCACCCACACGCGCCCGCTTTCCGGCGCCGAAGTTCTGTCCGACCAAGGTCAGGGTGGCGATGTTGAGTCCGATGGTGGGGAGCAGGATGACCTGCTCGACCCGTGTCGCGATGCCGTAGGCGGCGACCCCTTTTGGGCTGAACCGGCTGACAAACCAGGTGATGACAAAGATGCCGAGCGCCACGGTCATCATATTGAGACTGGCGGGCAGGCCCTGACGGAGGATGTCGGCAAACGCGGCACCTGAAGGCCGGAAATCGGCAGATGCGAACTGCCGGCCCATCGGGGTGGCGCGGAGGCGTCGTGCGATGTAGAGGGCGCCGCCGAACGTGACCAGGACGGTGGAGCCGGCGATCCCGGCGATGCCCATGGCCGGTAGACCGCCTCCGCCATAGAGAAACCAGGGATCGAGGCCGACATTGAGCAGGCAACCGACGACGAGAACGTTGCGAAAGGTGCGCGTATCGCCCTGGGCCTGGAGGCCGCCGTTGAGAATGGACTGCAGCAGGAAGAACACGGCCCCCGAGAGGATGGTGTTCATGTAGGACGTGCAGTGGTCCAGGTACTCGTCGGTGGCGCCGAGGAGTCGGAACAGCCAGGGGGATAGCACCCAACCCAGGCCGGTGAGCACCAGGCCGCCGATGGCTCCCAGGACGGCGGATTGGGCGGCGTAGTGCCGGGCCTTGACCAAATCACCGCCGCCCAGGGCGTTGGCGATCAGGGCGGTGGCGCCCTGGGCGATACCGCTGCCGGTGGCGATGAGGATGAAGAAGACGGGAAACGACAGGGACAACGCCGCCTGGGCCTGGGTCGAGATGCGTCCCGCCCACCAGGTGTCCACCACGTTGAACATGGTGCTGAAAAAGAATCCCACGCTCGCCGGGATGGCGAGTTCCCGCACCAATCGGGGAATCGGATCGGTGGTGAGATTCATCGGTTCCGGAACGCTGACCTTCGAGGTCGCCCGCGGCGAGTCGTTTGTCGGAGAGCGAGGTGAACGCCGGGGTCGAGGTTGAGATGGGCCGTTGTCACAAGGCTCGCGTTTCCGGCGGTGGTTCTGAAAAATATCGCCGTGATCCGCACCCCGCGCCCTCATCGAATCCGAGTCGGAATTGGAACCGGGATTGGCATGGGATGGTTGCTGTGTCTGGGGATGGGGGTGAGTCGCGCGTCGACCAACGACTGGCCGGCCGCGCTCGGCGACGGCGGGCGTCGCCATTATTCCGCGCTCAACCAGGTGACGGTGGACAATGTGGCTCGACTCGAGGTGGCCTGGACCTATCGGTCGGGGGATGCGAGTCCCGAGAACCGGACGCAGATCCAGTGCAATCCGGTGATTGTGGAGGGGGTGCTTTATGGAACGACGCCCACGCTGAAGCTCTTTGCGTTGGACGCCGCCACCGGCCGCGAGCGGTGGCGGTTCGATCCCTTTGAAGGAAAGACCGGGAACAACTCCCTCGGGGTCAATCGCGGCGTTGCCATCTGGCAGGCGGAGGACGGCATGGACCGGCGTGTTCTTTATACCGCGGGACAGGAACTGTTCGCAGTGGACGCCGCCACCGGCCGGTTGATCGAGAGCTTTGGCAAGCAGGGGCGTGTCGACATTCGCGACGGGTTGGATCGACCTGTCGAACAGCAGTTCGTGTTGGGCAACTCTCCGGGATCGGTGTGGCGGAACCTGTTTATCCTGCCAACCCGTGTTTCGGAAGGACCGGGACCGGCGTCGCCGGGGCACATTCGGGCGTATGACGTGCGAACGGGCCGCATCGTCTGGACGTTTCGAACCATTCCGCACCCGGGCGAGTTCGGGTACGAGACATGGCCTCCGGACGCGTGGCAGCACGTGGGCGGTGCGAATTGTTGGGCTGGCATGGCGGTGGACGAAACACGGGGAATCCTGTTCGTGCCGACCGGTTCCGCCGCCTTCGATTTTTGGGGCGGCGACCGGCTGGGACAGAACCTGTTTGCCAACTGCCTGCTGGCCTTGGATGCCGCCACCGGGCGCCGGTTGTGGCATTTCCAAGCGGTCCATCATGATCTTTGGGACCGCGATTTCCCGGCGCCACCGACCTTGGTCACCGTGCGGCGCGAGGGGCGTTCGATCGATGCGGTCGCACAGACGACGAAGTCAGGCCACGTGTACGTTTTCGAACGAGAGACCGGGACTCCCTTGTTTCCCATCGAAGAGCGACCGGCGCCGAAGTCGGATTTGGCGGGTGAATCGGCATGGCCGACGCAACCGGTGCCGTTGAAGCCGCCGCCGTTTTCCCGCCAGTGGTTTGGCGAGGAGACGATCACTGATCGCACCCCCGAGGCGCGGGCGGCGGTTTTCGCGCGATGGCGCCAGATCCTGCCGCACCAACCGTGGTCTCCCCCGAGTACCAATGGGACGGTGATTTTTCCTGGGTTTGATGGAGGGGCGGAATGGGGTGGAGCGGCGTTTGATCCCGCCTCAGGGCGGCTGTTCGTGAACGCCAACGAGATGCCCTGGATCCTGCAGATGATCGAGACGCAGGCGGCATCTGGACAGGGGCATCTTGGATCGCCCCAGCAATTCTACAATGCGGTCTGCGCCGCGTGCCACGGGTTGAACCGGGAAGGAGAGGCGGGCCGCAATGTTCCGAGTCTGGTGAAGGTGGGTGAGAAACTGAAGGAAGACGACATTGTGCAGCTGTTGGCGACCGGGCGTGGCAACATGCCGTCCTTCAGTTTCCTGGCGGAAAGCGATCGCCGCGGATTGGCGCGGCTTCTTCTGGGCAAGGAAACGCCGGTGGCAGCTGCCCAACCGTCGGGAGAAGAACGCCATCCCGAACCCGCATCGACCGGGGCGTCGGCGACGATTCGGTCGCCCTACGGACATACCGGCTATAATCGCTGGACCGATCCGGACGGTTATCCTGCGGTAAAGCCGCCGTGGGGAACCCTGACGTCGATTGATCTGCACCGTGGCGAGATCGATTGGCAGGTGCCGCTGGGGGAACTGCCGGAACTCACCGCCCGTGGGATGGCGCCAACGGGGACAGAGAACTATGGCGGACCGGTGGTGACGGCGTCGGGACTGCTTTTCATCGCCGCCACGAAGGACGAGAAGATGCGGGCCTTCGAAATACGAACAGGGCGGAAGCTGTGGGAGGCGACGCTGCCGGCGGGCGGATACGCGACGCCCTCGGTCTACGCAGCCGGGGGACGGCAGTTTGTGGTCATCGCCTGTGGCGGCGGCAAATTGGGGACCAGGAGCGGCGACGCGTACGTGGCCTTTGCGTTACCCTCCCGATGACCGCTCCCGAACGTGATGGTTGCGTGCGGATGCGGGTTTCCCGGGGGTTCACCTTGGTCGAGTTGCTGGTGGTGATCGCCATCATCGCCATCCTCGCCTCATTGCTTCTGCCTGGACTGGCACGAGCCAAAGCCCAGGCCCGAGCCACCGAGTGTCGCGGCAATCTGCGCCAAATGGGGTTGGCCTGGGAAATGTACCTCGGAGAACACGACGACCGTTTTCCCGATCGACGCGATCTGAAGTCCATGTTGCCGGGAGGCTATCGCCCCTGGACCTCGTGGCCGCCGAGTGATCCAAGGGCGGGTTGGGTGCCGCTGGTTCTGAGCAACGAAGTGCCGGCCGCGACGGCGGTTTGGCGGTGTCCGAGTCTGGAGTCGCGGAAGGCAATGGATGTTCCGCAGACCCGCCAACTCGCCCTCACCAACGCCCCGGCGGTGCGGTATTGGTTCTGGCGGTTTGATCGGATCGACGACCCTGTGGCTTTGGACAATTTCTGGCTGAAACGCCGCGACCAGGCGGTGCTTGATTTGCGCGAAGCCAAGAACCCGCAAGTGGGAGTTCCCGAGGGCATGGCGGATGTGGAATGGGCGGTGGATGTCTACTTTCCCGCGGCCGCACCCGGCGTGGAGGAGCCACTCCGCGGATGGGCGGCACACGCAAAGGGTCGAAACCGCCTCTGGCTCGACGGCCATGTGGCTTGGTCCCGCGATCCGCGACTGAAATGAAACCGTCTTACGGCGTTCGTTTTCGGACCCGGTAGAATCGGGCCTTGGCTCCGGCGCTGGAGAAGTCGGTCCAAGTGGTGCTCGCGCCGGTGGCGAGGACGGGGTCGCCGGCATCCTCCCAAACTCCGCCAACCGCGACGGAGGATTGGACCTGGTATTGATCCCCTGGGGCCGAGGTCCAGGTGAGCGAGAACTGAGTGAGGGTGGCGGCCACCGAGGTGATCCGGATCTCACCGGCAAGGTCCGGGAAATTGAGAAGTCCGGGACTTGGTTGCGGAAGACGCACGACCGAGCCGATGGCGCCGTCGGGTTGGAGTCCGCCGCTGACATCACGATCGAGGGGGCCGAAGGAGACGGCGTCGACGATGGTGCCGCCGGGCGCAAACAGAGCCACGGTGTCGCCATTGGCGGACAGGGCGAAGTCGGCGTGCAGCGATGTTCCAGGAACGGTTTGGCCCGGTTCACCGTCGGCCCAGATCAGGAGGATGCCGCGGGGCGGGAGAACAAAGCCGGATGGAATCGTGGTTTTGGCTGGATCCGTGAGATCATCGCTGAGGGTAAAGCCGGTCAGGTCGACATCGGTGGTGCCGAGATTGATGATCTCGAACCAGTCGTCGTAGTCACCATCGGCGGGGTCCGCGATGGTCTGGGTGTTGCGCGACATCCATTCGTTGATGGCGAGTCGAACCGGGTGGCTGGTGGGGTCATTGGGCGCGCCCGGCGTGGGGTTCTCGAAGACCTTGCGGTCGGACCAGGCGCCGTCGGGGTAGGAACCGATGGAACGGCCAGGAGCGAGGTGGTCGAAGTGCAGGTAATCGATCGGAGTGGGAACGCCGTTTCCAGTGCGTGAAAGTACGATGGATCCGGAGCCCGGAGGCATTTCGAAGGTGGTATGCAGGTCGCTGCGGTCTCCGGCCGGGCCACCCAGGCCGACCACCAGGAAGGCGCCGGGCCCGATGGTGGTTCCAGCAGGGAAGGACCACCGGCCCAGATCGGAGGGATCCGGCGAAAGGAACCATCCGGCGAGATGGATCGCGGTGCTTCCGGCATTATGGAGTTCCACCCAACCCGAAGTGTCGACCCCGAATCCGGCGGGGCGCACCTCATTGATCCAGAGTTCGGCGAATGGCGTCAGTGTGTCGCGGACCGAACTGAACTCGCCGGGCGACGCTGGGGCGACGGCGGTTTCGAGTCCATTGACCGAAAGCAGGAGTCCGCCACCGTCCAGGCGAATGGTAATGTCCCCGCCCTGCGGATGGGCCAGGTACCAAAAACTAAGGGTGTAGGTCGATCCGGCGGTCAAGGAGGGTGCGATTATTTGGCGAAGCGAGGCTTCGGTGGTGGTGGCTTGGGTCGAGGCGACCAGGCGCAAGCTGGATCGACCGGAGCGCCGCACACTGGGGTCAATGAACGAGCCGGTGACCGCGGTGCCGGTGATCCAGTGCGGCGAAAGGGGCTCTTCGAATCCTCCGTTGGCCAGGAGTTCCGGGCCGACTCGGGGCACCGTTCCCGCCACGAGGGAGACGTCATCGAGGTGCACTTCTCCGGCATTGCCGAGCGAGACCAGGAGTTGGGAGGAGTTGGCGCGGGCGGTGACGGAGGCGAATTTCCAGGCGGCGTACCCATGCCCGTCGGCGTCGGTGGCGATCCAATTTGCCGGACGGCGGGTGTCGCGATTGGCATCCAAGGCCTGCAGCGACCCGCCGGCACCGGCGGCGCGGGATGGCCATGGCAGGCGGTTCGAGTAAGTGACCTCCGCCACCGTGGTCCAGGGCTGTGAGGTGTCGCCCGGGCGTTGGAGGCGCAGGGTTTCACCGCCGTTGTTCAGTCGGCCGGGGTATTCGGCGACAACCGGCAACCCGGTGCCAAAGAGGGTTTCGAACCGGGCCCGGTTTTTTGCGACGAGGAGGAATCCGCGCGGGGCGAGTTGGCTTCCGCCTGGAAGGGTCAAATCCAGGCCATCGATGTGCCAGCCTGAAAGGTCGAAGGTGGTCTTGGTCGAGGCATTATGGATCTCGACGAATTCCGCATCGGGATCAATGGGCTCGTACATGATTTCGGTGAAGCGCACGAAGTCCTCGGGGCGCTCTTCCTCGCCACTATACACGAGAGCGAGGGTCCCACTGGCTCCTTGGATCCTTTGCCCGCGGCGGTCGAGACCGGCGAGGGAGAGATAATTGGTGCCGGCGCGGAGGGGGATCTGGAGCGACCAATTGGAGCGCGTCTGCCATTGGGGTTCGTACGCCAGCCCGTTGATGGCGATGGAGCGCAACTCTATCGGCGCGGTGCCGGTGAGTGTGACTACGTTTTGATCCAGGGCGGGGCTGAGGTTGGTGGGACCCTGAACGGTCCAAGGCGCTGTATTCGACGCCAGCACGCGATTGAGGTAATCGCGGCGGTTTTGGATGAAGGACCGGATGGGTGTTGGACTGGCGGCGGTGACGCCGTTGCCGATGAACGCCTCGTAGTTGGCGAGGAGGAGGGGATCGACGACACCCGCGGCCAGCGGGCCGCGGACCGCGTCCTGGAAGGCCTGGAGGTAGACCCGTCCAAACAACGGGTGACGATAGACGCGTTCCATCGTGGGATCCTCCGCGGTGTACAAATCGGTGGAAGGCCCGTCGCTGCCGCCGCCGAGCGAGAAGTCCAGATCCCAGAGCAGGAGTCGCCAGCGTCCACCGGGTGGCAGGTACATAAAGGTGTTCTTGCCTCGGGAATACCCGTAGCCATCCCAATCGGCCACGACCCGTCGCGTCGCGATGGACCGCAGCCAGCCATCGAGGTCGACGAGTTCGGAGATGCGTCGGCTGTACTGGGCTTCATCCGCATTATTGAACGCCTCTACCAACGCCAGGAGATCGGAGTAATCATCGTCGAGACCGCGATTGGACTTTTTCTCCCAGCTCCAGCGGTACCGCGTCTTGTGAGGCTGCCCGAGGCTGTTCGAGTAGCGTTCGAGACGGGCATTGATGTTGAACTCCATGGTGGCGAATTCGCTAAACTCGAACCAATCGTCGATTTTGAAGATCTGACCGCTATCCGCGTCTGGAAACCAGCTGGCGATGTAATCGCTGTTGGGCTGCTGGGAATCGGCATACACCTCGCCACGGCGAATTCCATTGACGAAGACCCTGACGTATTTCTGGTGGCTGAACGGCACACCCAACTGGTCGCCGATCCAGAACGAGATGCGCTCCCGCTGAAGCGTCGGGTCTCGGCCGGGTTGCTCCAGCCAGTCCAGATTGAATTCGTCCGAGCCCAGCAGGAGGTCGTCCGCTGGAACCGTCCAGACATAAGCACAGAGATTTCCCGTGGGTCCGTCGTAGTTCGGCCGAATGAAGGGACTGCCTCGGTAGCGGGCGCCGCCGTTGTAGATGACCCGGGTGGAACCGTAAACGATGGTGCCGTCCAGGGCTTCATTGCTCATGTATTCGCGCGCCGTCCATGCATCGGTGTTGGCCTGGGTCATCCACAGGCGGTACGTGCCAAAGCTGCCCGCCGGGATTTCATCGCCGAACCGGACCAGGCATTCCCCTCCAGCCGCGGGATGGGGAACGATGTTGGTCGCGGGCCGGGCGGCAAAATCGACGGCTTCGATGCGGAAGGCGGCGATCACCCCGGTGGCTTGCCCCGGGATGCGGGCGGAGAAGATGCCGTCGCCTTTGAGGGCATCCGCGCCTTGACCGTCGTCGGTCATGGGTATGTCCGTAACGCTGACGGACGGGTCATAGCGCACTTTCAGTTTCGCGGAGCGGACGCCGTCGGGATCCTGAAGTCGGGCGGTGACGATGACCGGTTCGAGGGCCGCGGGAAGAATGGGTCGGTGGACGACCTCGGCGACGCTCGGCCCGGCATTGGCTGAGGTGCGCGAGTTGAGCCGGCCGGGCGTTCCAAGTTGAGTGGGGACGTCGAGGTGGGCGGTCGTTTCGAGGTAATTGCCCTTGAGCCGGAGCAACAGATCGGGATGACCGTGGAGCCAGCGAATCTTGGCGCGGAAGGTGGCAAAGGAATTCTCGAAGAGGGCGCCACCGGTGAGCGTGGCGCGGATGCGATTGGCTCCGTTGTCGCCTCCTCCCGACGCCTTGAGATGCAGGCTGCGCCGGCTGTTGTAGCCGTTGGTGGCGATCGTGGATTGAACGTGATTGCCCTGGGGGAACCACCCGGTGAGGCCGCCTTCGAAGGTTGAATTGGCCAATAAGTTGGCACCCGACCCGTCGAGGACCTGGATGTCGTCGATGAGGCATTCCCCCGAGCCGAGCAGGATCAGGTGCAGTTCGTTGGCCTGCCCCTGGCCGAGTTCCAGAACGCCGGAGAAGTCGACGTCGGTCCAAGGCGACGTGGCGGAGGCGTCGCTATCGGCCCAGGAGGACGCGAGGCGAGGGTCCGAGCGGGGATCGATCAGTTCGAGGCTGCTTCCGCCGCCGTCCGACCATCGGCCCCAGCGTCCGCCATCACGATAGGTGACTTCGCTGACGACGACCCAGGCGCGCTGGATCACCGTTTGACCGGCAGCATTGGTGGTAATGAGAGACTCGGGCTGGGCGAGGGCGATGCGTTCCCCGTTATTGCTGAGCGTGCCGTTATAGCTACCCGCAATCACTGAGGGTGGAAGATCCGGGTACTGGGCGCGCAGGTAGGCGGTGTCCGCGGCGACGATCACGTGACTGCCGGGGGCCACTACGAAGTCGTTGGTGAAGGCGAACTCGATGCCGTCGACAAAACGCCAACCGTTCAGGTTCACCGGCGTGGTTCCACGATTGTAAAGCTCCACGAACTCACCCAGGGGATCGTTGGGCGGATGGTACTGAATCTCATTGATGACAATATCGCTGGTCCGAAGTCCGGGATTGGCAGCCGCCGGCGAAGGTTGGGCGAGATTGGCCCAGGTGCTGTTTCCGTCCGGGAATCGTCCGGCGGAAACCCCGTTGAATTGGGGCCCGAAACGGATGGCGTCGACTACCCGGTCTGCCTCAGGGCTGAGGAAGTAGAGCGTTTCACCGGCCGCGGACAGAGCGAAGCCGAGTTGGTGCTGGTCCCAGGCGAGGTGACCGCCGGGAGCGATAGCGGTGCCCGTGGGGATGCGGAACCGCGCGTTGCCGGGATCGTCGGTCAGGATACAACCGGACAGATCCACGGCGGCGGTGCCGTGGTTATAGAGTTCGATAAAATCCGCTTCGGGATCGTCGGTGTGCGAGAGGACTTCGTTGATGACCACCGGCCGAAGGCGGTCGGCGCGGATCACTTCGGGGCGTCCCGGGGTGCCATGGCGAAGGGCGCTGGGTCCCCACGCGCGCGCATCGCCCTCGCCGTAGCTGGGACGCCAAAGCACCAGCGAATGGCCGCCGCCATCCGCCGCCGCAGGCCAGGGAGATTCGTCGGTATAGTCGACCTCGAGCAGCACCGCCCCGGATTGATTTCGCAGTCGGACCGTACCCGCGTCGCGCGGCAGTGTGCCTCGCCAGGGACCCAGAGCGGTGGTGCCGGAATAGGCCGCGGCCAGAGCTTCCGGGTCCTGGGCCACCACGAGAAAACGCCCGGCGGCGAGTCTCGTTCCCGGGGGAAAGTCGTAATCGATGTCGCCGGAGAGCCGAAAACCGGAAAGGTCAATCGGTGACGAATCCGCGTTGAAGATCTCAATAAATTCCACCGATGCCCGGTCGACGGATTCGAGGGGATGAAAATGGATCTCGGAAATGACCAGACTGGTTCGGCGGCTGGAGGGTCCGAGAGGTTCGACGTCATAGGGGAGCACTCCGGCGGCGGCGACTGGAGCCCAGTCTTCGAGATCGCGAAACGCGACATGCACGGCGGACTGGGCATTGGTGGATCGGCTGCTGACGGCGACACCCACGTAGAGAGAATTCGACACTGCGATTCCGGTGGTGCCGAGGCGGGACCAGGTAGCGCCGTCATAGGACGCGTAACCTGTGAAGTTGGTGCCGACCCGTTTCAGCCGCAGCCAGGTGTCTGGATAGTTCACTGGAAACGACCCTTGGACCTGGGCTACCGCTCCGGTCGCGGAACGCCAGGCAAATTGGGAACCGGCAAGGCTGGGAGTGGCGAAACTGGCGGCGAAGGGACTGTCGGCGTCGAGGCTTTGGCGCGCCAGCAAACCGGCCTGGGCGAAGATCGTGCCCAATTCCATCGAGGCCAGCCGGACCTGGAGATCGAAGTCTCCGGTCCGCCGTTGGAAACTGAAGTGAGCTTGGTCATTGGTCCCACCGAAGCCGCGTCCGGTGGCCGTGATGTCGACGCCTCCCAGCACGGGCTTGACGATGCCCTCTGTGGGAGGTCTGCCCAGCCCCGTGGGAGCGAGGTCCAGCGCGGTGAATTCGATACGCGAATTGGGGCTGATGATGTTGGCTTGAACGGCGCGGTCAGCGACGCCACTGACAGTCAGAACGTAAGTGGAGCCCGGGGTGAGCGTCGAGGTCCCCAGGACCACCTCGAGATCCGTGGAGCCCGGGCGCGCTCCGGAGACTGTGATACCGCCGGAAAGGGTGTAGTTCCCCGGCCGGGTGCCCGTGGTGACATCGATCGGTTCACTGAACCGCACCACCACGTTGGTCAACGAGGTATTGAAGACCGTGTCGAGGGTGGGGGGCTGGCGGTCGGGAAGCACCGTGAGCACGGCTTCCTCGGAGATGACGACTCCCAGCGGATTCACCAGGGTGCAGCGAAAACGGGCGCCCTGATCATTGAAGGAGACCCTGGGCAGGACGAGTGAGGAGCGTGTGGCACCCGGGATGGCGACCCCGTTGCGCTGCCACTGGTACTGGATCGGATCGCTGTTGGACACGGTGACCAAAAAGGTCGCTGGCGTGCCTTCGGCGACGGTGATGCTGGCCGGTTGTCGCGTAATTTCCGGCGGAAAGAGCGGGGTTCCGAACGGCAGGAACGCGGAGGCCGGGATCGGCTCCTCCACGGCCCCTGAAGGCAGCGTCCAACGGACCGAAAGATGATCGCCGCCGCCCCCTTCTTTCTGCAGCGCCTCGATATAGTAGAGGCGGCCGGCCTCCAGGCGGATGGGTGAGGATTGCTGGCTGGGCTCGGAGAACCAGTCCCGAAAACCGGTCCATGAATTCACGCTGGCGATGATCCGCTGGTGCAAGGGGTCGGAATCGGTGCTGAGATAAAGAGCCGACTGGTCGTCGCTGGAGATACCGAAGACGTAGTTACCCGTTTCGGGCGGGATGACGTAGGCCCGGATGCGTTGGCCATAATTCTCGGCCTCATCGGGACCTGTTTCGAAGAGGTTGGTGAGGATTTGGGTGGAGGTCGGTCGATCGGGAAAGGCCGGGGCACTGGTCAGATCCGAGACGCTATTCCCGGGGATATCGGCGTAGAATTCGCGGAGCAGGCCGGGGGTTTGTCCGTGCGCGGCGGTGGCGAAGACGCCCACGAGGAGTGCGAGCAGCGCGGCAGCGGTCGGTGGGAATCCGCAGATTCGGCGGCCTTGGTAAGGGCAGGGCATTTTCACGGTGGCGAATGACTGGGACGCGCCTGATCGCGCTGATGGTTGGATACGGCGCACACGCTGCCAGCGAAACCACGGCCGATGAAAGACAAAAGACCACAGATGCAAGCCTTTTGGGTTGTTCGGTGTCCGGCGTTCGCCTATCTCTGTGTCATGTCATCCGTTGGCCGATTTCTGCCTGGGCTTTTGCTGCTTTGGCTTGGTCTGCCTTTGCGCGGTCAGGAGCCACCCGCGACCAACCAGGCCGTGCGCCTCGAATTTTCGGTGGTGCCGACCAACAACGCGATTCTGATCACGGGGACAACCAATGTGATTTCGGTCACGGTGAGCAATTTCCTGGCGTTCACCAACATTCTGATCACGGGGCGCGAGGGGACCAACACCATCGCTTTCAATGACACCGGCCGTCCACCGGACAACGCGGGCGAGGACGGCGTGTTCCGCGGGAACCTGGTGGCGCCGATCATCACCGAGGAAACGACGATCCAACTCCGGCTCGTATTGATCGGCACGGATTTGAGTTCGATTACCAACGAACCGCCGGCGGAGGAGCCCGTGCTGACCACGAATCGCCTGGATCTCACCTATCGCATAGTTCCACGGCCTCCCAACGACGCGTTCACCAATGGATTTAAGATCGCTTCGGCGGGTGGCGTGACGGTGGGAACCAATCGATACGCCTCCTTGGAAGGCCGGGAGCCCAAGCATGCCGCGGTGGCTGGCGTGGATTCCAGTGTGTGGTGGACCTGGGGAGCCCCCGGTGCGGGGCCGGTTCTGGTCGACTTGGCGGGAACGGATTTTGCGGCAGTCCTGGCGGTTTACTCCGGAGACCGGGTCAGCAACCTGGTGGCGGTGGCGTCCTCCACCAATGACCTGTCGAATCGGTTGCCACCCAATGTCCGGTTCGAAGCCGTTCGAGGAACGACCTATCGCATCGCGGTTTCCGGGCTCAACTCGAATGCCATGGGCCAGGTGCGGCTGCGAGTGGCGCCGGGCGGGACGCCGGACACCCGGGCCCCGGTGGTCGCGATCCAATCTCCGGCACCGGATTCCATTGTCTCGGACGAATTCGTGGTGGTAACGGGTTCGGCGCGTGAACCATTTCCCTTGGATTCCGGCGTCAGCAACGTGGTGGTCCAGGTGAACAACGGCCCCCTGACCAATGCCATCGGTGGAGACTCCTGGTCGGCCGTGGTGCCATTGCCGCCGGGAACCAATGTTATTCGGGCCTATGCGGTGGACTACGCGGGGAACAAGAGCACGGCGGACAGCGTGGTGGTGCGCTACTTGAATCCCACCAATGATTACTTCGAGCTCTCCACCCAATTGGAAGGCACGGGTGGTCTGGTGACGGCGCGCAACGACCAGGCATCGAAGGAACCCGGTGAGCCGCTGCACGCCGGCAACGACGGGGGACGATCCATCTGGTACTGGTGGCGGGCGCCTTCCGACGGCCAGTTGCTGCTCACCACCGCCGGTTGGACGTTGGAGACATTGCTGGCGGTGTATGTGGGGAACGAATTGGCCAACCTGACCGAGGTGATCAGCAACGACGATGCTTTTGAAGGGAGCCGCTACAGCGAGGTGACACTGGGGGTGGCGAGCAACGAGGTGTACCGCATCGCGGTCGATGCCTACGGCGCGGCCGTGGGTTCCTTCGGGCTCCAATATGTCTTCACGCCGCGGCAGGCGGGCAGCTTTCTTAATCTGAACATTGCCAGGGCGGCGGGAGGATCGGTGTCGCCGCCCGGCGGCGCCTTCCCGGAGGGCGCCCGGGTAACTCTCACGGCCATACCCCAGGACGACTTCGCGTTCGTTTCGTGGGAAGGCGATGTGGTGTCCACGGAGAACCCACTGACCCTGGTCATGACGCGGAATCTCCGAGTGACACCCCGTTTCCGCACGGCGCGGTTTACCGAGGACTTCGAGACCGGTGATTTCTCACGGATACCGTGGGCCCTGGAGAATCCGCGTTGGGTATTGCAGACGAACTCGGTGGGGGCCGGGATGTTTGCGGCCCGGTCTCCCAAGATTCAGGGAAGGCAGAGCACCAGTCTGGTCCTATCCACCAACACCGGGGCCGGTACGGCGTCCTTCGAGTTTCGCGTCAGCACGGAGCCTGCGTGGGATGTCTTCGAGTTTCTGATCGATGGCGCGGTGGCGAAACGTTGGTCGGGCGAGCAGCCGTGGCAGACCTACAGTTTCAACCTGGGCGCCGGGCGTCACACGTTGACCTGGCGTTACACCAAGGATCCGAACTTCGAGGGAGGTGACGATGCCGTGTTCGTCGACAACGTGTATCTGCCACCGCCAAGTGGGGGCTCCGGCGGTTCCCAGCGGCCGGTGCTGGCGATTCATCTGTTTTCGGAGGGTGCGCAGCTCAATCTTCAAGGCGAGGCGGGAGTGACCTACGACATCGAGGCATCCCCGTCCGTTGCCGGACCCTGGACCGTCATCGCCACGCAAACCTCAACGAGCGGCATCATCAATCTTCTCGACTTGGAGGCGGTCGGCGATTCCCGCCGCTTCTATCGCGCCCGGGTGCGCCCCTGAGTGCAGACCTGGCACGGACCGCACCCGGTTGTGCCGGGACGGTGGACGGCAATCAGGCGCCTGCGAGAACGCGGATCGCTTCTCGCAGGGTGGGGGAAGGCAGGGACGCGAATGAATCTATTCGCAGGCCCCAGGGGCGAGGGGGGTATTCGGGTCCACCACCGAAAGGCGCAAATTCGCGGGTGCCGAGGGTTTGACGGTCTGGGCAGGGTCGAGCGGAAGAGTGGGGTCACCGTCCAATTGATAGTGCGGCGTACGGTAGCGTCGCGGACTGAGCAAGGCGAGGTAACCATCGGCGGCGGAGGTGCCGTACATCCACACCGGGTCAGGGTACCCCCAGGTGACGAGCAGAAAATGCCTCAGCCATCGACGGTCGCCTTGGTCGCCCTGCTGATTGCCGCCTTCCCAGATCGGCTCGTACTCGTACGAGCGCAGATTGGAAAACCAGACGCCGCGGATCATGCCGTTTTCGATGTTCGAAAGATAGAAGCTGTAGCGGTAGTCCTGGCCATAGGAGGCATAGGCGTAGACCTCGTGTCCGGCCCAGGGCGACTCCCGGAATTCGTTGGTCACCTTCCACGTCACCTTTGGCCGATACCGCGCGAGCATTTCTCCTCGTTCCGGCGTATAGACGGAACCGAAGATGATGCCCTCCATATCCGGCTGCCATCGTCCTTGTCGCCAATCGAGATCCCGTTGGAGGTAATCCGCGAGGGCGGCATGTTCGTCGATGCGGGGCACTCGGGGAGAGCCCGACTTGTAATAGCCTTCCGGAATGGAACCGCGAGGCAGTTCGGGGAGACCGCTGAAGTCGACGCGGCCCACCGCCCAGCGGGCGCCGTTGACCAGGTAGGTCTGGTCCCATCGCCCGTCTCCCCGGTCATTGCGGTAGAAGTTCAGCCCGGTGGAGACATTGTGATTGGTGGCGTCCGTCCAGGCGTTGGATGGAAGGGTGCCCGAATAGGGAAAGTCATTCCAAACACAACGAGCCGTGTGACCGTCGGGGGCGGCGACACCGGTGGCCGGACGCGCGACGGCACCAAAGAGGAAGAGCGCGCGCGGTTGGTGGGTTTCGGCGAGGCGGAGAATGTCGAGCGCGCGTGTGGCGCGGTCGGGACTGTTCCATCCGGTGCGCGGAACGATTTCGGTAAGGACTTCCCAGCCTTCGGCTCGTACCTGGCTGCGCCAGGAGTCGAGCAAAGCGGCGTGCTGATCCGCGGCGTCATCGGCGGCAACAAGGAGCACGGTGGCGGCTGGGGCGGTGGCGCTGGTAATTAAAGCGAGGACGAACGGGAGGAGGAGGCGCATGGATACGACTGAGCGGTAATCACCCAGCCGGCCTGTCGAGAGGCAGAGAAATCCGACGCGCCCCCTGGGTGATGAGGCGATCGAATGCGGCACTCGATCGGCCCAGACCGAGGCAGACTTCGGCGGACCAGCGCACGACACGTGTCGCGTATTGTCGGGCTAGTGCCAAACCCGGCTGATGGCGCGCCGGAAGGCGTCGTGGCGTGCTCGGGAGCTTTCTCCGAGGCGTCATGCCTGTCCGTGGCACCGAAAACGGCGCGAGCCGTGGTCCGGTGCGGAGTTGCGCTTGTTTGAGTCGGACGATGCCGTGCAACCAGACCGACCGCGCGGCGGCCGGCCTCAGGATGGTGATTCCCGCCTGATGCTCATGCGAAGATCGTCCGTTGGACGATCGATGGAGGTTGCGCCACATCGTGCCAGATACTGCATCGGCCGGTGGCGCCAATCTCTCAACCTACGATGATCCAGCCGGGGCAAAAAATGTTGGTGAACTGGGACGGCGGCGCGGAGTGCGACGCTGAATCGCGTACCCGAAGGTGCGTGGGAGGGATTCGACTAACGCGACGCTTTAGCCGGAACCGTGCGGCAGAAGCGGTGCGGATCAGTTCCCGGCCAGCGGCCGCCGGGAGGTAGTTGAGGCGGGCCCGGATGGTTCCCGGCTAGGGCACCAATCGTTTCCAGTCGGGATGATCCTGAACCGTTTGGAAGCGGAGATCGGTGCGGGCGACGGCCCGCAGGTCCTTGGATTTGGCGTCACGGGCGCGCCGGGCGTCGCTGATCTCGAGGGCCTTCTCCAGGGCTTTCATGGCGTCGGCTGGCTTGCGGAGGGTGGCCAGGACTCCGGCGTAATCATACCAGGCTTCCGGACTATCCGGCGCCTTCTGAACCAACTTACCGAGGGTGGTCTCGAGACGCGGTCCATCCGCCAACTGGGCATAGGTTTGGGCGGCGGCGATGAGCGTATTCTGATCGATGTCCGGCAGCTCAATCAGCTTGTCGAGGATGATTTTGGCGCGGATGGGCTGGCGCAATTGGATGAACGCGGCGGCGAGATAGCTGCCGGTGGTGGCATTGGTGGGGGACGCCTTCCATTGCGGTTCCAGGTGGTTGATGATGGCCGAGAAGACCTGGGTCGCCTGGGAGACCATCTGATTGTCGAGATAGGTCTGGGCCAGGAGCATGGCGTTGGAAATGTTATTGGGGTTCTTGCGGAACTCCTCTTCCTGCGTTTGGAACTGTTGCCGGGCGACAGCGAATTGCGGCGCGCTGTTCTTCATCTGCCGCAGTTGCTCGACCAGGGAGACGACGGAGGTGTTGAAGGGATCGAGGCGCAAGGCCGTCGTGGCGATGAGCAGGGCGTCGTCGAAACGTCCCACCATTGCCAGGAGTTGCACGTAGCGGAAGACCGCTTCCGGACTGTAAGGGCAATAGGCGAAGGCCTGGCGAAAGGCGAAGTCGGCCTCCTTGATCATCCGCTGTTGTTCCGTGGAATTCTTGGCATTGTTGACCCGCCAGGCATAGACGCCGCCGATGCTGCTGCGCAGTTTGGAGAAGGCTTTTTGCGCGTTGTCGTCGCGGATGAACTTGCGGTCGCCTTTGAACTCCCTGAGGTCGCCCTGGATGTAGACTTTCTCGACGAAGTCACAGATTTCCTTCACCGAGGTTTCTTCGCCGATCCAATTGCCGATGAGGCGGTCGGAGTATTGGCGCCAGAACTCGTGGTCCCGTTGCAGCACATCCTCGGGAAGCGTAGCCAGGGGCTCGCGATTGATCTTCATGATGATCCCGAACGGCGTGAGGTAGGGATACATCCAATCCAGCGGGAAACTCTCCTCGATGAAGAATTCGTGATTGGGATTGGCATCGAAGATCACGCGGCAGAGCAGGGCGTTGATGGCCATGACAGCGACCTGGCCGGCCACCGTCACGCGGCCGCCTTCCTCGCGCACTTCCTCGCCCGGCTTGAGTTGACCCAGGCTCTTTCTCTGGAACGCATCCGACATGTACTCGTTGTAAGACTTGGAGGATTCCTCCGGGGACGGCGTATGGATCTCCAGATCCGGGTAGACACCCCCCGGGCTCTGGCGGATGGCGTTGGGATAGACCTCTTCCATCAAGCGGCGGCCCATTCGGATGCGGGCGGCTGTTGGAAGATCCTGGTTGAAGAGGCGCTGCAGGGACACCGAGAGCGGCAAGCGTTTCAGGAGGTCGGGACGGTAGAGATATTTGTCATCCTGACGATAGCGGGCGAGGCGTTCGGAGACGCGCGCCTGGCGTTGGCCGGGATCGGCGTTGGCGGCAACAATTCCGGTGAGCTCGTCCTGCAGCTGCAGTCGAGCCACATATTCCTCGTCCAATAGTCGGTTCAGGTCCTGGGCGAGCACTTTGGCCAGTCGCCCGCCGGTGGCCCCGGAGGTGATGAGATCCCGGGTCCCGGGTTCCAGCAGTTTCAGCAGGTGCTGGGAGAACGGGTCCTGGTCGTTGGCCGCCTTGAGGCGGCTGACGAGTTGAGACACGTCGGTGAAGTGATCGGCCTTGAAGTAGGATTCGCCCGCACGGCGGTGGCGCTCGACGGTGGCGCCGAAGCGCGTCAGAAGGTGGTCGAGGGGGGCGAAGGCCTTGGCCAGGCCGTTGGTGTACAGACCCTTTTCCCGTTCACGCTGGCTGCGGAACATCTCCTGGAAGAAGGGGGAGTCGTAGGGGATTTGGGCGCTGCGATTGTAGTGGGCGCGGATGTAGTTGAGATAAGTGCCGTCGGCGAGGGCGTTCTGGGTGATCAGATAGACGTCGCGGCGATCGAACTCGGGATCGCGGGGTTTGCAGCGAGCCGGAATGAAGCTCTCGCAGAAGATCATGTAGGTCGGATTGAACCGGCCGGGATCGGTGCCGCCGAAGAGCACCGCGTCCCGGGTCATTTCCGGGTAAAGCGGCTTGCCGTCCTTATCCTTGAACGGGGGCGTGAACATGTCGTGTCCGAACCAGTATCCATACAAGTGGCCGCGCTGCTCGTTGTCGGCCCAGTGCGTCAGAATTGTCTTCAGCGGGAGCAGACTGAAGAGGACGAGAAACACTCTGAGATTGGCCTTGAGCGGGCTCAAGGCGAGGGCGCACACGGCAATCATGGCGAACCCCAGGGAAACCAGGCTGGCGAGCCGGTCCACCATGTCCCGGGTGGGTTCGATTCCGAAAAAGTAGGAGGGCTGCTCCGGTGGGAAGAGCTCCACCACGCCGAAGGTGACCGCGAGCACGAACAGGGCGATCCCGGCGGCGACGGAGGAGGCCATCATCAACCATTTCCGGGAATTCCTGTATTCTACGGCGAGCAGGGCGCCGATCAGGGCGAGGCCGTAGCCGAATCCCATGGCGATGATGACGTGGGACGCGGTGAAGAAGACCTTGGTCAGCTCTCGGCTTTGGCGGTCGGTGTTGGGATTCAGCAACCACAGCAACAGGAAGGCGAGGCAGACATAGATCGCGCTCAGCCCGATCATCCAGCCCTTCTCCGACTTGCGCAGACGGGCCCAAAAGAGGAACGGCACCAGCGCGATCAGCAGGTAAACCAGATTGAATTCTTCGACCGCGCCCTCGAAGAGCATCAGCACCTGTTCGAAGATCTTTCCCGGGTCCAGCGAGGGGTTGGTTTTTTCGTACTGGCCGCGAGTGAAGGCATGCACGAACCCGTCCCAGGTTCTGGGATATCCCCAGTTCAGGGGCGGATTGGTGGACCCGGTGATCGGCATGTAGAAGTACAGCGCCGCGCCCAGGATCCACATGCCCAGTGAAATGGCGGCGGGCACGATTTCGGTGCCCAATCCGCCGGTCTTGAATGCCAGCCAACCGCAGGCGCCCAGGGATCCGATGCCGACGAGATGGAAGATGCCGGACAAAGCGACGCTGGTGCGGATGCTTTCCAGGCCGTCGTTCTGCATCATGATCAGCCCGATGATGTAGATGGCGCTGTTGGCGAGGAAGGCGTCGCGACCGAGTTTGGGATGGGCGGCAGCGATCATCACCTCGATGCCCATGGCAGCGACGATCAGCGTTTGGTGATTCGTGAACGCGATGCCGAACATGAACGCGGCCCAATACAGGTAGCGACGCTGTTGCGGGGCGTAGAGGAAGTGCAGCAGGAATACCAGAGTCAGTACCAAGGAAAGAACGCTCAGGGTATAGACCTCGACGATCACCGCCTGCGACCACATGAACCCGTTGAACGCGATCAACAGACCCGCGGCCACCGCCGCGACAATGCAAATGGCATCCTGAACCTTTGATTCGAGTTGCTTGGCCTGATCGATCGCCTCCACGAGAAAGGCGCCGACTCTCGAGACCATCATGGCGAGGACGCCCGAGGACAGCGCTGCCGCGACGGCGGACGACACCGCCACCCGCCAGGCAATGTTGGAGAACGGAAGCAGGACCGTGAAGAGCCAGGTGTAGATGGTCCACACCGGATACCCCGGTGGGTGCGGCACACCCGCGTAATACGATGCCACCGCCAGTTCGCCGCTGTCCTCCAGCGTCACGTCAGGAGCCAGGGTCCAGAGGTACCCGGCCATGGATAGCAACGTGGTGATGAGGAAGGCGATCCAGTCCGGCCGACGGAACAGCGTAACGGCAGCGGCGGTCGCGGTCGCGGTCGCGGTCGCGGTCGGCGGAGTCGTGGCGGCTGGAGAAGCGGGCTTGGCGGACTTACCGGTCGGCGCGACAGGCTTGGCCTTCGCGTCGGGCTTGGGATTGGGCATAGATCAGCGCGTAAAGACGTTGGTCTGCCGGAGCAGTAAAGAACCGAAGCTTGAAGCGATCGCGCCCGCGTTTGTCGAACGAAATCTCGGTTCAGGTGGGGCGTTTTGCTCGGCAGCGATGAAACCCGCCGTGGCGGCGGCGGACAGACCGGCCAGCGACAAGGAGGGTGCGGTGCCGGAATCAAGGGGGGTCCACGCGGTGGCCAGTGTCAGGACCAGCATGGCGGCGGCGGCGAATGGCGCGAACCAGAGCTGAAGGGGCGGCAGGGCGAGTGCGGGCGCGGTGGCGGGAATGCCGGCGGCAGCCGTCGCGGCGAGCGTCGGGCCCGTTTTGGCCTCGAACAAGAGGGCCCTAATGTTTCGAGACGGCCGGCGCGGACGCAAACCACGCAGGGTCGTTTCCAGGGGATCCCAGGGTTTCATGGCGACTTTCGTACTTGGGGAGTTGGGCGCGGAGTTTCTGCAGGCCGTACCGGTACCGACCGGCGGCCGTATTCGGGGAGATGCCGAGCAGTTCGGCGATCTCCTCGAAGGTCAGATTGTGCCAAAGCTTCAAGACGATGACTTCCCGTTGCTCGGCAGGCAGATGGGCCAAGGCCCGTGCCGCGCGGTCTTCGTCGGGATGTTCCATCGATTCCGCTTCGAACCAGCGCGACGACTCGAATTCGCGAGCCAGTCGACGCCACAGGGTGCGTCGATGGTTGAGGGCCCGGTTGCGGAAGCTGCGGACGAGGTAGAACCGCGGTTCCTTGGGCGGTTCCGGCAAGGTCAGGACAGCCCGAAAGGTGTCATGGAGCAGGTCTTCCGCCTCGGCATGACCCAGTCCCATGGCCCGGCCATAAAGGACCAGTTCGGCGGCGCACGCGTCGTAAAGCGGCTCTGCCCAATGTACCGATTCGTTCCCTGACGATTGCACTTCAGCCTATAGACACCGACCGGGTCGGGTTTTGTATAAAGTTCCTGGGGACGATGACCGGGCCGGAACCTCGGTCAACGGCATTTCCCTTGCCCTTGCCGGGCCAGCCCGGATGCTGCGCGCCATCAGCCCGCCGCGGATTCACCACCAGCGCCATCCATGAACCGCCCCTCCTCACCTTTGGCCGACCGACGAACATTCCTCGGACAAACCCTTTTGGCCGGTGCCGCCATCTCCGCGCTGCCGACCCAACTCACGGCCGCGGATTCGGCCGGTCCGGCGTTGAAAGTCGGACTGATCGGAGCCGGCGACCGCGGAACGTTTCTCCTTGGTGAGCTGCTGTCGGCGGCGGAGCGACTTCATGTGCGTGTTGTTGCCGTCGCCGATGTCTGGTCCAGGAATCGCGAGGCGGCGGCCAACCGGGTTCGGGAACGCCAGGGCACCACTCCCAGGACCTTCGCTCGCTTTGGTGATCTGCTGGCCATGCCGGATGTGGAGGCGGTCATCATTGCCACCCCCGACTTCAGTCATGGAACCATCCTGAACGCCAGTTTGGCGGCCAATAAGGACGTCTACATCGAGAAACCGATGACGATCGATCTGGAGTCGGCCAATCGCGCCATCGACACCGCGCGCGAGCGCCAGCGGGTGGTCCAGGTCGGAACCCAGCGTCGCAGCGAGGGGCGTTTCCGGGCGGCGGCGAAATTCCTTGCGGACCGCCCGTTGGGAGCGATCAGCCGGGTCGTCGCCGAAGTGAACTTCAACCAGGCCCGATGGCTGCGGAAGACCGATGATTGCGTGGCCGCGGACGTTGACTGGGACGCGTATCGTCTGCACCTGGCGGACCGCCCCTTTGATGCCGCCTTGCTGCGTCGGTGGCAGCTCTATCGCGAAACCTCCAACGGCATGCCGGGCCTATGGATGACCCATTACGCCGATGCGGTTCATCTCTTGACCGGGGCCGCCTATCCAAGTCGTGCCGTCGCCTTGGGCGGCACCTATGTGTGGAAGGACGGACGCCAGCATACCGACACCTTTCGCACCGTCCTGGAGTATCCCGAGGGCTTCCTCTTCAGCTGGGGCATGGGCCTGGGCAACGGTGCCGGGACGGCGTTCACGGTTCATGGAACGGAAGGCACCTTGGACGTCGAGAAATGGACGGTAACACCCGAGACGGGGTCGGCGACGAAGTTGACGCCGCGCGAGATCCCGGCGGCGGCCGGAGAGAATCACATGGAGAACTGGCTGCGCTGTCTGCGGAGTCGCGAGCGGCCCAATGCCGATATCCAGTTTGGTCACCAACATGTGGTGGCGACCGTGATGGCCGCGAATGCGCTGGAAACCGGACAGCGCCAGGTTTATGACCGCGATCGCCGAATGATTCGGGTCGGTTGATTTCAGAACATGCATGCTCCCAGGCAACCCTGCGGTCCAGCCTGCTCCCGCCGATCCTTTCTGGGTTCCGCCGTGATGGCGGGGGCTGCGGTGGCGCACACGACGACGAGTTGGGGCGCTGGTGCGCCACGGAACGACGGGACCATGAAGAAAGTCATCCTCACCAAGATCGAGACGTTCCCGATGATCTATCCCACCGTCGGGCGGTTTAAGTTCTTTGAAGGACCGAAGGGCCGGCCGGCGGGGCGACCGGCGGTTTTGATCAAGGTGACGGCCGACGACGGGACGGTGGGCTGGGGCCAAAGCGTTCCGGTGCCCCGGTGGAGTTATGAGACCTTGGAGTCGGTGGTGACCACGATCGACAAGTACCTGGCCCCCGAGTTGATCGGGCAGGATCCCTTCGACACGGACGCGTTGCATGCGGCCATGACGCGAGTCATCGCGCCCTCGTTCTCGACCGGGCAACCGATCTGCAAGGCCGGCATCGACCTGGCGTTGTTTGATTTGACAGGAAAGTTGCTCGGTCAATCGGCCGCGGAGCGATGGCGGCGCGAAGGTCTGGGTCGGATTACTCTGAGTTGGACCTTGAACCCGCGGACCCTCGACGAAGTCGAGCCGCTCATCGAGCAGGGGCGGGCGCGGGGCTATAAGAACTTCAATGTGAAGGTGGCCCCGGATCCCAAGTTCGATTTGGAACTCTGCCGGATGGTCAAGCGGTTGGTTCCGGATGGATTCCTGTGGCCCGATGCGAATGGAGGGTACGACGAGGCGACAGCTCTCATCGTGGCGCCCAAATTGGCTGACCTCGGCGTGGCCGTGCTGGAACAGCCCCTGCCGGCGAACCGTTTGGGAGGCTATCGCCGCCTGAAACAACAGGGAGCCCTTCCGATCCTGATGGATGAAGGGATCGTCTCCAGCGTCGAACTCGAGGAATTCATTGAACTGAAGCTGCTCGATGGCGTGGCCATGAAACCCGCGCGATGCGGTGGCATCACCGAAGCCAAGCGGCAGATCGAACGACTGTTGGACGCCGGAATGATGTGGTTGGGAAGCGGTCTCACCGATCCGGATGTGTCCCTGGCTGCGTCCCTGAGTTTGTATGGGGCCTTTGGACTGAAATACCCGGCCGCCCTCAACGGGCCCCAATTCGTGGAGGGTTCCGTGTTGGCATCACCTTTCGTCGTCCGCGATGGCCGTCTCGAGGTTCCCCAGGGGCCGGGGTTGGGAGTGGCGGTGGACGAGGCAAAGTTGTCGAAGTTGCGATGGAAAGAAGGGTGAGGAAGGGAAGAAGGGAGCATCGTCGGCCGGTTCGTCGTTCGGGCCGGTGTCGTTTTCAACCGCATACGTTGGATGGACCGATTCCTGATATGAGTTCACTACCAAACTCACGCCATGCCCCAAGGGACCATGCGAGAGCCGGCGGACACTCGCGCGCTCCGCACCCTCCGATCCTCCGTCTGTCCGTGTCCCTGGCCCTGGGCTTGGCCATGGTGTTGGCCGAGGCCGCCACGGCGGCGGATGGTCCGGTGAAGAAGGCCAGGTGGGAATTCGCCGAGGTCGGCGACAAGTCTCTGCTTCTGATCGAAGGTTACCGGCAGGTCTTCGTTTACAACTACGGAATCATTCGGCGCGCGGGCGTTCCCGAGGACCGCGCCCGGGCTTCCTATGTGCATCCGCTTTTTGGTCTCGATGGCGAAGTGCTCACCGACGATTTTCCCGCTGACCATCATCATCATCGCGGGCTTTTCTGGGGGTGGCCGCACGTGTCGGTGGGGGAAAAGAAGACCGACTCCTGGGCGTTGTCGGGCATCACCAATCGATGGGAACGCTGGCTTCGCCGCGACACCCAGGGTCCGAACGCGATTCTAGAGGTCGAGAACGGATGGTATATCGGTGAGGACCGCGTGATGAGCGAGGTGGTGCGCTTTACGGTGCACCCCGCCGAGAAGGAAAGCCGGGCCATCGACCTCGATTTTACCTGGACACCGGTGAAGGGTCCCATTCGATTGGCCGGCGCCGAGGGCAAGAGTTACGGGGGCCTGACGCTCCGCATCGCGCCCGGGACCAATACGGTCATTACCACCCCGGAAGGTCAGAAACCCGAGGATCTGTACATCACCCGACTACCCTGGGCGGATATCAGTCGAAGGTGGTCGCGGCCAACCGAGGCCCGGGCTGGCGTCAGTGGTGCCGCCTTGTTTATCGCCCCGGACCACCCGGATTTCCCACCCACCTGGCTGACGCGCCATTACGGTGTCTTGTGCATTGGCTGGCCGGGGGTCGACGGTCGGGAATTCCCCGTCGGCCAGCCGATCCGATGTCGGTACCGAGTCTGGATTCATCGGGGTCCGGGCGACCCGCAACGTCTGAAAGAAGCGTTCGAGGAGTATCGTTCGAGCAAGCCCCAGGCGAGTGTTCCATTGGAGTCCGATCGAAAGACGGCGCTTCCGATGCGCGCGGTCCTGGAGGGCGACCGCGTTCGGGTCTTTGCCGGGGACCATCTGTTCACCGAGTACCTTTACGGGCCAGCGGAGAAGTTGCCGCACTTCTTCCCGGTGGTGGGTCCGCGATCGGGTCGGAGCGTCACCATCAAGGACGGGGATCCGTATCCGCATCATCGTTCGATCTTCTTCGGATGCGACCGGGTGAACGGCGGCAATTATTGGCAGGAGGGAATCGAGCGCGGCCAAATTGCCTCGCAAGAGGTGAGGCTTCTCGAGGCATCCGGCGAGCGCGTGGTGTTTGAGCAGCGGTGCGAATGGCGACGGCCCGGGGCCGAGGCTCCCTTGGAGGATTGGCGTCGGGTGACCCTCGCGGCGCCCAGCCCGTGGCGGCGCACCCTGGATTTCGAGATCACGTTGACCGCCCGCGGCGACGTGCGCATTGAGCGCAGCAATCATGCCTTGTTCTCGGCGCGGATGGCGCCGGACTTGTCGGCGGGTGGCGGTGGTCGATTGGTCAACGCGCACGGGGATGTGTCCGAAGCTGGAACCTTCGGCAAACCCGCGCTGTGGATGGATGCCCGGGGCCGGAGAGAGGACGGCTGGGAAGGGCTGACCCTTTTCTGTCGGCGAATGGACCGCTGGTCGCCACCCCCGTGGTTCACTCGCGATTACGGGTTCCTTTCACCCAGTCCGATGTACTGGCTCGATGGGGGCGAGGTGCGGATGACCAAGGGCGAACGGATCGCCCTCGCCTACCGAGTCCTGGTCCATGCCGATGCGCCGAATGCGGTTGAGTTGGCGGAGTTGCAGGACGCCTGGGACCGAGGTTCGTAGGGCACTAGTCGCTTTCCGCGAAGATAAAGAGGACCTGAAACAGCATCAGCGGAATCGTCACCAGCAGCAGGCCAAAGGCTACCCATCCCAGGCAGCGGCGATCACCAGCCTCAACAGAGGCGTCAGGCTCGGCGGATAGAGCGCGGATCAGGGTCCAAAGCAGCCCGCCCAGCACCGTGAAGACGTAGACCGTGCCCCCCCAGGAAGTGGTCATCACCCAATCCGCTATCACCCTCGCCGGCCCGCGCATCCTGAAGGCGGCTCCCAGCAGCACCGCGCCGCAGAACAACAGCGCCGGCGTGATCACCAGCCAACCGACGGCGCGATGCATGGCGGCTTCGCGAGTCATCGCTCATCCCTCGGTGGTGGTGGACGGCACGCACGGCGTCGCGCGTCGAACGCGGACACTCGAGGCGGGGTTGTTGAGGAGCTTGGCGGCGGGTCGAATGGGGCGTCGCACCAATTCACCACCGCAATTGGCACAGCGGAACCGGAGTTGGTTGGCGGCGCACTCGTGGCAATAGGTGCACTCAAAACTGCAGATGTAGGCTTCGGTGGAATCCGGCGGGAGATCCCGGTCGCAGCATTCGCAGTTCGGGCGGAGTTCGAGAGCCATGCGCGCGTTCTCTTAAGAGCAGCGCCCGGCGTTTCCGTCAAGTCTGCCTTGCCGGCGGCGATAGGAGGGAGGGTGGACTTGGTTGGCGGTAGGGCGGAGCAATCGATGCCGTGTGTCGGTTCGGCCGCGGGGCCGCGCTAGGGTGGAGTGCTTTTGGTCGGGCGGTGCCAGGCCTTCCATTCCTTGTGAATGCGACGGATGAACTGCTTCGGTCGATCCGCGAACAATCGTCGACCTTCCTTGAGCGCCTTCTTGCGCCATCGTTGCTGCCTGGAGGCGATCAGTCGCCGGATGGGTTTGGAGTCGAGTTTCGGGACGCCTTTACCGGCCTCTTTTGTATTCGCCAACCTCTCGCTAAGCACGGCGAGGTCGTGCTCGTCCCCCAGGCTCTTCTGGAGGCGGTTTAGATCCTTGATGCACCCGCCGAGGCGCTTCGGGGCAATCGGGCGCACCAGGCACAGCTGATACATGAATGCCTTCACCGCCGTGCGCCAACGATGGAACGATTCCTCGTCGTCCGTGGTGTGGGCGGCCCGGAACCGTCGCCTGGCCCGCCGATAGGTGTCCATCAGACCGTCTTCCAGCGTTTCCCAGCCGTGCCGCCGCCAGGTGGTTCGGTCGATGGCCACGGAGACGGTTCGGATGGCGCCGGCAGCGGCCTTCAGGTGAGCCGCGATTCGCGCGGGAGATTCCCTGGGAACGTGGCCCGGGCCGGCCAATCGCTGGCGCCACGCTTGAAAGGGCGAACGGAGAGCGTCCGGCAATTCCTTTGCCAACCCGTCCATGGTGACAACGCCAACGGCCACATCCCGGGCTGAAGCCAGCCGACGGGCGGCGTTGCGCAAGCGGGCCTGATGTCGGCGGGCCGCCTTTTCTCCCAGCGTTCCGGTCAGCAACCGGACGGCGGCGCGCAATCGTTTGATGGCAAGGCGGGCCTCGTGGACGGCGGATTCCTGGTTCTCAGGCCCGCTGGCAATACTTGCCTGCACCTGCTGGGCAAGGGCATCGCCCAGCCGGCGGATGCCGGCCTTCAGGGTTTCCCTGGATCGGAGTTCGAAGGGAATGGGATGAGGAGGGTTCATCGTGGTGCCGGTCCTGACCTTAAAAGCCGGGAGTGTTCCACGAACCTGCCAGGAGGCGTGTGACAAGTCTGTGACATTTATGTCGTCGAGGTGACGACGGGGGCGGGGTGGGCCGCAAACCGGCCGTAAGTCGGTGGACGGGACGGTGGGCGTGAAGGGGTCGGAAGCGCTGGCGGGACGACGCGCGGTCCGGGACCGAGGAAAGGGGGAGCGGTGCTTGGAAAACACGTTGGCAAGCCGCGTGTTGAGTCCAACAATCCGCGCTCCTGACATGGCCGAGACCAAGCCGCACAACTACGACGAGAGCAAGATCCAGACGTTGTCCTCCATCGATCACATCCGGAAACGCACCGGCATGTATATCGGTCGACTGGGGGATGGATCGCACTACGACGACGGTGTCTACATCCTGCTGAAGGAGGTCGTGGATAATGCGGTGGATGAATTCATCATGGGGCATGGCCGCCAGGTGGAGATCACCACCCAAGGCGGCGAAGTGACGGTGCGCGACTTCGGTCGGGGCATCCCGCTGGGCAAGGTCATTGAGTGCGTCAGCCAGATCAACACCGGCGCCAAGTACAACGACGAGGTCTTTCAATTCTCAGTCGGGTTGAACGGTGTGGGCACCAAGGCGGTGAACGCCCTGTCCGAGGCGTTCGTGGTGCGCAGCCATCGCGAAGGGCAGTTTGTCGAAGCCTCGTTCAAGCGTGGTAAATTGGTGGGAGAGAAGAAGGGCAAAACCAACGATCCGGACGGCACCTTCGTCCGGTTCACGCCCGATCGGGAGATCTTCAAGGCGTACGAATTCCAGGCCGAACACATCGAGCACCGGTTGCGTCACTATGCGTACCTGAATAGCGGGCTGAAGCTTTCCTGGAACGGGCAGGAATTCGTGTCGCGGCGCGGCCTGCTCGAGTTGGTGCTGGACGAGGTGAAGGAGGAGGCGATTTACGCGCCGCTGTACTATTCCTCGAAGACCCTCGAGTTCTGCTTCACTCACAGCAACAGCCGGTTCGGCGAGACCTTTTGGTCCTTCGTCAACGGCCAGTACACCAGTGACGGCGGCACGCATCTCAGTGCGTTTCGGGAGGGCCTGCTGAAGGCCATCAACGAAATCGCCGGCGGCAAGTTCGAGGGAGACGACGTGCGCGAAAGCATGGTGGGGGCGATCGCCATCCGTTTGCAGGATCCCGTCTTCGAGTCACAGACGAAAAACAAGCTGGGCAACACCGAGATCCGCACCGATCTGGTGAACCGCGTCCGCGAGGAGGTGCTGCACTACCTCAACCGCGACAAGGCCACCGCCGAGAAGATCGTCGCCAAGTGCCAGGATACCCAGCAGCTGCGCAAGGAACTGCAGGAGGTCAAGAAACTGGCCCGGGAACGGTCCAAGGCCATCTCCCTTCGCATCCCGCAACTCAAGGATTGTCGGAACCACTTCGACAAGGCGAAGGGCAAGGGGAAGGGGACCATGGTTTTTCTGTGCGAAGGCGTCAGTGCCGCCGGTTCGATCACCTCCTGCCGGGATGTGAGCAACCAGGCGATCTTCACCCTGCGCGGGAAACCGCTGAACGTCTGGGACCTCAAACGCGACGTCATGTACAAGAACGACGAGATGTACAATCTGATGCGCGCCTTGGATATCGAGGATTCGATCGAGAACCTCCGCTACGAGAAGGTCGTCCTGGCCACCGATGCCGATGTCGACGGCCTGCACATCCGCAACCTGATCATCACCTATTTCTTCCGGTTCTTCGAGAACCTCGTTCACGATGGCCATCTCTATGTCCTCGAAACCCCCCTGTTCCGCGTGCGTAACAAGGAGACCACCCACTATTGCTATTCCGAGGCGGAACGGGATGAGGCTTCCAAGAAAATCGGGCGTGGCGTCGAGGTGACGCGTTTCAAGGGCTTGGGCGAAATCTCCCCCAAGGAATTCAAACAGTTCATCGGCTCCGACATGCGCCTCAGCCAGGTCGAGTTCGCCCCCAAGCCGGACTCGACCCACATCCTCGGCTTCTACATGGGCCGCAATACTCCTGAGCGCCGCGGATACATCATGGAAAACCTCGTCGTGCCGGTGGAGGAATGATTCGCCGGCCACGCCGCCGCCGCGCCTTGTCAGGAAATCGGTCGCCGTGGAGAGTTGCCGGGTGATCTCCCCCCGCGAACCCGCGTTCCTTCGCACCACGACGGTTGGGTCCTATCCCGTTCCCGATTGGCTGGTGGCGCTGCCATCGGAACAGGCCCTCGACGATGCGATGCGGGTGGTGCTGAGCCTGCAGCGGGACGCGGGCATCGACCTGCCTACGGATGGCGAACTCTACCGTTTCGACATCAATCACCCGGATACCAACGGGATGATTGATTTCTTCATCCGACCGCTTGCCGGCGTGCAGTCGGCGGTGGGATGGACGGACTGGAACGCGTTCTGTTCGGCGCCGCACATGGGGTTCCGGCGCAAGCCGGCCGGTGTGGTCACCGGACCCGTTGGCGAGGGGTCGTTGAACCTGGTCGCCCACGCGGAGCGATGGGTCCGACTGGCCGGGCCCGCCGTGAAATTCACCGTGACGAGTCCCTACATGCTGGCGCGCACGCTTCTGGATCGGCATTACGGGAACAAGGAGGCTCTGCTTCTGGCCCTGGCCGATGTTCTCGCGAATCAGGTTCGTCAGTTGCCCTGCGACTGTCTCCAGGTCGATGAAGCCAACATCACCGGGTGTCCCGAGGATGCACCCTTGGCGGCGGCGGCAATCAACCGGGTCCTCGACGCCTTTCCCCGGGAGAAAGCGGTCCACTTGTGTTTCGGCAACTACGGTGGGCAGACCATTCAGAAGGGCACCTGGAAGGCGTTGCTGGGATTCCTCAATGCCCTGCGAACGGACCACCTGGTGCTGGAACTGGCCCACCGACCCGAGGCGGATCGACAAGCCCTGGCCGAGATCGATGCGCGCATCGGCCTGGGCATCGGCGTCATCGATGTGAAGGTGAACACCGTGGAGACTCCCGAGGTGGTGGCTGCACGCATCGACGACGCGGCGAAGCGGTACGGGGCCGGGCGCCTTCGGTATGTGCACCCGGACTGCGGCTTCTGGATGCTGAAACGATCCGTGGCCGATCGGAAAATCGAAGCCCTGGTGAAGGGGCGGAATCTCTACCTGGGCCGATGAACGCGGACCCCATCACCGTTCGGGTCAGGGAGGTGGCGTTTCACGTCCTGCCCATGCGCACGCGCATGCCCTTCAAGTACGGCATCGCCTCCCTCTCGGCCTTGCCCCACCTGCTGGTTCGCACCGAAGTCGAAGTGGGAGCCCGGAGGGTGGTGGGCATCACGGCCGAGGGATTGCCACCCAAGTGGTTCACCAAGGACCCAGCCACGACGTTCGAGCAGGACCTGGTGGGGATGCTGGACGTGATCCGCCACGCTGCCGCGGTGGCGGTGGAACTGGGCCGCCAACCCTCCGTGTTCGCATTCTGGTGGGCACTCCATCAGGAGCAGAGCCGCTGGGCGGCGGAACGCGGACATCCCCCGTTGCTCTCCGGACTCGGCACGAGTCTGATGGAAGGGGCCGTCATCGACGGCTTTTGTCAGGCGACGGCTTCGACGTTCCATGAGGTCGCCCGGAATGGAGTTCTGGGATTGCGCCTGGACGCCGTGCACGCCGAATTGAGCGGGACGGATCCGGCCGCGCTCCTGCCATCGTCGCCCGTGCCGCAGGTGCGCGTGCGGCACACCATTGGGTTGGTCGATCCGCTTTTTAACCAGGAGATCTCGCCTGCGGAACGGCTGCACGACGGGTTGCCGCAGTCGCTCGAAGAGGGCATCCGGCGATACGGACTCCGTTGCTTCAAACTGAAACTGCGAGGCCATTTGGAAGCCGACCTGGAGCGATTGCGCGGATTCGCCGCCGCGCTGGAACAGGCGGGTGTCGCGTCCCCGTTGTGGACGCTCGATGGAAATGAACAGTTCCCGACGGTGGCGGCGTTCCGCGAGGTGTGGGAACGTGCCTCGGAAGATTCGAGGCTGCGCCCCCTCCTGGGCTGTCTGGCGGCGGTTGAACAGCCCTTGCATCGGACCCTTGCCCTGACCGGGGAGACAGGGGACGCATTGCGTCGCTGGGAAGGTCGTCCTCCGTGGATCATCGATGAATCGGACGGCGAACCGGAGAGTCTGGAGCGAGCGCTGGCGTTGGGATACGCCGGGATCAGCCACAAGAACTGCAAAGGCGTGATTCGGGGATTGGCCAATGCCTGCGTCTTGCGGCGACGAACCGTGGAGCGGCCGGACCTGCCCTTTCTCCTGACCAGCGAGGACCTGGCGAATGTCGGACCGGTCGCCATGCTGCAGGATCTCTGTGTGGCCGCCAGCCTTGGACTCACCCATAGTGAGCGGAATGGGCACCACTATTTTCGGGGCCTATCGGCGTTTCCAACGGCGGTTCAGGAAGAGGTGCTGGCCGTGCACGGTGATTTGTATGAGCGCGCCCCCGCGGGTTTTGCGACACTGCGGATCCGCCATGGGGCTTTGTCGACCGCCAGCATGATGGCCGCGCCGTTTGGCTGTGGAATCCGACTCGATGCGACCGAGTTCCAGCCACTGGAGGCGTGGGCGGCTAAATCCCTCATTGCCGGGCATGGGCACGACCGCCCCTTCTAGTCAGCATTTCCCATCTTTCTTCTCGACGAAACCTCGACATTGAGGGAGGGAGGTGCATCCCAATTGGGCGGAAGCGTCCCGCCAACCTGGCGGAACGTCGGCCGTCCCTGACTATCCATGGACACCGTGTCGCGCCTCTCCCAAGCCCGAGGCACGTCCCCCGGCATAGCCGCCGGGGGCGGATCCCAACCCCGGACCCTGTCATGACCGAGCCCCGTACTTCCCCCACTGACACCCTGCATGCGTGGGCTGAAATTCAGCGAACGGACCTGCCGAAGCGTTCGGTCGCGCAGCGTGTCGCGGACTTTCTGGAGATATACACCACGCTGGATGAAGAGACCGCGCGGGAGCAGGCGATGCGTTGTGTTCAATGCCCGCATCCAGCCTGCGTGGAGGCGTGTCCGCTGGGCAATCGCATTCCCGACTGGCTGGCGTTGACCGCCGAGGGGCAGTTCGTCGAGGCCGCGCAATTGCTCCAATCGTCGAGTTGCATGGGGGACCTCTTTTCGCGGTTGTGCTCGGATCCGTGCGAAAGCCGGTGCGTGGTGGACGGCCCGGGACAACCCGTCTCGATCAACGCCATTGAACGATTCCTGCAGCGCTACGGCACGACGCACGGCGTTGCGGAGGACCAGGCAAAATCGCCGAATGGCTTCAAGGTCGCGGTGCTGGACGCGGGCCCGTGCGGCCTGGCCTGCGCGCAGGAGCTCGCCTTGAATGGCTACGCCGTCACCATCTTCGATCATCACGCGGTGCCGGGAGGGTTGCTCATCAACGGGACCCCGGCGTTCAAGGTCGACAAGCACATCGTCGAGCATCGCCTGCAGTACCTGAGGGATCTGGGAGTCGAGTTCCGACTTGGTGCGGCCTGCGATGCGGATCTCAGCCTGGCGCGGTTGCGGTCGGAATTTGACGCAACCTTCTTTGGCGCCTGTGCGGAAGAGGCGCGACCATTGCGCATTCCGGGAGCGGATCGCCCAGGGGTGTACCAGGGCGTGACCTTTCTGTTGCAGCAGAACGCCGTCCCCGGAATCCGCTTCTCGCCGATCGAGGTCGCTGGGCGTCGGGTGGTGGTCCTGGGGGCGGGTGAGACTGCGATGGACTGTTTGCGGGTGGCTCTTCGGTCACATGCCTCGAATGTGACCTGCGTGTATCGGCGCGGTGCGGTGGATGTTCCGGCGGCTCACCCGGCCTATGTTGAGGCCTGCGAAGAAGGCGCTGAATTCGAGTTCTTTGCCGATCCGGTGAGTGTGGAAGGGGGTGACGGCGGCGAGGTGGTGGCGTTGCGTTGCGCCAAGATGGCCTACGCCGCGGGTGCCGAGGGGGCTGCGGTCGGGGAAGGCCACGCGGTGGAGCGCCTTCCGGCGCCCGAGTTCCTCGTGCCGGCGGATATCGTACTGGTGGCCTATGGCTATGAGGCAGCCCCGTTCTGTCCGGCCGGCGATCTGCAACAGATAGCGGTCGACGCCGAAGGTCGTATCCTGGTGGACGCCAACATGATGACGAGCGTTCCGGGCGTCTATGCGGGCGGCTCGCTGGTGCATGGAAGGATGCTTCCGGTGGAGACCGTGCGCGATGCGCGACGGGCGGCAAGGGCCATACACCGGCATTTGGTTGGGGTGAAGGGGGCCAAGGAAGGGTAAGAACATGCCAATTTCGAGTAAGCATTAACGGCCGCCTTATGTAATTCATCGGTCGCCTTCACGAGATGAAGGCCGACGCAGGGCAGCCAAGGGAAAGGGCGGTTGCCGGTCGAGGTCGGATTCGGTGGTTAGACCGTATGGACGAGCAACTGGCATTGGACATGGTTTACGTCGCGGCCTTCTGTTTGGCCGGGCTCTTCTTCGCGGTCGCGCCTTTTGCGGTGGTCCACCTGCTGGCGGCGCGGCGTACGCGGCAGACGGCCAACAAGACCGGGCAGTTCATCGAGTGCGGCATGGAACCGATCGGCGACGCCTGGATCCGCTACAGCGCGGTCTATTATCTCTACGCATTGGTCTTTGTCGGGTTCGCGGCCGACGTGCTGTTCCTCATCCCGGTGGCCCTGGTGTACGACCGGGTCTTCGCCATCCGGGATCTGGTGGCTCTGTGCCTGTTCGTCGGGATTCTGTCGTTGGTCATCGTGTACGCCTGGAAGAAGGGAGTCTTCGAATGGAAGCGCAAACTGAGTTCGACTGCTCGTCGATCGTGAAGTTCGCCAAACTGGACGAACTGCTGGCCCTGGGTCGCGCCAACTCGTTGTGGCCGCTCACGTTCGGGCTGGCGTGCTGCGCCATTGAAATGATGGCGGCGGGAGCATCGCGCTTCGATATTTCACGGTTTGGCGCCGAAGTGTTCCGGCCGTCCCCACGCCAGGCGGACGTCATGATCGTCGCTGGCACCATCAACAAGAAGATGGCGGCCGCGGTGAAGACCCTCTACGACCAGATGCCGGAGCCCAAATGGGTGATCGCCATGGGCAACTGCGCCATCTCCGGCGGGCCGTTCTGCTTCCCCGGCCAGTATTCCGTGGTGGAAGGCGTCGACAAACTGTTCCCCGTCGATGTCTACGTCCCCGGTTGCCCGCCGCGTCCTGAGGCTCTGATCGAAGGCATTCTCGAATTGGAAAAGAAAATTACCGGCAAACGCCGGTGGCCCACGGTGAAACCCGAATGACCCCGACCCTCACCGAGATTGCCAAGGCTTTCTCCCGTGTTCTCGGGGTGACGCTCGAGCCTGGGTTTTCGGCCGAACCAGGCGGGGGAGCGTCCGCCAATAGCGGAATCACCGCCACCACCACCTCCTCCTCGTCGTCCGCACCCAGTCCGGCCACGACGGCACCACCCGCAACCCAGGCCAGTACCGGGACCGCGGTCCCGGCCGGTTTGACCACACCGGCGGCGCCGACGGCAGGGATGATCCCCTCGTCGCCCATCGTTTTTACGGAACATGCCTCCCGCGGCTGGCACCTGGATGTGACGGTGACCGCCCCGCAGGTGCTGGATACCGCCCGGCTCATGGACCGCCTCGGGTTCTGCCTGGACATGGTGACCGGTGTCGACTGGATGGCGCAGCAAGCGATGGAAGTGGTGTACGACTACCTTCACTTCGACAGTTCGGTGCGGGTGGTGGTGCGAACGCGCGTTCCTCGCGAGGCGGCCGAAGTGCCGACCATTTCGGAGATCTTTCCGGGGGCGAACTGGCATGAGCGGGAAACCCACGAGTTCCTGGGGATCCGGTTCGCCGGGCATCCCAACCTCACCCCATTGCTGCTTCCCGAGGACGCCACCTTTCATCCCCTGCGAAAGGACTTCGTCGCGTGATTCTCCAGAAGGACATCGAACGCCTGAGTGCCGGATCGAACGAAACGTTCGTCCTTAACCTCGGTCCCCAACACCCGGCGACCCACGGCGTGCTGCGCGTGAAGTTGACCATGGACGGCGAGTTCATCACGCGTGCCGAGCCGGTACCTGGTTACATCCACCGGATGCACGAGAAGATGGGGGAGAACCGGACCTGGGCGCAGTTCCTTCCGAACACGAGTCGCATCGATTACCTGTCGGCAATGGCGTACACGCACGCCTACGTCGCCGCAGTGGAACGCGCGGCTAAGATCGAGGTCCCGGCGCGGGCGGAGTACATCCGCGTGATCACCTCCGAGTTGAACCGGGTTTCGAGCCACCTGGTTTGGTTCGGCGCGTTTCTCCTCGATCTGGGTGGATTCACGCCGCTTCTGTACGCCTTCGATGACCGCGAAAAGATCCTCGACCTGCTGGAGGGGCTCACCGGTTCGAGGTTGACGTATTGCTATTACCGGTTCGGCGGGGTCTGCAACGACATCGACGCCGGGTTTGTCGAGGGCGCGCGCGCCTTCGTCACCTACATGCGGCCGCGGCTGCTGATGTACCGGGAATTGGTCACCGACAACGTCATCCTCCGGAAGCGGCTGATCGGGATCGGATTCATCGACCGCGACATGTGCCGGCGCTATGGCGCCTCGGGCGCGGTTTTGCGGGGCGCGGGGGTGAACTACGATGTGCGTCGTGCCGAACCGTACTCGGTCTATCCGCAATTCAATTTTGATATTCCGGTGTTCCCGGAAGGCGACTGCATGGCGCGGTATCTCGTGCGCATGGAGGAGATCGCCCAAAGCCTCCGAATCATCGAGCAGGCGTTGGACGGACTGCCCGAAGGTCCGTTCCTGGCCAAAGGCGTGCCGCGAATGATGAAGCCGCCCGCCGGCGACTATTGTTTCGCGGTCGAGGCGGCGCGCGGCCGCTTCGTGGTACGCGTGGTGAGTGAGGGCAAGGACATCCCGTACCGATTGCGGCTGCGCACACCGTCCTTTTCCAATCTCAGCCTTTTCGAGGAAGCGAGCCGCGGGATGATGCTTCCCGACGCCCTGGCGCTGATGGGGAGCCTCGACCTGGTCATTCCCGACATCGACCGTTAACCGCAACGAACCTCGACCTGGAGCACCCGACCTCGACAATGAATCTCCCCGAACCCTTCCGGCTCCTGCTGTTCGTCCTTGGGACGATGGCGTTCGTGGGAGCCAACGCGGCCTACCTGGTGTGGGTGGAACGCAAGGGGGCGGCGCGGTTTCAGCGGCGGCCGGGGCCGACCGAGGTGGGGCCCGCGGGCCTGCTTCAGCCCATCGCCGACGCTCTGAAGCTGATGTCGAAGCAGTTGATCGTGCCGCCGGGGGTCGACTCCATCCTGTTCCGGCTGGCGCCCATTCTGGTGATGATGCCGGCGATGATGTGTCTGGCGACGATTCCGTTCAGCGAAGCGCTGGCGGCGCGCAACATCAACGTGGCACTGGTGATGGTGTTCGCGTTCAGTTCGATCAACGTGATGGCGATCATGCTGGGTGGATGGGCATCGCGGAACAAGTACGCCATCATTTCGGCCGCCCGCATCGTCTCGCAGAACATCGCCTATGAAATTCCGATGATGTTGGTGGTCATCACCTTGGTGATGATGACCGGGACGATGAATCTAAGGGAAATCGTCGATCAGCAGGCCGGGGCGATCTGGCACTGGAACCTCTTCCGGCTGGATGAAAATCCGCTCATGCCAGTGACCTTCGTGATTTTCTATATCTGCATGCTGGCGGAGACCAACCGCGCCCCGTTCGACATGGCCGAAGCCGAGAGCGAATTGGTGGCCGGCGCGTTCACCGAATACGCCGGCATGGGCTTCGGAGTCTACTTCATGGCGGAATACGCCAACATCGTGGTCGGCTGCGCCCTCGCCACCCTGCTGTTCCTCGGCGGTTGGCAGAGTCCCATTGGAGTGTGGTCCGGTATCCCGTGGTTCCTGCTGAAGATGTACGCCCTGGTGTTCTCGGTAATCTGGGTGCGGTGGACGTTTCCCCGCACCCAGTTCTACAGCCTGCTGAATCTTTCGTGGAAAATCCTGATCCCGGTCTCTCTCGCGACTCTTGTCCTGACGGCGATCATGATGAAGATCCTCTGAACCCTCCCCATCCCCCTCTCCCATGAATGGCCCTCTCATCAACGTCTGGCGCGGATTTCGCAGCCTGGTGTCCGGGATGCGCATCACCCTCCAGCAGTTCTTCAAGCCGAACGTCACGGTCCAGTACCCGCACGAATCCATCAAGATGCCGGAACGGTTCCGCGGCCACATCATCTTCGTGCGCGACCCCGACAGCGGGAAGTCGCTGTGCATCGCGTGCAAATCCTGCGCCAAGGCCTGCCCCAGCGAATGCATCGTCGTCGATGGCGTGAAGCGCGAGGGTGAGAAGAAGAAATCCGTGACCGAGTTCAAACTGGATTTCACCAAGTGCAGTCTCTGCGGTTCGTGCGTCGAGGTTTGTCCGGCCGACGCCCTCCGATTCTCCAAGGAGTACAATCTCGCCAGCCCCACCAAGGGGGAGTACGTGGAGATCGATCTGGTGCGGCGATTGGAGGCGGACAAACCATGAACGACTTTCCGTTCGCGCCCCTGATCCTGACGGTCACTTTCCTGGTCTTCGCGGCGGCGACGGCAGGCGGCGCCCTCCTGGCGGCATTAACCACCCGCATCATTCGCAGTGTCTGCGGCTTGTCGCTCTGCTGTGTCGGTCTGGCCGGGCTCTATTACTTCCTCAACAGCCCGTTCCTGGCTCTCATGGAGATCCTGATCTACGTCGGGGCGGTGTGCGTCACCATCATCTTCGGTATCATGCTGGCGGAACCGGATGAGCCGGTTCCTGGCGGCATCAGCCAGTCCTCGGTGATGTGGGCTACGGGTGCTCTGGCGGCGGCGGCGGTGCTGTTCTGGGGCACGGCGCGCCTGGGCATTTCCGGGCATTGGCCGAAGCCGCCCACCACTCCGGGGGACGGTTCGGTGCGGGCAATTGGAATCTCGCTGCTCACGACCTACAGCCTGGCGTTCGAGGTCATCTCCGTGGTGCTGCTGGTGGCGATCGTTGGCGCGCTGGCGCTGGCGCGTTTGGGGAGGCACCACGAATGAGCCTGTCCCACCTGCACGCGGAACCCTACGCCTACCTCGTCCTGGCGGCGTTCGTCCTGGCCGTGGGGATTTATGGGCTGATTCGACGACGCACCCTGATCGGCATGCTCATCGCCGGCGAACTGATCTTTGGTGCCGCGTCGTTGAACCTCATGACGGTGAACCGCTTCTTCGCCCCGGACCCCGTGGTCGGCCAGGTTTTTGTTCTCTTCATCATGGGCCTGGCGGCCGCCGAGGTCTCCATCGCCCTGAGCATCATCATCGCGGTGTACCGGAATTATCGATCGATCCGATCGGCCGAAATCTCGGAGATGAAGGGATAACGCGATGGAAAGTGTCCCTGACATCCGACTTCTCCTGGCGGTTCTGGCCCCTCTCGTGGGCGCCGGCGCGGTCATGGCGACCGGGCGCCGGCCCAACCTGCGCGAAGGTTGCTCGCTCGCCGCCGCCGTCACCCTCTTCGCGCTCACCGCCTCGCTGGTCCCGGAGGTGCAAGCCGGAAAAACGCTCTCCTGGACGGTTTTTCGACTGTTGCCCGGACTGACCGTTTCCTTGCGGGCGGACGCGATGTCGATGGTCTTCGCATTGTCGGCGTCGTTCCTTTGGATCGTGGCGGTGTTTTATTCGGCGGGTTACATGAGGGGACTGCAGGAGCACGCGCAGACTCGGTTCAACACCTGTTTTGCGCTGGCGCTGTTTGGGGCGATTGGCTGTGCCTTCGCCGACAATCTCCTGACCCTTTACCTGTTCTACGAGATCGTGAGCGTGTGCACCTACCCGCTGGTGGCGCATCACCAGGACGCCGAAGGCTACGAAGGCGGCCGCAAATACATGACTTATCTGACCGCCACCGCGAAGGGTCTGGTGCTGCCGGCCATGGTCCTCATCTACGTGCTCACCGGCACCCTCGATTTCGCACAGGACATTCGGTCGGGCATTTTGCCCGCCGATTGCGGGCGCGCGGTGGTCACCGGACTCTACATCGCCTGCCTGCTGGGTTTCGCCAAGAACGGCATCATGCCGTTCCACCACTGGTTGCCGGGGGCGATGGTGGCGCCGACGCCGGTGAGCGCCTTGTTGCACGCGGTGGCGGTGGTGAAGGTCGGCGTGTTCTCGACCGTCCGGGTGATGCTGTATGTCTTCGGTGTCGACCGGATGGAAGCGTTCAACCTGGGCTTGCCGACCGCCTACTTCGTGTCGATCACGATTCTGGTGGCGTCGGTGATCGCGCTGACCAAGGACAATTTGAAGGCGCGCCTGGCGTATTCGACCGTGAGCCAGTTGTCGTATGTGATCCTGGGTGTGGCGCTGCTGAAGCCGGCCGGAATACTCGGGGGCGTCGTTCACATCGCCAACCATGCCTTCTCGAAGATCACCCTGTTCTTCTGTGCCGGCGCGATCTACGTCGCCACGCACAAGAAGAACATCTCCGAGATGAGCGGCCTGGGGCGGGTGATGCCGTTTACATTCGGCGCGTTCGCGGTGGCATCGTTGAGCATGATCGGGGCCCCGCCCGTGGCGGGCTTCGTGAGTAAGTGGTATCTCCTGAACGGCGCCTGGGACGCGGGTTCCACCGGGATCCTGGTGGTGCTGCTGGCGAGCACGCTGTTGAACGCGGCGTATTTTGTGCCGGTGGTGTATCGCGGATTTTTTGGTGCGGCCTCACCCGAGGACGCCGCCCATCCCCACGGCGAGGCATCGGCGGCCATGGTGATTCCCCTGACTTTGACCGCCGCCATTTCCGTCGTGATCGGGTTTTACCCGGACCTGTTTGTTCAATTTGCCAAGGCGATCCTTCCATGAAACTCCTGGCCTTCATCGAATTCCTGCGCGGCCGGCTGAGGACCGTCATCCGGATCTGCCTGGGCGTCCTGGCGGCGCTGGTGGTTTTGGATGCGATCCCCGGGTTGGTGCATAAGGAGGGGCATGCTCACACCTGGGTCGAGGCGCACCTGCCTGGATTCTGGGCCGCCTTTGGATTCGTCGGCTGCGTCGTGATCATTCTGGCATCGAAGGCGTACGGACATTCGGGCGTCATGAAACGCGAGGACTACTATGACGAGTGAGTTCTGGCTGCATCCCGCCCTGATCCTGCTCGCCGGCGCGGCGGTCCTGCCGTTGGTGCCGTCGGCGTTTCGCCGGCCGTTTCTCCTGCTGATTCCGACCCTGACTTTCGCCCGATTGTGGAGCCTGGTACCCGGCACGTTCGGCGAGATTCGGTTTCTGGATTGGACCCTCGTCTTCGGCCGGGTGGACGCCCTGAGTTCGGTGTTTGGCTATATCATGGGTCTTATGTGCCTTCTGGGGACGTTGTACGGACTGCACGTGAAGGAGACCGCCCAGCATAGCGCGGCGTGGATCTACGTGGCCGGTTCGCTGGGGGCGATTTTCGCGGGCGATTTCCTGACCTTGTTCCTGTTCTGGGAACTGATGGCCTTCTCGTCGGTATTCCTGGTCTGGTTCCGGCGCCGGCCCGAATCCCTGGCCGCCGGCTTCCGGTATCTGCTGGTCCACACCGCCGGCGGGTTGTCCTTGCTGGCCGGATTAGTGTTGCACAGCAACGGGACGGGCAGTTGGACCTTTGACGCGTTCGACGTGTCGAACCTCGACGCCGGCGCGTGGCTGGTGCTGGCGGGATTTTTGCTGAACGCGGCGGTGCCGCCACTGCATGCATGGCTGCCGGACGCCTATGGGGAAGGGACGTTCAACGGCTCGGTGTTCCTGTGCGCGTTCACCACCAAGACGGCGGTGTACGCGCTGTGCCGGGGTTTTCCCGGACTGGATCTCCTGGTGCCGCTCGGGGTGGCGATGGCGCTTTACGGTGTGGTCTATGCGGTTCTCGAAAACGACAGCCGCCGCCTGCTCGCCTATCACATCATCAGCCAGGTCGGGTACATGGTGGCCGGAGTGGGCATGGGAACGGAACTCGCCATCAACGGCGTTTGCGCTCATGCGTTCGCGCACATTCTCTACAAGGGCCTGCTTTTCATGGGCTGCGGTGCGGTCCTGCACATGACCGGCAAGAGCAAGTTCACCGACCTCGGCGGACTCTACCAGCGGATGCCGTGGACCTTCCTCTTCACGCTGATTGGCGGGCTGTCGATTTCGGCGTTCCCGTTGTTCAGCGGTTTCGTGAGCAAGGCGATGATCGTACAGGCGGGCTTCGAGTCGCATCTCCTGTGGGCGGGCTTCCTCCTGAATCTGGCGTCCGTCGGCACGTTTCTTCATACCGGCTTGAAGGTTCCGTATTTCATCTGGTTCGGCCGCCGGAACTGCAGCGAGGAAACGTGGAACCGCGCGTCGGAACCCCCCGGAAACATGATGGCGGCCATGGCGGCGATGTCGGTGCTCTGCATTTTTGTCGGGTGCTACACGCCGTTTCTCTACAACCGCCTGCCTTACCGGACCGAGTACGATCCGTACACCGGTTACCACATCTCGGAGACCCTGCAGATCCTGTTGTTCACCGCGGTCGGCTTTTTCCTGCTGCTGAAGAAACTCGAGCCCGAGGCGAAGGTGAGTCTGGACCTCGACTGGTTCTATCGACGCGGTGCCGGACTGGTGATGCGCGTGGCGCGCGGACCGTTGCAGACCCTGGACACCTGGGTCGGTGAGTTGTATCGGCGCAGCGGACTGGAACCCCTGATGCGCGCCGCCCGAGGTATGGGACGGTTTGACCATAGGATCATCGACGGCGCGGTGGACGGATTGGCGGCGTCCGTGCGCGGCATGGGGGGCCGACTGCGCTCGATGCAGCGAGGATCGCTCCAGGAAAGCCTGACGCTGGCATTCCTGGCGGCGGCCGTGGTGGTCGCCGTGGTATTGCTGACCCTTTAGCCAACTCCCTCATGCCCCCACTTACTCCCACCGGCGGTCCGCCCTGGTTGACTTTGCTGATCTTCGCTCCCCTCGCTGCGGCGTTGGTGGCGTCGATGCTGCGCGGGGAGCGGGCGTTGCGGGTATGGACGCTCCTTTTCACCCTCATCGAGGCGGTGGCCTCATTGGGATTGTTGTGGGTGTTCGATCCCGGAACGGCCCGGTTTCAGTTGGTCGAGCGCTGGCGATGGATCCCGGCGCTGAACCTCGAGTATGCGCTGGGCGTCGACGGCGTGAGCGTCCTATTGATTCTGCTGACCACCCTGGTGATGCCCTTGTGCGTGCTGGCATCGTGGACCTACATCCAGACACGGGTCAGGGAATTCCTGATCTGCCTGCTCCTGATGGAAACGGCGATGATCGGGGTTTTCTGCGCCCTGGACTTCGTTTTGTTCTTCGTCTTCTGGGAAGCGATGCTGATACCGATGGCGTTGCTGATCGGTGTCTGGGGCGGCGCCCGCCGCGTGTACGCGGCCCTGAAATTCTTCATCTACACCATGGCGGGGTCGGTGCTCCTTCTGGTGGCCATCATCGCGCTGTATCTGGAGACGGGCAGTTTCAACATTCCCGACATGATGGGGCGTCCGTATTCGCCGACCTTTCAGCTGTGGGTGTTCGGGGCGTTCTTCGTTTCATTCGCCATCAAGGTGCCGATGTTCCCGTTCCACACCTGGCTTCCGGCGGCGCACGTGGAAGCTCCGACGGCGGGCAGCGTAATCCTGGCCAGCATCCTGCTGAAGATGGGAACCTACGGATTCCTGCGGTTCTGTCTGCCGATCACTCCGTACGCCACGAAGGTGTTTGCGCCGTGGATCCTTGGGCTTTCCGTGGTGGCGATCCTCTATGGCGGATTCACCGCCCTGGCTCAGACCGATCTCAAGAAGTTGGTTGCCTACTCCAGTGTGGGGCATATGGGTTTCGCGACGCTGGGGATCTTCTCGCTCACGCGAGCGGGTTTGGAGGGCGCGACCCTGGTGATGATCAACCACGGAGTGACGACGGGGGCGTTGTTCATTTCGGTGGGCATCATTTACGAGCGCCTGCATTCGCGGGACCTGGGCGCCTCCGCCGGACTGGGCAAGCAGATGCCGGTTTTCGCGGCTTTGCTCGGACTGTTTTGCCTCTCGTCGTTGGCCTTTCCCGGAACCAACAGTTTCATCGGCGAATTCCTGGTGCTGGCGGGAGGATTCCAGGTTTCCACGGGCATGGTGATTTGTGCCGTGCCGGGTGTGGTCCTGGCGGCGGCCTATATGCTGCGGATGCTGCAGCGGTTCGCGTACGGGGGCACGGACAATCCGGACCACTCGAAGATTCCGGATTTGGGCATCCGCGAGATTGTGGCATTGGCGCCACTGGCGTGCCTCGTGTTGTGGATCGGGCTGCATCCGCAACCGGTGGTGCATCTGATGGAATCGAGCGTGGCCAACATCCTGCAGCAGGCCACCGGACCTGCGGGCACCGTGGCTCTTGTCTCTCATTGAAACCATGGAAGCGTCCCAATTTTTAGCGTTTCTCCCGGAGACCGTGTTGATTCTGGGCGCGCTGGCGTTGTTTGTGGTGAGCCTGGGGGATTCGGGAATTCTCTATGCCCGGCCCGTCAGCCTGGTGACAGCCGTCGCCTCGATCCTGGCGGCGGCGGTGAGTTCAGGGCAGGACGCGGTGCTCTTCGATGGAGCCTTCCGGGCGGACGGATTCTCCCAGTGGCTGAAGGTGGTCATGCTGGTGGGATACGGACTGGTGTTGCTGCTGTCGGGCGGACTCGACGATGTCCGGCACGAGATTCATGCGGAGTATCATTTGTTCCTGGCGGCGAGTGTTCTGGGGCTCTGCCTTTTGGTGAGTGCAGTCGAATTGATCACCCTGCTGGTGTGCCTTGAGTTGGCCTCATTCCCGCTGTACCTGCTGGTGCCCATGCGCCGGGAGCAGTCGGCGCAGAAGTCGCAGATGGAATCGGCGATGAAGTATATGATGTTCGGCATCGCCGCGAACGGCGTGATGCTGTTCGGGATGAGCTACCTGTTCGGACTTACCGGGACCACCTCGCTTCCGGCAATGATGCCGAAGTTGGCGCCGCAGCTCGGTTCACCGCTCGCCATCGCCGGTTTGTTGCTCACCTTCGCCGGGCTCTACTACAAGCTGGCCATCTTCCCGTTCCATTTTTGGGCTCCGGATGTCTACCAAGGGGCTGCGAACGAAACGGCCGGCCTGATCGCGTCGCTGCCCAAGATCGGGGCGGTGGCCGTCCTGGTGCGGTTTTCATCGTTAGCCGGGCCCGACAGCGGCGGAATCGCCGGGGTGCTGGCCGTGCTGGCCGTGTTGTCCATGTTCTACGGAAACCTGATTGCCCTGGTGCAAACGGACCTGAAGCGCCTGCTGGGCTTCTCCGGAATTGCCCACGCCGGATATGCGCTGTTGGGTTTTGTGGCCGCGGACGAGCCGGGTTACACCGCCTCCCTGTTCTACATCACTTCGTATGTGCTGATGGTGCTGGCCTGTTTCGTGGTGATCTGCCGGGTTTCGCCGGACGGCACGAACCTGTCGATCCGAGGCTTGGCCGGGTTGCACCGGCGATCGCCCCTGTTGGCAGTGACCTTGGTGGTGGGTGTGTTCGCGTTGGCGGGACTGCCGCCCTTTGCGGGATTCATGGGAAAACTGGCGCTGTTGAAGTCGGCCTTGGCCCGCGGCTACCTGTGGCTGGTGCTTTTGGCCGTCCTGAACAGTGCCATCGCCATCTATTACTATCTTGGAGTGGTGCGTTCCGCCTGCTTCGGTGAAGCCGGTGAGAACCAGTCGCCGATCCGGTTGGACATCGGGACCCGCATCCTGTGCGTGCTGCTGCTCGTCGGGATTCTTGGGTTGGGGGTGGCCCCGGCGGCTTTTCTCGACACCATATCATCCTCGGTCGCTCGCCTTCTGCCGAACGGTACCCGTCCGGCAATGGCGGAGCAGGTTCATCCGGTGCCGGCACCGGCTGTGGTCCTGCGCTGACCCGCCTGGGTCTCGACGATTCGGAGGTTTCTGCGGTTGCCATGGGGCCTCGGTTTGGCAGGAATATGGGGCCTTGCGGCAATCATGAATTCTTCCTGTCTCACGGCGCGGCGTTGGTTTCAGGTGTCGGTGCTGGGATTGGTTTTCGCCGTCGTCCCGGCCCAGCGCTCCGCCATCGCCGCCGAAACGATGCTGGCCGCCCCCCGATCGTTGCACCGCTTTTTGACGGCTCATTGCGTCGAGTGCCACGACGAGGACTCCCAGAAGGGCGGTTTGGATCTGACGGCCCTGCGAATGGAGTCGTCGGATCCGAAAACCGCCGCCAAGTGGGTCGAGGTGTATGATCGGGTCGGCTCCGGGGAAATGCCTCCGAAGAAACAGCGGCGTCCCGACAGGGACGAGCAGGCAGCGTTCTTGGAATCGGTGGCGGCCCCGTTGCTGCGGGCCGAGCGGCAGCGTATCGATCGGGAGGGGCGGGCGACGCAGCGTCGATTGAACCGCTACGAGTATGAGAACACGCTGCGCGATCTGCTCCAGACACCGTGGTTGCAGCTCCGGGACGCCCTCCCGGAAGACGGGGAGGCGCATCGCTTCAACAAAGTGGGTGATGTTCTGGACATCTCCCACGTGCAGATGGCGCGGTACTTGAGCACCGCCGATTTCGCGCTGCGTCAGGCGATGGCGCCGTATCCGAATCGACCTTCGACGACGGTGCGGCGCTATTACACCCGGGATCAGCGAAGTTGGACCGGCCCCATGAAGTTCAATGAGTTCAACACCGCGCCGGAGCGCGCGACGTTTCCAGTGCTTGGCTACCAGGGGCAACCCGTGGTGCGCCGTGGCGAGGCGCCGCTCACCGTCGGAACGAATGATCCAGTCCTGCGCGAACTGGAGGGAGTGGGCGTGGTGGCCAGTGCCTACGAGCCCATCGAGCCCAAATGGAACGAGTTCAAGGCCCCGGTGTCCGGCCGGTACCGGCTTCGGTTCCTCGGCCATACTGTGTGGGTGGGGCCGGGTGACAGCAACAAATGGTACGTACCCAACCTCGATCAGGTTTCGAAGGGTCGCCGCGATGAGCCTATCACGATCACTGCCGAAACCCCGCCACGATTGCTCCGGCACCTGGGTGACTTTGATCTCACGCCGGAACCGGAGGTTCATGAGTTGGTGGTCGACCTGCTGGCCGGGGAAATGATCCGACCCGATGCGGGTCGCCTGTTTCGTTCGAGGCCTGGATCGCGGCGGTGGCAGAATCCTTTGGCGGAAAAGGACGGCCAACCCGGCGTCGTCTTCCGGTGGATGGAGGTCGAGGGGCCGTTGATCGACAGTTGGCCGCCACCCGGGCACCAACTGCTGTTTGGAGACCTCCCGATGGTCCGCCGAACAGCGGGTGAGGGTGGGGTGAAGTCCGATGGCGAGGACGATCCCAAGCCGCGGAGGTTCCGGCCTCCTCCCGGGGTGGAGGTGGTCTCCCAAGCGCCGGAAGCCGATGCCGCGCGTTTGCTGGCGAACTTCATCCGCCAGGCGTATCGGCGCCCGGTGTCGATCAAGGCCGAGGTGAAGCGGTTCCTTCCCGTCTTTCGGAGCGCGGTCGAGAAGGGAAACGGCTTTACCGACGCCCTGATCGCGGCCTACACGGCGGTGCTTTGCTCGCCTGAATTTCTCTGTTTGAAAGAAGAGCCAGGCCGCCTGGATGAGCACGCCTTGGCAGCCCGACTTTCCTATTTCCTCTGGAACTCTCCGCCGGATGCCGAGTTGCGTCGGTGCGCGGATCGCGGGGAGTTGCGAAAGCCGGAGGTGCTTCAGGCGCAGGCCGACCGATTGCTCGATGATCCGAAGGCTCGCCGTTTCATCGAGGCGTTCCTCGACTATTGGCTGGATCTGCGCCGGGTCCAGGCGACGGCGCCGGATGCGAACCTTTACTCGGATTACTATCTCGACGACCTGCTCACCGAATCGGCCACCGAGGAGCCGAGATCCTTCTTTGGCGAATTGCTGCGCGGCGACCTTCCGGCGCGCAATGTCGTGTCCTCGGATTTTGCCATGCTCAATGAACGGTTGGCGGCGCACTACGGCTTGCCTCCGGTGGCGGGTATCGCACTGAAGAAGACACCCTTGCCGACCGACGGAGTGCGCGGTGGCTTGCTGACGCAGGCGGCGGTGCTGAAAGTGACGGCGAACGGGACCACCACGTCTCCAGTGGTGCGCGGTGCCTGGATCATGGAACGGATTCTGGGCCAAAAACCGCCGCCCCCGCCGCCGAGCGTGCCGGCGGTGGAGCCCGATATCCGGGGTGCCACCACGATCCGCCAGCAGTTGGATCGCCATCGAACGCTGGAAAGCTGCCGTTCCTGCCACATCAAGATCGATCCACCGGGATTCGCGTTGGAGAACTTCGATGTGATGGGCGGATGGCGGGATCGGTATCGGTCCGAGGCCGGAGGGGAACTGGCCAAGGGCATCGCCAAGAGCGGGCAGCCCTTTGAATTTCATTATGCGCTTCCGGTGGATGCCTCGGGCGCCCTGCCTGACGGCCGGCCTTTCGCCGATATCCGCGACTTCAAGCGTGCCTTGCTGGAAGACGATCGGCAGATCGCACGCAACCTGGCGCGGCAGTTCGTGGTTTACGCGACCGGGGCGCCGGTGGGTTTTGCCGATCGACCGGAAATCGAGGCCCTGCTGGATCGGGCGGCCTCGAGTCATTACGGGGTGCGCACGCTGGTGCGGGAATTGGTGCGCAGCGACCTGTTCCAAAGAAAATGATCGCGAATTTTCGAGCCGGCCTTACTTCTATACACGCCTCATGAACGCCCCTCATGTGTCGACCCGGCCCGCGCTCTCGCGGCGCAGCTTTCTTCGCGGTGCCGGCGTGCTGGTCACGTTGCCGCTCCTGGATGCCATGGCGCCGGCTTTTGCGAGCGCGGCGAGGACGGCGCGCGAGACGCCGGGCGGCAAGCCGCGTCGATTCCTGGGTATCTGCAACAACCTGGGCTTGCTGCCGGAACCCTTTTTTCCGCAGGAGCCAGGCCGAGGCTATGCGTTGTCGCCCTATCTGGAGATCCTCAAGGAGTATCGCGACGATTTCACCGTATTCAGCGGCGTCTGGCATCCGGAGGTGGACGGCGGACATCCGGCTGACAATTGCTTCCTTACCGCCGCACCGCATCCGGGCAGTGCCGGGTTCAAGAACACCATCTCGCTGGATCAGTACCTGGCGGAGCGGATCGGGTATTTGACGCGCTTTCCGTCCCTCACCCTGGGTGTGAATGTGCAGCAAGGGATCCGATCGTTATCGTGGACGGGATCCGGAGTGATGATTCCCTGCGAAGAGAAGGCGGCCGACGTATTTGCGCGGATGTTTCTCCAGGGTACTCAGGCGGAGACGGAGGCCCAGGTTCGGAAGCTGGAGACGGGCAGAAGCATTCTGGATGCAGTCGCCGGACAGTTGAAGTCGTTGGAGAAATCCGTGGGCCACCGCGACCGCGATCGGTTGGATCAATACTTCACCAGTGTCCGTGACCTGGAACAGCGGCTCCAGATGTCGAGAGAATGGGAAGACCGACCCAAACCGAGCGTCAGCGTGCCGGCGCCGTTGGATCCGGCGAGTCCGAAGGCTTACATGGACAAGGTGAAGCTCATGTATGACATGGCCCGATTGGCTTTTGAAACGGACTCCACGCGGTCCATTTCGCTGCTGCTCGACAGCGTGAATTCGCCGGCCATTGAGTTTGGAGAGACCAAAACCACCGATGGTTATCACAATCTTTCCCATCACGGCAGGTCCGCGGAGAAGTTGAAGCAGTTGAAGGTCATCGACGAGTGGCACATGAAACTGCTGGCGGAACTGTTCGACGCATTGAAGGCGGCACGCGAGGACGGCGAGCCGTTGCTCGACCGCACCATGATTCTTTACGGGTCGAATCTTGGGAACGCCAACACCCACGTGACCACCAACCTTCCGGCTCTGTTCGCCGGCGGCGGCTTCAAACACGGCCAACACCTTGCCTTCGATCGGCAGCACAATTATCCGCTGCCCAACCTGTTTGTCTCGATGCTCCAACGGTTCGGGCTCGAGACGGACAGGTTCGCCTCGGCGACCGGGACCATGCGGGGGTTGGAACTCGCCTGAAGGCATCAGGCGGGATGGCGGCCGCCCGTTCTATTCCCCGCGCAACGCGGCCAACGGGGAGATACGCGAAGCATGCCGGGCTGGAAGCCAACAGGCGGCGAACGCGGTGGCCAGGAGCACCAGGGACCCGACGCCGAATGACACCGGGTCGAAGGGGGTGACGCCGAAGAGGAGGTCGGCGAGAAAGCGGCTCAGCGCGAAGGCGCCCGAAAGCCCCAAGACCAGTCCCACGGCTGCCAACCGGATTCCCTGTCGCAGGACCAGGCTCAAGACCTCGGAGGGCAACGCGCCCAAGGCCAGCCGAATGCCCAGTTCCGCGGTGCGTTGGCAAACGTGCGAAGTGATGACGCCGTAGAGGCCGAGGGCGGCCAAGGCAAGGGCCATCCCGGCGAACACGCCGAGCAGTTGCGCCGAAATCCGTCGCTGGGCCACCGAGGCGTCCAGTAGTTGGGTGAGCGTGCGAACTTTTTCCAGCGGTTGGTCTGGATCAACGACGTCCAGCTCGGCGCGGACGGCGCGGGTGATGTCGCTCGTGTCACGCGAGGTGCGAATGACCAGCGACATCACGCCCCAGCAACGTTGCCCGTAGGCACGGTAGACCTCGCCTTGGGGAGGTTGGTCAAGGGCATGTCGACGGATGTCCGTGACGACACCAATGATTTCCGCCGCGCGCGCGCCGTCGCCAAGTCGGAGTCGTTGACCCAGGGGATTCGAGCCCAGGCCGAATCGTTTGGCAAAGGTCTCGTCGACGATCACCACGTCGGATGTTCCAACGCGGTCGGCCTCGGTAAAATCCCGCCCGGCAAGGAACGGGATTTGCAGGGTGCGGAAGTAATCTGGACTGATCTGCGAATAACCTGCCTGGCGCGCGTCCTCCCGGCCTGGGGGGCGGACGCCGACCACTTCGACGGCAGTGCCCATCTGGTTTTCGGCCAGGGGGAGGCCAAGGATAAGGCCGGCGGATGTCACTCCCGGTAATGCCCGCACTTTCTCGATGAGCCGACTGAAGAAACGCTCGCGATCGGCGTCCTGGGGATACCGTAGTTCCGGCAAGGCGATCTGGAGCGTGACGACGTTCTCCGGGTTGAAGCCGGCGGGCTGCGACAGGACCTGGAGGAAACTGCGGATCAGCAGACCGGCTCCTGAGAGCAGGATCACGGAGAGGGAAAGCTGAGCGACGACGAGGATTTGTCGTGATGTTTGGCGCTGGCCTGAGGTCGCTCCGCGGTAGCCCAAGGCAGGCTTTTCCTGGGTGCTGGTGAACGTCTGCAACGCCGGGGCCAGTCCGAAGACGATTCCTGTCATCAACACCAGAGCGCCAGCGACCGCCCATACGCTGGGGTCGAAGGAGATCTCGGGGCCGAGGAAGCTCAACGCAGGCGGGGCGAGCCTGGGAATGACGTTCAGGGAGGCTTGCGCCAGGGCCAAACCTCCCAGGCCACCCGCCGCCGCGAGGACCAGCCCTTCGGCCAGGAGTTGTCGCAGGATCGGCCAGCGTCCCGCCCCGAGCGCGGCACGAATCGCGAATTCCCGCGTGCGGGCCGCGGACCGGGTCAGGAGCAGGTTGGCAATATTGACGCAGGCGATCAGCAGGACGAATCCGACGGCGCCGAGGAGTACGAACAAGGGGCGTCGTGATGATCCCACCAGCACTTCGCGATAGGACAGGACCTCGGCACCCCAGTCGCGGCTGTCCGGGTCGGTCTGAGAGAGACGTTGGCTGACTAGATCCAACTCGGCCTTGGCCTGTTCGAGGCTCGTCCCTGTCTTCAATCGTCCAACGACCTGAAGGGTGTGCGCGTGCCGTTGCTGAAGTTCATCGGGAGCGAAGGCCAAGGGTGTCCACACGTCGATGCCGGCTTCAGGAAAGTGGGTGCGAGGCGGCATGACACCGATGACCTGGTAGGGTTCGAAATTCAATTGAAGCGTTTGCCCAATGATCCCGGCGTCGCTGCCCAGTCGACGCAGCCAGAATTCGTGACTGACGAGGACCACGCGATGATTGCCGGGGATCTCCTCTTCAGGTCGAAATCCACGGCCCAGGATGGGTTGCAGGTGGAGGAGGTCGAACACGTTTGCCGACAAACGTCGTCCGTTGAGGCTTTCGGCGGAACCACGGCCGGTCAGCGAGTAGGATTCGCCGCTGACGGCCCCCAAACCCTCGAATGCCGTGGTCTCTTTCCGCCAGTGAAGGAGCATAGGCGGCGCAACAGGCCCCGGGGAAGCTCCCGGGCGTTGCGGCGTTTCGAGAAGGGTCACGAGACGTTCCGGTTGCGGGTACGGGAGCGGCTGAATCAAGACGGCGTTGACGACGCTGAAGATGGATGTGGTCGCTCCGATTCCAAGCGACAGCGTCAGGATGGCTATGGCCGAGAATCCCGGATGCTTCAAAAGTTGGCGAAGGGCGAATCGAAGGTCACGCATGGGCATGTCGGATCGGCGTTAAGATCCGCAAACCGCGTTGGCACGAGGCATGCCAGGCGCTTCTCGATCTTGCCACTCGCCCACTCGATGCTTTTCGGGACGAAGTTGGGATGATGTCTTCCCGGGATCGGGAAGTCGGATGGGGCGTGCCTGTCCGGTGTGGCCCATGGCGGAGCGACGCCGCATTTTAACCCTCTCATCGAGAGAGAGGAATTGGGGGGTCAACCCACACGAACTCCCTTCGGTGCCTCGGTAGTGGAACCGCGGCTCACGGGTGGATGGCGACTTGGTTGAGATGCTCCCAATCCGCCAGCGTCGCCGGTCCTTTCTGGTACTCCATGAGGATTTTCCAGGTGGTGCGCTTCACCAATAGGGCTTCGAAGTGGACGAAATTGGTTTTGGCCTGCCCGGTGGCGTCGGTGGTGGCGTAACGGAAGATGCCGGTCTCATGGGCGGTGGTGGCGTCTCCCAGGCGCTGGCTAAAGCGGAATTCAACGCTCGCTGTCATGTTGCCGGCTCGAGTATCGAGGAATCCGGGCTTCCACCGTTCCAAAGCCTGGGCCAACGGATAACTCGTCTTGGAAGTTCCCGAGACCAAGACGCCTTCCTCGTGGCAGGTGGCCCGGTACCCTTCGAAATCGCCTTCGCGCACCGATCGCGATACGGCGCCCCAATAGGCGTCGAGTTCGGACCGCCTCGCGCGGTCGTCCGGAGTCGCCGCACTCCAGCCGGAAATCACCCACGCCAGCGAAATCGATAAGCAGGCGAGCGGAGCCAACCAACGGCATCGGTTCAGGCAGTGCATGCGGAACTCTATCATGCGGAGGCAGGCAAGCGAACTGTGAAGGTGCTGCCCTTGCCGAGTTGACTCGCCACCTCGATGCGGCCGCCGTGGGCCTCGACCAGTGTCTTGACGATCGCCAGTCCCAGGCCCGCGCCGCCTTGATCGCGCGAGCGCGAGACGTCTACCCGATAGAAGCGGTCGAACAAACGGGGTTGGTGTTCCGGGGCGATACCGCGTCCGGCATCGCGCACCTGGATGGTCGCCTGTTGGGAATCGCCTTCGACCATGATTTGCACCGCCTCCTGCGGTGGCGAATAGCGCACGGCATTCTCCACCAGATTGAAGATCACCCGATCCAAGGCCACGGGGTCGCCGTTGAGGGTGGTGGTTCCCCGGGCATCGAGATGGAGAGCAACCTGGCGGTCGGCAGCCACGGTTTCGAGACGGTCCACCACTTCGCGGCAGACCACGGCGAGATCGATCGTCTCGCGGCGGTTGAGGACTTGTCCGGCGTCCGCGCGGGCGAGGGTCAGGAGGTTGTCGACGAGGCGCGACAGACGTTCCAGTTCGTCGCAATTGCTGGTCAGGATCTCGCGGTACTCATCTCCGGGCCGTTCGCGGCGCAGGGCGACCTCGATTTCACCCCGGAGAATGGTCAACGGCGTTCGCAGTTCGTGAGAGGCGTCAGCGAGGAATTGCTGTTGCTGGCGGTGGACTCCCGAGAGGCGATCGAGGAGAGCGTTGACGGAGGTGATCAAGGGGCGGAGTTCCGGGGCCCGGTGAGGCACGAAGAGACGTTGGGTGGCGAAGGTGGACGCACCGAGCTGGCGAGCCGATTCAGCGACCACATCCAGCGACCGAATCCAAAAGGCCAGCATCCAGGAGGCGAATCCCATGACCGCAAGCCACGCGGTGCCGTAGGTGGTGAGGAGGATTTGGCGTAGCGGACGAACCTCATTCTGCCAACGTCTCAACGGGACGCAGGTCTGGGCCCAGCCCGTGACGATGTGGCGGCCATCGACGCGGTATACCGGGTAATACGCCACGGTCATGGGCTCGGGCTCCGTGACGAAATCCTGGAAGATGTCCATGTGAGGGTCCTGCAGGTCGAGGACCTGCGGATTGAAGGGGATCTCGTAGGACAGGTTGGTGGTGCTGCCAAGGCGATGGCCGGTCGCATCGAAGAGGGTGAAGAGGAATTGTTGTTGGGCGGCCGTGAACGCGCCGCGCAGCCAGGGTTCGAACGTCGGCTGATCCACCGGGATGTAGCGCGAGCATAGGACCGCCTTGTCGCCGGCCATCTGTCGCGCCGAAGCCAATACCATGCGGTCCAAGGAGCGCAGGGTGAGCCAGGCCGAGATCCCCAGGGCGGCGCCCAGGATCAATCCGAGACCGCACAGGAGCCGGGTCCGGGTGGAGAACATGGCCTCAGGATGGAGCGTTCAGGGTGAAAGGCGAATGAATGGCGGATGAAAGGTATTTCATCCGGCCGTCTCATCATCGCGCGATCTGAGTTCGTAGCCCGCTCCGCGAACGGTCCGGATGAGACGACGGTCGAACCCACGTTCCAACTTCTCGCGCAGGTGATAGACCGTGACGTCGATGACGTTGCTCACGGAATCGAATTGCTCGTCCCAGACGTGCTCCGCGAGTTCGGTACGCGTGACGACCTGATCCGGGTGTCGCATGAAATGAGCCAGCACGCCGAATTCCCGGGCGGTGAGGGCGATGGGCTTGCCACCCCGGGTCACCTTGCGGGTGCGAAGGTCCAGGACAAGGTCGACGACCCGCAGCGTGATGGCGTCGTCTTGTTCGCTGCGACGAAGCAGGGCGCGGACGCGGGCCAGGAGCTCGGCGAAGGCGAAGGGTTTGACCAGATAGTCGTCGGCCCCGAGATCGAGTCCCTGGACGCGGTCGTCGAGGCTGTCTCGGGCGGTGAGCATGAGCACCCGGGTCTTGCAGCGCATGGTCCGGAGTTCCCGGATGACCTCGAAGCCGGTCTTTTTGGGGAGCAGGACGTCGAGAATGATGACGTCATACGGGGTGCTCAGAGCGCGGAATAGTCCGTCTTCGCCGTCGTGGGAAACGTCCACCGCGAAACGCTCCTCTTTGAGTCCGCGCTCCAGAAAACGGGCGACCTTGCGTTCGTCCTCCACGATCAGAACACGCATGGCGTCAGTAGAAACTGGTCCAGTTTCCGAAATGCCTCCAGGTGATGCGGGCGCGGGGGGCGAGATCGGCGTGTCCATCGGCGAATCCCCGGCTGATGGACTCGGCACCGCCTCCGTTGATCTGAAAGCCGGAACTGGACTTGCGCGTGGGATGGCCGCCCCAGGCGACGGAGAGGTCGGTGGTGAACCCGTCGTGATAGAGGGTATCGGTGATGATGGGGCTGGTGGAGGTGCCCGGGTCCTCGAGTTTGGTGGGCCATCCCTCGGTCATGGTGTTGGTATTCACTCGCGCGGTGGCTGGCATGACCTGGTATCCGGGCTGGCCGGAACGCGGCACCCACCAGCTGTGCTGGATGATGGCGAACCCGAAGGTCCAGCGCAGGCTGTAGTATCTGCGCAGGTCTTCATTGTTGGCGATTGGACGCTTCTGACTCTTCTGGAACCAGCTTTGCGCCTCGGTCAGTTCATCCGGGCGGGAGGGACAAAAGAACATGGGCACCGTCAGCCCGTAGTCCTGGACCGCTGGAATCATAGCGTCAGGAACGTCCCAGGGATTGTTGCCGATGCTGCCGAGCATCGGCAGTCGACCGCGGGCATCGTCGGTGGCGTACAGGTTTGCCGCGATGGCCCATTGTCGGAAATTGGAGAGGCAGTTGGTGACCTTGGCGCGGCGTTTCGCCTTCGCCAGGGCGGGTAAGAGCATGCTGGCCAGGATCGCGATGATGGCGATGACCACCAGCAGTTCGATCAGGGTGAACGCCCTGGGAAGTCGGCGGGGCTGCGTTGCGCGGTGTTGATAGACCATCACGGGAATTGGATCTGGAAACTATCGTGCGTCCTGCGCACCGCAATGGGAATGTCCACGACGCTTCGTGACGAATGGGGCGTGGGGAGTCGGGGGAGGTTTCCTCAGCATTTCGCGGATTTTCGCTTCTTTCCGAGTCTTCCGAGTTTCTGGACTTTGAGGATATAGGCCGTGGCGTCGGGAACCTGGCAGTCGTTGTTTCCGAGGTCGGCTTGGATGGTCCCGTTGGCCCGGGCGGTTTCCAGCGCGAGTTCGGTCAGGGAGGTGACGTAGCAGCCCACGGCGATGACGAAATTGTTCATCTGGTAGCGAACGGCGTCAGGGGCCGCATGGATGGACTTTCTGACCTGCACAAGCAGACGTCGAAGTTCGGCGAGATCGAGGTCGGCGTCGTCGGTGATTGAAATTCGGGCACTGTGAGTTGCCCATCCGATCGAGGCGATTCTGGGATCGGCATCCCGGATCCATTCGGCGGCGAGGGCAGGGCCGGCGGGACTGCCGGCGGCCACGGAAGGAACGGTGGTGCCTGGAAGGCAACCCCCGATGGCCTTGGCCGCCCAGTGCTTGAGATCGGCCGCGGTCATCCGTTCGTCGTCGGCGATGAGTCCGGCGAGGTACATGGCGTCGTAGACCCCGGAGTCATAGAGATCGAGCGCAAGTTGGTAGTCCTTGCGAATGACTTTCTGGAATTTCTTCAACTCGCTGATCGGGACGCCGTAGCAGGGTTCCGGCACCTCGTGATTCCGGGTCATGACCCGTTTGTAACTCTCCTTACCAAGGGGTTTGAGAGCGGCGAGGATCTCAGCGACGGTCGGACGGTTCGATGGTGCAGAGGGCTTCTTCATTGGTCAGTGTTCCGACAGAAACTTCAGGAGTTCGATTTGTTCCCGGGGACCGAGTTGTTCGAGCAACCCCTCGGGCATCAGGGATAATTCGCCTTTCGTCCGCTCGGTGATCTGGGCCTTGGCAATGACTTGCTCGGCGGTGGTGGTGCGCAACGTCAGGGCGCTGGTATTCTCATTGAGCACCAATCCTGAGATCACGTCTCCGGATTGGGTCTCCACCGTGGTCATTTGGAAGTCACCACCGACCACCGCATTCGGGTCAACGATGTTTTCGAGGAAGTAGCGGATTCCATTGCGTCCGGCCCCCGTAAGTTCGGGGCCGATGCGGGTGCCGTCCTGCCCGAGGACATGGCAGGGGGCGCAGAGTTTCTGGAAGTGCTGGCGGCCCGCTCCGCCATCGTAGGCCCAGAGTGGCGCCTCGTTGAAGATCACCTCGAGCTTGGCGATGAGAGCCTGTTTTTCGGCCGGGCTCGGTTTGATGCGCCCCCAGGTGGCGGCGACCCGCTGATCCACCTCGGTGTTTTTCAGCTCGGTGAGCTGCCGAACATAAAAGGCGGACAACTGATCCCGCTTGAGGCGCCCGTCAGCGACGGCGTCCAGAAGGGCGAGGGCCGAGCTGGCACGGCGCGTGAGGGTGTTCAGCGCTGCGGTGCGGTCGTCGGCTGAAAACTCCTGGAATCGGGTGAGGAGGGCTTTGGGGATTTCCGGCGAATCGAAACCGGCCAGGCGATCCAGGGTGGGGCGGCGAAAGTCGGGGTCATCGAGGAGGGCGAGGAACGCCGGAAGATTCTCGGCCGACGCGGCGCGTCCGAGCACCTCAAAGGCATGCTGGCGGTCCGCCTTGGAAGCGCCCTTATCGACGAGGGTTCGGCGGAGCCGTGGGTGCATGGAATGATCGCCCAGCACGCTGGCAATGCGTTCCGCATCGCGGCGTACCTTGGCATCGGCGTGGGCATAGAGGTTTGGCGCGACGCGTCGCCAGGCCTCCGGCATGGTGACATTGGCGCGGGGCGCCATGGCGAGCCAGATGCCGGCGAGCCGGCGTCGCAGTGCCTCGCCGTCGAGATTGGCGACGGTGGCGATGGCTTTCTCGGCAACAGGGCCCTCCTGGGTCGCCGCATACCAATAGATCCAGTCGGCAAGCTGGGAGAGCGGGGTGGTCTGTGCAAGGGCAAGGGCCCGATCGGAGTGTTCCTGAAACCGGGTGGCCAGGGAATGCCACAGAAGGAAAGGGAGATTGCGGTCGGTGCGGTCCTCAGCATGCCCCGCCAGCGCCTCGAGAATCGGCCACGCGGTCTCCTTGGGAACACGTTGAGCCGCGCTGGCGAGGTAAAGTCGGACCACCGGCGAAGGATCGTTTTTCGCGAGCGCGATAAGGCGTTCCGCCAGGGAACGGGAGAGAGGCCCGTGCTCGGCAGCGAACTGGATACCCCACGCGCGAACGTACGGGGCTGGGTCGCCGAGTGCGGTGGTGAGGGCGGATTCGGACAATCGACCGACACCGTGCGAAGCCCAGAGGGCGGCCAGTTGGAGTTCGGGCCGACGAGACTGGGTACGTGCTTCGTCCAGAGCGGTGAGGGCGTCGGGATCGATGGCGCGTTCCTGTGCGCGTTCCTGGAGCAACCGCCGGGCCGTGCGGCTGTACCAGGCATTCCTGTGGCTCAGTTGTTCGACGAGATCGAGGTCGGATTTGTCACGGAGGCTGACTTTGGCCGGCTTGAAGGTGGCGTCGAACTGAAGGCGGTAGACACGGCCGTTGCCGCGGTCCCAGCGTTCCGTGTTCGGATTGTGGCAATGCTGTTGGTCGTACCAGTCGATGATGTAGACGGCACCGTCGGGTCCGTATTGGAGATCAATGGCGACGTACTTGGGGTCGGTGCAGAAGAGGTGGTCCTGGCCCGCGTGCACGGTATCGAATCCGGAACCCAGCGGACGATGAATCTGCTGATTGATTTGGTGGCCGTGGAGGTTGTGGGTGAACAGGTGGCCGCGGTAGGTGTCCGGCCAGTTGTCGCCGAGGTAGATCATGGTGCCCACGTGGGAATGGCCGCCGTAAATGGCATCGGTTCCAGGGGCACCGGCGCCGCCAGCGCCGTGGTCGTAGCGGGCCGAAGCCAGCAGGTAGTTGCGGAAGCCGGGGAAGTCGCCGGGCGGATCGGCGACGATGAAAGGGGCGTAGTTGGCGTTGGCCTGGTTCCAGAATTGGCCGCCCTGAATGACGTGCGTGGTGCCGCCGCGTCCCCAATAGCTTCGACAGTGCGTCATGAAAAGCTGCCCGCGTTCATCGTGGTCGAGACCCCATGGATTGCTGCCGCCGTGGGCGAAGATTTCGAATTCGTGACGAACGGGGTGATAACGCCAGATGCCCGCTCGCAGTTCCTGGCGTTGGTTCTGGTCAGCGCCCGGTTTCCCGATGCGCGCGAAATTGAACACCCCTTGGATGCCGTAAAGCCAGCCGTCAGGGCCCCAGTGGAAGCTGTTCAGGCATTCGTGCGTGTCCTGAAAGCCGAACCCATCCAACAGCACCGTGGGCGGCGCGTCCGGGACATCATCGCGGTTGCGGTCGGGAATAAACAGCAGTTCGGGGGCCGCCCCGACCCATACGCCGCCGAAACCCAGTTCGAACCCGCTCACCAGGTTGAGTTTTTCGGCGAAAACCTTGTGAGTTTCGAACTGCCCGTCGCCATCGGCGTCTTCGAGAATGAGGAGTCGGTCGAGCCCCTCGCCGGGGGCGCGGCGGGTGGGATAACTGTAGGCTTCGGCAATCCACAGGCGGCCCCGGTCGTCGATGGCGAAGGCGACCGGTTGCCGGACGACCGGCTCGGCGGCGACGAGGAGGGCGCGAAAGCCTTCGGGAACGTACATCTGGGCGAGGGTTCGTTCGGCCTCGGATCGCAATGGAGAGGGCGTGGGATTGGGTTGGAGATGGCGCAGGACCGGGCTGGATTTTAGGCGTTCGAGTTGAGGGAGCGGACTCTCGGCCTGCGAGGCGACGGGACGTGCCAGGATCGCCACAAGGGCGGCGGCAAGGACAGGGGTGGCAACGGCTCGGGGATGCACCCCAGCCAATTACCTGAGAAGCGGTTGGATGCAAAGAGTCCTTTGCTCGTCCTCGACGTGGGAGCCAAGCGCGCTACCTTGCGGGTGCCGAATCCCAATGCCTACCAAGGCCAAGTCCAAGTCCAAGTCCGTCGTTCCATGGTTGGCGCGCGTTGGTTTCGCGCCGATCCTGGCCTTGCTCGCCGGCTGCGACCGGGGCGCCGCGTCATTGCCGGCCCAGCCCAGTTCCAAGGAACCGGTCGCCGTCGAGGTGGTAGCGGTGGGGACGCGGCCGATGGAACGAAAGGTGACCGCGCTCGGATCGCTGCGGGCGATGGACCGTGCGACGGTGAGCATCAAGACCTCCGGCCGGCTGAAGATGCTCCCGGTCGACGTCGGCACCCCGGTCGAGGCAGGACAGGTCATCGCCCAGGTCGAACCCAAGGACTATGAGCTGCGGGTGGATCAGGCGTTGGCGCTCCTGGGACAAGCGCGGGCGCGTCTGGGACTGCCGATCGAAGGGGACGATGATACGGTGGACCTGGAGAAGACCGGCACGGTGCGCGAAGCGGTGGCGTTGTTTCAGGAGGCCAAGAGCAATCTGGAGCGCGTCCGAAAGCTGGAGACCGACCGAATCAGTTCGGCCCAGGAATTGGAACGGGCGCAGGCGGAATTCGAAGTCACCCGCAGCCGTTACCTTGATGCCTTGCAGGAGGCACGCGAACGCCAGGCTATCCTCGCCCAACGCCGCGCGGAGTATGCCATTGCTCGTCAGCAATTGTCGGACGCCTCCTTGCGCGCGCCGTTTTCCGGGATCGTCCAGGAGCGGTTGGCCAATGTCGGCGAATTCCTGTCGGGCGGATCGCCGGTGGTGACGTTGGTGCGTACCGATCCCTTGCGGTTGCAGGCGGATATTCCAGAGCGGGACGCGGGGGCGGTGCGGGTGGGACAATCCGTGCGCGTGGAGGTGGATGGCGAAACCAACCGGTACACCGGCGCGCTGGCACGGGTAAGTCCCGCCTTGAACGAGGTGACGCGCATGCTGCGGGTGGAGGCGGAGATCGCCAATCCCGGATACCTTCGCCCCGGCGCTTTCGCCAGGGTCGAGATCATCGTTGACCCGTGTTCGCCGGCTCTGGCGATTCCCGCGGATGCCGTGGTGGCTTTTGCGGGAACCGAGAAAGCTATGGTGATCACGACCAACCAAGTTCAGGAACGACGGGTCCGCGTGGGGCGGCGCGAGGCCGGATGGGTGGAGGTTCTGACGGGCGTAAAGGCGGGGGAGCAAGTGATTCGACGGCCGGGATCGCTGCAGTCCGGGGATCCCGTTCGGATCGCGGTCGATGCGCCCAATGCGGCGTCGCCACCGGGGCCGGGGCCGGGGCCGGCACCGAAACGATCGTCCTAAGGCGCGCGGCTCCCGACGTTCGATGCAAACGCTCGCCGAACTCTGCATTCGCCGGCCGGTTTTCGCGGCGATGCTTATCCTGGCCTTGGTGGTCGTGGGAGGCACGAGCTATTTCCGATTGGGCGTCGATCGGCTGCCATCGGTGGATTTGCCGACGGTGCGGGTGAGCACCTCATTGCCGGGTGCTTCGCCGGCGGAGGTGGAGGCGCAGATCTCGCGGCCGATCGAGGAGGCGGTGAACACGGTGGCGGGGATCAGCGAGTTGCGGTCGATCTCCGGTCAGGGCAACTCCATCGTAATCGTGACGTTCGAATTGGACCGCGACATTGAGAGCGCGACGCAGGACGTGCGGGACCGGGTCGCGACGGTGGTGCGGCGACTGCCACGGGAAGCGCAGCCGCCGGTAATCTCCAAATTCGACAACGACCAGTCGCCGGTCCTGACCCTTTCGCTTTCGGGGGATCTGCCGTTGCGCGAACTCACCGAACTGGCGGACAAGGTGGTGAAGGTTCACATCGAGCGGGCGAGCGGGGTGGGAGGGGTGACCATCGAAGGTCAGGCCGAGAGGGCCATCAACCTGTGGCTGGATGCGGACCGATTGGCCGCTTACGGGCTGCCGGTGACGGCGGTGCGCGACGCGCTGGATCGCCAGAACGTCGATATCCCGGGAGGCAATGTCACTGCGGATGTGCGGGAGCAGTCGCTGAGGACCCTGGGAAGATTTACGCAGGCGTCCCAATTCGACCAGATGGTGATTGCGACGCGGAACGGGGACCCGATCCGGTTGCGGGATGTGGGGCATGCCGAGGATGGCGTGAAGGAGCAACGATCCCTGACCCGGTTGAACGGCGAGGCGGCTGTGATCCTGGAGGTCCGTCGGCAGTCGGGAGCCAACACCGTGGCCGTGATTGAGGCGGTGAAGAAGCGACTGCCGGAGTTGACGGCGCAATTGCCGGCGGAGGTGAAGTTCGAAGTTATCCGCGATCAGTCGCGATACATTTACCAGGCCCTGCACGAGATCAACCTGCACCTGGTGCTGGGCAGTCTGCTGGCCTGCCTGGTGGTGCTGGTGTTCATGCGGGACTGGCGTTCGACCTTGATCGCGGCGGTGGCGATCCCCACCTCGGTGATCTCGACCTTTGGAATGATGTGGGCGCTGGGTTTCACTCTGAACAGTGTGACGATGCTGGCGTTGGTCCTGATGGTGGGGATCGTGATCGACGATGCCATTGTCGTGCTTGAAAACATCTACCGTTTCATCGAGGAGAAACGGCTGGCGCCGTTCGAGGCGGCGGCGAAAGCCACGGCGGAGATCGGCCTGGCCGTGATGGCAACGACGTTCAGCCTGGTGGTGATCTTCGTGCCGGTCTCTTTCATGTCGAGCATCTCGGGCCGGTTTCTCTTCCAATTCGGCATCACCGCGGCCGTGGCGGTTTTGGTGAGTCTTCTGGTTTCGTTCACTCTCACCCCCATGATGAGCGCACGGTTGCTGCGCGGCGTAGGGAGTGGCGGGTCCCATCCGGTCTCGCGCTCGGGTTTCTACGGTTGGATCGAACGCCATTACCTGTCCGCCCTGCGATGGGCGATGCGCCATCGCTGGGTGGTGTCCGTGGCGGCGTTGGGCATCATGGCCTCTTCCGTGCCTCTCTATGGCCTGGTACGACAGGAGTACATCCCCTCCGATATCGACGAGGGTGAGTTTGAGGTGAGCATCACGGCGCCGGAAGGGACCAGCGTCGCCTCCATGGACTCCGCGATGCGCGCGATGGAGGCGGAGATTCTGCGGACTCCAGGGGTTGAAACGGTGCTGGCGACAACCGGGGGCGGGTTCCTTGGGAGCGTCAACAACGGCAGGATTTATGTGCGGCTGATACCATTCGAGGAACGGCGGTTTACCTTTGCACGATTGGCCAAGGAAACCCTGCGATTGCGGCCGCACAAGGCATTCGAAAACACGCATGTCCAGCGGGAGGTGATGCAGGAGATTCGGCGACGCCTCAAGCGCTTCGGTCTGCGCGCCGGAGTCAGCAACATCGCCGCCTTCAATTTCGGAGGATCGCGCTGGGAGATCGACTTTGTCTTCCTGGGCGCCGAGCTCGAAAAGCTTGCGGCATACGCCAACGCCCTGCGCGAGCGCGCCGATGAGCTGGGTATTGTCGATGCCGACACCACTTTGAAATTGGACAAGCCGGAGGTGCGGGTGGAGATCGATCGCGACCGAGCGGCGGCCTTGAATGTGTCGACAGCCGACATTGCCGATGCCTTGCGGTTGATGGTGGGCGGCGATGACGAGATCTCGCGTTTCCGGGATCCGCAGATGAACGAGGATTATGACGTCACGTTGCGTCTGACGTCGAGAGACCGGCGCGAGGTGGAGCCGATATCGAGGTTGTTGATTCCGGATCGGGCGGGGCGCCTGGTGCGTCTGGACAATGTCGTGCGACTGGAGGCGGGGCAGACGGCGTCGCGCATCGACCGCCTGGACCGACAGCGACAGGTGAGTCTGCGCGCGGGAGTGGCGCCGGGATATGCCTTGGCGGATCGATTGGAGGTCCTGAAGAGCGCCGCGGGCGAACTCAACCTCCCGGTGGGTTACACCACACGGGTGGCGGGTCGCGGACGCGAATTGGACCGCACCTTTCGCGAGTTCCTGTGGGCTTTCGCGCTGTCGGTGGTGTTCATGTACATGATCCTGGCGGCACAGTATGAGAGCCTGGTGCATCCGGTGACCATCCTGCTGTCGCTCCCCTTGTCGGTGCCGTTTGCGTTATTGTCGCTTTGGGTGACGGGGAGCACGTTGAACCTTTATTCAGCGCTGGGTCTGCTCGTGCTTTTCGGGGTGGTGAAGAAGAATGCCATCCTGCAGATCGACCACATGAACCACCTCCGTGCGGGGGGCAAGGACCTGTTGTCGGCGGTAATCGAAGGGAATCGCGATCGGTTGCGCCCCATCCTGATGACCACTCTGGCACTGGTAGCCGGCATGCTTCCCTTGGCCTTGGGAACCGGACCCGGGGCGGACGAGCGCCGCTCGATCGCCATCGTCGTGGTGGGTGGGCAAACCCTGGCGCTGGTGGTGACGCTGGTAGTGACGCCGGTGGCGTATTCTTGGCTCGAGGAAGGGCGTGTTTGGATCGCCGACCGGGTACGCGGCTCGAAGGGCGGGGTCCTGGGACCGGGCTCGTCCTTGGCGAATGGACGAGCACCTTAAGGGGGTCAGCGCCAGCCGCCCAGAATGAGACCCATCAGAACGAATGCGGCGATCTGGTAACCCGCATGGATGCCGAGGTAGGTCCACGAGCGGTTCTCAAACAGGGCGATGGTGCCGAACGAGGTCGCTACCCAGCCGAAACCCGCCAAGGCACCGGCTGTCATACCCCACCAGACATCGGTTTTCGCGTCGGCGAGAAAAAAGGCGAGATTTGTCGCCATGATGAGGGCGAAGAAAGCGGAGCCGATGAACGGCCGGCCGACGCCCCTTCGTTGGAGATCGCCTTCTGTGAAGGCATTGACTCGCATCCAGGCCTTGCCGAATAGGACCGGCGAGTACCAAAGACCTCCGAGGACGAAGGTGGACACAGCCGCGACGAGGATGGCGCCTAAGTGAATCTGTTGGGGGTCCATGCGTTGGGTTTGCGCAGGATCACCCAACCGGTCCGGCCTTGGATTGTAGAAAATTCACCTGGGCCGGGAGTTTCGGTCCGACGCTAGTTCGGCCACTCCGTTTTGGCCGCGAAATTGTAGGGCAAGGCATGCTGGTCGAGAATGGCGTTGGCCCAGCGGCCGACCCAAAGGAGTCGTCGCGACTCGAGAAAAGGGCGCGTCTCCACCCGGCGCTCGAATCGCCGGTACTCGTTCCAATCGCCCTCGAAGCGTTTCGGCCACCTTCGCGCGAGCGGATGAAGGGGTAGACGAATGCCCTTGTCGTGAAGCGTGCGCCAGTGGTTCTGCAGCGAGGGAGGTTCCGTTACCAATCCCTGGGCCGTCATCGGCAGGCTGCCGTGCTTGCCCCATTCCACGCCGATCATCGTCGGCGTGCCGGATGTCGGCGCGGATAGCAGGCGGCCATGGAAGTAGGTGGCAACGGTGGGCGCGCGCGCCGGACCGTCGGCCAAAGTGACCCAGAGGATTTCGTGATCCGTGGGATCGTTGTCCTCGGGGAAATCGATGTCGTCTTCCCAAAAGAGGTGGAAGGCGATGGTGGTGCGGTCGGGGGAAAGGATCGCCACGACGTCCCGTAGGGGAAACGGCTCCTCGGGATGGGTTAGCAGGACAGGAGCCTGCCGTAGGATGAGATCGATCTCGGCGGGAGTGGGATCGGTGGCGGGTGCCAACTCGAGAAGTCGGGCGTAATCCGCGCTCGCTTCCCCGAGGCGACGTTGGGTGTGCAGTTGGAAGGCGCGCTGATTGAGCAGCTCGAGTTCGCGGTCGGGGAAGGGTTCGAGTCCGGGCAAAGCCAGGATCTCGAGGTCGAGCGTGTCGGGAATGGCCGGGGCGGCGACGGGATTGGGTCGCGCCACGCGGTTGCTGGTCCACCGGACTGTGTACGAACTCCACGATCGGTTGGGTTCCGGGTAATCCGTGCTGATGAACTGGGCGCCACTGGCAAAGGCCGCATCACGTTGCCGCGTGTCGTTCCAGCGCGCGTTCCGGGTGTCGGCGTCCGCGCGGGTGCGCACGAGATATCCGGATTTCACCAGGTGTTGGATCTGGTCGAAGGAGCCCATTGGATCATTGACCTTGAACCAGGCGGCAGCCGGGTGGGATTCGTCGACGCTGACGAAGAACCAACGATCGGCGAGGTTGCTGTTCCGCGAAAGGTAGAGATCCCGGATTTCGTCGGTGTTATCCAGGGCGACCAGGAATCGGCCGCGCAGCTCGGCGAGTGAGGGCCAACCCTGGGCCTGGATCGCGTCGCGCAGCGTTCGGCGAGTTCCGCGCAGTTCGTCGGGACGGAAGATTCGCGCATCACCGAGGCCGGTGCGGACTTGATCTTCCAGGGCGTCGAGGAGAGGCAGGGTCCAGGGCACCGGCTGGGTGAACTCAGCGCCGGCGGCGTCCTTCTTTAATTCCAGCAGGATAAGAATGGGAACGTGGCTGGGGTGCTTGACGGACCATTGTCGGACTTCGTCGAGGGCCTCGCCGAGCGTGGGGTGGTGTACGTGGAAATCGAAATCCGGCACGTGCAGGATCTTGGTTCCGGGCCTCGCCATGACCTCGGGGTCGGGGGACGGAGGCGGCGGTTCGCTGCCTGGAACCAAGCGCAGGCTGGCCGGATGCGCGAAGAGTCCGCCTTGGGGATCCGCGTAGAGATCGAGTTCAATCTGACGGATGCCGAGCCTCTCGAGTTGCTCGGCGAGCGGGCGATGCGTGTATTGGAGGGAGTCGGCGGCGGCGGGATCACGGCTGCGGATCAGGGCGTCAACCGCGGGGCTGGGCGCGATGTGATACGAATTATGGGTGCCAATGACCTGCATCTCGTTGAGGCGAGGCGCGGCGAGGGCGGGGAGGGTCAGACAAGCGAGGAAGCAGGCGAGAACCGGCGACGACATGGCGGATTTATGCGCAGAACCCCGACGACCTGAGAAGTCAGCGGTTCTTGCGCGCGACGCCCAGGACTCGAAGTCCGCACGCCATCGGGTGGTCGAGTCCCCGCTCGACGGTGGCGGGGGATTCGCGGAATGCTCCGCGTCATCCTGCCACCAGTGATCCGCCCTCGTCATGACGAACCTTGAATTCCTCCGGGTGACCTCCCACGCGATCTCTCGGCGGTGTTGGCTGCCGATCCTTCTGGGCGGTGCCGCGCTAGGCCTGGGCGCGATTTCAACGCGGGCGGAAGGATTTCGTGCTGGCGCGGCGGTGGTCGACATTTCGCCCACCAACTTTCCCGTGCTGGTCAACGCCATGTTCACCGAGAGGACGGCCACGCAGACGGTCGATCGCCTATCCGTGCGGGCGTTGGTGCTGGATGACGGGGCGACCCGGGTGGCGATCGCGGTCGTGGACACCTGCATGATGCCGCGCGATCTCATCGATCGCGCGAAGGTTGCGGCCCGGGCGGGCACGGGTATTCCGGTGGAACGGATGATGGTGTCGGCGACGCATACGCATTCCGCGCCGTCGGCGATGGGGTGCCTGGGCAGTCGGGTGGATCCGCGTTACGCCGCCTTCCTGCCGGGCCGAATCGCCGAGGCGATCGAGTCGGCCAACCGCAATCTGCAACCGGCCGAGATCGGTTGGGGCACGACCAATGATTGGGACCACACCTTCAACCGGCGGTGGATCCGACGTCCCGACCGCGTTCTGAACGACCCATTCGGCAAGCCAACGGTCCGTGCGAACATGCATCCGGGTCACCAAAGTCCCGATGCCATCGGACCGTCGGGCCCGGTGGATCCGGGGCTTTCGGTGGTGGCGTTGCGATCGCCGACGGGTCGGCCGCTGGCGGTTCTGGCCAACTATTCCCAGCATTACTACGGGTCGGCGCTGTTGTCTTCGGACTACTACGGCAAATTCGCCGACGAACTCGCCCGGTTGCTTGGACCGTCTGACGGCGAGGCGGGTGGCGGCGGGATGGTTCCGTTTGTCGGGATCATGTCGCAGGGAACGAGTGGTGATTTGATGTGGATGGACTACGGAGCACCGCGAAATGAGATCGGGTACGAGGCGTACGCCAAGGACATTGCGGGCCGGGTTCATGCGGTCTATCGGGGGCTTCAATTTCGAAGGGAGGCGCCGCTGCGCATGGCGGAGCGCCGATTGTCCTTGGGCTACCGAGTGCCCGATGAGGCGCGCCTGGCCTGGGCGCGCGGGGTGGCGGCGGGTTTGGGCGACCGATTGCCCAACACGCAGCCGGAGATCTACGCCTTGGAGGCGATCTACCTGCAGGAACGCCCGCGAACCGAATTGATTTTGCAGGCACTGCGGGTGGGCGACCTGGGCATCGCCGCGTTGCCGAACGAAGTGTATGCCATCACGGGATTGAAGCTGAAGGCCGCGAGCCCGTTTCCGACCACGTTCAACATGGAACTGGCCAACGGGGCGGAAGGCTACATTCCGCCCCCTGAACAACACGTTCTCGGCGGTTATACCACATGGCCGGCACGCACCGCCGGTCTGGAGGTGGGCGCGGAACCGAAGATCGTGGAGCAGTTGGTTCAACTGCTCGAAGAAGTGTCCGGCAAGAAGCGCCGTGGATTTGACGAGACGCCGACACCTTACGGGCAGGTCGTCCTGGCGTCCCGTCCGTTGGCGTATTGGCCGCTCAACGAGATCAATCCGGTACCGGCGCGCGACGCCTCGAGTCATGGCGCAATTCTCACCTACGAATCGGGTGTGGCCATGTACCTGCCCGGCGTGGGCAGCGGCGACGGTGTCTCGCCCCAACCGCAATTGAGATCGTCGCCTTTTTCGGCGCCGGACGGCATCAATCGCGCCCCGCAATGTGCCGGCGGACGACTGCGAACCTCAGTGGCAAAAGGGGCGGCGGTGTACTCGGTCGAGTTCTGGTTTTGGAATGGCCTCACCAACCAGGCGCGACCGGTCACCGGTTACTTGTTCTCCAAAGGAAGGGCGAGCGACCCCTCGGCACAGGGTGACCATCTCGGGATTGGGGGCACCGATGCCTCAGCGCCTGCGGGCCGGTTGTTTGTCTACAACGGCAACGAGAAGAAGCAGATCCTGGCGGGAACCACACGGTTGCCGGAACGCACCTGGCACCACGTGGCCTTGGTCCGCAGCAACGCCGCGGTGACGGTCTACCTGGACGGACGAACAGAGCCCGAGATCAGCGGGACCTTGCCTTCGACCGTGCCCGACGCCGGCGCGGAACTGTTTTTGGGCGGACGCAACGACGGATTCGCAGGATTGGAGGGGCGCATCGACGAGGTGGCCTTGTATGATCGCGCGCTGACCGCGACCGAGGTGGCCGCTCATTTCGACGCATCCGGATTTCCCCGGGTCGCCAAGGTGTCAAAGCCACCGACCTTGACCTCGCCACTGTCGCCCATGGCCGCATTGGCCTCGATCCAGGTGCCCGAAGGGTTTGAGGTGGCTCAAGCCGCCGCCGAGCCGTTGGTGGTGGATCCGGTGGCGATGGACTGGGATGTCGCCGGCCGGCTTTGGGTGGTGGAGATGGCAGACTACCCGTTGGGGATGGATGACAACGGGAAGCCCGGCGGACGCGTGCGGGTGCTGGAGGACACCGATGGTGACCTGCGTTATGACCAATCGACTTTGTTCGCCGAGGGCCTGAATTTTCCGAATGGAATCCTCACCTGGCGGGATGGCGTGCTGGTGACGGCGGCTCCCGACCTGCTGTTTCTGAAAGACACGGATGGCGACGGGCGAGCGGACGTGCGGGAGGTACTTTGGACCGGCTTCATGCAGGACAACCAGCAACTGCGTTTCAACGGACTTCAATGGGGCTTGGACAACTGGGTCTACTGCGCCTCCGGAGGTCATCATCGGGGACATGGTGCGGGGACCAGGATCCGTTCTCCGCGCACGGGCAAGGAAGTGCAGTTGGGAAGTCGCGATTTCCGGTTTCGACCTGAGACCGACGAGTTGGATCCGCAATCCGGTCCGACACAGTTTGGACGGAATCGGGACGATTGGGGAAACTGGTTTGGCACGCAGAACAGTTGGCCGCTTTGGCATTATGTGTTGGCGGACCCCTATGCCCGTCGCAACCCTTACGTCGCCGCACCGGATCCGGTGCACCAAGTGGTGCGACCGATGAATCCGCAGGTTTTTCCCGCCAGCCAACAGGAGAAGCGCTACCACAGTTTTGGCGAGGCGGGTCACTTCACTTCGGCGTGCGGAGGCATGATTTATCGGGACGACCTGTTACTGCCTCGTGATGAGGTCATGCATGGCTTCACCTGTGAACCGTTTCATAACCTCGTCCACCACGCCGTGGTGAAATCGGACGGCGTCAGTTTTTCAGCGAGCCGCGCGCCCGCTGAAGCGTCGCGCGAATTCTTCGCCTCGACCGATCGTTGGTGTCGCCCGGTGTTGACCCGCACCGGTCCCGACGGCGCGCTGTGGGTCGTGGACATGTACCGGTACATGATCGAGCACCCCCAGTGGTTGCCGCCGGAAGGACGCGAGGAATTGCTGCCGCATTATCGGGAGGGTGACGACAAGGGACGCATTTATCGTGTGTTCCCCAAAGACAAGACCGTGCGCAGGGTGCCACGGTTGGATCGGATGGGAACGGGGGAACGGGTCGCGATGCTGGAATCTCCCAACGGCTGGCAGCGCGATAAGGCGCACCAGTTGATCCTCTGGCGAAAGGACCTGGAGGCCGTTCCGTTGCTGGTGCGGATGGCGACCGAATCCGCCCTTCCAAGGGCCCGGCTGCATGCTCTGTGTGTGCTCGACGGTCTGGACCGTCTCACCGAGGACCTGGTCGTCCGCGCGCTGGCGGATCCGCACCCCGGGGTTCGTATCAATGCGCTGCGCCTCGCCGAGCCGCGCGGCAGTGATCGGATCCATGAGGCCGCGTTGCGATTGGCAGAAGACCCGGATTCCAAAGTCCGCCTGCAACTCGCATTGACTCTTGGGGAATGGAAGGGAGACGCGGTTGGCGGGGCTTTGGGGCGATTGGCGGTGCGATCCGTCGATGAGAATTTCCTTCCCGCCGCAGTGCTGAGTTCCGCGACTGGCCACGGCATGGCCGTGTCGGCCGCGGTGGCGCGGGCCGGCGATCGCGCATGGGATGTCTACGGCCCGTCATTGCTCGAGATGTCGATCGCCCTGAATCAACGCGATGCGATTGCCCAGTTGCTCGAGCCCGTGGCGGGAGGGGGTTCGAGGGGCATTCATGTGGCCATCCGCTTCCTCGAGTTGATCGCCAAGAAGGGGCTCACCCTCGGGAACCTGCGGGCGGGGGCTTCGGATCGCCTGGCCTCGGCCATCGGCAAAGTGGAGGACGTGATTGCCGGCTCCGCTAAATGGGCCAGGACCGAATCGAATCCACCTCTCACCCGGATTCGAGCGGCCCGATTGATGACCCTCGACCCCGGGCTACGCGCCGAAGGCGTGGTTCTATTGTCCGAGCACTTGCGTCCGCAAAACTCCGTCGAAAATCAGCGCGCGGCGATCGATGCGTTGGTGGCGACGGTCGATCGGGAAGTACCCGAATTGCTGTTTCGTGCCTGGGATGGCTTCGGGCCGGAGACTCGAACGGTGGTGTTGGATGCCTTGTCATCGCGGGTGGAATGGGCGGGCGCGGTGCTGGCTGCGGTCGGAGAGGGGCGAGTGCGTGCCTCGTCATTTGATGCGGCCCGGCAGGCGCGCTTATTGCGGCATTCCGATGCCGGCGTCCGCGACGCGGCCGGGAAGGCGTTTGGGAGGCCGTCCGCCTCGGCGCGCGCCCAAGTGATCGAATCGTTTCGCGCGGCTTTGAAGTTGAAAGGGGATGCGCGACACGGAGCGGAGATCTACTCCAAACTCTGCATCGTCTGCCATCAACGCGATGGCCAGGGCAACGAGGTTGGACCGGACTTGCGGTCGGTGGTCGAACACGCGCCGGAGAAGTTGCTGACCAATATCCTGGATCCCAGTGCGGACGTTCAACCCGGGTTTCAGTCCTACGCTTGCACCCTCAAAGGGGGTGAAGAGTTGTATGGCGTCATCGCCGCCGAGACGGGCAACAGCGTGATTCTAAAATTGGTCGACGGAAAATCCCGCACGGTCCTTCGCGACGACATCGCGGAACTCCGTGGATCAGGTTTGTCGCTGATGCCGGACGGTCTCGAAGCCGGTTTGGTCGAGCAGGATCTCGCGGATCTGATCGCGTTGTTGAAGACGCGTTGAGCGTCGGCTTCAAGGGCGGCGCAGCCGGAAGAATCGTGTCTCTCCCGTCGCCGGCACATCGATCAGGACGTTGCCCGTTCCTGGAAGCGATTCCCAAGTGCCGCCGAGGCGGGATACACCTTCCAGCGCGGTGCCATCGGGCACGGTCACGGCGAGTTGGCGAGCGTTCGCGCGTTGATAGAGCAGGCGCGGCGCCGGGGTGCCGGTGGCACCGGTATTGGCGAAGTACGACGCGGTGCCGTCGGAGAATCGAACCGCCACCGCCACGCGGTCGCCCACAGCGTCCGCCATGGAGAGGAAGTTGAACGAGCGTCCATCCAGCTTCGTGGTCGCTAACACAGTCTCCAAGCCGCGGGTTCCTGCGGCCAACACCTGGCTGGCGTTGCCGGTGGCGGTGCGAACCCGGCCGGACAGGTAGACCCTGTCGGTGCCGAAATTGAAGTAACTCGATTCGATGGATTGAAGCGTGCCGTTGCCTGGCAGGGTGGCGCCTGGCGCGGCGACCGTCCGGATCACCCCGTCTCGCCAAGCCAGCGCGTATCTGGCGAACGCGGGATTGAAGGCAAAGAAGTAAATCTCCCCCTGGTTGACGGCCACGGTGCCGAATCCACGGATCGTGTCCGGGGTTCCAGGGATCAAGTCGCCCGTCGCCGCGATCCGATCGATCCTGCCGTCGAGGGAGATACGCAGCACCGCCTGCGTGGATTGATTTTGGCTGGCGATGATCGCACCGGCGATTCGTCCGTCGAAACCGAGTCCCTGGATCTGGGCTGTTGTCGTGCCAAGAACCGGGAGGTCTTGCGTGGTGTCGAGAAGGCGTCGCAACGGTCCGTCCCCGGCAAGGTAAACGCCCGATCGACGGGCGGTGCGTCCGATGGCCGTCACCCATGATCCGGACTGGGCCGAGAAGGCGTAGAACGGCTCGAAGCGCTCGGCCTCCGCGCCTGGGACTGGCATTGTGATGTCGATCAGGGAAACCAGTTCGGATCCATCGAGCCGGAAAATACCGACCGGAACGGCATTCGAGTGCGCGAACACCATGATCGGGTCGGTGGCCGCACTGGCATCGACCAACCGCAGACCGCCCAACGTACCCAATCCACCGGGCAAATTCGCGCCAAGGGTCAACAAGGTTTCCAGGCCGGTTGACGCGGTGGCGATGAGCCCCAGTGCGCGGAACCCTTCGCCCGTGGCCACGGTAACGAGACGGTCCCCGAACCACCGTGCGGCGCCTTCGGTGATGGCATCGGCGATGAGGGGTAGTGGGCTGCCCGGAAAAAGCGTCCCGCTGGCCAACATGGATTCGAAGGTCGATCCCGCGAAGGTCGGATTTGGACCCGGTGGGAGAACCGTGACCTGCGCGGTACGGCTGGTGACCGATCCGTAGGCGTTGGTCACGATGACCTGGTAGACTCCTGAATCACCGATGCTGGCCGAGGAATGAACGAACGCGGGCGCACTGGCGGCCGTCCCTGTCAACGGGATGCCATCGCGCATCCATGAGTAACCAAGAGGAAGGCCCCCGAGGGCGATGGGCGTAAGGCGGAGGGGATCGCCGGCTTCGACGGTGACATCGGCGAGATCGGTGTGCAGAACGGGCCCGATCTCCACATTGACCAGCACGCTGGGGCTGTTCACCAGGCCAGCCAAATTGGTGATCTGAACCGAGTAATAGCCAACGTGAGCAGCGGCGGCGGCGTTGATGACGAGTTGGCCGTTGTCCGGACCGCGGTAGGAACCGGTCGGTGTGTACCAGACGTAGGAGAGCGGGGGATCGCCGAGGGCGGTGACGGCGAGTTCGATCCGTTGGCCGGCCGCGGCGGTGACCGGTTTCGGCGCGGAAAGCAGAACTGGCGCTTCGGGGTGGGGGAGATTTGCGACGATTTGCGCGGGCTGCGCGCCCGGACCGCTCAGGTGCAGCACCAGTGTGTCCGCTTCGGCGTCTTGAAGGGTGATCGAGGCGGGCCGCACGCCCGCCACCACGCCACCCGCGGCGACGACTGTCTGGAGAGCGCCGTCCTGATACCAATACACGCCGGGACCCGCCGCGGTGAGTGAGGCAAAGAAGACCCGGTTGGCATCCACTTCGAGGCCGAGCTGTCCCAGGCTTCCCACCGTGCCCCCGTCCGGGGTGGCGTCTCCGTCGCTGACGATGCGAGTGAGAGTTCCGTTGGCTTCGCGCATCAGGTGCGCCTTGCGCTGGGTGTCGATGGCGAAGAACCAAACGGCGCCATCGGCGACCACCGGCGGACTGATCAGACCATCGACTGTTCCGCCCTGGGGCAGGGCATCCCCTTTGGAAAGCAGGGCGACCACCGGTTCGTTGGCGGTCCTCTTGAACATGCCTTCCACTTGGGTGAACGGACCGCGCGAGGCCCAGAAGGCGAGCGTTTGACCATCGAAACCTACCTGGCTGCTGAAGGTATCGGGAATTCCGACGGGACCGGGCAGGGCGGTGGAGGTATCGGCGACGGGAACAAGTTCGGCGGCTCGTACTCGGTAGATTCCGCGGAAGTCCACCCCTTGCGCACCCTGGTGCCAAGCGATGACTACCAGTTGATCGCCGACCAGGTAGGGTTCACCCAAACGGTTCAGCGTCTTGCCACCCGAGTTGGGCAGGGTGCTCCCCGAGGCGAGCAGCGAGGTGAGAGTGGAACCTTCGACGCGGAACAGGGCGTCCGCCTCCGCTTCGCCGGCAGCGAAAACGAAGGCGCTGGCACCCGGTTCCGCAGGGCCCTGGGCAAGACCGTCATGGAACGAAAGAAACGCGCCGGTTGCCGGTTGAGGCGCACCGATCCTGGTGACGACGGTGAGCGGTCCACCGCGTCCACGGGCCACCCCGAGTGTGGCGAAGCCATTTCCGAGGGGGAGGAAAACGACATGATCATCGACGATTTGCGAGCGCCCGAACCCCTGGATGAATCCCAGATTGGGATCCTGCACGGAAGCGCGGGCGACGCGCACGAAGGGACGCCCGGCGAACCTGGCATCCGGTTGGGCCTGGGCGTGGGTGGCGCCGGCAGCGATCGCGAGGGCTGCAAGGAGCCCGGGAAGCATCGACCGACCGGTGGCGAGGTCTTGGTTCTCGGGGGCGTTGTGACCCTGCATCCTTTGTATAACGGATTCCAGGGCATGTTCTTAAGTCGAATCCATCCCGGCTGGCGCGCGCCCTCGATCTGTCCCTTGGCTTGCCTCTCGTTGCCGTGCCGGTAGTTTTCGCGGGCCCTGCGGCCGCAACGGCACGCGGTTGGTGTGCAGGGATACCCGAATCGCCACGTGAACCTCCATTCGTCCGCCTCTGAGACCCTTTCCACCGACACTTTCCTTCGGCGCCACATTGGTCCGCGACCAGCCGAGATGGCCGAGATGGTCCATTTCTGCGGGTTCGCGAGCCTGAACGCCCTGACCGATGCCGCTGTTCCGCCGGCGATCCGATTGCCGGAGCGAATGACCCTGCCCGAGCCGGTTTCCGAAACCGAGGCCTTGGCCCGGTTGAAAACGATCGCCAGCGAGAACCGGGTGTTTCGATCGTTGATCGGCATGGGGTACTCCGACTGCATCACCCCGGCGGTCATCCAGCGGAACATCCTGGAGAACCCGGGCTGGTACACGCAGTACACCCCTTATCAGGCGGAGATATCCCAGGGCCGATTGGAAGGGTTGCTCAATTTCCAGACTTTGGTCTGCGACCTCACCGCCCTGGAGATCGCCAATGCCTCGCTCCTGGATGAAGCCACCGCCTGCGCGGAGGCGATGATGATGTGCCACCGGATCAAGTCGGGCGATGCCTCCAGCGGCGAGCGAAACACCTTCCTGGTCGCCGACCATTGTCATCCGCAAAACATCGACCTGGTGCGCACTCGCGCCGAGGCGCTCGGTCTCAAGGTTGAGGTGGGCGAGTTCTCGAAACTCGCTCCCGGCCCCCATGTCTTCGGCGTGTTGGTGCAATATCCCGCGACGAACGGAGAGGTCCACGATTACGCGGACCTCGCCTCCAGGGTGCAGCAGGCGGGTGGCCTCCTGGTGGTCGCCACCGATTTGCTGGCGCTCACCTTGCTCACCCCGCCCGGTGAATTCGGCGCCGACATCGCGGTGGGCAGTGCCCAGAGACTGGGTGTGCCGCTCGGATTCGGCGGACCGCATGCGGCCTTTCTGGCGACCCGCGATGTTTACAAACGAGGTCTGCCAGGTCGGCTCGTGGGTGTCTCCAAGGATTCTCGCGGGCGTCCGGCGCTCCGCTTGTCTCTCGGGACGCGCGAACAACACATTCGTCGCGAGAAGGCGACGTCGAACATCTGCACGGCCCAGGCTTTGCTCGCCAACATGGCGATGGCTTATGCCTGTTACCACGGACCACAGGGTCTGACGTCAATCGCCAGCAAGGTTCATCATCTGACCGGCCGTTTGGCCGCCGGTCTCGAACGACTGGGACGCAAAGTTCAGGAGGGCGGTTTCTTTGACACCTTGACGGTGGAGGTTCCGGACGCGGCCGAGGTACACCGCGTGGCCGCGAATCACGGATTCAATCTTCGACGGGCAGGTCCCCAATCGGTGGGCGTATCCCTGGACGAAGTTTCGACCGAGGCGGAAGTGGACGCGTTGTTGCGCATCTTCAATGGCGACCGGGCTCCGGATTTTTCGGCGGTTTCCTTGGCGCCCAAGGCCTCGAGCTGGAAGCGACGAACCTCCGCCTTCCTCAATCATGCCGTCTTCAACAAGTACCACAGCGAGACGGAACTTCAGCGGTACCTGCGCCGACTGGAATCCCGCGACTTGTCGCTTTGTCACAGCATGATTCCGCTGGGATCGTGCACGATGAAGTTGAACGCCGCGGCGGAAATGTTCCCGGTGAGTTGGCCCGAGTTCGCGCGGTTGCATCCGTTCGCACCCCTGGATCAGGCCAAGGGTTACCAGCGGATGTTCCGGGATCTGGAGGAGTGGTTGTCGTCGATCACCGGCTTCGCGGGCGTCTCACTCCAACCGAACGCCGGGTCGCAGGGCGAGTATGCGGGGTTGCTGGTGATCCGCGCCTGGCATGTGAGCCGGGGCGAGAGTCATCGGCGGATTTGTCTGATTCCCACCAGCGCGCATGGTACCAATCCGGCCAGTGCGGTGATGGCGGGCATGCGGGTGGTGGCGGTGGCCTGCGACAAGCAGGGCAACATCGATCTCACCGACCTTCGCGAAAAGGCGACCGAGCACGCGTCGCACCTGGCCTGCCTCATGGTGACGTATCCGAGCACGCACGGTGTGTTCGAGGCCTCGATTCGGGAGATCTGCGAGATCATCCACTCGGCTGGAGGCCAGGTGTACATGGATGGCGCGAACATGAATGCGCAGGTTGGATTGACCAGCCCGGCGGCCATTGGCGCGGACGTCTGCCACCTCAACTTGCACAAGACCTTCTGCATTCCCCACGGCGGGGGTGGTCCTGGCGTCGGCCCGATATGTGTGGCCGCGCATTTGGTGGATTTTCTGCCCGGACACTCGGTGGTGAACCTGGGAGGCGAGGCGCCGATCGGCGCCGTTTGCGGGGCGCCCTGGGGCAGTGCCAGCATTCTACCCATCCCATGGATGTACATCGCCATGATGGGAGCGGCTGGTCTGACCGAGGCCACCCAAGTGGCCATCCTCAACGCCAATTACATCGCCAAGCGCCTCGAGAACCACTTCCCGACGCTGTACCGCGGCCCGGGTGGCGTGGTGGCGCACGAATGCATCCTGGATCTGCGACAGTTCAAGATCGTCACCGCCGAGGATGTGGCCAAGCGGCTCATGGACTACGGATTCCACGCGCCGACGTTGAGTTGGCCGGTGGCCGGGACGCTCATGGTGGAGCCCACCGAATCCGAACCGAAGGCCGAGCT
>JAEUHG010000015.1 GCA_016795425.1 Verrucomicrobiales bacterium
GAACTTTCCTGGTCCGTTTCCACCGTATTCTTGTGAGCCAGCAAGGTGGGAGCGAGTTCAGAACTCCGGTACTTGTAGCCGACACCCGCTTTGGCCTTGGGAATGAACCCATCGACAATATCCCCGCCCTCGCCCTGGAACCGGAAGAAGTTCAGCAACGCGTCGCGGATGGGTTCCGCCTCGTTCACCTGAAGCGACAACTCGATGAACGTGTTCAGATCGCGAATCCACACCTCGCCATAGCCGTCGCCGGCGTTGAGACCACTCTTCAGGAGCGCCTTCGCCCGATTCAGAACCTCCGGCAATTCGCCGTCGCCCAGGATCCGGTGGGCCAACGCACGGGCACCTGACTTTGCCAAACCCGCGGTTGCCGGGCGCTGGAGAATCAGCGCGGGTACAGCCACCGCGCTCAGGAGAAAGGATCGACGTTTCATCGAAAGGGAAATCCTGGTCACCGAGGCGCGAGGCAGGTGAACTCAGCGCACCTCCTCCACCGTTACCAAACCCGCATCGATATATTGTCCTCCACCCGTTTGTCGGCATCGGATCGCCAGCAGGTTTTTTCCGGGGACCAGCGCCTTCACCGCGTCGGCCGGGAGCGGAACCGTCTCGTACTCGGACGTGTAGCCCGGCAATTCGGCGATCTTTTGGCCGTTGAGAAAGACCTGGGCATCCTCGTCATGGTGAATGAAAAGCTGGAGGCCATCGGTCGTCGTCCCGGCCGGCAATTCGAAGATTCGACGCAGGTGGATATCGCGCGTTGACCACTCGGTTCCAATGACCGATCCCGGGGTGCCCCGAGTCCCGAAGCCGGCCGCACCCTCGCGCCAGGCGCTGTCATCGAAGGCGGCCTCGTTCCAACCTCGTTCGGGGCGCTCGAGAGTATAACGCCAACTCACCTTTCCCTCGCGCGCCGTCGGAACGACGACGGTGATCTTGGGCGCTTTGGGCATGGGAGCCCACTCGGTGCCCTTGGTGCGGTCGCGCTTGGCGTATTTCTTCCACACGTCGCGGTGGTAAAGCATTTCAAGAAAGACACCGCCCACGACCGGGCGCGCGGTAAATCCCACCTTCCGACCGCTCTTGGTCTGATACCAATCGGTCATCGGCGAGCGATCCGGCGTTTCGTTGAGGAATCGGAAGACCGGATCGACGAGGGCTTCGAAGTCGCCGCGGTCGCGGGTCAAGGTGGCCGTCCAGAGAATCCAATCGAGCTTGGTGTAGGTCTCGCGGTTGTCGAGCGGCAGGCCGTAGGTGTTCTGGATCTTCTTGTAATAATCCATTTCGGTGCGGAGCACCGAAGCGGGAAAGAGCTTCAGGCCGAGAATGCGGTCCCAAACGAGATTGTACTTCTGGCTCCAGGTGCCGGGTTTGTCGAAGGCGAGACGGAATTTCTCGCCATCGGCCGCCTCTTTGACCCAGCGCTCGGCAAACCCGCGGGCGAGTTTGAAATACTCCTGGGCCTTGGCCTGGTTGCCGCGCCACTCGCACAGCTTGGCGAAGGCTCCGAGGCCGCAGATGGCTTTGGCGCTGAGGTTCACATTATGGGCCAGATGCCCCGCGAAGTCGTCCGTGCAGAGTTGGTTCTCAGGATCGAATCCCTTCGCCTTCAGGTACTCGGCCCATTTCTCCAACTGCGGCCAGTACAGCCCGGCGAATCCGGCATGACCCTCCATCTGGGCCACCGCGGCCATCAGGATCAGCAGGTTGCCGCTCTCCTCCACCGGCATCTGGTTTTCTTCGGTGCGCTCACCGCCACCATAGACCTGCCCGTTGGCCTGCGGGTAGGTCCCCAGGTCATGCGGCGCGAATGGGAACGTCCAGCGCTCGCTGGCCGCGTAATTCATGAACGGGACAAGAAACGACTTCGCCAGGGTCGGTCCGAGCAGCAGGAACTGGGGTGCCATCGGATAAAAGACATCGGATGTCCCAATGCAACCATTGGAATGGTTCTCCTTGCTGAACTGAAGAGGTTGTCCGTTGGCGTCCGCGACGAATTTTCCCGCCGCAAAACACTGTCGGTAAGCCAGCGCCGCAACGCGGGCGTATTTCTCGCCACCCGCCTTGCGCAGGTCCTTCATCAATTCCTCGTCCAACTCGCGGCAGCGCTTGGTCAACTTCTCGTAGTCCGACGCCGACGCCTTTAACAGGTCGGCGGCTTCCCAGCCGTTGCGACGCCAGTACGGACGGAGGTTCTTCTTCATGTACTGGATGGAATAGAGATCGTCGTAGGCGAGGAGCATCCAACGGCTCACCTTCTTATCGGCCACCGACCCGAATGAAACCGTGGTGACCAAGGTGACCTGGTCGCCGCGTTGCGCCCTGGCATCACCCGCCGCGTTGGCGTCGTCCGGAAGACGTCCGTTGGCCACAAACGAACGCAGCAACGGACTGCGGTCGCCATACCCTTTTCCGGCTCCCGCAGATCGCGGCGCCGCCAGGTAGAGATATCCCCAGTCGATCCGCAGATCGTCGCCTTTCTTGGCCAGAACCGGCTGCTGCTGGGAGCCCGCCGAGACCACCTCCAGATCGCCGAAATCACCCACTGGCGCATGGCGCACCACTTCCTGGTTCCCGTTATTCACCGTCAACTCGCCGGAGGCATCGAGGTACCATTGGATCTCATGCGCCTTGCCATCCACTGACTTCGCGTCGCAGGTCAAATAGGTCACCGGCCGGGAAAGCAGGTCGATATCCTCCGGAATCGCAGGAGTCAGGAAGGTCAACGTCACCGCGACGCCCGCGCCTTCAAAGCGCACCAAGGTCCGGGTGGGAAGCACTTCCAGGGATTTTTGTTCCAGAGCCGGAAGCGTAGCCGGACTCGGCCCAAGGAGCCGGTACCCCTTGCCGTCGATGCGTAACACGCTGGTCAGTCGATGCGGCCGACCGGTCCAGTGAACCGTGTCCTCGTCCGTCAATCGATCGGCAGGGGACCACACGCTGAAATACGGATCACAGGCGACCAGTGGCGTCGCAGGCGGGACCAGATTGGTGCTGACGGAGACCCGGTCGGCCGGTGGCGCATACAACGAGCGGTTCGCCGCCGCAATCAAGGCCTGATCCATCTTCACCATCGCGCGGTCGTAAGTCATCAATCCGTTCACTTCCACCTCGACATCGGTGGTTTGGGTGTACACCGCGGCGGACAACCCCTGCCGTCCGGTCAATGGGTGCAATCTCCGGATCAAACCCAGATAGGCATCGGTGAGATCGTCCGATGACGTGAAGCTGCGATAGCCCCAATTCCGTTCGTCCTGCCAGGTGTGGCCTTTCACTGGGAGCCCAAGCCCGCCGAACTCACCCAGCACACCGGCGCGTTTCGCCTCGAGATCAGGTGCGCCCGGCCCGGGATAGACATGGATGTCATTCACGTCACCGACCCCACGATCCGTCCACCCGCTGGTGTTGTTGACCAGGCGGGTCGGGTCCCAACCGCGAATCAACTCGACGATCCGCGCGGTGTCCCATTGGCCCCAGCCCTCGTTGTACGGCACCCACATGACGATCGAGGGATGATTAAACAGGCCCTCGATCAAACGTCGGAGTTCCTTCTCGAACTGTGCTCCCGATTCAGGACTGCGCGTGATGTCCGGATCGCGCGAGCCGATGTACCGATCGCCGCTGGGCATGTCCTGCCAGACCAGCAACCCCAGTTTGTCGCACCAGTAATACCAGCGGTCGGGTTCCACCTTCACATGCTTGCGCGCCATGTTGAATCCGAGTTGCTTGGTCATCTCGATGTCATAGCGAAGGGCCTCGTCAGTCGGAGCCGTATAAAGGCCATCGGGCCAGAATCCCTGGTCCAGGGGGCCGTACTGAAACAGCGCTTTGCCGTTGAGGAAGAGCCGCAGAACACCCTTCGGATCCTTGGCGACCTCGATCTTGCGCAGGCCCACGTAGCTTCGAACCTCGTCCACCACCCGCCCCCCTTCGGTCAGGGTCACGCGAAGGTCGTAAAGAAAGGGATCGTCCGGCGACCAAAGTCGCGCATTCGGCACCTTCAGCGTCATCGCGTGAGTCGCGTCCTTGGTGGTGGCGGTCGACTCCGCGACCACCGACTCGCCTTGGAGCACGGACACCCGGCACTGGACCTCCGACGACACGCGCAAATTCAGTCCCACCTGGACTTCCCCGGCCTCGATGTTGGATTTGAGGGTGAGATCCTCGAGGTGGGATGCGGCGACCGGTTCCAGCCAAACGGTCTGCCAGATGCCGGTGGTCGGGGTGTACCAGATGCCCTCCGGTCGGGCCACCTGCTTGCCACGCGGCTGGGTACCGGCGTCCGAAGGATCCCAGACGGCGACCAGGATTTCCTGGTTGGCACCCGGTTTGAGAGCATCCGAGATGTCGAAGGAGAACGCGTCGTACCCTCCGGCATGGTCTCCGCATCGCTGGCCGTTCACCCACACCTCGGCTCGCCAATCCACCGCGCCGAAATTAAGCCGCACGTTGCGCCCAGCCCATGACGACGGCACCTCAAAGGTACGACGATACCAAAGCCGGTTGGCAGCCCCCACGGTTTTCATCACTCCGGACAATGCCGACTCCACCGGAAAGGGCACGAGGATCTGGCCATCCCACTGGCCGGGACGAGTCGCGTTGGTCGGAGTCAGCGCGTAGTCCCAAAGCCCATTGAGGTTCAGCCAGTCGGAACGGACAAATTGCGGACGCGGGTATTCGGGATGGACGCGATCAGGCGACACGTCCTTGGCCCATCGCGTCATGAGTGGACCGCGCGCCGGGGCCCAAGCCGCGACGGAAGGGAGAGTGGCCACCAGGGCAACGGCGGCAGCCAGGGAGAGAACCTTCGACAGGGACTTCATAATCTAAGAGAAAACCGGTTCCGGTAAGGAAAGCGAGTTTTGCCGAAGGGCTGCCAAGCGTCCGTTGGCGAAGACTCACCCCGCATTGGCGTACCCCCCCTTGCCGAACCGGCCCAGAACCGCCACCCAACGCGAGTTCGAGTGAACCCAGCGGCGTTGGCGAACCGGGGAGCACTCGAGCCAAGCCTCGGACGGGTTGCGCCCGCGGGATCCCCACCTCACAATGCCGGGGTGCTTGCGCTGATCGACTACGGCTCCGGCAACCTTCGCAGTGTTCACAAGGCGCTCCTCGAGGCGGGGGCCTCGGTGAAGCTGGTGCGCCATGGGGACGAGATAACCGGGGCCACCGGGTTGGTCCTGCCGGGCGTGGGTGCCTTTGACGACTGCATGAACGCCCTGCGCGACCAGGGGCTTTTGGACCCCATCCGGTCGTTCATTGGCACGGGGCGGCCGTTTCTCGGCATTTGCGTGGGGTACCAGGCGCTGTTTGAGCGAAGCGAGGAGTTCCAGTCCCGCGCCCCGGGGTTGGGCATCTTTCGCGGGCCGGTGGTCCGCTTCGTCCACCAACCGGGTCTCAAAGTCCCCCAGATTGGATGGAATCGGCTGCAAATCGCGAATTCGGAATGCCCGCTCTACCAAGGCGTTCCCGACGGCAGCCACGTCTACTTTGTCCATAGCTATTACCCGCATCCAGCGGACTCGACCGTGGTCTCGACCTGGACGGATTACGGCGGCCGATTTGCGTCGTCGATTTGGCGGAGCAACGTCTTTGGCACGCAATTCCACCCGGAAAAGAGTCAGGCGGTCGGACTGAAGATTCTCCGAAACTTTACGCAGTACGCGGAAAACCCATCCCTCGGTGGCCGCTCGGCTTGATCGTCGTCACGTCGAGAATCGCGAACTCCAGCGAGTGGCAGCTTGCCAAGGGGAGGAGGGGGTCCGCAGACTTCCCAAACCGTCGCCTATGGCCGCAAGGGAACATTCTCGTTTCGTCCACTTTGGGCTGCCCTGGCTGATTGCCGCGGCCGGCCTGGTTCTTTACGTCGTCACGCTCCATACGTGGGTCAGTTTCGAGAGCGTGGGGCTGGTCTCCAAAATCACCGGTTGGGACTGGAGCAAAGTGCATCTGGGGGCGGTGACCCTGTTGGTGACCTGGCCCATCCGGTGGTTGCCTGGGCCGCTGCAATTGACGGCGCTGAACGCATTGAGCGCGATTCTTGCCGGTTTGACCTTGGGCATCCTGGCGAAGTGCGTGGCCATGCTGCCGCACGATCGCACCCGGGACCAACGACAACGGGAACTCAGCGATTTCAGCTTTCTCACGGTGCGAGCCGCGTGGGTGCCACCGGTGACCGCGGCGGCTCTGCTCGGTTTTCAACTGACCTTCTGGGAACATGCCACGGCGCAGACCGGGGAGATGGTCAATCTCACCTTGTTCGCCTCCTGCGTGTATTGCTTTCTGCGCTTTCGGGTGCTGCAGGAGGACCGGTACCTGGCCTACCTTTCGTTCCTCTTCGGTGCGGCCGCCGCCAATGACTGGGGCGTGATCTGTTTTTGTCCCTTCTTCTTCGCCGCCATCCTGTGGGCGAAAGGCATCGCCTTTTTCGAAGCGAAGTTCCTCATTCGAACCACCCTGGCCGGTCTGGCGGGCACCTTGTTCTACCTGGTTCCCCCCATCGTCCTGCGCGCGACGGGGGAGGCCGACAATTCCATTCTTGAACTGCTGCACGCCTCGCTCGGCATCCAGCGTCAAATGATCGTCGGATTCCCGCGTTGGACCCTGCTCTTCTGTTCCCTTGCCTCGATCGTTCCGGTCATCTTCATGGGCATTCGCTGGCCGTCGACCTTCGGCGACATGAGCGCGGCGGGGGCCGCCATGACCAATTTCTTTTTCCGAGTCATTCACGTGGCCTTTTGGGTGGTGTGCGCCTGGGTGATGTTCGACCCGCCCTTCAGCCCGCGTGTGCGCGGCTTCGGCCTGCCCTTCCTCCACTTCTATTTCCTTTCCGCCCTCGCCGCCGGCTACGTCGTCGGCTACCTGATTCTCATCTTCGGACAGGAACCCGAGCGGAAGATGAAGCGGAGTTCGGATGGGATGGCGGCGCTGGGTCGCATGGTTGCCGTGCTGGTGGCGGCCTTGTCGCTCGCGACCGGGGCCGGACTCGCCTTCTGGAACTACCCGGCCATCCGCGGACAAAACGGTTCCCTGACCCGCGACCTGGCTCGCACGCTCCTGCCGCCTGCAGGCGCGTCGGACTTCATTCTTCTCAGCGACGACCAGAACCTCCTGGCCATGGCGACCGGCCTGTTGCGGGAGGAGAACAAGGGCGCCTCATTCCTCTCTCTCAACACCGACCTGCTGCGTCGCCATGTTTATCAGAAGCACTTCGAAAAAACCCAAGGCCAGAAATGGCCCGCCCTCGCCGTCGAACGATTGACCGATCCGCTCGGCGACGACGTGGTGCTCCAACAGCTCACGGTTCTGGCGCGCCAGCACCCGATGTATTACCTGCACCCCAGCTTCGGGTACTACTTCGAGATGTTCCACCTGATGCCGACCAACACCATCTACGGTTTTGCGTGGCAGACCACCAACACCTTCCAGCCACCGCCTCTCCCTCCCACCGACTTCGACGCCATCCACAAGCTCTGGACCACCTTGCGCGAACAATGGGTCGACAACCCCACTCTGGCCCGCCTGCAGGAACAACGCGTGGCCGATGCGCCTCGGGTCGGGGCCCATTTCGCCCGAGGCTTCAACGCCTGGGGCGTCACCCTCCAACGCGCCGGACGCACCGATGACTCGATTCGCTTCTTTGAAGCGGCCGGACAGCTCGATAAGGACAACCTCGCCGCCTCGATCAACAAGCGGTACAATGAACAGTTCCGGTCCGGAAAACGGGAATCGATCGTGATGGATCAGGAGTTGAACGATCAACTCGGTCGTTACCGGGACCTTCCCTCCTTCCTTCTGCAATGCGGCCCTGTCGATGAACCGACTTTCTGTTACAAGCTGGGGCGCGTGTTTGCCGAGGGCAGCCTTTTCCGTCAGGCGGCCCAGCAATTCGCCCGATCACTGGAACTCGCCCCCGGCAATACCGAGGTCCGCATGTGGCTGGCGAGCGCGACCCTCAACTGCCACCTGTTCGACGATGTGCTGAAACTGGTCGCGGAGATCCGCAAGCAATCGACGAACCTTACCGTCGCCCAAACCTCCGACCTCACTTCCCTCGAGGGCTGGGCACGCTATCGCAAGGGCGATCTCGGCGGCGCCGAACGCCTCCTCCAAGAGGCGCAGCGACAATTCCCCGACCGCGTCGAACTCCTGCAGACGCTCAACGACATCTACGTGGCGGCCAATATGACCAACGCCGCGCTCGGCGTGCTGGAGAAGCTCATCGCCCGGCTTCCCGGTGATCCCCGGCCGCTCATCACCAAGAGTGCGCTCCAAATCCAGGCGGGTGCCCTCAACGAAGCCGTCACCACCCTCTCCACCATTCTCGCCAATGATCCCAAGTTCTTCCCGGCGCTCGTCAATCGCGCCCTCGCCCTGACCCAAATGGGGAGGCTCGATGAGGCCGAGAAGGACTACCTCAAACTACTCGACCTCGCCCCGCAATTGTCGGTGGTCTACTACCACCTCGGCGAAATCGACTACCAACGACGCAACGCGGCCGGTGCCCGAAAGCACTACCGGCGTTTCCTCGAAACCTCCACCCCAGGCACGCCTGAAGCCCGCACCGCCCAGCAGCGGCTCGAAGAAATCGCGGCGGGCAAACTGGGAGGCTGACCGGATCCTCTCCACGATCACCCCGCCCAAGGTCATCTCGGCCCGGACCCCGCCGGGAGCGCATGCGGGTCATTCACGTCATCACCCGACTCATCGTTGGCGGCGCCCAGGAAAACACCCTGGCCTCCGTTCTCGGCTTGCGCCTCATTCCAGGCGTCGACGTGACTCTGGTGAGTGGACCTTCCGACGGTCCGGAAGGTTCGCTGGAACCCGAAGCACGCCAGGTCCCGGGTTTGCTCCGGGTCATGCCTGATTTGGTTCGCCCGGTTCGTCCGCTCACCGATGTCCAGGCCTTGATCGCGCTGGCGCGGCAATTCCGAACCGAGAAGCCGGATATCGTACACACGCACAGCGGCAAAGCCGGACTCCTGGGCCGACTCGCTGCCAGCCTCGCCGGAGTGCCCCTCATCGTGCATACCATCCACGGGCCCTCCTTCGGCACATTTCAAGGGGCCCTGCCCAATGCCGCGTTCCGCGCCGCCGAACGCCTGGCCGGACTTTGCACCACGCACTTCGTCGTCGTGGCCCACGCCATGACCCGCCAATACCTCGCTGCCGGAATTGGGGTCGCGAGCCAATACACCCGAATCCTCAGCGGCTTTTCGCTCGCCCCTTTTCTCAACGCCAAACCCTCGCCTGAGGTTCGCTCGCGGCTGGGCCTGACGCCGTCGAACATTGTCGTCGGCAAGATCGCGCGCCTGTTCGAATTGAAAGGCCACGACGACCTCATCGACGTGGCGCCGCATCTGATTCAGGACGTGCCGGAGATTCGTTTTCTTCTCGTGGGCGATGGCGAATGGCGGGCTCGGTTGGAAGGTCGCATTCAGTCGGCTGGACTCGGGCCTTACTTCAAGCTGACAGGTCTCGTCCCTCCATCCCAGGTGCCGGAGTATGTCGCCGCCATGGACATCCTCGCGCACCTTTCCCGCCGCGAAGGGCTGGCACGGGCTCTACCGCAAGCCTTGGCGGCCGGTCGCCCCGTGATCGCGTACGACTGCGACGGGGCAAACGAGATCTGCCTCAACGGTCGTACCGGTTACCTGATCAATCCAGGCGACCTCGGCACCCTGCGCGAACGCCTCCGCCGCCTGGCCAAGAATCCAGCGCTACGCCTCGAATTTGGCCAAACCGGCCGCGAAATGGTGCGCGAGGGTTTCACCGTCGAACGCATGGTGTCGGACCTCTATGCCCTGTACCGTCGACTCATGTCCGGCACCGCGGGCTCGCTGGCGGCTCCCCGGTCCGGACCCCATCCACCCGCCTTTCGACGGCGCTCCGACTCTTGAATTTTCCATTCAACCTCTATCTGGCGTCGCTGGTGGGCGCGTTCCTGGCGTCGCTCGTCAGCCTGCCTTGGTGGCGGGGATGGTGCCTGCGCTCGGGCCATGTCGATGACCCCGGCCATCGCAAGATCCACTCCGATCCGATTCCCCTGGCTGGCGGACTGGCGGTCATGACGGGCGTTCTGGTGCCGCTCCTGGCCGGCGCCATCGTCGTCGGTGTCGCTCACCTGGGTCAGGGTTTGCCAGGGTGGACGGAAGCCGACCTGGACCGTCTCACCTATGGATTCGAAGCGCGCCGATCCCAGCTGGCGGGCATCCTTGTGGGACTTCTGGGCATGATGGTCCTGGGTTGGTGGGACGACCGGCACGAACTGCGCCCTGGACCCAAGTTTGCCGGCCAATTTCTCATCGCCGCCGTGGTGGCTGCCTCCGGGGTAAGATTGACACTCTTCATTCCCAGCCTGGCCGCGAGTTATGCACTGACCATTCTCTGGATTGTTGGCGTGACCAACGCCCTGAATTTCCTCGATAACATGAACGGCCTTTGCAGCGGCATTGGGGCCATCGCGGCAGGCTTTTTTGCGGTGGCTGCCGCGCGGCATGGCCAGTATCTGGTGGCATCGATCGCCCTGATTGGCTGCGGAGCATTCCTGGGGTTCCTGCCCTGGAATTACCCCAAGGCTTCGGCGTTTCTCGGCGATGCCGGAAGCCATGTCGCAGGATTCCTCCTGGCGATTCTCGCCATTCTGCCCAGCTTCCACACCCCCGAACACCCCAGGCCGCTGGCCGTGCTCAGTCCTCTCCTGGTCTTGATCGTGCCTCTGCTCGACCAGGCGAGCGTGGTCGTGCTCCGACTTCGCCGCGGAGTGGCTCCGTGGGTGGGCGATACCAACCATTTCTCCCACCGCTTGGTTCGCGCCGGTTGTTCTCGGGCCCAAGCGGTCGCCATCCTGTGGGCTGCAGGTCTGCTCGGTGGTCTCGGAGCCCTCCTCCTGTAGCCTCGCCCACCCGAGGCGTCAGGAGGACCTCCGGTGCCTTGCGCGGCACCAAAGCGCGTCACGAACGGACCTTCGCAGAGCGAGGTCGCGCAGATTCCCCTGGCTGCCGATAGCCTCAATTCACCAGTGGCTGGCTGGCGCGAAGGTAGGCAAACAAGTCCCGCAGTTCCTGGTCACTCAACGCTTCCAACAACCCCTCCGGCATCAGTGACATGCCGGCCGGCCGCAATTCCGCGATCTCACCCCGCTGCAAGACCACGTCCTGTCCATCCAACCCGCGCAATACCACCCTCTGATCGTCCTGCCGCACGACAAAACCTGTCAGCGACCTTTCGTCCCGCGTCTCCACCTGAAAATTCTCGTACCCTTCACGAATCTCGGCGCTCGGGTTCACAATGCTCAGAAGGACCGTGTCCAGGTCATCCCGACGGAAAGGCGTCAAGTCCGGGCCAATGGCTCCACCCACGTTGAATAGCTTATGACAAGCACCGCAGGCCGCGGCGAACAGCGTGCGGCCCCGGAACGGATCGCCCGTTCCAGAACGGACGATCGACGCCACTCTCTGGATCTGACGTTCCATTTCCATCGTGCTGGGCCGGCCTGAATGCGGCCAGACGCTACCCAATACTTCCGCGAGTTGCGGAAGTTTGTGCTGCTGCATCTGACGCACCAAATCCTTGCCCACCCATGCCGGATCCACCGCGCGGGCTTCGGCCGCTCGCGCCAAAAGCAACGACCAGGCGCCGCGACTCGCCAGCAGGGACAGCGCAGCCACGCGCGTGGATGCCGCCATGGATGGCAATGCTTGGAGCACCTGGGTGCCAATGGAGGGATCGTCGAAAGGCTGAAGCGCCGACAGTGCCGCAACACGGATGGGTTCGTGCACGGATCCCACGGCTTGGAAGAGCGAGGGGAGCGCCTTCGCGAGTTTCAGTTCCCCCACGGTTTGAATGACCTGGGTGCGGCGCAAAGGGTCCGCCTTCTCATCACCGATCAATGCCAGCGCCTCAGCCTCCGCACCTGGTCGGCCCGTTCTCAATTGCAGCGCCAAGGAACCGCCACCCGCCTTGGCCACCGCTTCGAGCAGTGACGCGGGAAGTCCGGCCAGACTACGCTCCCGAAACGCCGCCTCGAAACCCGCCACCAGTTTTTCGCGGGCCACAGGACTCGGCGCGCGCCGCAGAAGTTCGGTGCAAGCGACGAGATCTTTGGCGGAGCCGGACGCCGCGAATCGGCGCATCAGGCGTTCCAGCAAATGGCGGGTCATCATCGGGCGGTCCCAAAGCCCAGGGGTGTCGAACATCGCCACCAGAGCCTCCCGATCGAGGCCCGCCCAAGTCTCAAGGGCCCACCAGACCATCAAGGGTTGGCGCGCGTCACCGGCATCCTCGTCGTGCTCCACCAATCGAAGCACGATCGGCAGCCCCTGACCCAGAGGCAGACGCCGGGCAGTGGCGGCTAACTGCAGACGAACGTCCGCACTCGTTTCGCCGACCACCACCTCCCGCAACGCGAGCGCCTGCGCATCGGTCGGCACCGTGCCATCGCCTGTCAGGCGAACCGCCCATTCCCGCACCGGGGCATAGGGATGCTTCAAGGCGCGTTCGAGAACTTCGGGCGAAAACCCGCCCGTAAGGTGCAAGGCCCACAACGTTTCCAACGCAGCCTGTCCCTCCGCTCCCACGAATCGACGCCGCAATCGTCCCGGCGCGCTCGGATCTCTCCGATCCGCCAACAGACGCAAGGCTGTCTGGCGCACCCACCGATTCCCGTGATCCAGAGCGTCGACTAAAGCCTCCGTGCTAAACCGCCCCAGGTCCATCGGTTTGCCGGGCCGGGAACCTGCCGCCTTCAACCGGTAGACCCGGCCGTTGCCAGCATCCATATTGCCCTGGTAATTCCGCCAGTGGTTCACCTGGAAGTCGTACCAATCGGCGAGGTATATCGCACCGTCCGGGCCATGCTTGATGTCGACGGGTTTGAACCAAGGATCCGCCGACCGCAGTGCGTACCCCACATCCTTGGTTCGGTAGGAGGTGCCGTCCTGGATCCTCTCGCTCATGACCACGCGCCCCTGCAGCGGCTCGACACCGAACAACCGGCCATCCATGGCCCCGCTGAAGGCACCGCCACCATAGATTAAAAACGTATGGGTAAACCGCTCCACGTCGTGATGGGGCATGGGAGGGAAATACCCGAAGGCATAAGGATTGGAGAGCTGGCCGTGCTTCTCGAAACCCTTCTGCAAATAGCCGCCCTGGACGTAGTGGAACCCGCGGGTATTGCCGCCATTGTGCCCGGAGAAGATCCGCCCGTGGTCGTCGATCTCGACTCCAAACGCGTTGCCCCCGCCCTCGGCGAACACCTCGTAACGCCGCGTTTCCGGATGATACCGCCAGATGTTCTGACCCAGGGTGTGCACCGGTTCATTGGTGGTCCCGGGACGCCGAATGCGCCCGGACACCGTGCTGCCCTGTGCGGCGTACAACCAGCCGTCCGGACCCCAGCACAGACTGTTGGCCACGGAATGGGTATCCTCCAACCCAAACCCCTCGAGATGCACCTCCGGGTCGCCATCCGGTCGGTCGTCACCATTCCGGTCGGGGTAAAACAGCAGGTACGGCGGATTGAGGACCCACACGCCGCCACGCCCACGGGCGACGCTGGTGGCGATGTTCAACCCATCGACAAAAACCCGGTGTCGATCGTAAATCCCATCGCCATCGGTATCTTCATGGATGGAGACTCGGTCGGCACCCTTGAAATGGTTCGGCGGAGGAGGCGGAACCTTGTCGTACACCGCGCGCCAGAACTGATCGTGACTGACCATTGTCAAACCCGCTGGTGCCGGATATTGCCGATACTCCACCAACCAGAGTCGGCCCCGCTCGTCGAAACTGATTTGCAGGGGTTGCGCAATCTCGGGCTCCGATAGCACCAACTCGGCCTCCAACCCTTCCGCAACCGTGAATCGGCGCGCACTCTCCGCCGGGGACAAGGCCGGCTTGGGCGGCACCAATTTCTCAAAAGCTTCGGCGCGGGCCGGGACCGGCGCGGGGACGACTTCTGCCGTGGATCTTCCCAGTGCCCAAAACATCCCATTCAGCAGCAACCTTCGGAACATGGCCGATTTGAAATCCTCCGGATGTCCGAGCGAGGTATAAAAAACGCGGGCCCTGCCTGGAACCGCCAGATAGGACCAGGCCACGGGTTCCTCGGGCTTGCCAGGTACCGTGCCGATCACCAGCGGCCGTGCCCCCTCCCGGAGTGGCGTGTTGCGGTACAGCGAGGCGACACTCTTGAAGTCCTCGAAGCCCACACCAGCGAGAATCGGATCCGCCGAAGCCCCAGGCGCCGGCTTCAGGACAGTCACCGGGCCGGTGCCGTGGTGTCCCTGGTAATGGCCGCCCAATACCTTCTCATCGAATTCCGGCCAGCGATCTCCCTGGTTCGCCGCTTCCGCTGCCGGCGAGAAAGCGTGGCTCGCCGTTCGAATGCCCACCAGCGGGCGACCCTCGGCGATATGAGCCCGTACGAGGTCCAATTGGTCCTTCGGCAGCGCCCGTCGGCGCACGCTCACCAGAAGCAGATCGGCCCCGGGTAGCGCCTCCGTCAACGCCGGGAATCGATGTTTGTTCACGGGGTCCTGCTGAACCACCCGGACGTCGAAACCCCGGGGCTCGAGTTCGGTGCGCGCGAATTCCGGAAGCGTCTCCCAAGTATGATACTCATCCTCACCAATGAGCAGGACGATGCGAGCCTTGGCGGTGGTCACGGTGTTCGACCCCGGCGCCTGGGCGTGACAGGCCCAACTGGCGACCACAAGAACGCCGACCCAACCCATGAATCGGCACAGCCACTGGGTTCGCAGCCAGGCACGGCCGCCGTGGCTGTGGTTTCGCGGTGGGAGAGTCATGCCGGTGTATCAGGGCTGGATCGCGTCACGGATCGTTAAGGTGAATGAAGCTCTGGAAATAATTGGAAGCGGGACCAAAGGAAAGCGCAGAGGCACGCTTCTTGTCCCCCTCGCGTCCAGGCTTGTGCCCCGACGCGGCTGCGTCGTTGCATTCCCGGCATGATGCTCGTCCCCGTGCGCGCCGATCGCAGCGCCATTCACGGTTTGGGTTTATTCGCCAGCGTGTTTATCCCCCGGGGCACTCCCGTGTGGCGCTTTGAACCGGGCTTCGATCGCATCTTCACCCCTGAAGAATTCGCCCGTCTTCCCGCCCTGGCCCAGGGCCACCTTCGGCATTATGGATACCTCGACATCGCCACCCGTCATTGGTTCCTGGGTGGCGACCTCGCCATCTTCATGAACCACGGACACGTTCCCAACACCGGGACTCCCAACACCGGCGGATCCGCCCCCCTTACTTGCGCCCTCCGCGACATTTCGGAAGGCGACGAACTCACCTGCGATTATCGCACTTTCGACGCCAGCGACAAACCGATCGACGTAGTGACGGCGCGACGTCAGGACCGTTGACCCAACCTGCCGACGATCCAATGCTCGTCGTTCCATGGCCAATCGCGGCAGCACCGAACCTCGTGGATTCCTCGGCATCGAAGCGGGCGGCACCCGGACCGTGGTTCATTGGGCCGATGAGTTCGCCCCCTCCTCCCTCACGCGCCACTTTGGACCGGCCAATCTCCAACTCACCTCCGACCACGACCTCGTCCACCTTTTCGAAGCCATTCGCCGTTCATTCTCCCTGCCCCGCGCCTTGGCGATCGGCATGGCGGGAGCTCGGACCGAGGCCGACCAAGCCCGACTTCGAGCCGCCGCCGCCTCGGTTTGGCCGGCAACGCCCTGCCTCGCCACCAACGACCTTGAGATTGCCCTGGCGGCGGATGCCATGGGCGTCTCCCAAGCCGGATCCCAAGTTGCATGGACTGCACAAATCCTTGTGCTGAGCGGAACAGGTTCCTGCGTCTACGGGCGCGACGCCCACGGCAAACGGTCGCGAGTGGGAGGTTGGGGCCATCTGCTGGGTGACCAAGGCAGTGGGTATGGCATCGCCATGGAAGCCCTTCGTGGGGCCATTTCAGCCTATGATCGCCACGGCATCTGGGGACCTCTGGGCCGGCGTGTTTTGGCCCTCGTCCACCTGAACGAACCCAATGCCCTTATCGGTTGGATCAAGACGGCCGCGAAACAGGAGATCGCCGCCCTTGCCCCACACGTCTTCCTCGCCGCCACCGAACGGGATCCAAACGCCCGGCAAGCCGTCGACACTGCGGCCAAACACCTCGTCACCGACGCCCTGATTTGTGCCCGACGCCTCGCCCACCCGCGCGAAACCGTCCGCTTTTGCCTCGCCGGCGGTGTATTCGTCGGCCAACCCGATTTCGCGCATCGGGTCGGAGGTGACCTGGTCGCCGCTCGCGCGCGTTCGTCCGTCGTGGTTCTCGAACGGTCTGGGGCCGAAGGCGCGGCGGCTCTAGCCCAATCCCTGGTCGCGTCCGCCGCTTCGAAGCACGGATCTCCAGCACCCCTCCCCTCGAGACGCGTCCGCCAAGTTCCCCGCTGCGTCCTGCCCGAACCCACGGCGCCATCCCCGACCGAACAACGCAACCCAAGATCCCTGCGCCTCGACGCCATGGGACTCGAAGCAGCGATCACGCTCATGCTCGACGAAGAAGGTCGCGCCCTGCGCGCCCTGCGCCGAATCGGACCTGACATCGCAACGGTCATCCGATGGGTTCACGCGGCGTTGGCTAAGGGGGGACGTTTGTTCTATGTGGGCGCCGGAACAAGCGGTCGGCTCGGCATTCTCGATGCCAGCGAATGCCCACCCACTTTCCGAACCCCGCCCGATCTCATTCAGGGGATTCTCGCCGGGGGCAACAACGCCATGTTCCGCGCCACCGAAGGGGCCGAGGACGACGACGAAGCGGGTGCGGCAGCGCTTCGTCACCGGGGCGCCACTCGCAAGGACGTGGTGATCGGCATCGCCGCCAGCGGCCGGACTCCCTTCGTCTGGGGTGCCCTTCGAGAGGCTCGGCGTCGCCGCGCACGAACCGTCCTGCTTTGTTTCAATCCCAACTTGCGCTTTCCTGCTGCGACCCGCCCCGATTTGGTCCTCGCCCCGAATTTGGGTCCGGAGGTGCTCACGGGTTCCACGCGACTCAAAGCCGGGACCGCTACCAAATGGGTGCTCAACATCGTTTCCACCCTTTCCATGGTCCGCCTGGGTAAAGTGGTCAGCAACCTGATGGTCGATCTCAACCCGTCGAACACGAAACTCCGCGACCGCGCCGTTCGCATTGTCACCACCCTCACCGGCGCCACGCCCCAGGACGCACTCGCCGCGCTGGAAACCGAGGAGTGGCGGGTGCCCAACGCCGTGCAGCGCCTGGGCAGAGCCAAGGTGAACAAGGTTAAGTCCGGCAGTAGCCGTTCGCGCGAAACCAATCCACGGCGTCGCTGAACGCCTGTCTTGGCGACGTCTGAGGAAGGCCAAGCTCGCGGATCGCCTTCGAAGGATCGAAGAACATTTTGTAACGTGCCATCCGAACACCCGCCATCGGCGCTTTCGGCGCCTTCCCGGTGACCCTGGACATCCCCTCGTTCAACCACGCCCCAAACCAAGCCAGTCCGTAAGGAACCTGCCAGGTCGGTGCGGGCAACCCCGTCAACTCCGCGAGCACCGCCAGCGCCTCCTTCATCAGCCAGTTTCCTTCGGCGTGCCCTAAAATGTACCGCTCTCCCAACCGGCCGCGTTCCGCGGCCAGAATATGACCAACCGCCACATCGCGCACATGCACGTAGTTGAGTCCGGTGTCCATGTAGGCCGGCAAGGCGCGATTCAGAAAGTCCACGATCACCTGTCCTGTCGGGGTCGGTTTGACATCGCACGGACCGATGGGAGCGCTCGGATTCACGATAACCACCGGAGCCCCCGCCGCGGCGCACTCACGCGCCACCACCTCCGCCCGCCACTTGGAGCGTTTGTAGTGATTGGACATCTGCGCCTCGCTGACCGGCGTTTCCTCATGGGTGGGAGACAGGTGCCCGGTGGCATCGACGTGCGGAAGGCCGATACACCCGACCGTGCTCGTGTAAACGATGCGGGAGCACCCGGCCTTGTGGGCCTCCTCGATGACCGCCCGTGTGCCATCCACATTGGACCGATACATCGGCGCGTAGTCGCGCAGCCACAGATGATAACTGGCGGCGACGTGAAAGCACCAATCACAGCCCTTCAAGCCCGCCGCGAGCGCGGCACGATCATTGACGTCGCCCGCCACTTCCTCGACGTCCACCCCCTTCAATCCACGGCGATCGCTGCCGGGCCTCAGGAGCGCCTTCACGAAATGGCCGCGGGCGACGAGCTCCCTCGCCAGGTTGGCCCCGACGAATCCCGACGCTCCGGTAACAAAGCAGCGCATGGCAACGCCTGGAGAATCGCGTTCAGGGAAGCAGTTTGCCTACCAGGGTGCTGATCGCCCGACCATCCGCGCGGCCCGCGGCCTGGGCCTGGACCGCCTTGATGACGGTGCCCATATCCTTCTTCGATGAGGCACCGGATTGCGCAATCACTTGGCGCACCAGGGCCTCGAGTTCCTCGGCAGAAAGGGCCTGTGGAAGAAAACCCTCGAGCACTGTGATCTCGGCCTTCTCCTTGGCCGCCAACTCCGGTCGGCCGCCCTTCTCGAATTGCTCGATCGAATCGCGACGTTTCTTCACTTCCTTCTGAACCACGGCGATGAAGTCCGCGTCCGGCAGGTTGTCGACCTTCTTTTCGATAGCCAGGTATCCCAGCGCCGCCTTCAGCATGCGCAAGGCGCCCAGACGATCTGCATCCTTGGCGAGCATGGCCGCCTTCAACTCCTGACCCAGACGATCGTTCAAAGACATGACCGGACCCTAACGGCGAGGCGCGGCTGGCAGCAACCCGCCAGCGGGGGGAAGGACGGGAGAAGTGAGGATGCGTGAGGTTGGCATCGCGCAGAGGCGCCAAGCCGCAGAGGAGGAGGAAGACAGGTCACCACCCCGTCTCATCTCCCTTTCTCCTTCCCACAACTCTCTCCGCGCCTCTGCGCCTCGGTTGCGCGAGACAACCCCCTTTGCCTTCCTTCTCCCTCCTTCACTCCAGCCCCGGCCTGTGGTTGGCTTTCGTTCCGTGGATCGTCGGCACTTCATCTCCATCCTTGGACTGTCTCTGTTCCTCGGCTGCAAACCCAACGATACGACGCGTCGCCTCGTCGTCGGCATGGAACTCAGCTATCCGCCGTTCGAGATGACCGACGAGAAGGGTCGCCCGTCCGGAGTCAGCGTCGACCTCGCCCGCGCCCTCGCTGAGAATCTTCACCGCGAACTGGTGATCGAGAACATCGCTTTCGACGGCCTGATCCCCGCCCTCAAAACAGGCAAAATCGATGTGATCCTGTCGTCACTGACACGCACCGAAGAGCGCGCGCAGTCGATTGATTTCTCGGAGCCCTATCTCGAGACCGGCCTTTGCCTCTTGGTTTCAAAGGCGTCCCCGATCAATGCCGTCGCGGATCTCGATCAACCCGGGAGAAAGGTGGCCGTCAAGAAGGGCACCACCGGACACTCCTACGCCTCGGCTCACCTGAAAAAGGCCGAGGTCCTGGTTCTCGACAAGGAAGCTGCGGCGGTGCTGGAAGTCGTGCAGGGCAAAGTGGACGCCTTCATCTACGACCAATTCTCCACGCTCCAACACTGGCAGCGCAACGATGCGACCACGCGCGCGATCCTCAAACCGTTTCAGACGGAGCAATGGGCCATGGGCCTGCGCAAAGGCAACGACAGCCTGAGGACTTCCATCAACGCGTTCCTTTCGGATTTCCGCAAGCAAGGCGGCTTTGACCGACTGGCGGACCGCTGGCTGAAGGAGCAGAAGGCGGCGTTCACCCGACAAAACCTGCCGTTCGTCTTCTGAGTTCTGATGGCCGCCCCTGTTCGACGTTGGCTGTTGGCCCCGGAAGAGTCGGCGGAGGCGCCGCATTCCAAGGCATCGACGTGGCGATGGGGCGTCAACCTCCTGTTGGTCGCCCTCGGGTTGGCCGCGGGATTCACCTTCGCCTTCCAACAACTCCATTATCACTGGAACTGGTCCGGGCCATGGCGCTATCGGGCGCTGTTCTGGCAAGGCTGGTTCACCACGGTGGCTTTGGCCGGAGCATCACTCCTGGTCAGTACAACCCTCGGTGTGGGTGCCGCCCTGCTGGCACGGAGCCGACTGCTCCCCGCCCGCGCGCTGGTGCGCCTGTATGTCGAAGGCATCCGCGGCACCCCGTTCCTGGTCCAGATTCTCCTGCTGTTTTACGTCGTCGCTCCTGCTTTCCGCCTGGAGAACCGACTCGCCGTCGGTGTCTTGGCGCTGTCCCTGTTCTCGGGAGCCTACATCACCGAAATCATCCGGGGCGGCATCGAGGGGATCGGAAAGTCGCAATGGGAAACGGCGCGCGCGATCGGACTCACGCGGACCCAAACCTACCGGCACGTGGTGCTGCCTCAGGCCTTGCGCTCGATTCTTCCTTCGTTGGCCGGTCAGTTCGTCTCGCTGATCAAGGATTCGTCGCTGCTCTCGGTGATCGGCATCGGCGAGTTCGCGCTTCAGGCGCAGCAGGTGAATTCCCAGACCTACAGCACCCTCGAAAGCTATCTCCCCCTCGCTCTCGGCTATCTGGTGCTGACGCTCCCGCTCTCCCTGTGGACACGGCGACTCGAGCGACGCGCACACTTTGACACCTAAGCCATGGACCTGCGACTCCAGTCCATCGGCAAATCCTTCGGCGGGCAGTCCGTGCTGCGCGACGTCGCCCTGGAACTCACCAACGTCCAGGCCTTGGTCCTCATCGGGCCGTCGGGTGGCGGAAAATCCACGCTGCTCCGCATGCTGGCGGGATTGGAGCCTCCAACGACCGGCACAGTCACGCTTGAAGGCGAGCCTCTCCATTATCACGACGATGACGCGCTCCGCCGTCACCGCGCTCGCACCGGGTTTGTCTTTCAGGCCCACAACCTCTTTCCGCACCTCACCGCCACCGAGAACTTGCTGCTGCCGCTGGTCCAGGTGCATGGAATGACCCAGGACGCGGCGCTCGAGCAGATCGACACGTTGCTACGGCGTTTTCATCTGTCCGATCACGCCCACAAACGCCCCTCCCAACTGTCCGGGGGTCAACAACAGCGCGTCGCCATCGCGCGCGCCGTGGCGATTCGTCCGCGGTGGCTGCTGTTCGACGAACCCACTTCCGCGCTCGATCCGGAGATGACGGCCGAGGTTCTCGACATGATCGCCGAGCTGCGAGCCGAGGGCCGCAGCTTTGTGCTGGTGACCCACCAAATGGGTTTTGCCCGACGCGTCGCGGACCACGTGGCGTTCGTTGGTTTTGGCGGAATTCCAGAGCACGGGCAACCTGCGGACATCTTCGACCAGCCACGAACACCCGAGCTCAAGCGATTCCTCCACCGCGTCCTGAGTTATTGAACGGCGGGCGCTCGAAGACAACCGCTCCTTGCTCAGGGTCCTTCGCGGCTGGTGGCGAATCGAGACCACGAGCAACGGACGGCTACTTCAGAATCCCCAAAAGCACGAGCTGATCACGAAACAACTGATTCAGGTGATTGGCGTCGTTGTATTTGGTATGGAAGTGGCCGAGGGCCGAGAGCTTCTTCTTGAAGTTCTTTAGGGAATTGAGGTCATCGGCTTTCGATTCGAGTTCCTCGTCCGACATCTGAAAGCTGCGGAAGAAAGTGAAGATCCTCGGTTTGTCGGTCGCCTTGAAAGCCTCCCAGGCCACGTCGAACTCTTCCTCCGTGAACGTGCCGACCTTCGTTTTGAACAAACTGACGACGACGTCGCATTCTCGCAGC
>JAEUHG010000017.1 GCA_016795425.1 Verrucomicrobiales bacterium
AGAAATAAATCAAGATGGTGATTGCTCTGATCGGGCCACCGGTCAGGGTCAGCCCGCGAGTCCCGCAGTTTGTTGCTTCGAAGATCAAGCCGATCATCAAGGGAACTGCGCTCCTGGCATTCGGGGGCTGGGCGGGTCTAAGCGGTTTCCGCGCGATCGATGATCTGGGTAATTCCGGGTCGGCGAAACCATCGGAAGAACCTTGGTCATAGGAGAGGCGTGATACCACGTACCCTGGTCCGTTGCTGGCGATGTCTCCTGTCGGGGCATTCCAGAGGGTTGGGAGTCGTGGCATCCACGCCCAGAGATGTTGCTCATGCAAATGGAAGATCATATCGAAGTTGAAGGAAAGATTACGACAATTCTGCCGGGCACCATGTTTCGAGTGACCCTCGACAATAATCACGAGGTCCTTGCCGTCATTTCGGGCAAGATGCGTAAGCGTTGGATTCGCTTGTCGCCGGGTGATCGGGTCAAGATGGAGATGTCGCCCTATGATTTGAACAAGGCGCGCATCGTCTGGCGCCTCCGCTGATCGGTAGCGGTTTGCCGGCGGGCGATCCCGTCGATCCCTCTTCCGTCCGACGCTACGCTGCTCCCTCGCCGCGCTGGCGTCGTTGGGGTTGGAGCCTTGACGCCAACCCAGGCACACTCGCGGGGATGCGCTGTCCTCTGATCCTCTTCTCCCTGGTCCTTGGTGGGGTCGTATCGAGTCCGGCGGCGTCTTTCCGTCAACGGGTCGCCGAAGGGGTTGCCCTGGTTCTGGGAACGAACGCCGCTCCGTTGCCATCTTCGATTGTTCTGACGCGTCGTTGGGAGGGTGATGTCTGTCTCGCGACGGTGGAGAATCGCGGGTCCGAAGCGGTTCGGGTGGGCAGCATCGTCCTGGCGGAGTTGTCCCATGGCCTGGCACCTCAGACGGCGGTGTATGGCGAGGGATTCACCATGCTGAGCCAGACGGGTGGCACCCTGTCGAAGCCCGTCGATGAAGGATTCTACACCGACCGTGATCATTACCGCATACCCGAGGTCCAAGGGCGTCGGACCGTGTATGGGGTGATGACGATGCGCCCGGGGGCAGGGCAGGCGGTGCTGTTGGGTTACACCAGCGCGCGTCGGTTTGTCGGTCGGTTCTCCTTTGACGCGACGACCCTCGCGGTTTCGGTCGATGCCGAAGGCTTGATGCTTCCGGCCGGGGGCAAGTGGGAACTCGAACCGCTTCTGGTGCTGGAGGGCGCGGATCTCAACGTGTTGTTCGAACGTCTGGCCACGGAGTTGAATCGACACCATCCGCCGATCATGAATCGGCCGGTCGCGACAGGCTGGTGCTCCTGGTATTGCTTTGGTCCCGGTGTCACGGCGGCGCAGATCCGCGGCAATCTTGCCTGGGCCAAGAAAGACTTTCCCGGACTTCGCTACATCCAGATCGACGATGGTTACCAGCCGTGGATGGGGGATTGGCTGGAGACTGGCAAATCGTTCGGCGGCGACCTGCGCGCGGTGCTGCGGGAGATTCGCAACGAAGGCTTTGAGCCGGCGATCTGGGTGGCGCCGTTTGTGGCGAGCCCGGAATCACGCCTGTTTCGCGAACACCCCGATTGGTTTGTCCAGGATGACGCCGGGCGACCGATGCGATCGGACAAGGTAGGGTTCGGCGGTTGGCGTCTGGGGCCGTGGTACGCCTTGGACGGCACCCACCCGGGGGCTCAACGATGGTTGGAGGATTTGTTTCGCACCTTGCGACAGGACTGGGGATGCACCTATTTCAAACTGGATGCGAATTACTGGGGGACCGTGCATGGCGGACGGCACCATGATCCAAACGCGACGCGGGTGGAGGCGTATCGACGCGGCATGGAAGCCATTCGTCGTGGTGCCGGCGACGCCTTCATTCTCGGTTGCAATCACCCCCTCTGGCCGTCGCTCGGCCTGATTCACGGATCCCGTTCATCGATGGATGTGAGCCGCGACTGGGCGACCTTTGCCAAGACCGGCCGCGAGAATCTGCTGCGCGGATGGCAGAACGGGCGCCTTTGGTGGAACGATCCGGACGCACTTTGTCTGAATGGCAAGGTGCTCGCCGAGGTTCCCGACGCGGGTGGCGCGACGAAGTCGATCGGCCAAGCCACCGACGACGAGTTTCTGTTTCACGCGACGCTGGTTTACGCGACGGGCGGGATGCTGCTGGCGGGTGACGATATGCGGACCTACGGCGAGCGCGAGAAGCAGCGGCTCGGCATTCTTTATCCACCCACGGGCCAGGCCATGCGATTCGGCGACGCACGGTTCGAGGTCGGGCGTTTGTCGTTGCCCGACGGCGAGCGGGTTGCGGTGTTGAACTGGGGTGATGAACCGAAGGATTTCGTGATACCACTGGAAGGGCGTCGTCGGGTTATCGAGTTGTGGAGCGGCGCGGACCTAGGGTTCAAAGAACAGGTGATCCACTTGCCTGCAGTGGCGCCGCACTCGGGTCGATTGTTTCGGCTGACACTGGATTGATCCGAGTCGTCCACAGGGCATCAGTCAGATCCGCCGAAGGAATGTCGGGTCTGCGCGTGTCAATGGGATGTGGGGCCTTGATCGGGGTTCGCCGCCTGGACGTTGAACTATTGGGAGCCCTGCCGAGGCCGGGGAGGGGGCCTGCAGTAATGAGGGCTGGCAGGAGTGGTTTCCTCCCTGCAAGATGCCATTCGTGATCCATGGAAGTTTCCTGCTTGGCGCGCTTGCCATTCTTCTCGGGGAGCCTGGCGGTCCGCGTTGGCCGCCGTCGATCCAGGTTCTCCGGTGGTCATCAGCGAGTTCATGGCCAGCAACTCAGCCACGTTGACCGACGAGGATGGCGATCACCCCGACTGGATCGAGTTGCGCAACGTGTCGGATCGCGACGTCGGGCTCGAGGGGTGGTGGCTCACCGATGGGGCGAGTCCGGCGAGGCGGTGGCGACTGCCAGCGACAAATCTGGTCGCACGAGGATTTTTGGTTGTGTTCGCCTCCGGAAAAAACCGACAGGTCGTCGGCCAACCCTTGCATACCCAGTTTCGCCTGGATGCCGACAACGAATATCTGGCGTTGCTCCAACCTGACGGCACGACGGTGGCGACCGAGTTTGCGCCAACGTACCCAAGGCAACTCGAGGATGTCTCCTACGGCACCGGACTCAGCGTGGTCACGACCCCGCTGATTTCGCGCGGCGCCGCCGCCCGGTTTTTCGTTCCGCGGGATGCGTCGTTGGATGGGAAATGGACCCGACGAGAATTTGACGATTCGCACTGGAGCAGTGGCGCCACGGGCATCGGTTTCACGGATGACACGGCCCTCTCCGGCGGCGGTCTTTTCGCCTATTGGCCTGTTCAGGAGGGTTCGGGCGCAATGGTGGGGAATTCGGTGAGAGGCGGTACGACCGGAACTCTGAGCGGGGCCTCGTGGGCTCGCGATCCGGTGCGCGGCGTGGTTCTGGACTTTAACGGCGGGAACAGTTACGTGGCCGCGGGAACGATTCCCCGAATGGGAGTGACCAGTAATTTCACGTGGTCGTTTTGGTACCTGCAACGGTCTGTCCCAAACGGGAACGCCGTGATCTTGGGCAACCGATCCGGCGGCGGGCCCGGCCTGCAGTTCATCAAATTCACCCCGACCCACTTCGAGTATTATCACGATGGCGACATCGGCTTCATGGCGCACAACGTTCCCTCCGATGGCTGGCATCACCTTGCTGTCGTCAAACGGGGCGCGGACCTGACCTATTACGACAACGGCGTGGTGGTCGGAACCTCCCGGGCCGGCGGGGATGTCGAGGCCAATCCCTTCTATTTCGGAGGCGATCCCGGTGCTCCTGGCGAATATGTCGATGGCTTGATCGACGACGTCTCGCTTTGGGCGCAGGCGTTGACCTCGGAGCAGGTCCAATCGCTTTACGAGGGAGTGCCGCCGCCTCGGTTTGGCGGAATCGGGAATTGGGTCACAACCGACCTTGGTGCCGCCATGCGTGGAATCAATTCCAGTGCCTACTTTCGGATGCCCTTTCAGGTTCCCGACGGAGCCACCTTCAATTCCCTCCAGTTGCGCCTCCAATTCGATGACGGTTTTGTCGCTTGGCTGAACGGGGTGGAGGTGGCGCGGCGCAACGCCCCGGCTGCGTTGGCCTGGGACGCTGGGAGCAATGCCGAACGATCCGCGGAACAAGCCGGCACTCCGGAGGCCGTCGATCTCACTCCCTCGCTGAGTCTCCTAACCGGTGGAACCAACGTTCTGGCGATTCAGGGGCTGAATTGGACGACCAGCGATGGCGACTTCTTGATCCTGCCGGAGTTGGAGGCGCGGTTGGAGACCACGGTGGGTCTTCGCTACTTTGTTCGCCCCACGCCGGGTGGCATGAATGACGCTGGATATCTCGGCATGGTGGCCGACGTCGTGGCGGACCATCCGCGAGGATTCTATGACGGACCGTTTGAGGTTAGCCTCTCCTGCGAAACCCTGGGTGCGACGATCCGGTACACCCTCGATGGCACGGAACCGGCCGCCGACCGTGGCACGGTCTACACGGCGCCTATTCCCGTTCGTGGCACGACGGTTGTGCGCGCGGCGGCTTACCAGACCGGCTATCGGTCGAGCCGAGTGGGGGCCTGGAGTTATCTCTTTCTCGACCAGGTCCTGGTCCAGAACGGTGCCGGAGTTCCCACTACGTGGTGGTTCGATTGGCACATGGATCCGCGCGTGGTGAACCATGCCGCGTATTCCCAGCGCATCCGCGACGACATGAAGTCGCTACCCGTCGTGAGCATTTCTTTGGATCCGAAGGATTTCTGGGGGGCCAATGGAATTTATAGTCAATCGACGGGGCGCGGGGATGCATTCGAGCGCGCCTGTTCGGCGGAGATGTTTTTTCCCGACGATTCGGAAGATGGGTTTCAAGTGAACTGCGGGGTTCAGATCGTGGGAGGGGCGAGTCGCACCATGACACCCAAGCGTGGCATCGGTTTGTCGTTCAAACGCCGCTACGGACCGGCAAAACTCAAGTACCCGTTTTTCCAGGATTCGGAGGTGAAGGAGTTCGATTTCATCGCCTTTCGGCCGAACTTCAATATGTCGTGGGTGCGCACCGACGGTTCCGGGCCGTTGAACAACGCCAACGCCGACGGAGTGGAGCGCCTTCACGCGATCTATGTTCGTGATGCCTTCACCAAGGAAAGCCAGTTGGCCATGGGGCAGCCAAGCGCTCACCAACGCTTCGTGCATCTCTACATCAACGGTCTGTATTGGGGTGTCTACAATCCGAGCGAACGCACCGATGCCTCCTTTGCCGCCGCCTACCTCGGAGGCGAGAAAGAGCAGTACGACGCCATCTTCAGCGATCCCAGCACCGTCGCCCGCGCCCACGACGGTGATAAGAACGCGTGGCTCGAGATGATGACGTTGGCGAAGCAAGGCCTGTCCGGCGCCGACGCCTATGCCCGCATCCAGCAGTACCTGGATGTCACCAACCTCGCGGACTACATGATGCTGAACTTCTATTGCGCCACGGTCGACTGGCCGTGGCAGAACTGGAATGCCGCCCGGAAGCGGGAAGCAGGAGCCCAGTTTCGGTTCTTTATCTGGGATGCCGACTACACACTGGAAACACCTCCCTGGGTGCCGGAGGACCGGACCGGGGTTGGAGCGGGTTCTGACGAGGCCGATTCGCCCGCGCGCCTCTACCATGAACTCCGCAAGAACGCGGAGTGGCGAATGCTGTTTGCGGACCGGGTGCAGAAGCACTGCTTCAATCAAGGGGCGTTGACCACCAACCAGACGATTTCCCGGTTTCTGAGACTCTGTGACACCATCGACGGAGCGATCGTTGGGGAGTCGGCGCGCTGGGGGGACGTGGTGCGGCAGAGCCAGCCGTATACGCGCAATGTGGAATGGCTCAATGAGAAGGCACGGCTTCTCACCCAGTTCTTTCCCCAACGGACCGAGCGCGTTGTCCAACAGTTTATCCGGGCCGGTTTGTACCCGGCGATTCCCGCCACCGAGCTGAGTCACTCGGGCGGCACCTACGAGGGTCCCCTCCAACTCACGCTCCGTGCGCCCGAGGGAGTGATTTATTTCACCACCAATGGGCTCGATCCTCGCCTGCCTGGTGGTGGCATTTTACCGGAAGCCAAACGCTACGACGGCCCGATCACGCTGTCCGGTCAGGTTCAGGTGTTGACTCGGACTTGGCGAACCAACGCTTGGAGCGCGCTGAGTGCCTCGACCTTTGTGGTGACGGATCCGGCACCCCCTGCGATCACCTTCCAACGGACGGATGCCTCCATCGTCCTGTCATGGCCGCCCCAGGTGAGGGGCTATGTGTTGGAGGAGGCGACCTCGCCTTCCGCGTCGAATTGGAGCCCGGTGTCGGAGGTGATCGGGAATTCAGTGAACGTGAAGATCATCGATCGTCACCGATTCTATCGCTTGCGAAGATTCTAGGAGCGCAGAGATCCCCGGTACGGCAAGGTCGACGGGACCTGGTGGTGTTGATTGAGGGCGCGCCACAAAAGACAAAGCCCGCCCACGTTAGCCGATCCAACGCGGGCGGGTGCAGGAAGGTATTAGTGTCCGCGGCCGCTCGACTTGAAGAAGAGATACTCGGCGGTGTAAGGCACGTGGGCTTCTTCCCCGACGAACGTACCCGGAGTTGCCGGCATGGTTCCTCCGACCGTGTGGATGCGCTGAATAAAGGTCACCCGGGCGAACCGTCCTCGTTCAGGAGTCTGCGTGGTGACGAGACGCAGCCAGGGAATGGCGCCGGGCGACGGGGAGCAGCCTGCTTGGCGAGCGGCGACCACCTTGCCGCCATCCAGCGATTCCCAGGTCGGGCCGGCGTAATGAAGGCCAACCAGGGCTTCGTGGCAGCGATCGGCATAGAGCTCGGCTTCGGGAGCGACGAACTCCCATTGAACGCCCGACCAGCGGTAGATCTGAACGCCCGCCGCATAGAGGTGGATGGCGACGCGTTGACCGTCCGGCACCTGGATGTCGTCGCACACGGGCGACGGGAGATCGGGAATGCGGGGTCCGCGTGCCTCCTCGCGGGTAGCCGCCCTTGCGTTCGGGATCAGCAGGAGCAACGAAAGGAGTGTCGTGAGTTTCAGTAACGATTTCATGGTGTTGAATGGCTGGAGTGTGAATGAGGAACCCTTTCCGATTATCTTCGGCGCCTCGGGGTCAGGAGGCATTCGATGGCGGCGTCGGCCAGTTCCACGCCGAGTTGGTTGCCCACCTGGCAGGCGGTTCGGAAGTGGATGCCTCCCCAGATGCGCGCTTCGACGGCTTGGGCCGCGGCGTCGGAGAACCGGTCGAACTCCTGTACGAAACCGGGCTTGAGTGGCGAGCTCAGCGTGAAGGCGTGCCTGTCACCGAGTTCCCGCGACAAGACACGCATCATCGCCGCTGTGAGTGTCGAGTGGTTGGAAACATACTCCGGGAATCGGGGGGCCAGGATGAGTCCCGACCAGGTCGGGTCGGCCGCCGTGGCCGGGTTACCATCCGTGTCGGCCAACCGGATCGCGTGATGGGGGCGCCAGAGTTGATAGGCGAATTTGGAATCCCAGCCGATGATCAGCGCGTCGCAGGCGACCATGTTCAGCAAGGCGAACAGGCGCGCGTTGTCCACCAGTCGGGCGTGCTTGCGAACCACCGACCGGGCCGCGCGATTCTCATCGATGACTCCCATCGCCTGCCACAGCAGGGCGATGTCGGTCTGTTCGGCGGTCCGTTGAGGGCTGTCGATGCGGCCGATCGACTTCACTTCGTCGAAATCGCGGGCGTAAGCCGGCGACAGGAGGGCGTCCGGAATTTCGGCTCCGTAGGGCGGTCCCGGACGGAACTGGGAAGGTTCGCTCATGGTGAACGGGGTGAGCACGGCGTTCTGGGGGAACACGGCGGGGAGCGTGCCATCCGCATTGGCGCCCGTGGCGATGGATCGCCATTGCCCAGGTTCGAATCCACCCATGAACGACGGCTGCGGGGAGGTCCATCCGTCGTCGCTGCGAAGGGCCAGGACGTGATGAGCCACATGCTCGCCCCAGGCGCGTCCGCGCGCGATCGAGGCGCTGCGTCCGCAGGCCCCGGGGATCTGGGCGAGCGAGTCGGCGAGATGCGCGTCGAGGGCCGGTTGCTGGGTGGGATACAGGGCGCAAAGGGTGGTGTAGGCGGCCTGAATGGCGGCGGCTTCGGCTCGAGCGCCGTGAGGAGCCCGTTGGTCGATGCAATAGGAGTGGTAGTCGCGGGTGATGCCGTTCACCGCCTCGAAGATGGCGAGGTGCACGATGGCCGCGCTGCGGCCCTGGGCAGGCACGGGTTGCGCGGTGGCGAACACGGCTTCTTCGAGATACTCATTCCATTCAGTGACCGCGTCCGCGCGAGCGGATGTGGAATTGAGCAAAGCCGCGGCGAGCAGTGTCGGGGCTAACAACGATAATACATTCATAGCGATGATATGTGTTGGAGTCTGTGAGTCCTTGTTGACTCATCGCTACGTTCGCGGCGTGAGACGGAATCTTTCAGAGGCGCGTCGTGGCAAGGCGCCGCAACGCGGGGCGGGGCGGGGCGGGGCGGGGCGGATCGCAGCGAGACGGTCGTGGATGACGCGCGGCCGTAGCGCTCATCACCAAAGCCCACCGACAGAAGCGCCCGGCTTCAAGGAGCGCTCGGGGCAGGCGGGACGTCCGACCAATCCATGCCAAGGTTTCGCAGATAGGAGCGAACCAGGACCAGGTCCCAGACTTCCAGTCGACGTGCCTCGACGCTCAGGGCCAGGTGCCGGCCGTCGCCGCTGACGGCGAGAGGCGACGCACTGCTGGGAAGGGGGAGCAGGGGTTCCAGGGTGTCGGCATCGTGCAGACAGGCAAATCGCTGCTCCTTGGCCAACCACCAGCCTCGCCGGTCGGGTTGAGCGAGAATGCCAACGTGGGGAAGCCCGGCGTGGTTGGTGAGCACTCGAGTCTGCTGCCAGTCTTTCGTACTCCAGAACTCAATCTGGCCGCGAGACGCGACGCCGACCTCGGCGCCATCGGGCGAGAACTGAAAGCCTGCGATGGCGGCACGGCACTTGAGTTGGGCGGCAAGGCTGAGATGGGGAAGTTGATAGACAAACAGGTCGGAGGTGTAGCCCTGGAAAATGCCGAGCCAACGCAGATCGGGAGAAATACTGCTGATGCCCCGCGCCGTCGGAATCCAGGCATCTTCGTCCACCTCGGGATGGTCCAATCCCACCCATTGCGATCCACGCGTGGTGGTCCATAGGAGTCGATTGGAAGCCAGGCAAATCGAGGTGAACCCTTGTGGTTGACGGAGGGGAACAGGTTCGAGGACGGGTCGACCTCCTGCGGCCGGCGACTCGCGGGCGAGCCACCGGAGTGCCACGCGGCCACGACGACTGCCGATGAGTTCGTTCGCGTCGGGGGTCCAGGCGAGGCTGGCTTCCGATCCGGCGTCGTCGAGTGCGGCGGGTCCTGGGTTCCGGAGGTCCCAGACACCGAGCCGTTCATCTGCCGCGGCGGCGAGCCATCGTCCATCGGGCGAAAAGGCCGCGATTCGCAAGCGCGACCCGAGGTCTTCGGGGAATCGCCGCTGGACTGGGTGGGCGAAGTCGAGGAGTTGAACGCCGGAGGGTGTCATCAGGGCGCAGTGATTGCCGTCGTCGCGCACCTGCAGCAGGTAACCGTCCAGTTCAACGATGAACGCGCGCTGGAAGGTTTCGAGATCCCAGCAGATGAGGGAACGTTCCCAACCACCGGTGAATAGGTATCGTCCCGAGTGGTCGAAAGTCGCGGTGACGGCTTCCGCTCGATGCCGGCCCAGGAACCCGAAGGACCGGGTGCGAGTATCCCAAAGCCGCACGTTGCCGGCGTAGTCCGTGATCGCCAGCCGATGATTGTCCGGGTGCCAGGCGATGGTGGAGGCGTAGTTGGTGGGAGAAAGGCTGGCGAGGGATCGGCCGGTGGCGGCGTCGTAAATGGCGATGTCGGAGGATCCGGTATTATGATGCACCACGGCCCACCGGCTGCCGTCGGGCGAGTGGATCGCGACCTCCGGATTTGACCGGTCCAGCGGGTAGCGTTCGATTTCGGCACCTTCGATCAGGTCCCAGCGGACGATCTGATTCTGGTTGTCGGCGGTGAGGATCTGAGGGAGTCGGGGGTGGAAATCGCGGACGTTGCGTTGGGCGCTTGGCACCTTGAGGGCCAGGCGAGGCTGGGCCGCCAGATCCCACACCTCGATGTCGGCCCCTTGACTGCTGCTTTCGTGATCACGCTTGATCGAAACGAACCGGCCGTTGGCGCTCCAGGTGACGTTGAAGCAGGGCAGATGGGTGGTCGCCGGCAGCAACGCCACGAGTCCGTCATCCGCGACGCGCCGGATTTCGACGGGCCCGCGTCCGCGGCACAGGGCGATATGTTCGAAGCTGGGGTTCAACTGCCGCGCTGTGTACTTGGAGTCGTAGGGCAGGGTCCGGCCCGGATTCAGGTCCGGCAAGGCGAGCGCCGCGATGGCCTCGCGGCGGAGTTCGGGCGAATTGCGAATCAACGCGGCGCGGCGGACGGCATCGAGAGCACGAAAGCGCTGACCCAGTTCACCGCTGCGGACGGTGGCGCGAGCCTGTTCCAGCAGGGCGGTGAAAAGCTGTTGCCGTCCTTCGATCTCGGCCGCTTGGGCGCGTTGGCGAAGGGAACGTTCTTCCAGGGCACGATGCTCGGCCTGCCGTTGCTGTTGGCGCTGGAGCCAGACGGCGGCGGCGGCGATGGCCAGCAGACCAAGCGCGATCGCGGTGATCTGCCGCGCACGGCGCCAACGGCGCTCCGCTCCGTAATGGTGCCGGATGGAACGGCCGGCGAGCAGCAGGTTGAGATCGCCGGCGACTTCCGCCGCGTTGGTGAAGCGTTGATCCGGCTCCGGGGCGCAGAGGCGATTCAAAATCTCGTTCAATTCGAGGAATTCACCGCGGTCCGGCCACTGATCAATGTCCGGCGGCAATTCGGGGAATTCGCAGCGATCCTTTCCGGTGACGGCCTCGTAGAGCAACCGGCCGAGGGCAAAAAGATCCGCCTTCACCGTCCCGGGACCCTCGGGCGGAATGAAACCCTCGGTGCCAACAAAGGAGCGTGCCTCCTCGGTCGTGGCGACCAAGCCCAGGTCGGCGAGTTTGGGCAGGCCCTGGACGAAGATGACATTGGAGGGTTTGACGTCGCGATGGACCAACCCATGTCGGTGGATATGTCCGAGCGCTCCCGCCAAATGCACCCCCAGCGCGACGGCTTCCGCAACCGGCAAGCGTCCCCGCAGGTTCAAGTCGGATCGGAGCGTGCGGGGTTCGTAGGTTGCCGGAGTCAGGTCTCCCGTTTTAGGCGGATAGGGAACGGTGGGCGCCCCGTCCTCGCCGTCGGCCAGTTCCATGACGTAATAAAACGCGCCCACTGCATCGTCACGGCCGACGTGCAGGACCTGGATGAGACCGGGGTGTGATCGGGAAATGGGTTCGAATTGAATGACGCCACGGAATTCGCGTTCGAAGGGACGATCGGATTCGAAGCGGGCCCGGCAGACGACTTTAACGGCGCGCCATTGACCCGTGACGCTGCGGGCGAGCCAGACGTCTCCGTAACTTCCTCCGCCGATGCGCCGGATGAGTTGGTGATCGGCCACCGTCGGTAGTGGCAGGTTGGGTGGCGCAGAGGTCGAGGGGGGGGTGGTACCCAGTTCATGCCCGATGCGGGCCGCCAGTTCCTGGGCATTCATGGCATTAGGTCGTCGACCCGGCGGGTTGGGTGGCCATCCATTGCCCGCGGAGGCGTTCTTCATTGATGGTTTTGGCAGCCTGTTTGACGGCTTGGGAGACGCGATGTCGGATCAGATAGACCTGGGCGGGGTTCATCGACAGGGTGGCGGCCACTTTACCACTGGGCCAACCCAGGCGGACACAACAGTCGAAGACCTGAAAGTGCCTGGGATTGGTGTGCTCCCGCACTTTCGCGACGGCTGCCTCGAAGATCGACTGCTCCCATTCCTGCTCCCACGCCGCGTCGATCGTTGCCGTGTAGGCTTCGGCGCTTGCGGAATCCGAGTCGTCCTCAGGCGCGCACGCCGCATTCGGCAGGGTTTCCTGCGGCGGTTGGCGGTAAAGGCGCCGGAGGTGATCGGCAATCCGCCGATGGACAATCCGGAAGAGCCAGTGCTTGAAGGTTCCGCGCGCCGGGTCGTACCGAAACTCGGGCATCTTGCGGGCGACCGCGACCACGGTTTCCTGGACGACGTCCTGGGCATCGGATTCGGCGAGGCCGGCCCGACGGGCGACCTGGTACAACAGGCGCCAATAGAGCTCGAAAAAGGCGCGCCAGCTCTCGTGGTCATCCAGGTTGCGGAGTCGGCTGAGCAGGCTCCGGCGGGTCTTGAGGTCGAGTTGAGTATCCGGCCTCATGGAAACTTCGGTTTCATCCTCCAAGGATATTCGCTCAAGAGCCCGGAATCTTTCTCGCCGATCGGTCGCCTCAGGAGCTAGGGGTCATGGGACGGCCGATGACGGGGGATCATGGCGCGGAAATCGCCAAGATTATACGGACCCAGGAAGCGCTCGCTGAGGTCGACTTCGGCCACCAGGACCGTTCCCCAGCTTTCGGCTTGGGCGACGGGTTTGCCGTTCGGATCGAAAATCGCCGAAATCATCCAGCCGTCCTTGGGCTTCATGAAGGTGCTGCTGACCAGGTAGACGTGGTTTTCACAGGCGCGAGCCTGGGCCAGCAGGGGATTGCAGCCCCAAACCGGCCAGGCAATGACTTCGGCACCGCGATTTGAAAGCTCACGTGCCACCTCGGGGAAAAAACCGTCGTAGCAGATCATTAATCCTACCTTGCCCAATCGAGTGTCGAAGACGGGATAATCGGTCCCGGGTGCCGTGCCTTGCTCCACCTCAGCGTGGGGCAGGCAGACTTTGCGGTATTTGCCCACCAATCGACCTTCCGGATCAATCAGGACGGCGGTGTTGTAGACCAGGTGCCCGTCGCGCTCGTGAAGGCTGAAGACGAGGTGCAGTCGGTGGCGTCGGCACAGTTCGGAGAAGTACTCGGTGGTCGGGCCAGGGATCGGTTCCGCAATTTCCTCTTGGGGCTTGGCGACACCGACAGCGGTGATGGTTTCTCCGAGCACCACGAGATCGGCCTGGCGCGAGGCCGCCTCGGCCAGGAACGGGGCGAACTCTTCCCGGTTCGCCTGCGGCGAGCCGCCCTTGGGTTTGTAGTGGACTGTCGCCAGGCGAACCTTGCGCGGAGGCGGAGGCGCCGAAGCCTCGAACCGGACGTCGCTCCACTCGACACTGCCGCGGGGTGCCCACTGCAAATGAAGTTCCACGACGGCGCGGGTTGCCTGGCTGGGGGCGCGGTAAAGACCGGAGACAGGCGTCCATCCGCGGGATTCAACCCGACTGTCGACGGGGAACTCGGGTTCCGCGCTGGGCGTATGACCAAGTTCGATTCGGCGTGCTTCGGAAACATCTGCCGAGACCATGCGGCCTTGGTTGTCTTGCCAGCGGATTCGGGCGAGGACGCTTTGTCGTGGATTTACCACGTGGCGGGTCATGTGGACGGCCTGGAAGGCGTACCAGTCGCCGCCCTTGATCTCGAACGACTTTTCGAACCAGCCCGACAAGCCGTCGCGGCGGTCGTGGCGGATGACCCAACTTCCGGCGCGGTTCGGGCCTCCTTTAGGATGAAAATCGAAATCGGGACGGATCTCGGCGCGGGGCGCCTTGGCCTGCCAGCCCTCAGGCAGAGGTGAGATCGGGGCGGCGTGGCAGGCGACGACGACCAGGCAGGCGCCGCAGAGGAGGGTCAATGGCAGTTTCATGGGAGGAACGACGAGCCGGGAATCGCCGATGAAGGCCAACGACCCGGACGGGATAGCCCTGTCGCAGCGCCACACG
>JAEUHG010000029.1 GCA_016795425.1 Verrucomicrobiales bacterium
GGGGATCGGACTAGAAGTTCTGGTTTGACCCTGGGGCCCGAAACCATAAGTTCCTCTGCACGACCGTAACCCCCAACGTCCTATCCCAAGTTATGCAGAATTCGGCATTGGAAACGCTCGCGGGACGCGCATCGCGACGTGAATTCATCAAGAAAAGCGCTACGGCCGCCGCCACTGTTGCTGCGGTCAACCAGTTCAAGACCCCCGTGTACGGACAGGCCCAGGCGCCGTCGACGGGCCGCGTGATCGGTGCGAATGACCGCATTGTCGTGGGGTTTGTCGGGGTGGGCGGCCAAGGCATGGCCCACGTTCGCAGCATCAAGACCAATTCCGGCGACAATAATGTGGCCCTTGCCGCCGTCTGCGACGTCTCCAAGACCCGTATCAACGAGGCCAAGGCCTATGTTGAGAAAGACGGTGGCGGTAAGTGTGATGGTGAGGCCGATTATCGAAAATTGTTGGAGCGCAAGGACATCGACGCCATCTGCTGCTCCACGGTCGACCACTGGCACGCCAAGGTCTCGATCGATAGCCTCAACGCGGGCAAGCACATCTACGTGGAGAAACCGATGACCCGGTACCTCCCCGAGGCGTTTGAGATCTACGATACCGTCAAAAAGACGGGCAAAGTGCTCCAGGTCGGGTCCCAGGGGTGCTCCGATGTCAAATGGCACAAAGCCGCCGAGCTCTGCAAATCCGGCAAGATTGGGCCGCTGGTTCTTGGGCAGGGATCGTACATGCGCAACAGCCCGAAGGGCGAATGGAACTACGGTATTCAGGCTTGGGCTACCGCCGACGACATCGATTGGAAGTCGTGGAAGGGGCCGGTGGTTCAGAATCGCCCGTTCAGCGCCGACGACTATTTCCGCTGGCGCAAATACTTCCCGTACTGCGCCGGTCTGCTGGGCGACCTGTTCCCACACCGTCTGCATCCGCTCATGCTGGCGACCGGTAATCCGGAGTTTCCGAAGCGCGTGGTCTGTGCCGGTTCGAAGCATATCCATACCGACAAGAACACTCCAGGCACGCCGGAACGCGACGTGCCCGAGATGGTCTCGAGCGTGGTCGAGTTCCCGAGCGGCTACCAACTGGTGGTGTGCAGCTCGACGGTGAGCGAACAAGGCCTGCGCGACATGATTCAGGGCCATCACGCGACCCTCTACATGGGTGGCAACCGCGTGGAACTGAAACCCGAACGGCCGTTCGCCGAGGAACTCGACGGCGAAGTGTTCGATAATCTCCTCCCGGGCGAAGACATCAAATGGCACGAGAAGAACTGGTTCGAGTGCATCCGCAGCGGCAAGGCGCCGAATGCCGGCATTGAATTGGCGATCCGCGTGCAGACGGTAGTGTCGCTATCGGAAATGTCCGACCGCCTCGGCGTGGCCTGTCTGTTCGACGAGAAGACGCGCAAGATCACCACCGAGAATGGCCGCGAACTGAAGCCCTTCACCTACGGTTGGGACGCCAAGTCCTAAAATTGAAGGTCCTTCGAATTCTCCGTTGATTCCCTGAGGCCCGCCGGCGACGTCGGCGGGCCTTTGGTTTTTGTGGAGTGAGGAGGCTGGGTGCGGGCCACTTTCCAGGCAACGGGAACGCTGATTGTCGTGGAGCGCGGTAGCCCTCTACCGCTTTCCGAACCGACCTGACCTAGATGGCCAGACAACTTGGAGGAGCATGGAATGGACCTCGGTTGTCCCGGACCGTCGATTGACATCCAGACGCGGCTGTATTTGACTGCCCGTCGCTTCCCGCTTTTGCGGTTGGCGCGTTCGTCTATCGGCTAGGACACGGCCCTCTCAAGGCTGAAAGACGGGTTCGATTCCCGTACGCGCTACCATCTAACTTCCTTAAAATCAGCAAGTTACCCAATTCTGCCGAGTTCGTGCATGACGGATGCATGACAAATTGGCATAGGATTCGGGCGTGAAAGGTAGGTCTGCTTCCCGGGGTAAACCGGCCCTCGTTTCCGTCGGCGCGTTCTCCGCCAAGGTCTATTCCACGCCGATCCGCGGCGTCCCTCGATTCACCATGGTCTGGCAGGACCCCGCCGCCGGACGCCGCCGGGAAACCTTCGCAACCTTTGAGGCGGCCAAAGCCCGTGCCGAGGCGGTCGCCAGTTCGTTGCTCCGTGGTGACGCCACGGCCGCCGGGTTCACTGGAACCGAACGGGCTCGATTCGCCGCGATCCTCGACCTTCTCGGTTCCACCGGCGTTCCCGCGGAGATCGCGGCAGCGCAATTCGCCGAGGCGCATCGAATCTTGGGTGGGCGGAGCGTCGTGGATGCCGCCCGGGAGTTTGCCCGCCGTCATCGGTTGGACCTTCCGGCCATTCCCGTGAAGACGGCCGTCACCACGTTCATCGCTGATCGTGAAAAGGCCGGAGCGTCGTCGCGTTATTTGAAGGACCTTCGCTCACGGCTCCTCCATCACTTTGCTGAGGATCTCAAGGTCGACCTGGGCCAGCTGTCGCATGAGGTGATCCGTCAATGGCTCGAACAACAGAAGGGCGGGCCTCGGCACTTCAACAACAACCTCGCCGCCGTGCGCACCCTCCTTCGGTTTTGTTCGGCGCGAGGTTGGCTGCCTCGGGACGTCGACTTCCTCGAAGGCATCACCAAGCGTAAAGCCATCGATGGAGCGATCGAGATTTGGAATCCGGACGAGATCAGCGCGCTGCTGCGTGCTTGCGCCCCGAGGGCAATCCCGTTGATGGCCATTTCCGCCTTCGCCGGATTGCGGAATGCCGAGGTTGTTCGACTGAACTGGCGGGAAGTCCACCTGGGGGAGCAATTCATTGAGGTGCCCGCGGCCAAGGCCAAGACCGCTTCGAGGCGCCTGGCCCCCTGTCCGCCCAACCTGGTCCAATGGCTGCGTCCCCATGCCAAGGCCGAGGGATCGGTCTGGCCTCAGCATCTCATGACGTCGCATGGCGATTTTCGTCGGGCGGCCGCCCGCGTCGGGCTGAAATGGCGTGAGAACGCGTTGCGTCACAGCTTCATCAGCTACCGTCTCGCCGAGATCAACGATGTCGCCAGGGTCGCCCTGGAATCGGGGAATTCCCCGCAGATGATTTTCCGCCACTATCGAGAACTCGTTCGGCCGGTGGAAGCGGCTCGATGGTTCTCCATCGTCCCTCCGACAGGACCTTGAGACCGGTGCCGATGTCGCGAACGTCGTGGCACCGCCGAGCCGGCGGATTCAGTGGATTCGGACGACTTTCATTTGGGAATCCCATGAAACTTTGCCAGCTGGGATTTCACTTCGAGAAATGGGAATTCGGGCGCGAGGGATCTTAAGGGAACGGCCTTGGCGGGGAACCAGCGGCTCAAGGAGGAACGGAAGCTGCGAACCGTAGATCCTGGAACCGCTGGGCCCCGCCATACCATGCCATTCCCGGTCCCATCGCGTCCTTCCAGGATAAGGTCCAAGAATGCCGCACCGGGTTAAACGGGTTGGTTCACGGTTGGCCGTTGGGGTTGGTCGCGCGGTGGACGCTTCGGGCCGCACCAGCTGCAGGCGAATCAGCCGATATCGCCGTTGCTGGTCACGCAGCGTCAAACGCTCGGATGGGGGCAGGAAGTCAGGACCCTTCCAGGCACCACAAAGAGACGCATTCAGCGCACGTCACAGGGCTGGTCCTGGGTTGGCGCGTCTGCCTGGGCTGTTGTTATCCAGAGGTTGGGGAC
>JAEUHG010000062.1 GCA_016795425.1 Verrucomicrobiales bacterium
AATCGCCGCGTAGACCGTGTCCCCAGGTCCAGGCACACCGAGGTACCGCTCCGTGTAATGGGTGTCGTAATCGAGCCAGTCCGTGACCGGCGCCTCTGCGACCGCCGCCTTAAAAACAGCCGGACGCTTCAGCACGGCCAGCGCACTGGCGTAGCCACCAAACGACCATACATAAATTCCGACCCGCTTCAGATCCAGCCACGGCCGGTCCCGACCCAACGACTGCAACACCCGCGCCTGATCCTGGATCGGGAGTTCCCCGAACTTCTGGTAGATCGCCCTCTCCCAATCCCGACCTCGACCCGGCGTCCCGCGGTTGTCGACGGACACCACCACCAATCCCTGATCGGCCATCCACTGAGCCAACCGCCGCGTATTCATCGCGCTGACCACCACCTTGGCGTGCGGTCCGCCATACTCATCCACCAAAACGGGATACTTGCGCGACGGATCAAAGGGACGCGGTCGAATAACCTCCGCCAGGAATCCCGGCCCTTCCTGAAGATCGACCTCTTCCGCGGACAGCACCAGACCCGGATCTTCGGCCAACGAAGCTAGGATCCCCATCATTCAATGCGTTCCGCTTCGAACCTCGTAGCGCGGCATCTGATCGGGCGTCGAAGCCGTCAGCACCCAGGCGCTCGCAGTCCGCGACCTTGTGGCGCCGAAAACGCCCGGTCCCGAAGTCACCGCAACTTGCGGCCTGCCTTTCAGCGGCACCTTCCAGGCATGACTCTCACTGCTTCGCGTCGAGGCGTTCACCCAGACGTCGCCGTTCCCTTCGTCCATACCCACCCATCCTTGTTATCCCATCGACGGTGGGACCACCACAGACTCCAGGTCGCCGTTCGCCAATCGAGTCTCGACCAACCCTGGACCTCAGCCTTCGGCAATGTAAATCCATCGTCGGAACCACCGAGCGCCGTCCCAGGCGCGTTGACGAATGAACGAGGAGAGAGTTGCCTGCCATCGATTCCCGAGTCCCTATGAACTTCGGCCTCTTTTCGGCGGTGTCTCGATTCCTTCCCCTGCTGGCAGCGTGTTTCGTCAGTCTCCCAGCCACTGCGACCGCATCCGACGCCGAACTGTCGAGAGCTGAACTTGCCAAAGGCTTCCAACATCCACCCAGATCCGCGCGTCCCTGGGTCTATTGGTTCTGGCTCAACGGCAATATCACCAGCAATGGCATCACCGCGGATCTCGAAGCAATGAAGCGCGTCGGGATTGGCGGCGCGCTTATCATGGAGGTCGATCAAGGAGCACCGGTCGGCCCGGTAGATTTCATGGGCACCGCGTGGCGCGGCTTGTTCCGGCACGTGCACCAGGAAGCAACCCGCCTCGGAATCGCCATCAACATGAACGACGACGCCGGCTGGAATGGCAGCGGCGGCCCCTGGATCCGCCCTGAGCAGTCCATGCAAAAGGTCGTCTGGACAGAAACCAACGTCATTGGCCCACTCGTCTTCGACGCTCCCATCGCCCAACCGGAAACTGTGGCGGGCTTTTACCGTGATATCGCGGTCCTGGCCTTCCCTGCGACGGCCACCAACCGCATCCCGGGAATCCGCGGTAAGGCCGCCTACGAAGTCGCCGGAATCGGCCATATCGAACGAGGCCCCTGGCCCGCCGATGCCACAATCGATCCAGGCCAGCTCCTCACCCTGTCCATCCATCCCGCCACCCAACGTGTCACAGGCAAACTCCCGGCTGGTCATTGGACCTTGGTGCGTTTCGGGCATACCAGCACCGGAGCCGAAAATGCCCCGGCGCCCCGAACCGGGCGCGGGCTCGAATGCGACAAGCTGTCCCCCGTCGGAATGGAGGCGCAGTTCGACGGCATGATGGCGAAGCTCATCGACGACAATCCCTCGCGCAATCGAACCCGGAAGACCGGACTTTCGGCCACGCACATTGATAGCTGGGAGAACGGTTCTCAGAACTGGACGACCCGCATGCGGGAGGAATTCCGCCAACGGCGCGGTTACGACCTCCTACCTTTCCTGCCGGTGTACACCGGCAGGGTCATCGGCAGCCTGGAAATCTCATGTCGATTCCTGCGGGACCTCCGCCAAACCGTCTCCGAATTGGTGATCGAGAATTACGCATCGCGCATGCGCGACCTGGCCCATGCGCGCGGATTGCGTTTTACCGTCGAAGCTTATGGTGGTCCCTGCGATTCCATTCCTTACGCCGGGCGTTCGGATGAACCGATGGGCGAATTCTGGACCCCGAGTGGGGCGATCGAAACGTGTCGGGCCATGGCCTCCGCCGGACACGTCTATGGAAAGCGCATCATCGGCGCCGAGGCTTTCACCTCCGGAGATCAGGAGCGATGGCGCGAACACCCGGCGATTCTCAAATCCCACGGAGACCAGGCTTTCTGCGAAGGCATCAACCGGTTCGTGTTCCACCGATACGCGCTCCAGCCCTGGACCAATCCGACACGCGCGCCAGGCATGACCATGGGCCCGTGGGGACAGCACTACGAACGAACCCAGACCTGGTGGGAATGGACACCGGCGTGGCACGAGTATCTGGCGCGTTGCCAGTTTCTTCTGCGCCAAGGCCTGTTCGTCGCCGACGTTTGCTACGTCCAACCCGAACTGCCACCCCAAGGTCCCGGAGACCATCCCCGCGATGGCTATGCCTGGGACGAGTGCACCGCCGAAGCGGTGCTCGAACGCATGAGCGTCCGTGAAGACCGCATCGTCCTCCCCGATGGCATGAGCTACCCCCTTCTCGTCCTCCCTCCCACCGACACCATGACGCCAGACCTGCTTCGCAAAGTGAAGAAACTCGTCGAGGCCGGTGCCACCGTTCTCGGCCCCAAACCGAATACGTCCCCCAGCCTGACCGATTACCCGGCCTGCGACACGGAAGTCGAACGGCTGGCGGCCGAGTTGTGGGGTGCGTGCGACGGCCAAAAAGTCCGGGAGCATACGCTTGGAAAGGGACGAATTCTATGGGGCCCCACGCCGGCCCAGGCACTCGAAGCGGTCGGGATCCCGGCGGACTTCACCAGCTCGGAACCCCTCCGGCGGTTGCACCGTCGCACCGGCACCACCGATCTCTACTTCGTCGCCAACCCGCGCCCGAACGCCTCATCAGTGACGTGCAGCTTTCGAGTCACCGGACGCCGCCCCGAACTCTGGTGGCCCGACTCCGGCCGCATCGAGCGCGCGGCCATGTACTCCGAAGATGGACGCCGAACCCACGTCGTCGTGCCGCTTGAGGCGTACGGCTCGGTCTTCGTGGTCTTTCGCCAATCTCATCCAACGGACGATCCGGTCGTGGAGATTCGCCACGATCAGCAGGAACTCTTCGCCGCCCGCTTGAAACCCCCGACCATCCCGAGGATTTTGCGCGCCACTTACGGTGTGCCCGGCGATGGCAACCTCAGCCGTGATGTCACGACAATCGTTCAAACGATGGCCGACGCCGGTGAGTTCTCCATTACGGTGTCGACCCTCGCGTCCGAGGGCGATCCGGCTCCACGCGAGATTAAAACTCTGCAGGTGGAGTTTCAGATCGGAAATCAGACGTTCACGGTGAAAGGGCGCGATACGGACCGGATCCGACTGGCCGACGACATCCTTCAAGCCACGGTCCGAGGCGCACGATACGGCGTGCTCAACGATCCGGTTCGAACACGGGACGTGAAGGATCGCGTACAACGGTTGATCGAGGCAGGCGAAACCGGTTTCCAGGTCGCCCGCATGGCCGAAGGCGACGACCCCGCCTTCCTCGTGGTCAAGACCCTTGAACTCGACGTCCTCATCGACGGGAAGGAGGTCCGCATCAGCGGCCAGGATCCGGATCGGATCGAGCTGGCGCCCGCCCGCTCCACGCCGGAACCCGCGGCCCAACTCCGCCGCGACCTCCGCGGATCGTTCATTCTCGAACCTCACCAAGGCGGCACCTTCTCATGGACCACGACCTCCGGAAACTCCGGAACCCTGGTGGTGTCGCAATTGAAGGAACCGCTGGCGGTCGAAGGACCATGGGACTTGGAATTCACCGAACCTGGGGGCCAAAAGTTCACGCGGCGCTGTGCGCAACTCCAACCATGGAATGAGGCAACCGACGACAGCGTGCGTTATTTCTCCGGATCGGCGACCTACTCAATCTCGGTGACAATCCCGCGCGATCTTCGATCACCCGGCCATCGGCTCTTGCTGGATCTTGGCCGTGTCCAAGTCATGGCCCGGGTGAAGTTGAACGGACACGACCTGGGCACGCTGTGGAAACCGCCGTACACCGTCGACATCACCGAGAGAGCCCGGAACGGCGCCAACCGTTTGACGATCGAAGTGGTGAACCTCTGGCCCAACCGCTTGATCGGAGATGAACAACTTGCGGAGGACAGTGAACGCAATCCGGACGGCACCTTGAAACGGTGGCCGGATTGGGTCCAGGCCGGGCAACACAGTCCCGCCGGACGGACGACGTTCACATCGTGGCGCCTGTGGAAGAAGACGGAGAACCTGCTGCCCTCCGGATTGATCGGACCGGTGC
>JAEUHG010000086.1 GCA_016795425.1 Verrucomicrobiales bacterium
CCATGGGTGGGACCAATGCGGCGAACCTCGTTTACACGGTGAACGGATCGGACCCTCGACTGCCTGGCGGGGGTGTTTCACCCATGGCTCGCGAATTCCGGACTGGGGACAACGTTGAAACCGTCGTTCCATTGGGAGCCCTTTGGCGTTGGTTCACCGATGCCATCGGTCTGGGTTCAAGTGCGATCGTGGAAGGGCATCCGCAATGGTCGACGGGGAACTGGAAACACGCCGAGTTTGTGGATGAGGCGTGGGGCATCGGAAACGCGCAGTTCGGTTACGGTGAAGGGGACGAGAGCACGTTGCTTCCTTTCGGGGGCGACGCGGCGAACAAGTGGATCACCGCGTACTTTCGCCACGCGGTGGAGATTCGCGGCACCCACCCGGTATTGCGGAGTTACCTCCATATTCGCCGGGATGACGGAGTGATTGTCTACGTGAATGGACGTGAAATCGCGCGCCTTTCCATGACCGCAGCCGAGGCCTTCGGCCAAACGCTCGCCAGTTCTCCTTCGGACGACGGCCAAGACCTTCACGAGGTCGAAGTGCCTTTGTCAGCGCTGCGCCAAGGATTGAATGTGGTGGCGGTGGAACTGCATCAGTCCTCCCGGGGGACCAGCGATGCGAGTTTTGATCTCGAATGGACACTGATCCGAGGCGGGGCAGAAGCGGGCGAGGCCCCGGTCCTTGACCGCAACACCATCGTCAAAGCCAGGTCCCGGCAAGGATCGGAATGGTCGGGCCTGGTCAGCACGTTCTATCAGGTGTCCGAATCTCCGTTGCCCCAGGGATCGGTGGCGGTCGTGGAGATTCAGTACCATCCCCTGGGCGATGACTCGGGAGAATACCTCGTTCTGCGCAATGGATCGGAGCAGGCGGTGAACCTGCGCGGGGCGCGCTTCATCGATGGCATTCAGTTCGCGTTTCGCGGAGACCTCGATGTCCCATTGGCGCCGGGTGAATCGCTCATTCTGGTGCGGGATTGGGTCCGCTTTCGCGAACGGTATGGCCCAGACATTCCGATCTTTGGAGTCTACTCGGGGGCTCTCAACAACGCCGGCGAACGCCTCGTGCTGGTGGATGCGCGTGGCGATGAGGTGACCGCGTTTGAGTATCGCACGACGACTCCCTGGCCGTCGGAGCCTGATGGTTCGGGAGCTCGATTACTGCTGGTTGAGCCCGGGCTTGGATTGGATTCCGCGCGCGCGTGGCGTGCCAGTCTGGACACCAATGGGGTCCCCGGCATCAGTGACGCCACGGCCTTTGTCGGCGATAGCGAGGCGGATTTCGATGGCGACGGCTGGAATGGATTCCTGGAGTACGCCTTTGGGACCAGCGATGACGACCCCACTTCCATTCCCGGCCCATGGGAGACCGGCTTTCGAGAACCCGGCTGGTTCGTCGTGCAGTTTCCGGTCCAGGGACGGGCCGACGACGCGCGCATCGACGTCGATGCTTCGGAGGACTTGAAGTCGTGGCAGCCCGCACTCTGGCTCGGTGCACGGCGGTTGGACGGGAGCCGCACGGAGGCGGCGTGGGGCATTCCCATTCGTCCGGGCGACGCGTCGTTCCTGAGGATCCGGGTCCGGCGCCGGTGACTGCCGCTTCAATGATGGTGCGAGTGATCGCCTGCGGAAGGGGCCATGGCCGGGAACCGAAAGGCCTTCAGGGACAAGACGCGGGGTTGGTTGTCGCCCTCGGTAATGTGATAGGCGTGATCCGCTTCCAGGCCTTTGAGCACTTGGCGGGTTCCGCTACCGGGCCAGAGGATCGAGACTTCCTCAATCCGATCTGCCTTGCCCAAGCCCAGCTCCAGTCGGAGCGGATTGGATCCGAAGCTGCCGCCGGAGCAGACGGTGCGGTGAAGCGATCGCCGTTGGCCGTTTTCCTGGATGTCGACGCGCACGCGGGCGCCGATGGCGGAGCGGTTGGCTCGCACACCGGTGAGCCGAAGTTTCAGCCAGCGGGTCTTGAAGCCAGGGTTCTCGAAGAGAACATTGGGGTAAACATCCGCTGTCATCGCGCCACCCATGTCCTCGTGAATATCGACGTCCCCATCGTTGTCGATGTCCGCAAAGGAAACACCGTGGCCCTTCTGGAGATGGCCCACTCCGGCCGCGGTCGTCACGTCCTCGAAGCGTCGGCCGCCAGCGTTCCGGTACATCCGATTGGGAATGATGGTGAGCAGGTCGGGGTCGCCCGTTCCGAGGTAGAAATCCAACCAGCCATCGCCGTCGGCGTCGCCGAAGTTTGATCCCATCGCATGCAACAGGCGGTTGACATTGGCTTGGGCTGAGACATCGGCGAAGGTGCCATCGCCCCGGTTGCGATAGAGTTTGGCTCTGGCGGCCCGATGCGGCAGGCCGAGGTAATCGGCGGCGATGTCGCCGACACTTTCGATGCGGTAACCGGAGACCCAAATGTCCTCCCAACCGTCGTTGTCATAGTCAAAGAACCAGCAGGGAAAACTTTGGATAGGTTCCACGACGCCTGCGGTTCCGGCGATGTCACTGAAATTCCACCCTGCGGCCGGTCCTTTCGCCGGATCTTTTGGACCGTCGTTCCTGAACAAACGATTCTGGCCGCCAAGAACGGATACGTAGAGATCCGGACGCCCGTCATTGTTGATGTCGCCGGCGACCACTCCTTTGACGTAGGCATTGGCGGTCACACCCGAGAACCGAGCAATGTCGACGAAGGTCCCATCTCGGCGGTTCCAGTACAGTTCGCACGGATGCCGCGACTGGCCGGGAACGGTTTCGTTGCCAACAAAGAGGTCGAGCCAGCCGTCACCGTCGAAATCCAGCCACACGGCGGTCTGGGTTGGGTGAAAGGAAAGGACTCCGGCCGCTTCCGTGACGTCCTCGAAGGTTCCATTGCCGCGATTCTTGAGCAGGGAATTGGGATGCTTGCCTTCCTCGCGCAACCAAGCGCCGCGGAGCACGAAGAGGTCGAGGTGCCCGTCGTTGTTGTAGTCCGCCTGGACCAGATTCAGGCCGCCGACCAAGCCATCGAGGCCGGCTTCATGGGAGCGTTCGATGAATCGTCCGGTGCCTTGATTGCGATAGAATCGCATCGGGTCTTTCAGGCCGATCGACGTCACCACCACATCGAGAAGGTCGTCGCCGTCGAAGTCATCCACCACGGATCCGCCGGACAGCTCATTGGGCGCGAGTCCAGCCAGCGTGGCGACTTCGCGGAACCTCGGCATGGGCGCGTCGGAGGCGAAGGCGTTGGTGGGGATGAGCCAACGCTCGGGGACTCCCTGGGGATAGGTGCCTACGGTCATGCTGGCGACATTGAGAAGCCAGCGGGCGGCTAGACTGTCCGGAAACTCCTCCAGCAGCTGGGTCAAGACGCCGATGGCGCGTTGCGAATGCTCGGGCCAGCGATGGATCCCTCCTCCTTGAAGGGGCAGGAGGCAGGAATCGGCGTTGTGGTTGGAGACGCAATTGACCTGTTCGGCGTTGCGCAGGTGGCAAAGGGCCTGATTAAGGCGGAGATTCAGCTTGTTGACGCCGGTGATCGGATGTCCGGACGACCGGGCGGCGGTCTCGATGGCGTTGTATTCCGCAAGGGCCTCGTCGTTCGACCCCGCATTCAGCAACGCATCGCCAAAGCGGAATTGGAACGCGGGATCCTGCCGGAGTTCCGGATTCAGTCGCAGCATTTCCCGGAGAGCGGTCACCTGTCCGCCGGCGAGGAACCGGGTATTGAGGGGCACCGTGGTTTCCGCCACGCGCGCCAGGCGTTGAGCCATGCGCTTCGTGGATTCCGGTCTGGGATCCTCGGTCTCGGCCCGGGCCCGGGACGGCATGGCGCCGGCAAGCACGGCAGCGAGGCACCAGGCGAAGGGGACGGACGCGTGAAGCACGCGTTCCCGATAGACAAGACTGGGGGAGGGAAACAAGTTCAAATCCGCGCTGTGTCCGCGGTGGGCCGGTGAACTTCGTGCAACCGACTCCGCGCCTCCCGTGTTCATCCGGCCATCGGCGCCCGCCAACCTGCGAAGCGCCGGAAGGAAATACTAAGGTGAATCCGTTCAAGGTATTGAAAGCGCTGAAGTTCCTGGTGGTGGGGCCGCTGATCCTGGTGATGCTCTTGGTGATCAATGCCATGACTTCCCCGGGGTATTGGTGGGTTGGGTGGCCGGCCCTCGGGATCGGCATCGCCTGGGTGATCAGCCTTTTGCGCGTGATCCGGGCAGCCGTGGTGGTGGGTGGCATCGCGGCTCTGGTGGCCATTTTGCGCCATCGGACCTGAAAGGCCGCCTGGACAGCTGGTGTGAAAACACTTTTGCATTCGGCGGCGCTGTTTTCCACCCTGACCCCGCGATGACGAAGCCGTTGGCGCTGTTGCTGCACGAGAAGCTCATGCCGGGATCCCAGCTCGTGAACAAGTTCGAGGAGCTGGATTACCGGGTGGTCACGCTCTCGGATCCAGGCCAGCTGCCTGAATATGTCCGGGTCGAGATGCCCATGATCGTCGTGGCGGATCTTACCAACCGCCGCGGGGATGTTCTGGCGACCATCGCCGCCATGCTGGCCGACGAGGCGACGGCGCACGTCCCGGTGATCGCCTATTCGTCGCGCGAAGACGAGAAGCAGCGGGAAGCGGCCCTCAAGGCCGGGGTCAAGGTTCTGGCAACGGACGCCACCATTACCCAGCATCTGCCCCAGTTCCTGGAGCACGCCCTGCAGATCGATTGAACGGACCCTCCGCCTTCAGCGCCTGCCGAAAGACGTCTGGCCGGGTTCCCGTCCAATCCTTCCCTTCACCGTGACGCAGGGGTTGCGTGAACGAAGCCATGGTTCCCGGCCGGTCCCCGGATGCAGCGTCGTGTGATTTGCCGTGGGGGACAGGGAGAGATAGGTTGCGCCACACCGCAATCCCGATGGCGATGATTCGGCGACGCGCACCCGCGAACCGATCCAGCCCTCGGGTGCGCTGACAGGAGAATCCATGACGCAAGCCATCATGAATCCGGAGGAGGTTCGGCGATTCGCCGAGGAGTTGAAGCGATTCAATACCGATCTGCAGGCCCGTATGACCTCGCTCCAGGCTCGTTTCACCGCCCTTGGCGATACCTGGCAGGATCAGGAGCATCACAAATTTGCCGAGGAATTCCGTGGCGCCATGAGGACATTGAAGCAGTTCATGGAGGTCTCCCACCAGCACGGTCCGTTCCTGCTGCGCAAAGCACAACGGATCGAGGAGTACCTGCACCAAAGATAAGGCCGTCCCTCCCATGTCGGAACGCGCCCAAGTTCGATCGGTCGAGGCTATCGATGCCTTTCGCTCCCATCTGATCCTTTACCTAGCCAAGGTGAAGCCGGTGCTCGAAGAGGTGGGCGCGGACCTTCAGCGCATGCAGCTTTGGCTGGAGTCGGACCAGCGCCTCTACTGGGAGCGGGAAACGCATCGTCGTGCCCGTCGCCTGGAAGAGGCGCAACAGGCGCTCCTTAGTTCTCGCCTGTCCGGGCTGCGAGAAGCCAGTGCCGTGGAACAGGCGGCTGTCCACCGAGCCCAACGGGATTTGGAGGAGGCACGCGAAAAGCAGCGTCGATTGAAGCGCTGGAGCCGGGAACTGGGGCCTCGAACTCAGGTGTTGGTCAAACAGTTGGGCACCCTCGACAGCTTTCTGGCGCAGGACATGTCACGCGCCGTCGCCTGGCTGACCGAAGCTTTGCGGGCCTTGGCGGATTACTCTGAACTCCGGGTGGGGGCCGGTCCTTCCCACCGGGAATCCCCGGAAGCGGCGCCTGCCGGGCTGTCGTCGACGAATGCCGAGTTTACGGAAGGGGCAGGGGGTTCGCCCGCCGATGCCGTGGGGTTGGGAGGTGGAAGATGAGCCTGGGCGGTAGTCGTTCCCGCTTAGCCGGGGTCACGCGGGAACTCGCGGCGCGATGGCGGGAGACACGCGAGCACTGGACCGACTCCAAGCGGGATGAGTTCGAGCGTCGGTTTCTGGGCGAACTGTGGCCCAACGTCGACCGGGCCCTGTCGGCCATGGAGGAGTTGGATCAACTTTTGACGAAGGTGAGGCGCGATTGTGAATAGGCCGATCCCGATATCCGAGACCCTGGCGGCGGTCGTCGATGTCCGGCGTTCTCTGCTCGACCTGGTCGCCCGGCATGCCGCCGCCAGCCAGGAGGGCAGGCAACGCCGTGCCGCCGAGGAAGCCCGCCATTCGGCGGGGACGTCCGCGGAGGCTCGGCGATTGGCCGAGGACCTCGAACAGGTGCGCCTGGAGGCGGAAGCGGCTGCTTCACGGTTGGAGGATCGACATCGTACCCGCGGCGGTCGGATACGGGAGGCGGAGCGCCGGGTCCGTAAGGCGGGCCTTGAACGAGCCGAAGCGGAGGAAGGCAGGACCAAGTTCGCTCTTCAGCGCGACCTTCTCAAAGCCGCCCGGGATCGCGACGCGGGATTGGCCGCTGCCGATGCGGCACTTTCCGAAGCCCAAGGGCGTCTCTCCGACTTTGGCAACCAGATCGACGCGCTGGAGGTGACCGCGACGGCGACGTTTCATCTGGGCAGGAATGGAACCCGGAGCCTGGCACCGCCGTCGCCCGGACCTACCCCGACGACGGAAAACCGGACCTTGGTTGAATGGATGGAAGACCTGTCTTCATCGATTACCGCCGTCGCGGAAGGATTGGCCCAGCATCGGCGTGGCGGGCTGACCGGTTTGCTTCGGCTATGGCCAGTCTGGCTGATCGTGGTCCTGGTTCCGCTCCCGCTCGTCCCCGTACTGGAGCTGGCTGGGGTGGGCGGCTTCTCGTACGTCGACGGGGCATGGACTTCCGGATTTGCGTTGGTCGTGGGTGTCGCTCTTTACCTTATCGGTAGCAGGCGGTCGCGACCCGTCGCCGTGCGGACGGCCCAGGGTTTGGCAAGGGCGCGCCTGTTGCATGCGGCGGCTTCCCAGGAGGCGGTCGCCGCACATGGTCGTGAGCGGGATCGCATTCTCGCGGCGCATGCGGCAATCGCGGAACAAGGCGAGGCGGCCTGGCAGTCTGCGGTGGAGCTGGCGACCTGGGCGCGCACCGAACTGCCCGTCGAGGCCGGTGCCCGCGCTCGGGCCGCGCTGGAACGGAGCGCGCGTCTTCGAGCCGCCGCCTCCGAACGGGTGGCTGCCCGGCAAGCCGCGCAATCGGAGGACGCAATGGTGAGTAACCAAGGTCGTCTCGCCGAGGCGGAGCGACGTCATCGGGAGCGTTTGGTGGAGATCCAGCAGCAAGAGGCGGCTTCCTTTCGGACTTTCCAGGAGGAATGGACTGCGCAGGTGGAGCGGTTGAAGTCCATTTTGAGGGCATCCCAGGAAGAGGATGGAGCGGCCTTTGCCCGGTCCTGGTCGGACTCGGGATGGGATTCATGGAGTCCGCCGGCGTCGTTTCTTCAAGCGGCGCGCTTCGGCTGGTTGCAGGTGGATCCTACGCGAATGGCGGAAGTGAAGGCGGACCACCCATTGGCAGGGCCGGCCGGTTCCGGACCGATGGACCTTCCGTTGATGCTCCAATTCCCGGAATCCGGATCGATCGTCTTTGAGTCGCGGGATTCCGGCAGTCGTGAGGAAGCCATTGCGGCCTTGAACCAAATCGTTCTGCGGCTGCTGGCCTCCGCGCCTCCAGGTCGCATTGCCTTCACTGTTCTCGACCCGGTCGGATTGGGGCAGGGGTTTGCCGGGCTCATGCACCTGGCCGACGAGGCGGAGCATTTGATCAGCGGGCGGGTTTGGACCCAATCGGCGCAGATCGAAGCGCGGTTGGCGGATCTCAACGATCATATCGAGAAGGTGATCCAGATGTATCTGCGCAATGAATATGCCGATATTGCGGAGTACAACGCGCAGGCCGGCGATGTCGCCGAACGCTACCATTTCTTGGTCATCGCCGACTTTCCCTCCGGATTCACCGATCTTGCGGCCAAACGCCTGGCCTCGATTGCCACCGCCGGACCGCGGTGTGGGGTGCATCTGCTCGTCCACTGGGATCAGAAGCAGCCGCTGCCCAACGAATTCCCGGCCGAACTGCTGAAGTCCCGCGACGTCCGGGTGGCCTGGTCGGGAAAGATGATGAGCGTGAACGGGTATTCCATCCCCGGGACCAACGCTCGGCTCGAATTGCCGCCACCCGCCGACATGGTGACGGCGTTCATTCAGCGGGTGGCGCGGCTCAGTATTCATTCGAACCGCATTGAGGTTCCCTTTGCCTACGTCGCGCCGCGCGAGGGCGAACACTGGTCGTCGTCCACCGCCTCCGAGGTGCGGGTGGCGATCGGTCGCACGCGGGCCACCCGACAGCAGTACCTGGCTCTGGGCCGCGGCACGCGCCAGCACGGGCTCGTGGCTGGCAAGACCGGCTCCGGAAAGTCCACTCTGCTGCACGTCATCATCACCAACCTCGCCCTGTGGTGTCGGCCGGATGAGGTGGAGTTTTACCTGGTCGATTTCAAGAAGGGCGTCGAGTTCAAGTGCTATGCTTCCCACCGATTGCCCCACGCGCGCGTGGTGGCGATCGAGAGCGATCGCGAATTTGGACTCAGCGTGCTCCAGCGGGTGGACGCCGAGTTGCGCCAGCGCGGCGAGGTTTTTCGACAAGCCGGGGTGCAGGATGTCGCCGGTTTTCGCGAGGTTCGACCCGGGGTGCCGATGCCTCGCGTCCTGCTCATCATTGATGAGTTCCAGGAGTTCTTTGTGGAGGAGGATCGCGTGGCCCAGAATGCGTCCCTGCTGCTCGATCGCATTGTCCGTCAGGGCCGTGCCTTTGGAGTCCATGTGATCCTGGGCTCCCAGACCTTGGGCGGGGCCTATACCGTCGCCCGCAGCACCATGGGCCAAATGGCGGTGCGCATTGCCCTGCAATGCAACGAGGCCGATGCCTATCTCATCATGGATGAGACCAATGCAGCGCCGCGCCTGCTTTCCCGGCCGGGTGAGGGGATCTACAATGACGCCGCCGGGGCGAAGGAAGGCAACAGTCCGTTCCAAGTGGTTTGGCTGCCCGATAGCGTTCGGGATGGCGTGCTCCAGCAGGTTCGGCAATGGGCCGAGGCCGATTCCAAGCCCTGGGAAGGTCCGCTGGTGTTTGAGGGCAACGCCCCGGCGGATCTCTCTGAGAACCCAGTGCTCCGACAACTGGTGGAATCGGAGTCGAGACCGACATCGGGCCCGCTCCGGCTCTGGTTGGGAGCTCCAAACGCAATCAAGGGTCCTACCGAGGTGGCGTTCACGGGCCGAAGTGGGGATCACGTGCTGTTGGTGGGCCAACGGACCGACGCCCTGGAGGCGTTTCGTCTGGCGGTCCTTGTCGCCATGGCCGCCCAGAACGGTGCCGATCGCTTCCGGTGTATCCTTTTGCGTCCGCGCGTCTCCGATGTGCAGGAAACCACGACCGCTATCGGTCACGGCCTCCCGCTGCAATGGGAGACTGCCGGCCCAGGCGAACTGGATGCCGTGTTGACCGGATTGTCGGAAGACCTGCAGTCCCGGCTTGCCGATGGCGCTCGGGGCGCCCGACCCGTGACGGTTCTGTTCATCGACGGTATCCAGAACTTCAAGAAACTTCGCCAGGATGACGAGTTTGCCTTTGGCGGCGAGGACGCGGGTGTGTCGGCGGGAGCGCGATTGAAGGAGTTGGTGATGGAAGGCGCCCCGATGGGTATTCATGTCGTCGCGACCTGCGATACCTATGGCAACGTCCTGCGGTATATCGGGCGCAAGGCCTTGGCGGAGTTCGGGTTCAGGATCCTCTATCAAATGAGCGCCAATGATTCGGCAAGCCTGATGGACGGTCCTGAGGCGAGTCGGTTGGGCGGATTCCGGGCGCTCCTCCATGATGAAAGGGAGGGTGTGCATGAGGTGTTCCGGCCCTACGCCGAACCCTCGGCCGATTGGGTCTCGCGAACGGTTCAAGGCCTGGCAGATCGTGCACCAGCCGGGTCAGCGGCGAGGCTGTGAGGGTCGCCGTGGCGCGGGGCGGCCGGTGCGACCGCTGGAAATTCCAGTGCCCCCTCGACAGGTTGGGACGAGTCGGGTTTCATCGCGGACCCGAATATTAGGGCCGGATGAATTCAGAACTGCTCGCCAAGGCCAAGTCGCTGGGATTTTCAGACCGACAGATCGCCCATTTGACTGGGCGGACCGAAGACGAGGTGCGTGCCATGCGCCGCAAGCTCGGGCTCGTGCCCAGCTATCGTCTGGTGGATACCTGCGCGGCGGAGTTCGAGGCGTATACCCCGTATTATTATTCCACCTATGATCGTGGCGATGACGAGGTGATCCGCAGCGACCGCCGGAAGGTGATGATTCTCGGGGGCGGACCCAACCGCATTGGGCAGGGGATCGAATTCGACTACTGCTGCGTTCACGCCGCCTTCGCGCTCAAGGAAGACGGGTTCGAGACGCTGATGGTGAATTCGAATCCGGAAACCGTGTCCACGGATTACGACACCAGCGACAAGCTCTATTTCGAGCCGTTGACTCTGGAGGACGTGCTGCACATCTACGAGCGGGAAGGTTGCTGGGGTGCCATCGCCCAATTCGGAGGGCAGACACCTCTGAACCTCGCGCTGGGACTGCAGCGCAATGGGGTCAACATCATCGGCACCAGCCCGCAGAGCATCGAAGTGGCCGAAGACCGAAAGCTGTTCGCGGCGATGCTTGATCGCCTGAGCATTCCCCAGCCTCCCAATGGAATCGCGACCAATGAGGCCGAGGCGCTCGTGATCGCCAAACGGCTCGGCTATCCGGTCCTGGTGCGTCCCAGCTTCGTGCTCGGTGGGCGCGCCATGCAGATCGTCTTCTCCGATGCCGAGTTGCAGCACTACATGCGCTTTGCCGTCGAGGCCTCCCCGGAGCGGCCCGTGTTGGTCGATAAATTCCTCGAGGATGCCATCGAAGTGGATGTCGATTGCATTGCCGACGTCGGCAACTTTCCGGATGCCAACCAGGGCACCATCGTCATCGGTGGAATGCTGGAGCATATCGAGTTCGCGGGAGTCCATTCCGGGGACGCGGCCATGGTGCTGCCGCCCCATAATCTCGCGGCTGAATCCATCGAGACCATCCGTCAGTATACGCACGCCATGGCGCGGGAACTGCGCGTCAGCGGCCTGATGAACGTGCAGTACGCGGTTCAGAACGGCCGGGTTTACGTGCTCGAAGTGAATCCACGGGCATCCCGCACCGTACCCTTCGTCAGCAAGGCGATCGGCGTGCCGTTGGCCAAAATGGCGGCTCGCGTGATGGCCGGAAAGAGTCTGCGCGACCTCGGGTTCACCCAGGAGATCTGGCCGGCCTATTGGGCGGTCAAGGAATCGGTGTTTCCGTTCAACAAGTTTCTGGGCCAGGACATCATCCTGTCGCCGGAAATGCGCTCCACGGGCGAGGTCATGGGCCTGGATGCCGATCTGGGGGTCGCTTACGCCAAGAGCCAGATGGCGGCCAACAGTCCGCTCCCATTGAAGGGAAGGGTGTTTATCAGTGTCAGCGACGCCCACAAACCCCAGGTCGCGGAAGTGGCGAGGCTGTTCGTCGATCTGGGCTTTGAATTGATCTCCACCGGTGGCACGGCCGCCGTGCTGGAGGCCGCCGGCCACAAGGTTCAGCGAATTCCCAAACTGAACGAGGGGCGCCCGAACGCCATTGATTTCCTCAAGAACAAGGAGATCCAGTTCGTGATCAACACCCCCAGCGGCGCCAATCCTCGCGCCGACGAGATCCGGATTCGAAGCACTGCGGTGATGACCGGAACTCCGATTATGACGACTCTATCCGGGGCAAGGGCCGCCGCCCTTGGCATTGCCGCCCTCCAACGGCACGGCTACCAGGTGCGCACGGTCCAGGAATACCACTGACGCTACACCGCCCGTTCGCCGCGTTCCTCGGTGCGGATGCGGATCGCCTCATCGACCGGCGCGATGAAGATCTTGCCGTCGCCGATCTTGCCGGTCTTGGCTGCTTTGATGATGGCATTGACCGCGGTGGACGCCTGGGCGTCCGCCACCACCAACTCGATCTTGATCTTGGGCAGGAAATCGACGGTGTACTCGCTGCCCCGATAAATCTCAGTATGCCCTTTCTGGCGACCGAAGCCTTTGACCTCGCTCACGGTCATTCCCTGGATACCTTCGGCGGCGAGACTGTCCTTCACGTCGTTCAATTTGAACGGCTTGATGATGGCTTCGATTTTCTTCATGGACAAAATGGGGGTGCCTGGGTCAGGCGTGAACCACGGCGAGGGTAAAGGGGAACGCAGGGATCAGGCAAGCCGACCTTTGCCCGACCTTTTGACGGATCGGGAATTCGCGGTATCGCGCCGCGGTGATCCCTGGTTGCGTTCCCCCTATTCGAGGCCCTCAGGCGCGAACGATCGCTTCCAGACTCCACGGTGCCCGGTAAGAACGTTGCTTCCACCCGTTGTCGCCCTGGCCATCGAGGAAAACCTCGCGCTTCGGATCCCAATGCATTTCCTGCTGGTTCCAGTAGGCCAGATTGACGAGATGACAAACGGAGACGGTGCGGGCTCCGACCTCCACATCGCAGATCGGTCGTTTGCGAGTGCGCATGCAGGTCAACCAGTTGCCGATATGATCGTTGCTTTCCTCGAGTTGGATCTTCTGTTGGTCAAGGGGAGTCTCGACGAGCGACTCCGGTGTCGACTCGAACTTCCCGCGGTTCACGTAGATCTTGCCCTCCGATCCGATAAACGTGACACCGTTGCCCGAAACGTGGGTGACCACGGTTCCATCCGCATAGACCAATCGGACTCCCTCCTGGGCGTTCTTGTCCGCCACCGGCAGGATCTGGACCGGGCCGCTCTTGTCCATTCCGAGAGCCCATTGGGCGATGTCAAAGTGGTGAGCGCCCCAGTCCGTAACCATGCCGCCTCCGTACTCGCGATAGGCCCGCCAATTGGGGAAGTGGGTGTGAACACCACGCGGGCTGAGGACGGAATTGTACTCACGCCAAGGAGCGGGACCGAGCCACAGGTTCCAGTCGAGGCCCGGCTCGGGTGATTCCGCGGGCAGGTCGCACCATTTGCCCGGCCCGCCGACCGCAACCTTGACTTCCTGGAGTCGGCCGATGGCGCCGTTGCGGACAAGCTGGCAGGCGCGCCGAAATTCACGGGAGGACCTTTGCATGCTGCCGGTCTGAAACACACAGCGGTGTTTCCGCACCGCCTTCACCAATTCACGGGCTTCCTGAATGGTCTCGGTGAGGGGCTTTTCGCAATAGACATCCTTCCTGGCCTTCGCGGCCAGGATTCCAATCAACGCATGCCAATGGTCGGGCGTGGCAATCACCACGCCGTCGATGTCCGGCCGCGCCAGCAAATCCCGAAAATCGAGATAGGCGGCACATTGCCGACCGGCGTCGGCGCCACCCGCCTTGGCATAGTGGTCTTCAACCGTCTTTTTCGCGTGGTTGCGGCGGTTCTGGTCGACGTCGCACACGGCCACCACGGCGACTTCCGCCCGCTTCAGGCAGTTCCCCATGAGATAACGCCCTTGGGTCCCGTTGCCGATGAAGCCGAGTCGAATGCGATCCGCCGGTCCCACCTTGGCGCCCCACACCGAGGAGGGGAGGAGGGTCGGCATGGCGACGGCGAGAGCCGTGCCGCGAAGGAAGTGTCGACGAGAAACGGAGGGGAATTGGGTGCTCATGACCAATAGGATGGTGCCGGGAGTCTGTCATGCAGGCGCGTCGGGCACAACGCTGGACACAGCGAGCGCCACCGGAATAATCCGACGCCGTGCATTGGACGCGTCGAGAGTGGTCATTGGCCCTGACCGGGAGTCTGTGGGCGCTGACGTCGTGCCGGGCGGTTCGGCGGCCGTGGGCCGTTCGCGAGACCGCCGAAGGCATTACGGATGCCCGTTTGGCAGAAGAGGTGGCCCTGCTGGGGAAGCGCCCCTACTCGGAGTTGGGAATTCCCATGCTCCTGTTCGGTGAAAACCTTGCCGATACCTCCACCCGCGCACCTTCCGCATCGCAGGATCGGATGGGGGACGTCACGCATCAGGAACTTCAGGCGGCGTTTGAACGCCTCGTAAAGGCGTGGAATCGAGTGCACCCCAACCCAACACCCGACGACATCGCGCCCTTGCTGGAATGGATGGCCGAACGGGATTTCGGCAGCGTGTTTCGCCGCTCTGGAGTGTGATATGGCCACTACCGATGCCTTCCAGACGGCGGCCGATCAGACCCTCACCCTTATGGGGCGTGCGCCGATGATTCGCGCGGTGAATTTCCATAACACTCCCCGCGAACGAGCCGCCGAAATCGACGATCAGTTGGGCCGATTGAGTCGGAGTTTCGGCCCGGTTACCGAGGACGACCTTGACACCTACCTCGCTACTGGACGTTGGCGTCGTTCGAAACCGGGGATCATCATCTCCGTCTACGAGGGGTATCGGAATGGCTACGACGTCATGCGCCCTCTGCTCGAGCGTCATGGCCTGGTCGGCTGGTTCTTCGTCATCACCGGTTTCGTCAACACCAAGCCCGCTGACCAACTGGCGTTCGCGCAGGAACACGACATCGGCATGGAGTCCCGCGAATATTCGGATGGCCGCTATGCCATGTCGTGGGACGAATTGCGCTCCCTGAGTCGCCGTCATGTCGTCGCGTCGCACGCGCGCCGCCATGTGGCGCTCGACACCTTGGATGCGGCGGGTCGGGAGAGTGAGGTGATCGGTTCCCAGCAGGACCTTCGGCAGGAACTGTCCCAGCCGGCGCGCACCTTCGTTTCCTACGGCGGTCCGGCTTACGGAAACGACCCGCTGACCGACGCCTTGATTGATCGGGCGGGTTACCAGTTCGTCTTTTCGAATCTGAAAATCCAGAGGCTCCGGGCGCACGCTCGAACTTGAAGCCGGCCATGGGGCGGGGCCCGCTCCGATGGCGAACCGTGGCGCGAGTCAGCCCAAAGGCGGATTGCCACCATCCCCTTGACGCTGTGGGTCCCGTTCCTAGCGTGACCCCCGTGATCCTGGAGCTGACGACCCAATGCGGTGTCGTACCGCCTTCGGAGTCATCGACCTGAACCCACCTAACCATGAGAAAATCCTTGTCCTTCCTTCTGGCCCTTACCTCGGTTGCTTTTCTGACCGGATGCGCGCCCGATGTCGCCATCATGAAGTCCGGTTCGCTCTCCTTCCTGGTCAGCCAAAAACAGGTGAATGTGGAGTACGACTACTCCGACATGAGGGTCGGCAAGTTTCCTCGCGAGGCGGATTATTTGGCGCCGAGGGTCGCTGAGATGAACGCCAAGGAACCGGGTCGCGGGGATCAGTGGCGGAACGCCTGGATTGATGACCGCGCCCGACGGTTCCAGCCGAAGTTTGAAATGCTCCTCAATGACATGGTCAGCAACGGTAAACTGGATGTGAACTTCGGGAATTATCCGAACGCGGAATACACCCTGATCTTCAAGACCACCTTTACGGAACCCGGCTGGAATGTCGGCATCATGCGACATCCCGCCTTTATCGATGGTGAAGCCGCCTTCGTCAGCACTCAGAACCGCCAGAACCGCGTCGCCGTTGTTGGTATCACCAAATCGCCGGGCGCCGACGCCTGGGGATTCGACTTCGAAACCGGACAGCGCATCGAGGAATCGTACGCCAAGGCTGGGAAAGAGCTCGGGAAGCTGATCTCCAAGAAGCTGAAGAAGTAGGGACGTCGAGGAAGCACGCTTTCCACCCGGCCCATGATTCGCGCATGATCCGGGTGCGTGCACCTGACTGATCTCCGCTGGCCGGACGTTGCGGCACTGCCGAAGTCGACACCCGTCGTGTTCCCCGTGGCTGCGCTGGAACAGCACGGGCACCACCTCCCGCTCTATACCGACAGCTTTCTGCTCGGAGAAATCGTGCGGCGTACGGAGGCGCGTTTGCGCGACCGGGTTTTGTTCGCCCCGCTGCAATGGCTGGGTAACTCAGATCATCACATTGATTTTCCCGGGACGATTTCGGCGCCGCCCAGGCTCTACCTCGATCTCCTGATCGGGCTGGCCGAGAACTTCCTTCGGCATGGATTCCAACGACTGGTGTTTTTGAACGGTCACGGGGGTAACGACGTTCCGGGACGGCAAGTGGTCTTTGAACTGCGCCAGCGTTATCGAACCCGCAAGGATCTGCTGCTGCTTTTCGCCACCTATTGGAACCTCGGTTCCGAGCCGTCACCCGGGTTTCAGCAATCCGAAATGGGGCACGCCTGCGAGTGGGAAACCTCGATGATCCTGCGTTTGGCGCCACATCTGGTGGGAAACCACCAGGAGGCAAAGCCGGTGTCCCCGACGGTATCATTCCACCCCGCAGCGAGGGGTTGGATCACCCGTGATCGGTCCGAGGTTGGCCATATCGGAATGCCCCATGCGGCCACGGCCGAGAAAGGAGAGATTCTGTTCGAACGCTTTGCGGGGGATGCGACCCGATTTTTGGAGCAGGTGCTGGCCTGGGACGGGGCTTCATGGGCTTAGACCACCCCGGCCGCATGAACGCCCCGTCATCCATCACCGTTCGCCGGCGTTGGCTGGTCTGCGGACTCCTGCTATTGGCGTCCGCGATCAACTACATGGATCGCCAGACTCTGGCGAATGCCTCGGTGCGGGTGACTCGCGAATTCGGTTTGGCCCAGGAGCAGTACGGCAATCTCGAAGCGTGGTTCGCCTACGCGTTTGCCGCTGGGTCGCTGGCCTTCGGGTTTCTTGCCGATCGTCTGCCCTTGCGCTGGCTCTACCCCGTGGTCCTGGTTTTATGGTCCGCCGTAGGTTTTGCGACGGGGCACACGCGAAGTTACGAGGGATTGCTGATGTGCCGCACGTTGCTCGGATTCTTCGAAGGCGGGCATTGGCCTTGCGGGGTGAAGGCGACCCGGGCCCTGTTGGATCCGACGGATCGCTCCCTCGGCAATAGTGTGCTTCAGAGCGGCACCTCGATCGGCGCCATTCTCACGCCGTTGATCATGCGAGGTTTGATGACGGACGAACCCGGGAGTTGGCGTCTGCCCTTTCAGGTCATCGGTCTCGTCGGACTCGGCTGGGTCGGGCTGTGGTTTGCCATGGTTCGAAGCTCGGATCTCGCCGGTCCGGCTGGTGGAATCGGTGGGACTTCAGGTCGGGGATCGGAAGGCTCCGGTTCATCGGTTCCAAGCTTGTGGGCGCTTATTCTCAGTCGGCGGATGCTGGTGGTGTTCGTCGTCATCGCCTGCATCAATACCTCCTGGCAGATTCTGCGGGCCTGGCTGCCCAAGTTCCTTCAGGAGGGGCGAGGTTGGGGCGAATCCGGAGCCCTCTATTACAACTCGGCCTGGTTCGCGGCGACGGATGTCGGGTGCCTCGGTGCCGGAGCCTTGGCCGTTTGGTTGGCGCGTCGAGGCTGGGAAGTCAACCGGGCGCGACTGGCGGTGTTCGGTGGATGCGCCGCGATCACGGCGCTGTGCGTGGTGATCCCGTGGATTCGTGATCCGTGGGCGCTGGGCGCATTGCTGATGGTGATCGGTGCGGGCGCCCTGGGGATGTTTCCCCTTTACCACACCTTCACCCAGGACATCTCCGGCACCCACCAGGGACGCATTACCGGCATTGCCAGCGTGGCGGCCTGGGTGATCCCGGCACAGGCACAGCGGATCTTCGGATGGATGGCCGACCGAACCGGTTCGTTCGACCTTGGCCTGGTTGCCGCCGGCCTGCTTCCGTTGGTTGCTTGGCTGGCACTTCGGGTCGGTTGGGGGCAGGATCGGTCCCGATGACCCCGCTCTCTCTGCCGCGCCGCGCCTTTCTTGGGACCCTGGTCGGAGGCGCTCTGTCACTGGCATCACAGGCCCGGTCGGGAACGATCCGCCGCAAGAAAATCGCCCTGCTCGGAACCGTGGTATTCAAGCATTCGCACGCGCAGCATTTTATCGATCGTTTCCTGGGCGGCTACGGGTGGAAAGGGCAGTGGTATCGCTCCGGCGTCGACCTCGTTTCCTTGTACATCGATCAGTTTCCGGAGACGGGCGATCTGGCGCGCGGCCGTGCGCAGCGTTACCAAGTGCCGCTCTACCCCAGTATTCGGGACGCCTTGTGTCTGGGCGGATCGCGTCTGGCCGTCGACGGCGTCGTCATTATTGGCGAACACGGCAACTACCCGAAGACCGAGAAGGGCCAGACCTTGTATCCCCGCTACCCGTGGTTCAAGGAAGTGGTCCGTGTTTTCGAGGAATCCGGCCGATCGGTACCCGTCTTCAACGACAAACACCTTTCCACAGACTGGAATCAGTGCGTCGAAATGGTGGAGGATTCCCGGCGCCTGAACTTTCCGTTCCTCGCCGGATCCTCGCTGCCGGTGACTTGGCGGTTGCCGGGCATTGATGTGCCCTGGGGCACTCCCATGACCGAGAGTTTGTGCGCCTGCTACGGCGGGGTGGATTCGTATGACTTCCACGGACTCGAGACCGCCCAATGCATGTCCGAGCGTCGACGTGGCGGTGAATCCGGGATCTCCTCGGTTCATGCCATCAAAGGGGCCAGCGCCTGGGCCATGATGGACCAGCGCCCAATCACCCGGCGCCTCCTGGTTTCAGCGCTGTCCCGAAGCCACACGTTGCCGGTCGAAGATGGGTTTCCGACCGCCCCTGTCTCGTATGAATGGGCCAAACAGGTCTTTCCGGATCCTATCGTGTACTTTATCGAGCATCGGGACGGCTTCCGCACCACCATGCTCCTGCTGCCCATTCGCGACTTCAACTATGCCGGTCACCGATCGGACAACGATAGCGTGATCGCCTGTCAGATGTACCTGCCGATGCCAGGCAGCAGTTCAACGACGGCCGATTTCTTCAATCCGCTCGTTCATCATATCGAGGATATGGTGCTTCAGAACCGAGCGCCCTATCCCGTGGAGCGGACGTTGCTGACTTCGGGAATGACCCTGGCCGCTGTTGATTCGCTACACCGCGGCCAAAGACTCGTGGAGACCCCCGAGATGGCGGTCCGATACCGAGCCACCAAACGCTCGACGTTCTGGCGGGATTGATTTCCGAGCGGCGTCCGACCGCTGGAAAGCACCGCGGTGGCCAATGGGACCACGACCCTGATCCTTTGGCTGCACAGGGAATCCTTTGGCTTTCCCATCACCAGCCGAATTGGCAGCGTTTCATCGATCCCACGCCAAGACGCCATGCATGCACCGTGCTGCCCACATTCGGCCATCCGAAGGTTGGCCTTCACTCTCATCGAACTCCTGGTGGTGATCGCGATCATTGCGATCCTTGCCAGTATGCTCCTTCCCGCGCTCTCCAAAGCCAAGGAACAGGGTCAGCGCACGAAGTGCCTCAACAACATCAAACAGATCCTCCTCGCCACCCACCTGTACACGGGCGACAACGATGATGCGATGCCGTACACCTCGTGGAGTTCCGGTACCTACAATGTGCCGAATTGGCTCTACACCCGGGTGGCGACGAACCGTCCGCAACATACCGTTGAAAAGGGTCAGCTGTGGCCTTTCCTCAACACCAAACAGGTCTACTGGTGCCCGCTGGATCGCACCAACAACGCCCTCTTCCGTGCCCGCGAAATGCAGGTGGGGAGTTACGTCATGAATGGGGCGGTATCCGGCTATTCAACCGGCCCCCGGAGCCTTTATGACACCTACAAAATCAGTCAGTTCGGAGCCGACCGGATGGTCTATTGGGAAGCCGACGAAAAGCAGCCGTCGAACTGGGACAATGCCTCCAGCCGGCCCGACGAGGGTGTCACCCAACGCCACAATACGGGCAGCGTCATGGGGATGTTCGGCGGCCATGTCGAGTTCATGAAGTTTAGAAAATATTATGAAGAGGCAGGCATCGGCGGGTACCGGGGAATCCGCCCGGGACGCTTCTGGTGCAACCCAGGATCGAAGACTGGAGAATGAATCTTTAGAGGAGAATGGGATTCTATGGACCATGCTTTACGCGGTGGATTCACGGTCGTCGGACTGGTGATGATGGTGCTAATGGCAGCGGGTTGTGGTCGTGGTGGCGGCGATGCGGATATCAAACTCCCGGAGACCACCGCCCAGGCTGCCGAACAGGTCGAAGACGTCTTCGCGACAGCCGAACCGGAAATGAAGGAAACGGCGGCGGCAGCGTCGGAGGCGGTCAGGCAGGGAAACTACGAAAAGGCTGTGGTCGCACTCCAGGCGCTCAAGACCAGGGAGCCTGCCAACATGCAGCAGGGACTCGCGGTGCATGGCTACATGGTAACGCTCGAGGCGCAGTTGATCAGCGCCGCGGACGCGGGTGACGAGAAGGCAAAGCGCGCTTACGAGATGCTCCGCAAGATGAAGAGAAAATAGTGATGTTCGGGAAACATGTCTTGCCTCTGCGGTCGACATCACTACAACTAGCGCACGCCAAAACGTCAGGGAGTTCTCACGCACCTAGTTCTCTGCCGAGTTTTTGTCCACTGAATGGCTGAACCCACCCACAGGTTCGAGTTGGAAGCGCTCGAGGCGCGGGTCTTATTGTCGGCGAACCTGCCTGGTTCTCCGGCTCCAGAACCTTCCTCAACCGAACCGACGGTGGCGATGGAGCTCCCTTCCGCTCACACTTCGCAGTCGCTCGCTGAAAACGCGGTCGCTCTCAGGACTCTCGATTACCGCCCGGAACAGGATGTCGATCCGCTCTTCGAGAACGCGGCCCCCATGGCGTGGGAGTCGCCGGTGGATGCCGAGTCCGCGGCGGTGGATGGCGAGTTGACGGACGCCGCGGTTGAGTCTGCTCCGCCCTCTTCAGTCGCCGCCACCCATCCAATCGACGTGGTGGCGACCTTGCCGGGCCCGGCGGCTGTGCCGTCATTGGACCAGCAGCCCAATGCCGCTCCCGAAGCAGGCAGTGATTCGACGGGCCAGGAATCGCGGAGCAACGAAGTCCTCACGGCATCGCCTCTCACGACGGTCCCTGGGCCATCGAACGATCTTCCCGAGGTCACCGTGGCAACGGCTGCGCTGCCCAGTGAACCTTTCGCGGTGCAACAAGCGCTCGAATCGCTGCATTCCGCGAATGGTCCTCCCGGGGTCTCAGGCGCCCGGCTCCATGCGCCAGGTCCAAGCGCGACCATCGAGCCCCAGACGATCAACGGGGATTACACCCTTACCGCGGCGAGCCAGTTGGTGATCGAGATCGCCGGAACCAGTAATCCAAATGGATACGACGTCATCACGGTCACCGGAAAAGCCGAGTTGGCCGGCACCTTAAAGATCGTTTTGGTGGGAAATCCGGCCTTTTCGGTCGGAAATACGATTGATTTCCTCACTTTCACCTCCGTCGAAGGTGATTTCGCTGCCTTTGAGGGTCTTCAGATTGGCGATGGGCTCTACTTCCAGCCCGTGCTTCAGCCGGTGGTGAACAACGCCGCGCAGAACAAGTACCAACTGCAAGTCGCCAAACTGCCGGACAACGTCGATGTCGATGCCAATCCCTCCCAGATCGCGGACGCTTTCCTGGCCTTGATGGCCGGAAAGAATGCCGGCCCGGTCAGCCTCGGAGCCTCCTTCAATCTGAATGTCCTGGGTGTCGCTATCACGGGTAGCGTTGAGGGCGCGGTCGAGAAGCCAGCCAACGAATCCCCGATAACGACGTTGCGGGCGGAGTCGGTGAGTCTTTCGTTCGTCGGTGGCGGTGGTGAGATCGTGAAGTTGACCGGTTCCGGTTCGATCATCATCACCAAGGATGGGCTTGCCGGTACCCTGAACGTCGCCGCCACACTGAGTGCGTCCAACGCCACATTGGCTGCCGGCGCCCGAGGGAGCCTTACCCTCATCCTCAACACCACCAACGCCCCCGTCGACAAAGCGGTCAAGGTCGGTGACCGCGTGGTGGTCTTCGACCTTCCCCAAGGCCCTTATATTCGTGTCATCGCCCGGGACGTGGAACTCACCTTCACCACTGAAGGCAGCCAATTCACCTTGGTGGGGAACCTCGACATCGAACGCCAAGCCAACGGCGAAGTGAATGTGGAGGTCACTGGGGCCGGGTTGAACCTCGCGACCGGCACCGCCACCGTCGAATTCAAGGAGGGTCTCGGTGCGTTGACCTTCACGAAGGACGGTGTCGCCGGCGTTGCCAAGGGTACCGCCAGCCTTCGCGGGGTGGATGGGTTGGTCCTCAGCGGATCCTTCGACCTGGAGTTCAATAACACCGGGGTGCTGTTCAAGAAGACGATCGGCACGACGGTCCTTGATTTTGAAGGGACCGGCGAAGGCAATGTCCTGAGAATCGGAGGAAACGGCCTTCTTGGCGTGGCCGATTTCCTGGATCTCCAGGCCGCTTTCCTGATCCGTCGAACCACCGACGGCCCGAATGGCCCGGCAGAAGTTGAAGTCGGCGCTTCGGGTTCGGTCAACAACACGCCCTTCCAGTTCGCCGCACTGATCTCTGGCAACGGAACGTTTGCCCTCGCCGGCAGCGTGGTGCTCACCGATTTCCCACTTCTTGACCAGGTGATTCTGAATGGCGCCTTTGGCCTTCGTTTGAATACCACCGACCGCGAGATCAACCGGACCGTCAGGGTCGGTGGAACGGACCTCCCGTTGGTGTTCGGAGCGACGGAGAAGAAGAGCGTTCGATTCGTTGGAACTGGCCTCCAGCTGGTGACGCCAGTGGGAGAAATGGGGGGTGACTTCACCTTCGAGAAGAACCTGACCACCGGCCGCATGCTCGTCGCGGCGGATCAGATTTCCTTATTCGTCGGGGACCGAGGAACGCTGCCCGCCACAACCGACGACATCGGCATCCTGATCGCCCAAGGCCACCTCGCCATGGCCATCGAACCGAGCGGTGCGGCCGCCTTCCGCGTCGGTGGTACCGCCGCCGTCGTGGGCCTGACGTCGGAGTTGGAATTTGTCGGCGACCTCTTTGCGGAATGGAACACCACCGGATTCGATGCCGACTTGACCGGAGTCGACCCTGATGATGCCGGGCCACTGGTCGCTCCCCAGTGGACCGTGCCTGCGGGGGCGCGCCGTTTTGGCGCGGACCAGGCAGCACTGAAGGTTGGAGGAGGCGCCTTCCAACTCGCCGGTAGCTTCGTCATCGAAGAATCAGATCTTGGACCTGATAGTCTCCCCGGAACTACCGACGATGCTCCGGAGATCTGGGTTGCCGCGTCGGGCGTCCGGGTTTTCGTGGGCGACGATTCCAATCCGTCGAACCGCAAGGGTGTCGCCATTGACGAGGCGCAATTGGCGTTGGTCATCGGTGCCGGCCAGACCTATGCGCTGCAGGCCAGCGGTAATGCCGCGATTGTCGGGGTACCTGGGGTAACGATTTCCGGACGCGTGGGCGTCGAACGCAATACTCGGACTCAGGCGGTGTCGCGGACCATCGAAGTCGGCGGCACGACCGTGGGGTTGGATGTCGCGGCGGCGCCGTTCTCCCGTATCGGCGGTGAGAACGTGGTTCTCGAGGTGCTCGGACAGAAGTTGACCGGCAATTTCACGCTGACCGATTCGGGTACGGATGTGGCGGTTACGATCAAGGATGCCAACCTCGAAATGGGCGGAGGCGCCCTGGTGATTGAAGATGTCGATGCCGGTTTCACCCTGAAACCCGTCGGCGTCGTAGGAACGTTCTCCGCGTCCAACATCGCCATCAACGTCCCGGGTGCCTCGTTCTCAGGTGGCATCCAGGTCGACATCGACACCACCGTAGCCAGTCCGTACTTCCGGGTCACCGGCACCGGCATGGAGTTCAAGGTGGGTGAACCCGAGCAGGTGTTGGTGGGCAATTTCGTTTTTGAGGAGCAAACGGCGGGTCCGAACGCCACAGGTCGGTCCTTGAAGGTCGCCGCCGATTCGGTGTCGTTGACCTTGGCCTCGGAGTCGAATGGACCTGCTTTGGTGAGTATCACGGGCGCCTCGGGCGCACTGCTGGTCACCGATCAGGGGGTGGCCGGACAGATCGTGGTGCCCAACGCCACCGTGAACGTGCCGGGTCTGCTGACCGGATCTTTCGCCGCCGAGATCCAGTTCAATACCCTGACGGAAGCGGTTCAAACGACCGTTGCCACGACGACGCTCGACCTGCCCGCGGGTGTATTCCTGCGGGTGGAGGTGGTGGTTCCCGCCGCGTCCGCCATCACTGTTCCGGGAGGCAAGCTCTCCGGCGCCTTCGCGATCGAAATCAAGACGGGACCTTCCGGACTGCCAGTCCGCGTGATCGGGCTTTCCGGTGTCTCGGCGACACTGGGTAATAACGCGGAAGCGGGATTGGTCGATGGGGAAGGAGCTTTCGTCATTAAGACCACCGGCGTCGCCGGCATGGTTTCCGGGACGGCCAATCTCCAGTTGGGCGATGTGGCGGCCGGCGGGAGCGTACTCTTGCGGGTCAATCAAACGGGCGATGAAGTGGACGAGGTCATCACCGTCGCCGGGCAACCCATCGCCATTCGTTTTGGCAAGGGCGAGGCGAACGTCTTCGCCATCTCGGTGAGCGATCTTTCGCTGAATATCGCCAATGTGGTGACCATCGAGGGCAGTGTCGCCTTTGCCAAGGGCACTGCTCTCTCCAAAACCCGCTTCGCGGATACCTTCGCGGGAACTGGCCTCAAGGTGTTCTTCGGTGACGGACCAGCCACACTCGCAACCGGCGATCCGAATCCGCTGGCCCGCGGATTCCTGCTCACCGACGCAAAGGTTGCCTTGCTCAAATTCGCCGATGGCACCTACGCCATGGATGCCAGCGGCACGGTGCAGGTCATCGGCATTCCTGACCTGACGCTGGGTGGCACGGTACGAGTCCGTGTCAATTCGACGGAATTCAATGATTTGGATGAGGTGCTGACGATCCCCGGTACGGAGGATGAGGTCTATGTCACCTTCAACGGTGATAGGCAGGGAGGCGGCGGGGTGAACGGAACACCCAATGCCAAATTATCGGGTATCGGTTTGAATCTGGCAGTGGGCGGACAGTCGTTGTCCGGCGATTTCACCTTCGAAAAGTTGGTCCGCGACCCCAACAACACGCCGTCGATCGCAGGCGATGATGTTCGCGTTCTCAAACTTGAGGCTTCCAATGTCCGCTTGAGCCTCACGGATGGAACGACCGATTTCCTGAGTTTGAGCGATGGCTACGGTGAGATCTTCATCCTGCCGAACGGGGTGGTCGGAGCCGTTGGAGGAACGGTGGGCGTCAACCTGCCGGGAGTGGCTCTGGGCGGGACATTCGATTTCCTCTTCAACACCAGCCCCGTTGCCAGTACCGAGGTCCTCACGGTAGGAACCGGCGCCTCGGCACGGACTTTGAACGGACTGCCCGGCGGACCGTATGTCCGGGTTTCTGGTCGCGACGCCTCGATCACCGTTCAGGGACAACGCATCGCCGGTGATTTCGATTTTGAACGCCTGTCGCAGCCGGATGGTTCCCGAGTCACCCGACTGGGAATTCTCAACGGCAGATTCACCCTCGGCAGCGAGGTCAGCGATATCCTGTCGGTCAGCAATGGTCGAGGTTCCTTGCTGGTGACCCAAGGTGGCCTGGCCGGCGAGTTCAGTGCCCAGGTTTCCATCAACCCGGCGGCCATCGACTTCTCCATCACCGTGGACACATTCTCCGTCGCCGTGAACACGACGGGCGAGGCGATCGATGAAAGCTTCTCCGTGGGTGGACAAGACATCGAGCTCCTCCTGCCAGCTGGTCCGTACGTTCGCGCCGAATTCGCGGGTGCCCAAGTCGCCCTACTCGGACAGACCCTCACGGGTAATTTCGCGTTCGAACAGGCGGCCACTCCTGGCAACGACGGTTTGATCAACGCGCTCAATCCGGCGGACCCGGTGAATGCCGACAACGGCCGGGACGTGCGTGTCGCGGTATCCGAGGTCGGACTCAATCTCGGTTCCGGCTTGATCGTGGTATCGGAAGGCGAAGGAATCTTCCTGCTGGCCAATAACAATGGTAAGCGAGGGTTCGCGGGCCGCCTGGGCGCCAAAGTGGCTGCCAACATCCCCGGTGTCGAGCTAAGTGCCGATTTCGCTTTGGAGATCAACCAGACCGCCACGGTGATCGACGAGACCTTCACGGTCGGTGGCACCGATATTTCTCTCCAACTTCCCGCGGGTCCTTACCTGCGGGTTGCCGGGGAAGCAGCGAAACTCAACATTCTCGGACAGACTCTGACGGGCAACTTCCGATTCACTCAATCCGGTGGCGTGACGCAGCTCGCCTTTGACGAGACCCGACTGGATCTGGGCGATGGTCTGTTGGTGGTGTCGGAGGGGGCCGGCGCCTTCACCGTGACAGCATCCGGCATCGCCGGAAGTTTCGCGGGCAAGGTCGGCTTCGGCATCGAAGGCATCCGTCTTTCCGTTCAGCAACTGACCGTGGAGGTGGACACCACCGCGCCGGCGAGTCGGTATCTCCGGGTCAGTGGCACGGGTGTCGGGGTATCCATCGCCGGCCAGACGTTGGTGGGTAACTTCGTCTTCGAGGAGACGACCGATGAGGCCGGCGCCTCCATCGTGAAGGTGGCGGCGAGCGGAGTGAGCCTGCGGTTCGGTAATGGCCAGCAGGATTTCGTCAATATCACGGGCGCCAGCGGTCAACTGTTGATCACCCGTGCCGGCGTGGCCGGGGGCCTGACTCTCTCCGGGAACATCTTCTCCATTCCGGGGCTCACCATCGGCACTGACCCGGACGGTTTCGTCCGCATCGAAATCAATACGATCCCGAATTCCGTCGAAGAAACCTTCAGCATCTCGGGTATGGACACCGTGCTGACTTTACCCAGCGGGCCCTTCGTCCGAGTGACGGTGATCCGCGGCAGTGTCGAGATCGCCAGGGCGGCCACGCTGAAGGGCAATTTTTCCTTTGACCAAAGCTCCCGTCCCAACGAGCAGGGAGCGCTGGAGACCATCACAAGACTGGCAGTGTCCAATGTCTCCGTGCAGGTCGAAGTCGGTGGTGAATCCGGAAGTCTCGTCGATGGCGCGGGAGCGTTTGTCATCGTGGGAGGCGGTGTTGCCGGCATGTTCTCCGGCCGAGCGGACATCAAAGTGGGACCGATCGATGCAGGCGGAAACCTCCTGGTGCGGGTCAACAACACGCCCTCGGTGGTCGATGAGACCTTCGAACTCGATGGACAGACTATCAACCTGCGCTTTTCCGAGGACGAAATCATCGACTTCTTCGATGTGTCAGTGTCGAACCTGTCCCTTAAGATCGGCGAATTCGTGACCGTCGAAGGGAGCATCCTCGTCGCGACGCGGTTGGTGGAGACTTGGGCGGTGCCTGTCGCGGAACGCAACGAGCGAACCACCTCGACAAAGGTCAGCGCCGAGGTGTTTGCAGGCGAGGGCTTGGAGATCTTCCTGGGTCGCGGACCGCCCCGCCTCGAAAATGGTGATCTGAATCCCCTCGCAGCTGGCGTGCTGCTTTCCAACGCCAAACTTGGCTTCATTCGATTTGGGACCGGCCCCGCGACCAAATACGCGCTCACTGCTGAAGGCACGGTCCAACTCCTGGGCATCAACGGAGTGGTTATTCGCGGTACCGCCGTGGTTCGGGTCAACACGGCCGAGGTGATTCTCGACGAGACGATCACGATCGACGGCAGCAACGGCCCCGGGGTCCGAGTCGCTTTTGACTCCAAGGATCCGGTGGAACGCTTCGAGGCGCTCGACGCCGAGTTGAGCGTTCTTGGGCAGACGCTCTCCGGCAATTTTAGCTTCGACCAGGTTTCGACCGGTTCCGGCCCGACTGCTCCGAAGACCCTCCGCATCGCCGCCACGGACGTCAGTTTGAGCCTGGGAGACGGGGCGAATGGAGTGCGAATCACCAACGGCAGCGGCGCCCTCATTTCTACTGGTGCCGGCATCGCCGGTTCCATCCAGGCCACCGTTGGACTACAAATACCGGGCGTCGATTTTGCCGGTGTCTTCTCGGTTGCCCTCAATACGACTGGAATCGAGATCAGCCAGATCTTCACCGTCGGTACGTCGACAATCGCCTTAAGTCTTCCGGCCGGTCCCTACCTCAGAGTGGAGGGCGTGGGAGTTCGCCTTTCCATCGCGGGTCAGACGTTGACCGGGGATTTTGCCTTCGAACAGGTGACTCCTGCGGGCGCCGCAACGCCGGTGACGACGATCACGGCGCGAAACGTCAGTTTCTCGATCCAGGCTGGGGGCGCGGATGTGGTGACGTTGACCCGAGGTCGCGGCGCCTTCGTGGTTCGTGATACCGGACTGGCGGGAGAGATCGGTGGCAGCGTCGCGCTGAATCTGCCTGCGGCGGTCGAGTTCCGAGGTGACTTCACGCTTCGCATCAACAACACCAACGTCGAGGTCGACGAACAATTTGCCATTGGTGGTGAGACCTTTGATCTGGAGCTTCCCGCCGGGCCTTATGTGCAAGTGACTGGCCTTGGCGTGGCACTCAAGGTTCTCGGCCAGTCGCTCACCGGTGATTTCGCTTTCGAGCAGATCACCTCCTACGGCGCCGACCGCCTTCCCGGTGGCACGGGCATCAACGCGGACACCGCGGTCACCCGCATCGCCGCATCCAATGTCTCGTTGAATCTGGGTGATGGCCTGTTGGTGATCAGCCAAGCCTCGGGCGCCTTGTTCATCACCCCGGGGGCCCAAACTACCGATCCCAAGGGCCTGGCCGGTGCGTTCGATGGCCAGGTCGCTCTCGACGTCCCGGGCGTGGAGCTTTCCGGGAAGTTAACCATTGAATTCAACACGCGAACTGTCGAGGTCAAGGAGACCTTCAAAGTCGGCACCGTCCAGTTGCCCCTCGACCTTCCGTCCGGTCCTTACGTCCGGGTAGCCGGGGACGATGTTCGCCTGGTGATCGCCGGGCAGTCGCTCACCGGTGATTTCGCTTTTACTCAGACCGTGGACGCGAATGCGCAGCGCAGTCTTCAGGTCGATGTCGCGGAGGCGCGATTGGGGCTCGGCGGACCCAGCGATAAGCCCGTGCTCGAGGTGACTGTGGCCACTGGCCGTCTGGTAATGACGGCGGCGGGCGCCTATGGCGAGTTCCAGGATGTCGGGGTCCACCTGAATCTGGGCGCCGCCACCTTGAACGGAACATTCCATCTTGCGCTCAATACCACGCGCTCGGTGCAGGGCGACCTTCCCGCGGGTCCGTATGTCCGAATTGAAAGTGAGACCATCCAGTTCTCGGTACTGGGTCAGACGTTGAATGGGAAGTTCGTCTTCGAGCAGGTCACGACCACCGATGGAGCATCGATTCTGCGGGTCGCCGCCAACGAGGTGGAGTTGACGCTCGGCAGTGCGGATGCCGGAGTCGTCGTCAGTGACGGCCAGGGAGCGTTCATCATCACCCCCGCAGGCGTTGCCGGGCGTCTGAGCGCCTCGGTGAGCGTTCGGCCGACTTCCATTCGCGTCGGAGGAACATTCGGGCTGGCGATCAACACCACCGGGGACGCCGTCGAGGAGAGCTTCCGCATCGGTTCGACGATCACCTCCCTGAGCCTCCCCGCGGGTCCGTTTGTCCAGGTCACCGGCGACAACGTCTTTGTCGAAATCGCGGGCCAGAAGTTGACCGGTAATTTCGCGTTCCAGCAGCTGACGATCGACCGGGGTCTCGATGGTTTGCCGGCGACTTCGGACGATGTGAAGGCCGTCCGAATTGCGGCCTCAGAGGTCAGTCTCAGTTTCGGAGATGGCACCACGAACTTCCTCTCCGTGACCGATGGCGAAGGGTACTTCCTGATACTGCCGACCCCGGTGAGTGCGCCAGCCCAGGCGCGGACGGGCATCGCCGGACGCCTCAGCGTCACCGCGTCGTTGAACATTCCCGGAGTGACCCTGAGCGGGACCCTCGAAATCGAGGTCAACAACACCCAGCGAGAGATCGACGAAGTGTTCTTCGTCGCGGGCCTTCCGAAGGAACTCAAGCTCGAAGCTGGCGACTTCGTTCGGGTCTCGGGCCAGAACATCGAAGTCGGGGTGGTCGGCCAAACGCTAAAAGGCAATTTCCGCTTCGAACGCGCCGTGGACCAACCGTCAGGCAACCCGATCGTCAAAGTGTCATTCGATCGTGTGGAGGTGGGCCTGGGTGACGGTACCAACACTTTCGTGCGCATCACCGAGGCCGAGGGTTTCTTTAAGGCGGATCGTCAAGGGATGGTCGCCGATTTCGAAGGCGTCGTGGCGGTGGATGTGCCAGGGGTCAATTTCGGCGGAAAACTGGATGTCCACATCGATACTGCGGCCGATGCATTCACCATCACCGGCACCAGTATTGAACTGACCATCGCCGGGCAGCAGATCGGGGCCGATTCCTTCGTGATCGAACAGATCACGGGCGCAGGTCCGGACGGGAAACTCGGTAATCTCGCGGACAATGTAGTCAGTCCTGAGGAAGTGGATAACGACCGGGTTGTCCGTATCGCGATCGACAATCTCAGCCTCGCGCTCGGCGAACCGGCCCACCCGTTCATCAACATTACCGCCGCCAACAACGTCGATGGCGCGATCCTCATCAACAAGCTGGGATTGGCCGCGACGTTTACCGGCAACATCGATCAGAATGTCTTCGATCTCCCGGGTAACCTCGCCATCGAACCTGCGCCATCGAAGCCCGCGATCAAGGTCGCCATCGAGATCAACACCATCCCTGCCGCGGTTAAGAC
>JAEUHG010000144.1 GCA_016795425.1 Verrucomicrobiales bacterium
CAAGTTCAGCCCGACGCATTCGAGAAGTGGCGCGGTCGGGGAACTCTTCCCGTAGGAACCAACACTGATGACTACCTGCGGCTGATTCGAGATGGTGACCGCCGTTGACACATCCGTTCTGCTGGACGTGTTGTTGGATGACCCGCAGCACTCCGGACCTTCCATCGCTGCCCTGCGCCAAGCCGCAAACGAGGGATCCCTTATCATTTGCGAGACGGCGTTGGCAGAAATTGTGCCGACCCTCTCATCGGCCGAGGTGCCGCAATTCCTGGCCGACTGGAACCTCACGTTCGTCTCTTCGTCTCAGTCGAGTGCTCTGCTGGCTGGAGAGATGTTTCGACTTTATCTAAACCGGGGCGGCAAGCGTGGCCGAGTGGTCTCGGATTTCCTCATCGCTGCGCACGCCCAACACCACGCTGAACGCCTGCTTGCCCGCGATCGGGGATACTACCGCGATTACTTTAAGGCGCTCCAGCTTTGGGATCCCACTTCGGGTTCGTAATGCAGTGTTTCCGTCGAATGGCGGCGGCTGACGGTTCGGATATGGGGCACCGCGATCGTAGGGATTGGCATCTTGGCTGCGCTCAGCGCCGTCATCAGTATCTTTCGAGACCACCGATGATCCCGTGAGCCTTCTTCCGTCTGGTCGGAGGCGTGTTTCGTCCCAGTTCATTTGCCTCAACCTCCGGTGCCCATGAATTTACCGGCATGGAGTTGCGCCGCGGGTTGTCGAATCACTCGGTTCGGTCGAGATTGTGGAATGGCCCATGCCGCTCCAAAGCGGGACGTTCAAATGAAACGGATCTTCGTCGCGGTATTCCTTAGTCTCCTTCTCCCGCATAGCGGTGTTCCTGCCGCCACGGGCGTCGTGGAGGCTTGGGTCAGGCAATACAACAGTTCGGCCCGCCATGCCGACGACTGGACTCAATTCTCGGTGTGGGACTCTCACGGGGACGCGTTTTCGGTGGGCTGGACCATGAGCAACAGCGGCCAAAGGGGATTGTTGGTTTTGAAGTACCGAGGCTCGGACGGGCGGTTGTTGTGGGAAGCCAATACCGACACGGTCTACGGTCAGAATTTCACGGCGATCGGAGCTGCCATCGATTCTGAGGACCATTTGGTGGTTGCGGGGAACTACTCGGACTCATCGGGCGAAATGCGTCGAAGCCATGTCTTCGTCATGAAATATTCCGGGGCGGATGGAACGCGACTCTGGGGAGGAAAGTATTCGGATCCTGCGATGGAGAGAAACAAAGCTGAAGGGCTTGCCTTGGATTCGGAGGGTAACGTGGTTGTGGTTGGGTACGCGGGCTCATCGAGCCAAGACCGATGGCCCATCCACACCATGAAGTTCTCGGGAGTCGATGGACACATGCTTTGGGATCAATGGAGCACCGCGGGTGGCTTGGCTCTTCCGCAGCGCCTTCGCAGAGTCGCTGTCGATTCAAAGGGGCACGTGGTGATCGGATTCACGATGGGCGTTGATTGGGAGGAAAATGCCCCGGACATTTACATCGCCAAGCTTTCCAGGGACGACGGGAGCATATTTTGGGAACGCCGCATCGATGGTCCAGCGCATGGATTTGACAGTCTGGAAGGAATGGCGGTGGACGTGAACGACGACCCGGTAATCATCGGCACCTCCGCCAGCCTGACGGGCGTCGGGGACACCGGGTATATCGCCAAGTTCAACGGTGATGACGGGCAACTGCTCTGGGAGCGTCGTGACGGCGGGCCAGGCGCTGGATTCCACAAGAGCTTCGCGCTCGTACCGGATGGCGCCGGAGACATCGTAGCCGCGGGAAATGCTTTCAAGAATGCAATAATGGTAAATCCCTATGCATTCTATACTGTGAAATACTCGGGTGTCGACGGCACCCTTCTGTGGGAGGACCTCTACGACCGTGCGGGCGATTTCAACACTTGCGATGCTCTTGCAGTCGGTATCGATGGGGACGCCGTCGTGACCGGTAGTTCAGACGGAGTTTTTGGACTGAGGCAATTTGTTCTTCTGAAATACTCGGGAACCTCTGGCCAAAGTAAGTGGCAGTACGTGGTGGAGTTGGCCGATGGCCTTTCGCCGGGCCTTGCGATCGGACCCCAAGGCGACATTCTGGTCTCGGGTGCGGAGGCCAGGGGCGACGCCCACGTGGCCGTGTTCTCCGGGTCCACAGGATCCCGACTATGGGAGCAACGGTACGACGGACCAGCGGCGGGAGTCGACCGCCCGGTGGCCGTGGCCTTCGCTCCCGACGGCAATGTGGTCGTGACCGGTTCGTTATCCGATGGTGATGATCGGGATATCTATTGCGCCAAATACTCGGTGATGAACGGATCGCTGGTGTGGGAAGAGCGGTACGACGGTCCGAGGCACACCAATGACGAGCCGACGGCGATGGTGATCAACAAAGCGGGAGATCTCTTCATTGTCGGCATCTCCGAGGATCAGTGTTTTGTCGACAAGTGGGCGGGATCCGACGGACACGTCATCTGGGGAACCAGGATCATCGAAGACGGCGCCCAGTTATCGATGGGATATGCCTTGTCTTTGGATCCTGCAGGAAACGTCATCGTCTGCGGGTACCAACTAAAATCTCCCATGTCTGGCATACTGATGGCCAAGCTTTCTTCCGACGATGGACGAGTCATTTGGCGCGGAATTGACTACGGACCTGGACAAGCAGGAGCTTCTTTTGGTGGATTGGTGACGGTTTCCGAAGGAAACGTTGTGGTGGCTGGGAGTGCAAAGAGCCCGGGCAATCCGGGCGAAGCCTACATGGCGATGTACGCAGGAGCGGACGGGAGGCTGATATGGCGGCAGTCATTCGCCACCGAGGTATCCGAAGGGGAAGTCTTCGGGGGAAGCAGGTTTCTTGGCGTTACTGTGGCAAGCGATGGAAATCTATTCGCCACAGGCTGGATTCTTTATGGTCAAAGCCGAAATGGTGTGACAATCAAATTCCGCGCCACCGATGGATCTCTGCTCTGGCACCGCATCTTCTCCAGCGCGGAAGGCGGCGAAGAGGAAGGACTTGCTGTTAAATCAGATGACTACGGTAATGCGATTGTGTTGGGCAGTTCGAGGATCAACCAGGATCCCACCAAGACAGTACTGATTCATTACTCCGGCGAGAACGGAAGAACTCTCTGGCAAAACGTTTTGGATCCTTCAGAGTCCACGGGAGGCTTAATGGAAATGCAGCTCGACGGAAGGGGAGGCGTGATCATTACCGGAACTCGATCAAGCGGGATCGTTAGTTCCTTGATTACAGAAAATCACTCACTGAGTACGGGTGAATTGAATTTGAGGACACCTCCCAAGGCTGGACTGATTGGGCGCTCCTTGGCAATCGATGGGCATGGTGCCATTGCCATCCTTGCCGAGGGGGACATGACCGTGGGCGGGCCCGACTTTGTTACCTTGCTCTATCGGGAGGTTGAAATACCCAGGCTAACGATCCAGCGGAGTGGTGACGATTGGCGAATCGTGGTTGATGGGAGGAGGCAACAAACCGCGACCGTGCTCCGCTCGGTGGATCTCAAGACTTGGGAAACGATCGGCAGCGTTACGGGAGGGGAGGATGGTCGAAGCGAGTACGTGGACGCCAATCCGCCTCCGACGCGGGCCTACTACCGAGTGTCGGTACCCTGAGGTCACGAACTCGGATTCTTGCTGTACTACAATTGCGAGTGGATGTCGGTGGGGGGCGGTTGAATGGAACCGAATTGGACACGTCGACCGACAAGGTGGGCAAGCCATTGCCGAAGCCGCTCAGCTTGTGGGCTGCGACCTGATCGTTTGGCTCCAGAACGAGGAATCCGAAGGGAACTTGGGACCGCCCATCTCTAGAATTCGAGGAAGGCTCACATTTACTAGTGCGGGGCCGATTTCGAGGATCACCGTGTTGAGATCGACTTGCTGGTGGTCCGCCGAATGGCACTAGGGACTTCGTCAACATGTTCTCGAGCTGTCGAGGATCTAGACCCGAGGGTGCCCCGGAGTGGATGGATTTCGTCGGGTCTGTTTAGGTCCGCCGCTGCTGTTGATCGATGGCCACGGTCGATCCAGATCCCGGTCCGTCCGGGCGGGAGAAATGATGGCTGCTTGAGATCGAGGGCTTTGGCGAAAAGGCCAAGGACGCCATTAAAAGCTACTTGAGAAGCTGGATTGGAGTGTTTAAAGTAACTTTATGGGCGTCATCGACGGCCGAGCTTGTCTGTGGCGGATCCGCATTGATCGCGTTGAACCTCGTCGCGCGAACGACAAAAGATGTCGACGTGCTGGCGATGGTGGAGGCCGGGAGCCTGCGTTGTGCCCGTCCGCTGCCTGGATGGCTTCAGGAGGATGCCAACGCCGTCCGCTCGGAGCTCAGCCTTCCTGAGAACTGGTTGAATAACGAGCCAGCTGACGAAAGCCTTTTCCGTCTTGGTCTGCCGGCAGGATTCATGGAGAGGTTGGTGCCCCGAAACTTTGGTCCCCTTCTGCGCGTCAGCTTTATCAGCCGGTACGATCAGATCCACTTCAAGCTTTACGCCGCCGCAGACCAGGGCGGTAGGCACTTTACGGACCTCGGAAAGCTGTCACCGACGAAGGACGAACTGATCGCCGCCGCCCGCTGGACCTTCACCCAGGATGCATCGGACGCTTTTCGGCAAGTCGTTGATGAGGTGTTCCAAGCCTTGGGCCACGGAGGTTTCCATGAGTAGTCCGCGCGCGGATCGCTTCCGAGAGCTCACCTTGAGTTTCCTTTGGCGTCAGTGGACCGCGCTTGGGGTGGCGGGCCACGCCGGCGAGGTCGGTGACGTGATCCTCGATCCCGAGGCGCTTCTGCTGGCGACCACCCAGCTCGCCCGCGAACCTCGACTCTTCGACGAAGTCCTCGACTGGCTTAACGCCAACGGAGCCCTCGTCAACCTCCAGCGGCTTCGGAATCTCGCCACCCGAATCGGCGAAGGAACCATCCTCGAAGCGATGGCGGCGCACCTCGCGAAGCGAACGGTGCATTCCAAATGGAAGACGCTGTTGCGCGAACCCGGGCCGGTCGAACGGTCGATGCCACTGTTTTCAGGTGTACCGGTTTTCGGCCCACCGGATGAAAGATTTGCCAGTCGCGGATGGTTGCGGGGTCAGGTGAATCTCCGGCGTCTGAGCCAACCGCCGGATCCGCATCGGAGTAGCAACCTCTTGATCAAGCTGCGCGGTTTGTTTGGCATGCAGGCGCGAGCCGAAGTCATGGCGTATTTGCTCGCGTTCGAATCCGGTCATCCACGGGAGATGGCGGAGCGCTTGGGCTATTTTCCGCGGACACTGCAGACGACGCTGAACGACATGGCTGGCTCGGGGCATGTGATGGCTCGCCGTGAGGGCCACGAGAAGCGATTCTGGATACGGCGTGACGATTGGCGGTTCCTTATAACCTGGCCCACGAGCGACTGCCAGGGGTCTGACAGTTTCCCTCGTTGGGTAGACTGGGCCTCCTTCTTCGCCGCGATCGAATCCTTTTGGCATTTCCTAAACCGTCCAGGTCTCAATGACGCCAGCCCAGCGGTGCAGGCCATCGAATTGCGATCGTGCCTCGAATCGATGAACGCGACCTTTCTACGCGAGAACATCAATATTCCGTCCGGCGCAACGGGTGCGAAGCTCGTCGAGGAGGTGTTGGAACGCTTCTGCCAATTGCTCGGGTAGGTGTCGCTGCGTTCCCCGGGCCTGGCCTGTTCCGGGCTTCGGTGGGCTTGCCGGTGAGCCGATGGAGCGGATACCAAAACGGACACCAAAAGGGTTAACCGGGGCTCGTTGAGGTCGTGAAGGAGTTGGCTTGAACGGGTTGAGTATCAACCTTATAAAGAGCTCGGAACCAGTGACTTAAGGCCCGATTCCGTCCCCAGCCACCAGCCTTCGCTGGCAGGCCAGCGAAGGTTGCGCGCCGTCGTCCCGCGACTTCGGGACGGAGGCGGGCCTTAGCCTAGTCGAGTTGCAGGGGAGGTTCATCCCATCACAACGAAGCAAGACAGGCCGGAGGCCTGTCGACGTTCCACTAGGTCTACACCCTGGAATCGTTGGCGGGGCCCGGAGAACTCTATACCTGCCAGGCTGACGACCTCCGCCGCCGCCTCGGCGAGCACAAAGCCGGCACTGTCCCGCAACCGTCGAAGTGGCGTCCGTGGGTCGTCCGTTCGGCGATCGCCTTCCGAGAATTCGATCGCGCCCTTGCCTTCGAACGCTACCTGAAGTCCGGATCGGGTCGGGCCTTTCTTTCTCCGCCGACACCTGTCAGGGAAAGTATCCCAGGGTCTGCGGGTCCGGCAATCGCACCCGCCGATGAGGGCTTGCCGCGGGCCTATTTCCGACAGCCTTCCATGGCTCTCTCTTACAAAGGCTGGGAAATGGTCGAACGATGAGACCTGGAGAGCGGTGTGAAGAAATGCCAAGTGCGGCGCCGTGGGACACGTCGCGGTCCGGGAACGGAGGCAAAGGAGAGCGGGCTGTCCCAGCCCGCAGCAATGAGACCTGGAGAGTGATGAGGAGAAAAGCCAAGTGCGGCGCCGTGGGCTGAGTCGTGTCCGATCCCCCTTAAGATCCGTCGCCACTTCCGCGCTCACAAGCGGCGCAGTACCAGCACGAAGTCGCCCGGGATCGGAGCGCTCACCGTTCGCTTGGCTCCTCCGGCGATGGCGGCGGCATTCAATGGCGCCCCCTGGGCCAGGGGAATCCATTCCACCTTGAAGGTTCCCGCAGCGCTCTCGAGATCGACAGTGACGTCGCCACCGCTTGGGAGGTACACGACGTATTCCTGTCCGGGGTTGGCGAGGCAATAGCCGGAGGACGCCAAATCCGGGCGCGGAACGAGGGCGGCCATGTTCATTCGCTGCGCCAAGCGCCGAGTTTGGCCCATGGCGGCGCGTCCGGCTTTCCAGCCTTCGTCGTCCGACAGATTTTCCATCAGGAGCGTGTTGTGGCCGCGAGTGAAACTCTTCCAAACCCACGCCCGTGTGAACCCGGCATCACGAACGAAGATCTTCCAACCGATGTGGTCGGTGTCGAGGAGGCACACCATTTGCCCGAGCGCCGGCGGTGGATCGGAAGTCCAAGGGTCCTTGGGTTGATCCCAGCCGGTGGTGGCGAGGGAAGTCCAGTGGGCGCCGCTTTTCAGGCAGGCCTCATTCATGTCGCCGACCGAGGTCATGCCTACGGGATGCTGCCATGGGAGATCGGCTTCGACGCTTTTGATGAACCGAACCATGGCATGCTGCCAGTCGCGGGTATGCTGGCCGCCTTCGTTGCAGATTTCGAACAGGACATTGTCGAGGTCATTGACCGTTTCGACGACTTTACGGGCGTAGGCCTTCTGGATTTCCAGGACTTCGGGAATTTGCAGGGTGTGGATTTCGATGCCCCATCCATCGCCATTGGGATCGCCGTCGAGGTCCGAAGTGTTGTTCGACTTGTGGAAGGGATGCTGCTCGAGCGGATGGTCGGCCCGCTTGTTCATGAAGATCCAATCCTCGAACAGCATGATGGAGACATAGATTCCGCGGTCGCGGGCGGCGATGACGCGGGATCGCAAGCGATCGAAATAGGAGGAGTCAAACGCACGCAGGTTGAATCGTGGGCGTCCGTCCAGCGCCGATCCGGGGCCCGAGCGGGGCCAGGGTTGGGGGACATGGTTGAAGAGTTCCCAGCGCCACAACCGGATGAAGTTGTGATGGTTGGTCTGCAGAAGGTTGAGGTAACCCACGTAATCGAAGGGTTGGGCAACCTTCGTGAAGCCGGGCAGGATTCCGTCCTGCAGGGACTGCCAGGTGTGAGAGCCCGTGAGATAAACCGGATTCCCGCTGGGATCGGCGAAATAGCGGGGATTTGCGAGGCACACACGCAGGGGCCCCATGGGGCGGCCGGATTCGGACCGGAGCGCCGGCGAAAGAAAACCCGTCGACACCAGGGCGAGCAGAATCCATCGAGTCGGGTTCATGGCTTCGACTTGCAGAAGACCACAAATCCCTCGGGAATCGGAATCCGAAAAGCATTCACCGTTGGAGGCGACTCGCCAAGGCTTCCAACGATTTCTCGAATCTTCGCCGACACGAGGGCCAGACCTGGATGCGGTACGCGTGGCCGCAATCGCGGACGCGCTCGACTTGCGATCCGGCCAAATCGACCTCCGCCCAGAGCGGATTCGACTCGGCCAACGGCAAGGTTGGCGACGGCAGCGGTATCGGCACTGCTTCGGGCGGGGGATCTCCCCTAATCCCCCGTATCCTCGATCAGACTGACGAACGTGGGTTAGGTTTCCGGCCGGCGTTTCCTGCCGCCGGAACCGCGCCGGCGGTCTGTCGCCCAATACCCCCAGCCAACAGCCGGGAGGCTCCAGTCTTCGCGGCAGGCGACGCCGAACCGCCCGGCGCATTATGTCGGCCAAGGTTGGAATGTGCTCCACGCCAGTGCGATCCGGAGACCGAAAAACCTTATGATCTCTTGGTGGGCCGCCGCTTCCACGGGCGCCATGGGATTCGGGAAGGCGCGGGGGTGGGCGGCGACGCGGAAGAATTCGAACGCCACGACCTGAGGCCACTCGATCGGTTCCACCCCCGATGGGCAGGACTGCCACCATTTCGAACCTGGGGGTGTGCAACGCTGGGTTGTCCTTGAGCATGACGTCTCAGTCCGGACGTTCTTCTCGACCACAGGTCACTGGTTCTCTCCGCTGGCGTCGGGTAGGTTTGCGGCCAGGGTCGATGGACGGAACAACGCTCGAGTTCTACTCGGAACATGCCGCGGCGATCGCGGCGCGGTATGCCGAAGCCGAATGTGTTGCGGCGCGGCATTTTCGCGAAGTCTTCGGGAGCGGGGGGTGCATCCTGGATGTGGGTTGCGGGTCCGGACGAGACCTCCGGGCGCTGGTTCAGGCCGGTTTCGACGCCGACGGCGTGGATGCCTGCGAGGCGCTCCTGGCCGAAGCGAAGCGCCGGCACCCGACGCTGTCGGGCCGGATCCGAAGGGATACCCTGCCTGAACTTGGCACCGTTCCTGACGCGAGCCTGGATGGTGTTCTTTGTTGGGCCATGTTGATGCATGTGCCCTCGGAACAACTTCTCGACGCTCTGCGCCACCTGCGCCGGGTGCTTCGGCCCGGGGGGCGGTTGTTGATTTCCACGCCGCTGCAAGGGCCCAGAGTTGATCCCAGGACGCACCGGGACGAGGACGGCCGCCTTTTCAACCAGGTGACTCCGGAGGAATTCCGGGCCCTGTTGGAAGGGTTAGGGTTTCGCTATCGGTGCCGGTGGGATACGGCGGATGCTCTGGGCCGATCAGCGCGGACGTGGGCGACCCAGGCGTTCGCCCTTGAGGGCGCGATTACGCCAGATCGTAGCGATCGAGGTTCATGACTTTGTTCCAGGCGGCGACAAAATCGTCGATGAACTTCTGCTGGCTATCTGCGCAGCCGTAGACCTCGGCCAGGGCTCGAAGCAACGAATTCGAGCCGAAGACAAGGTCGACGCGGGTCGCCGTCCACTTCACGGCGCCGGTCTTCCGGTCTCGTCCCTCGAAGAGATCGGCCTCGGGCGACACCGGCGTCCATTCGGTCCCCATATCGAGCAGGTTCACGAAGAAGTCGTGGGTCAGCGATCCCGGTCGTTGTGTGAAAACGCCGTGCCGGGTGCCTCCGGCATTGGTGTTCAGCACGCGCATGCCGCCGATGAGGACGGTCATTTCCGGGGCGGTGAGGGTGAGCAGTTGCGCCTTGTCGATGAGCAGGGCCTCGGCGGAGAGGCTGTATTTGCCCTTGAGGTAATTGCGGAAGCCATCGGCGATGGGTTCGAGCACGGCGAAGGACTCCACATCCGTCTGTTCCTGGGAGGCGTCCGTTCTTCCTGGGGTGAACGGCACGACCACGGTGGTACCGGCATTCATGGCGGCCTGTTCCACGCCCGCGCCTCCGGCGAGGACGATCAGGTCGGCGAGGGAGACGCGCTTGCCGCCGGACTGCGCGGCATTGAAGGCCTGCTGGATGGATTCCAGGGTTTGGAGGACTCGAGCCAGTTGGGAAGGTTGGTTCACCTCCCAGAATCGCTGGGGAGCCAGGCGGATCCGGGCGCCGTTGGCGCCGCCTCGCTTGTCGGAACCGCGGAAGGTGGAGGCGGAGGCCCAGGCGGTGGAGACCAGTTCTGAGACGGTCAATCCGGAGGCGAGGACCTTGGCCTTGAGGGTGGCAGCGTCCTGGGCATCGATCAGCGGGTGCTGAACGGCGGGAAGGGGATCCTGCCAAAGGAACTCCTCCTTGGGGACTTCCGGCCCCAGGTAGCGTGCGCGAGGCCCCATGTCGCGGTGCGTGAGTTTGAACCACGCGCGGGCGAAAGCGTCGGCGAACTGATCGGGGTTGGTCAGGAAGCGGCGGGAGATTTTTTCGTAGACTGGGTCGAAGCGCAAAGCCAGGTCGGTGGTGAGCATGGTGGGCCGGCGCTTCTTCGAGGGGTCATGAGCCTCCGGGATGACGGCATCGGCGTTTTTGGCGACCCACTGATGGGCACCCGCCGGGCTCTTGGTGAGTTCCCAGTCGAACTTGAACAGGTTCTCGAAGAAGAAGTGGCTCCATTGAGCCGGGGTCTGGGTCCAGGTGACTTCCAATCCGCTGGTGATGGTATCGCCCGCCTTGCCCTTGCCGAAGGAGTTCTTCCAGCCGAGACCCTGGTGTTCCAGGGCGGCGGCCTCGGGTTCCGGGCCCACGTGGGCGGCGGGAGCGGCGCCATGAGTTTTCCCGAAGGTATGGCCTCCCGCGATTAGGGCGACGGTTTCCTCATCGTTCATGGCCATGCGGGCGAAGGTCTCGCGGATGTCGCGGGCGGCGGCGAGGGGATCCGGGTTGCCATTCGGGCCCTCGGGATTGACGTAGATAAGGCCCATTTGAACTGCGGCGAGAGGGTTTTCGAGGTTGCGGTCGCCGGAGTAGCGTTTGTCCCCAAGCCAGGTTGTTTCCCGGCCCCAGTAGACATCATGGTCGGGTTCCCACGTGTCGTCGCGGCCGCCTCCGAAACCGAGCGTTTTGAAGCCCATGGTTTCGAGGGCGACATTGCCGGCGAGGATCATCAGGTCAGCCCAGGAGATCTTGCTGCCGTACTTCTGTTTGATCGGCCACAGCAGCCGGCGGGCTTTGTCGAGACTCACATTGTCGGGCCAGCTATTGAGAGGGGCGAATCGTTGCTGGCCTCGACCGCCGCCGCCTCGACCGTCCCCGGTTCGGTAGGTACCGGCGCTATGCCAAGCCATGCGAATGAAGAGGGGGCCATAGTGGCCGAAGTCGGCCGGCCACCAGTCCTGGGAATCGGTCATGAGATCCGCCAGATCCTTCTTCAACGCCGAGTAGTCGAGGCTCTGGAAAGCCTTGGTGTAGTTGAAGTCACGGCCCAAGGGATTGGATTTTCCCGAGTGTTGGTGGAGGAGTTCGACTTTGAGGTGATTGGGCCACCAGTCGCGGTTTGAGGTTCCGGCGCCAGCGACGCCTGCGCCGTGGTGAAAAGGGCATTTGGATTCGGTGGACATGGAGAGTCTCCTGGTAGGGATGGCAGATTCGGCTACTTGGACAGCGATGGGATCGTGATGGTGATGGTGATCGTGATCGGCTTAACGGCGGTCGAGGAACTGGGTGCAGACGTCCCTGGCCGCAGTGCGAGGCGGTTTCCTGGAAGTAAATCAGGCAGTGTGGCGTTGTAGAAATGCTTTGTGCCTGTCGGCGCGATAGGCATTGCCTATGGCACAAGGAAACAACGCCGAACGGATCTGCCGCCACCGGCCGGAGTCCTGGCGGGCGAGAGGCGGTGATGACCCATTCCGGTTAGTGGGTCATCAGGTAAAAGAGGAGGTTGACGGCGAGGGGGTAGGCGGTGCGTTCGGAAAAGCGGTCGAAAAAGACATCGCTCTCTCCTTCGCGCTCCCATCCGTCGCTCAGGTCGCTGTTATGAACCGCAACCATCAACAACCGGTTGCGTTCGTCAAAGAGGGCGCGAACGGTCATTGCCACGGATCCTTCGCCGCGATCGACGCGGTGCGGTGTCGACTCCGGGTCGCTGGGTTCGAAGTTTTGGTCCCACAGTTGCAGGGTCGGCACGCGCAGTTGGTGCATGGGACGGCGCAGATCGTAAACGCAGTGAAACAGGGGGTGGTTGGTGGTCAGTTCGACCCATGCTCGATCGGGAAGTACGCGAGCTATCTGGCCGGCGAAACCTTCCCATTCGAGCGTGCTCCAGAAGTCGTTCACGAACATGGCCCCACCGCTTTGAAGGTAGTGGCGCATCCGGATGACCTCTTCCCCGCTCAAGTTCATGTAACCGCCGTGCTCCATGTAAAGGAGCGGAAAGTCATGGAGATCCGGATCGGTGAGTTTGAGCACGCGACCATCGGGATCGGTGCGGAGCGAGGTCAATTGCTGGAGCCGCCAGGAGAGATTGAGATCCGCGTCAGGATAATCAACCCACCAGCCGAGGCGGGGACCGAAACCGCGCCGCGGGGATGGCCCGGGATCGGACTGGAAGATCAGGCGCGCGAAGGTGAAGACATCCCGTTCGAAACCTGGGGCATTCGTCCAATTCGGAGTTTCCGTACTGTGGGAGGAGGTCTCTCGGGCGGTGCGGACATTTGCCTCGTCGATGGTGCCGCCGTCTTCAATGCGAATGAATTTGCTGGGTCGTACCGCGCGTTCAGGGGCCGCGGGAGATTGGCCGGGATTTGCCGCGTCGAGTGCGAAGGCACATCCCGCGAGCAGGCCGAGGATCAAATGAACGCATGCGGGCCTGGTCATGGGCAATGAGCGGGCCCGTGGTAGGAGCGGTTGGTCGGCGCCAATCCGAGGCGGTGACGACCCGCATGAAGGTCCATCATCGACGGCAGCATTCAGGAACCGCGACAGGGTTGTCGAGGGGACAACCCACTGGCGCGCCCCAAAGCCCGGACACCGGTGCGGCGTATCGAGGTGGGGGGGCTGGCAGGTGAAAACGCCCGGTTACGGTGCCGTGGCGGGATTCCACGCGTCGACCTGGCGCCCGGGATCAAAAGTGTCCTCAAACCGGCGCACGCTGGCGTGACCGTCGACAAAGGAGAAATTAGACCGGGAGATATGGCGCTGTTTGGGGACGTCGACGGCATCCGCCGCGGTCACCCAGAAGTTCGGCATGATGTGGTCGGCGGCCGAGTTATTGTCGGAGAGAGCGATGGTGGTGACGGGGCGAGGAACTTGGGTGGTGCGGCGCCAGGTTTCAGGCTTGCCGACATAATCATCGTCCGGGCCGAGTTCGAAGTAGACGTTCAGGCCGTAACTCCAGGGTGTGGTGCGGCGATCGGAAGGGCATCGGTAGACGTCGCGCAGCAGGTTGGTCCATTGTGCGGGCTGGGCGCCGAGGTAGCTGGCGACACTGCGTCCCCAAGGCACCTGGCCATGGGTGAACGCGGAGTGCTGGCTGCGAGGGAGTTCATCGTCGTGATCCTCCGCGTACATTCGAACGGCGAGTCCGATTTGGCGGAGGTTGCCGAGGCACTGAACACCGCGGGCGCTGGCCCGCGCATGGCTCAAGGCTGGAAGCAGGAGGGAAGCGAGGGTGGCGACGATGGCGATGACGACGAGGAGCTCGACGAGTGTGAACCCGCGGTAGCCCTCCGGCTTCCGGAACGGTTTCCGGAAACCGGAGGTGTGCCTTCGAGAACTCCTTGGCATCGTCGACAGCACGTCAGGGCTCAGGGTGTCGATCGAAGGCGATAGACCTTGGTGGAGGCCGCCGCGTCGAGAATTACGGTGGGTTGACCGTTGAGAGTGACGGGGGTGACGTCGACCGGAGTCCAGTTCGCGGCAGGAAGGCTGTCGGCGACTTCGAGTATGTAATTGCCGGTGCTGGGTGCCCAGGCGATGGCGACCTTGGCGGCAATCTGGAGTGTCGGACGCCCGTCCGGGACCGTCGACCACGTGAGGGTGAATTCTGTCGAAGCCGTGTTGGCGATTTCGACGCCGGTGGTGGCGTCGGCGAGGTAGGCGTCAAAGGTTGCCGAGTAGCTATTGGTCCCGGGAGGCGCGGTAAATGTGGGATGGAACATCATGCCGTTCCAAGCGAGGGCGGCGGGCGAACCCAGAGTGCCGAAAATGGGTTCAAACGCCTTCGGTGCGGTGTTGGCGTAGCGGTAGGCGCCCAGTTCCGGGGAACCGGAGCGTTTGCGCAGCCAGATCCTGGTGCCGTCCGGCAGCGGGTCGGTCATGGTATTCATGACGAACCCATAGCGACGGCTGAACGCGAGTCCCCGGGCGCTAGGATCGAGAGTTGAGAACCACGGATCCTCCGGGGCGAAGGAGTCGGCCGGGTTGCTGACCAGCAATGGGGTGAGCTGTGGAATCGTGGGTTCGGCCATGACATGGACACGGCCGTCGGCGGCCGAGTAGGACACCATGGGCATGACCATGCCGCCCTGCATGGGGACGGCGGTGAGCGTGGCGGCTGGGGTGGAGTCCGCCGCCAGCGCGAGCAAGGCGGTCAGAACAGGAACTATGGCGGATGATTTCAAACAGGAGCGGTTCATTCGGATCGATGGATAAAGTTGGATTCAGATTGCCGCGTGTTGTCGCGGGGAGGGCGACATCCGACTCATGGTGCGAACTGCCCGTCCATGCGGCGACGAGTCGGAATTCAGGGGGAACGAGGAATCGCCTGGGATGGCGCGGTGCCCACGCTTTTGATGGATGGATGCGATCGGGCAGCCGATCCTTCATCCTATCCCGCGGGTGGCGCGACCGAATCGATTCGAAACAACTCAGGCGATAGGTCGAGCGCGAGGTCGCGGTTTGGGCGGGGCGTGGGAACGGGTGGAGAAGGCGTCGGACGCAGGGAAGGAGTCCGCTTTGGGCGCAGTCAGGAAGAGAGAGAGCGGAGCGACCGGCAGGTCGAACTCCAACTTGACTTGGTTCTCGAGCGTGATCGGTGACGAGGTCTTACGCTCGGCTTCCCGCCCGCGTCGAATGGCAAGGCAAAGGGTGCAGGGGTGAAGACCATCCAACGTTTGGGTGATGGCCTGCCCTATCGGCATCGATTGCGAGAAGCCAGCCAGCATGCGGGTCCAGGCGACGGCTTGCAGGGCCGCCCAGTCCAGGCCCATGGAAAGGGCCAGGGCCAGGATGATTGCGGTCAGCCGGACTCCGCGCATTGCGCATTCACGGTGATGGGATGGAGCGAGGCGTCAATGATTGTGTCGTGAGAGGGTGTCGCCAAGCGCCGGCGATCCAGGGACCGTCAGATGTCAGGGCTTGGTCGATGGACGCTTTCGCGGTCGGGATGTCCTGGAATCCAGGCGATCCAGCCAAAGGACGAGGTTGTCGATTACCGCTTCAGGGCCCGCGCGAACTTCGCGGGCGATCGAGGCCCGGTCGGGATCGAGTACCTTGATGGATCCCTTCGAGTCGACAGCGACCAAGACCCAATGCCAGCCGAGGCGCTCGGCATCGGCTTTCATGCGCGACCATTCGGCGCTGGAGAAGCGGAGTGGTAATTCGGAGCGTTTGACCTGTAGGCCGAGTTGGGCGGCTCCGCGGGTGGCGAGTAGATCGAACGAACCGCGGGACGCACGAGATTGGTAGACGAGATCGAAGCCCATCGCGGAAAGCGCACGCGCTACGCTTTGTTCCGCTTCGTTACCCACCACCGACATAGGAACGACGGTGCCGCCCGGTTGCCGCCAGCGCAGCCACAGGCCAAACACCGCGTCCGTGAGTTCGTAAAGTCCGTCGGGTCGGCGACGGACGGCGTCCTGCAGTCGGCCGAGGTATCCCACGGTGGCGCCGGAGGGTGCGCGGATGCGCTTGGCAACGTCAGTAACCGAGCTCGGACCGTCCGCGAGAGCGTTGAGCGTGGCGGCAAGGAACGTGGATCGTCCGACCAGGGAGAGGTGCTCGTTCTCGAAATAGAGCCCGAGGCGGCCGGTGGACGAGAAGACCAGGTCCTGCAGTGCGGCTTTTAGATCGGACGAGTTTGGGGCCCGGGGCAGACGTCCGAGGGTTTCGCCGAGCAACTGGAGATAGAAGGGATGCCCGCCGAGGGTATCGTAAGCGACCTCGGCGATCTCGGATGGAATTGGGCGTTCCGCCGGGCTTTCCCGAGTCAGGAGGGCGATGGCGTCAGTGCGAAGGAAGGGGCCGATCTCCAGGATGGAGAAGTGCTGGAAGAACGGGGAATGTTCCTTGTTGAGCAGTTCGAGGAGCAGAGATCGGGCGGAGCCAGAAACGAAATAGGCGACGCGGGAATGTTTCTGCCAATGGCTGCGAAGGAGGGCGAAGGGATCGAAGCCTCGTCGGGCGGACTCGAGGGCTCCGAGTTCCTGGAATTCATCAAGGGCGACGACCAGATGGAGGTCGAGAGCTTCGGCGGTTTGTTGGGGCAGTTGAAGCCAGGCGCCCGCGCGCTCGGCCGTCGCCTCACCTTCGCCCAGTTCGAGGATTTCCGTGCGGACCGAGGGTGGGAGCGCGGCGAAGGGTTGGGATCGCTGGAGCAGGGCCCGATAGGCGGCCGGTTGGCGGGCCAGGCGTTCCGGGGATTCGCCGAGGTCCGGGCCGAAGACCGCATCGACCATCCTCAAGGCCAGTCGACGGAACACTTCGGTGGAGACAGGCATGGTTTCCTGGATATCGAGATTCACGATGCACAAGCCCGGTCCCGCCTTACGACGCATGGCTTCGAGGACGAGGCTCGTCTTTCCGATTTTTCGTGGGCCGAGGATGGCGACCCATTTGGGGGCTCCGGCGAGGAGTTGATCGATGGCGTGTTCAAGTTCCTCCCGTTCGCGGCTGCGGTTGTGGAAAGCGGCTGCGGTGACGGGGGTGCTGGTGCGGAACATAGGAAGGAGCGGAGTCGGGAGAACCGGCGTGGGGCCATGGGACACTCGGCGGCACGGCTCCGCGGTTCATGGGACGAGGCTACTAGCTGCGCCTCTATAAAGCAATCCTGCAACGTAGCAATGTTGCTACGTTGCAGGATTGCTTGCGGAGTGCCGTGCGAAGTGGGCGAGGGCGATGGGCCGAGGAAGAAAAGAGGCGCGGCCGCCGGGCCGCGCCTGGAAAGAGAACCTTTTTTGCGATCTCTCAGCGGCCGTTGGGGCTACCGGGGCTGCAGAACATGCGGTTCTTGGTGGTGAGCTTGGACTCGCGCCGCCATGCGTCGTAGGTGATGTATTCGATGTGCCCATCGACGGCGAGAACGATGCCGCCCTTCTTGCCGTGGCGTCGGCCGAGGGCACCGTCCAGGTCGGGATCCGGGTAACTGGACCCGTCGTTGTAGCCGTAGCCGAGAGTCACATTGGCATCGTCAGGCTCCCACATGATGAAGGCATCGGGTTGGAAGTCGGTGAGTTTATAGGAGAGGCCGTCCGGCTTGAGAGAACCGAAACCGCAGACGGCGCCGTTCATGACGAACGTAGCCAGCTTATTGCCGCGCGCCTTGAAGGTAGGGGTGTTGGTACGGTCGAGAGGGCAGCGGTAGAGACGAGGAACGCCGAGGAACGGCCAGAGTTGGCCGCCAAGGTACGGGGCATTGGAGTTGGTGCGGGACGCGGCACTCCAGAGAGCGGGCACGGCATTGTTGGACGGCGAATAAAGCCAGCCGGGGACCCAGGGTGGATTCCAATTGGGAAAGGAAAGACGATCCCCGTTGTCGCTGGCGTAAAGGTGATCCGCGAGGCCGATCTGTTTCTGGTTATTGACGCACATGGTGCGCTGAGCGCGGTCCTTGGCGGCAGCGAGGGCTGGCAGGAGAAGGCTCGCCAGGATGGCGATAATGGCAATGACCACCAGCAGTTCGATAAGCGTGAAACCCGTCGCGGCATGCTGGGTAGAGCGGGCGATGGGGCGGGTTTGACGAACCGACGTGGAGCGGGTGCCATCCAGGAGTTGGCTGGTGCGCACGTCCGCCATCCGGTCCTGTGATCCAGGACCCATCGAAACGTGTCGTTTCATGTCGATCACGCTAGTCGAAATCACGACACCGCCCAAGGGATTATCCGTGGATCGTCATGAAACTTTTGGTTAGGGACCTGGGGCAGTTTTCGTGGAACGAGGGATGTTGGCGGCAACGAGGTGAGGTGGCACCTCCCCGTCCTTCCAGAAGCGTTGTTCGACGACGTTACCGCTGTTAAGGCGGACTTCTGCCTTGAGGCAGCCGCTTGCATGATAGGCCCGCGAAAACCCGTGGGCGACGCCCCGCTTCATTTCCATCTCTTCCGCCAAGATACCGTTCTCGTGCCACCGTCGAAACACGCCTTCGATGCGGCCGTCCATGATGTCGGCTTCGGATAGCAGCCGCCCATTCGGATGCCATTTGGTTCTTTGGCCATGAGAGATGCCGGAGCGAAAATGTTCGACCACCTGGCGTTGGCCGTCGGGATGCCAACCTTCGGAGAGGCCTTCCAGCCGTCCATCGACCACGGTGGAACGCGACTTGCGCACCCCGGATTCGTAAAAGTCGACGAGCATGCCGGTGAAGGGAATGGAGGGATCGCGCAGCCACCATTGCCCGTCGCGTTGCACGAGATCCGTGCGTGGCATCTCTGCGGGTGCCGGCTCGGTGCGGGCCGGTGGGCGTCGCCACAGAAGGCTTAGTCCGAAAATACCTATGACGACGAGGGTTGCCAGGGCGACGAGGCGCGGCGAGGCATGCTGTGTCAGGGAGTTCATGGCTACTGAACCTCGACCTTGAAGAAGTAGTTCGCGATGGGGACGTCGGACGGGATGACGGGTTCGACGCGCAGGATTCGGATGTCGGTGGAGGAGTAGGACATCTGGGCGACGCCGGCACGGTCGTTGGGATCGCGAAACGGAATGGCAACCCAATGCACCAAATCGGTGGAGGCGTGGACCGTATAGGTTCGGGGAGTGACGACGGTGAATTCGAGTAGCGGCACTCCTTGGGCTTGCGGGATCAGGCTGAGACGGAAGCCGCCCTCGGGATCGAAGGCGAAGGTGCCGGCGCGGTATTCATCCAGGTTGCGAATGCCGTCGCCGTCCGAGTCGTCGTCGGGTCGAATCGAATCGAGGGAGCCTCCCAGTTTGGAGATCAGCAGCCGTTCCCAGTCGTCGGGAAGACCGTCGTTGTCGGTGTCGATTCCGAGCGTGAGGTCGAGTCGAGTAGTGGCGGCCGGATCGCCCAGGTGGGAAGGGGCACCCACCATTTCGATGGGCAAATAGGTGGTCTGTCCGATCCGAACTCGGATCCGGAAGGGCAGCGTGGGTTTCAGCGCCGTGGGTTTGTAAGCGTCGGCGGCGATGCCGGAGTCCATGGGGAGGTGGAGCGAGTAATTCGCCCCGGGTTCGAGTCCCGGCACGATGGACCCGACGAGTTGCACGCCATTGTCGGCTTCGAACAGGATCTTGGCATTCCGCATCGCGAGGGGTTCGCCGTATTCGTTCCGGACCATGCCGACGAGGCGATGGTGTGGGGCGGGCGGAAAGGCCTCGACCAAGGCGGGAGCAAGCAGGGCGGCGCCAAGGACGAGCGACAGGCAGTGACCCGCGGGGGTGAAGTGAGTGTTCATGAGATCGTGATTGCGTGGAGCGGGTCAATTGCCGGAGTAGGAATAGGTGACAAAATGCAATTTGATGTCCCGAACGGTTCGCAGGAGGCGATTGAGGCCTTCGTCGGGATCACGGAGCAGGGAATGACCGGGGATGACGAGTTTCCACCGGCTATTCCAGGCCGATCGACCGACGAGGCGATTGTTGGTGTACTGCGAGCGTTGCAGCGTTCCGGCCGCACCGTAGAGGTTGGGCTCGAAGAAATCTGCAGAAGGCACCGGGCGAAACGCCTGGTGTTGGCGAGGTGCGAAGAGCGGTTCACTCAGGGAGTTCGCGGACAGTTGGAACCGTGAGCCATTCAGGTCGGTGCCGGAGATGTTGAAGGGCAGCGGTATGGCGACGTCCTCGACGGTCCAGGAGCGGAGACTGCTGGTGCCGTCGATCGGGGCGCGGCGCATGGAGTCGACACCGACCGGAATCAGGTACACTTCGGGAGTGGCGGCGAGGCCGAGCGGGTCGGTGAACCAGCCATCGGGATCGGGTGGGGATGCGCCGCCGGCGCCGGCGTTGGCGGCGGGTTTATCCATGCCTCGATAGCCTTCGAGCGCCACACCGACTCCGAAGATTTTGGTGGCGAAGGCGCTGGAACTGAAGGCGTGGTCGCCGGCGGCGAGGTCGCGGCCGAAGACGTTGACTCCTTGTCCGATGGTGGTGCTGAACGCGAGTACCAGGCCGGGAACGGGGAGGTTTTGGTTGGCGCCGATTTGAAGGCAGTGACGGCGGACGTCCTCGTCGGCGAGGACGTTGGGAAGTCGACCTTGGGCGAGCGCATCCATCCACTGAGCGTCGCTATTGGTGGAGGCAAGGATGCGGAACAGTTCGGTGCGAAGGGAAAGGGTGGTGCCGTAAGCGTCGGGGCGATTGAACCCGAGTCGGCCCTTGAGCACATCCCAATCGGCCTTCATTTCGGCGAGGGCGCTGGAAAGGCCGGGATCGCCGGTGTTGCTGCCGGCGTACTGCGGTTCGGCATTGCGGACGACGCCCAGGGCGCGGGCGCTGAGGATACGTTGCACGAAGGACGCGCCGGCGGAGGAATCCAGCAGGCCGGTTTCGTAATCGTAGGCGTTGGCGGCGAGGAAGGCGTAGCGGGAGGCGAGGTCGAAGAGGGCTTTGTAACGCTCCAGCTTTTCGTTGCGGAAGAAGCGGAAGGCGGCATCGCGGGTGCGATAGCCCTGAATGACCGCGGCGGTGTGCTGTCGGTAGACTTCGCGTTCGGCTTGGAGGCGATCGCCCTGGGCGAGAAGGCTGCGGTAATGATTGACCGCGGCGTCGAGTTCCTCGAGGCGCTGGTTGATGGTGTGCAGCGTTCCCTGCAGTTCGCCGAGCAGGTTGTCGAGTTCGAGCACGGCGGCCTGCCGTTCAAGATCGCGCAGAAGCGGTTGGACCTCTTCGACGTCGCGGAAGCGGAGGGTGTTCTGGGTGGCAACGGTGAAGGCGCCGGTGGTGAATTCCTTGAGATAATTGATGGGACCCTTGGCGGACTTGGCCGAGGCATAGGCGGCGAGCACCGCGCCGCGAGCCGGCGAGGTGACGTCACCACCGAAGGCGGTGCCTGCGATCGTGGACCGGGGAATCGATTCGAGGGCGGTTCGGGTGGCATCCTCCAAGAGACTTCCCCAAGTCTCCAGCGCGAGATGCGCCATCTTGGTCACGAAGACAGCGCTTTCGAGTCCTGCCTGGATGGAGGCCTTCGTGAGGTCCAGGTGGTGGAGATGGTGATACGCCGCTTCGTCCTGCTGGAACGTCTGCAGGGAGCGATCGAGTTTGCGTTTGAGGGTTTCATGGCTGGCCAAGGTTCCTAGAGCGGCCGCGCGCGCCAGGTGGATCCGTGAGATGGCTTCCTGGATTCTGCCCGGCGCGGTGCGGCGCCCGGTCCAGGTGGACGGCTTGACGAACGATCCGGAGCTATCGAGGGTGAATTCGACGTAATCGAGGTTGGGCCGGTAGCTGTTGGTGTCGTTGGCCACGGCCTGGCGAACAAAATCGAAGGTGGTCTTTTTGTCGCTGGCTTCGTAGGCGGGTGAGAAACCTTGGATATCAATGCGGAACTGGCGCGGTTCCGTGTTGGTGAGGAGACCCGGGAACGTGAGTTGAGGTGTTTCCGCGTAGGCAAAGTGAATGAGGTCGGGGCCGGAATAGCCCTGGTTGTAGGTGCCGTCGGGACCGATGTCTTCCGGGTAGGGAGTTCCGTAGAGATCGATGAGTGCGTTCTGATAGGCGAGTTCCTGGCGCGCGACTCCCGCCTGAACCTCGGCAAGGGAGTCCTGCTCCGATCGCATCAGGCGGGTGACATCTTTGGCGTCGTCGAAGGCGGCGACGGCGTTGTTCAAGGCGGCCTTGGCACGGCCGTAGATCTGTTCGAAATGCGTCCCGTCGTCGGCGCCGACGATCGCGTTGGGATTGAGATCGAGGGCGAGGCTGCCACCGGAGAGACCCAGCGGGGTCAGGCCAGAGTCGGCGTTGTCCAGCGCCTGCTGAAGGTCGCGGCCCATGGTGGCAAGCTCAGTGAGTTCGGGGACGGTGGTGCGATCGACCTTCTGAATTCCCTGATGCGCGGGATCGGGATCGACGGCGGGCAGGATCGAATTCCCGATGATCCAGTGGAGATATTGACCTTGGCCGATGCGGCTGGCCCAGTGGTCGAGTCCCCAATATTGGGTGCTGGGAAGGGTGCGACGGGTGTTGACGCGGGTGGGCGAGAACTGGGTCCAACCCTTGTCCTGGCCCGGGGACCCGTCCTTGCGCCAGGTGAGATCGAAGATTTGCCGTCCGACCCGGCTGACGGCGGCGGCGGCGGCGGCAAATTTGCGCTCGTCCTGGTAGTCGACGGAGACCGGTTGGCCGAGGACGGTCACGGCTTCGATGCGGGGCACCCAATCGAATTTATTGTTGAGGAGCAGGGCGTAGTAGCCCTTGAGGGCCGTGAGGTAATGGCCGTAGGCGTCGCCGTGTCCTTGCGGGAAGAGACGCGCAGCGTCGTCGGCATTGATCACGCCGTCGGGAGTCTGATCGGGATTCTCCTGGATGTTGTAATTGACCGCGTAAACGACTTCGCCGGCGTCGATGCCGCGGGTGTAATTCCAAACCAAACGATTGTAGACCGGGCTGCGGTCGACGCCGGGCTGCAGGAAATCGTCTCGACCGCGGAGCAGGGCGAGTTCCTCGTCGAGCAAGGAAGCGACCTGGCCCTTGAAGGCGATGAGGGACGTGGCGATGTCGCCGTAGGTACGGTCGGCAGTGCCGATACCAATGGTGGGGTTGGACGCATCGGCCCAGGCCTCGTTGCCGACAATCATGTAGAGGTCATTGAGGTAACCGGCGGCGAGCAGGAGGGCGTCATTGGCCGGTCCGTAGTTGATCCCGCCGTCGATGCTGAGCATGCGACCGCGGCGGAGGATCGTTTCGTAGATCTCGATAAGTCCGTATTGGTTGATGCTTTCGAGATTAAGGGCGACCTCGCCTTCCCAGCGTGTGCCGGCGGAGGTGAGTAGACTCACATCCGTATTGACCCGATTATTGAAGAGATCGGTGAGGCGTTGGTTGAAGGGGTTGAGGCCGGCCAAGGCGCGCTTGATCCAACCCTCGGCGAGCTGAGGCGTGGTCCATCGTGACCAACCCGTGCCGAACGAGGCGTGGGTGGTGTTGGTCGCCCGATACCGCATGATGAAGTAATTGTCGCTGAGGGCACGAACATCGGCGGATTCTCCGATGATGGTGCGGAGGCCGTCGGGGTATTTCGAGGACTCGAGATTGAGCCACGGGCTGCCGGCGAGCCCGGTTTGATCGACGGCTTCAAGACCTTCGAGCTGAAGGTTGAATCGTTGCGGCGTTCCGGAAGTGGCGTCGGAATAGAACTGCACAGCGATTCGCTGGACGCCATCCACCTGGCCCCGATTCAGGATGGAGGGATCGATGGAATAGGCCTTGGGCAGGGGAAGGATTCCCGCTGGGGGCGTGCCGATCGCGGTGTTGCCGCTGGCGAAGTTGACCGTGATGACGGGCTCGCCGTTGACGTAGATCCGCGCGGCGAGGAAGTCGTCGATGTCGAGGCTCAACCACAGCTGCGAGTAGGTGGCGGCGGGTACGGTGAATTCCCGGTAGAGGGTGCTTTGGGAGAGTTGGGCGTCGAACTCGGCCGGGATGGCTTCCCGGAGACCGCGCAGGGTGAAGGCGCCCCGGCTGAAGAGGACCTTAAGTCGGTCCGAGGCCGGGCCGTAGAGGGTTTGGCCCAACAATTCCACCGAGGAAAGCGTGGTGCCGTTGGACACTTCAGCGGAGGCGACGACCCAGGTTCCTGGGGGCAACATGTGAGGTCCGGGCGTCTGCAGTTCGTAAGTGGCTCCATTGCTGGTGTACGATGAGAACGGGATCGAACTGACCGCGACGACGCCTTGGCCCGGGAGGTTGACCGGAATCGTTCGAGGCATCCCGATGTAGATGTTCGTGCGGACACCGTCCTGGGCGGTGGCCGGGAAGGTGAGGTGTTGCCAGGTGCCGTTGCCGAGGAGGAGGCGGCGGGTGGTTTGAAAGACTTGGGGCGGGAGTCCGTCCACTGGCGACGCGATCTTCCACTGAAACTCGAAATCCTTCACTCCGCCGGCCAAGTCCACGACCTGTTGGAGCGTGAGTTTCTCGCTGAGTGGGTTCTCGGGCGCGATGGCTTTGACCTCGCCGGCGTAGAGCACGTTGGTGACGCGCAGGACGTGGACACTGACGGGGTCCTCACGTGGCGTGAAGGCGAGGCCGTTGCCGGCGACCAGGGTCACGTAACCTTGTCCTGGGCCGACAGCGGAAAGGGCGTAGGAATCGACCGCGACATCGTCATCGGTGACGGCGGCGAGGTCGCCGGGACCGGCGATGGCGGGGCCTTCGGCGGGAACATAAGTGCCCGGCTTTTGTGGGGATTCGACGTATTTGACCATGGCGGTGCTCAGGGCCGCGATAGCGTCGTTCCATCGGCTGCGCGCCGGGTCGCTGGCCAGGCAGAGGTCCTGGAGCGTCGCGGCATCCTTGGGGCTCAGAACATTGAGATGGAGAACATCGTCGCCGACGGTTTCGTCCCTGAATTCACCCCGAAACACCAGTTTCCCGTACTTGCCCCGATTGGGATCGAGGAAGAAGCGTTCGCTCAGGTGCGGTGGAAGCAGCGGGAAGTAGGTGAGGCCCCGAGCCGTTTCTGTTTTCACGGAATCGGGGATTCGATCGAGCGCGGCCAGGTTGTTCGGCGCGGCGAGTTCGAATTCCTTCTCGCGGGTCGGATCGTGGAGACGAACGCTGACGCGATTGGGATCAGCGGCTTGGGATTGCTGGTAGACGACCTCCAGACTGGACTGACCCCGAATGGCGGGGAGTCCGCGCTTCGGAAGCGTCAAGGTCTCCGCCATTTGCAGCACCGGTGTGGACGTGGGCCACACGGGGCGATAGACGACCATCATGGCGTTGTTGTCGCCCTCAACGGGATTGGAACGGTTGCCGTATACGGGATCGCCGAGGTACAGGCCACTGGGATCGCGCGTGCGAAGGAACGGAGTGATGGTTCCTGCTGGCGGTTGATCCGCCAGGCTCAGCGATGGGAAGAAGAAGCCTGGGAGGGTGTTGTAATAGAACTGCATCTGCAGGTAGGGGGAGGCGGATCCGTCGTGGGGTCCCCGAACCACCCAGAGATCGCCTTTGCGATCCTGGAGCGTGAAGGCGCCGTGGCCAGTGCTTCCGGAGGCCGGAATCGGTTCCGCACGGAGGCGCCAACCGGCATACTGGTTGGCGGCGACGGTTCCCGAGGGAACAAAGATGGTCGAGGCCTGGCGTAGTTCATCCAGGTTGGTCAGTCCTTGGAGAAACGTGGCGATGTTCCCTGAGATTTTGGAACTCGTGAACGTCAGCACCTCGTCGGTGGTTTCGAAGTCCTCGACGTAGAGGTACTCGACGTCCAACGAGGTGGGGTTGACGGAAGCGGCGGACCATTCCCAGGCGGCGTTGAGGGATGGTGCGATGACATAGACCTTTTGGCCAACGGCCAACGGGAGGGCGCTGGGCACGGTGTAACGAATCGGTTGGCGCACGGTGAGTCGGTAGGTCCGGCGCGTGTGTTCGAGGCCGAAAAAGTCAATGAACGGAGAGGAACCCGTCTCGACCAGGTTCGACACGACCGGCAGCAAGGAGGCCGAAGACACTGAGGTTCCGCGACTGTCGGACACCAGACCGCGCAGGGATTGGCCGGGAATCGGGGTGTTGGTGGCGAAGAACCACTTGGTGGATTGCAGGTTGGGCGATTGCAGTGCGAGTTCGCGATGCCACGGTCGGAAGTGATGGGTCTCAACGGTCCTGATCTCAGCGGCGGCACCTCCCAGCGCCGTGGAACTCGCAACGGTGCGGAAATACTGTTCCTGGTTGAGACTGCGGGGCTCCGTGCCGACCACTTTGGGACCAAGCGGTTTTGGCAGGAGAGGCAGGGGCATGGGGGCCTGCAGGATGGATCCGGCGACGACCGGGTAGTTGAAACTCACCGTTCCCTTTTCGCGCAGCACTTTGAAGGGTTCGACGGACGGACGGCCATCCTCGGCAATGTAGGAGACGAGAACGTAAGGCTCGGAGGTGGCGTCGGTACCGGTGACCACGTTGAGATCATCGCGCAAGGCCCATGCCTGGCCGCCGAGCATAAGGGCATGTTCCTCGTTGGGGTTGAAGCCGGGGCGATTCCGGTCGTTTTGGAAGTAGATCTCACCTTTGGCCACCAAGGATGGGAGCACGCCGCTGCCGGCATTGCTGGCCAGGATGATTTCTCGCGGACCGATCGGCCAGCGCACCTGGTAGCGACCAATGACCGATGGCCAGCGGATGGTCTCGAAACCCGCGGTTGTCTGGGCGGCGTTAGGACGGAACCACCAGATCTCCAAGTGATCGTTCCCCGGGATGGAATTGACTGGGATGATCGATCCAAGCTGGGCGGTATCGAATCCTGCGACGAACGGATCGGCATAAGCCGTGGCGTGAAAGAGGTCGCCTTCCTCGACTTTGATATGGCCGGCGAGTTCGTCGCCGTAGGCATTCGACTCATCCGGAGGGGGAAGGATGCGCTGGCCCACCTCAACGGTCTGGTCAACCACTCGTGGTGCTGTCAGGGCGTTGGAGAACTGGAGCGTTCGGGTGGCGGAACTCCATCCGTCCAGGGTGGTGGCAATGGAGTCGGCGTCGTAGATGCCCGACTTCAGAGTGACGTCGAGCCAGGAGAAGACGCGCTCGAACGCGACCTGGTCGCCGGCGTTGTATCGAATCAGGGCCCGATGAAGCGGTTGTGCCGGTGAAAGGTAGGTGTAGTAGCCGTAGGTCTCGGTGAGTTTGCCACGGGGTTGGTCAAGCGGGTCCTGGTACTCGATGACCGGTGCATTGGCCGTGGGAAGCGGAACGGCGGTGCGCCGAGCCTCCGACTCGGTGTCGACGAGCGGTCGGACATAGTGACTGTACCGGGCGATATCCGTCGGCCAAACGAGTTCGTAGCGACCGAGTAGGGATGGCCACTTGAGGCCGACCAAGCCCGTCTCCATCCAATGGATGAAATAATCGTTAAGGTGGGTCGTTTCCCTGGCGGCGTAGAGCGTGGTTTCGTCCTTGCCCTCGACACTGTGAATGTAGGCGAAAGTCGAACCACCGACTTGCTGAACGGGTTCGGCGGAGAGGGTGTCGGTGGTGCCGGGAGCGGGCGGCAGGATGCGATCGCCGAGTTCGACGCGGACATCGAGCGGGCTCGGTTGCTTGGTGACGTCAACGATTTCGAATCCGAGCTGTTCGCGGGTCTGTCCGTCGGCTCGGACGTCGCCGAGCAATTCGAGGAAGACGCGCCCCTCCTGATTGTAGGCATAGATGCTTCCCAGCTGCTGATCGTACCAGATCGTGCGGAGTTCCTGGAGCACCTGGTTGGTGCTTCCGTCGGTCGGACTGGTCTGGCCGGGACCCGAGTAGCTCTGAGAGACGGTCTTTGGAAAGTTGTTGTTGTAGACGATGTGAACGGCGCCGACGCGCGCGGTGGGAACGGCGACCGGTTTGCCCAGCAGGCCGAACTCGCGTTCGGTCCAGTACATGCGGCGGGGTGGTTTGACCGGGGTTCCGGACACCACATAGTTGACGGAGTAGAGACGAAAATAATTGCCGCCATTGACGAAGTAGTTCCCGGGGTTGGAGGCGAAATCAGGCGGCTGCGTCTGGGAGTAGGCGGCTTTGATCCACCGAATGCTCATGGGACCCGCCTGAATGGCGTAGACCTTCTGCGAGTGCGGACTCCAGTAGTAGGGAGCGTTGGTATGTCGATTGGTCGTGTAGGGTTCGGGCAGCCAATAGGTCGAGCTCGGAACGGTGAGAGGCAAGCCATTCTCGTCCGTCGTCGGGGCGCTGACGATACTGCCGAACGGGAAGGACACCTGGCGTGAGAGGAAGGGCGATCCCACCTGCGTCTGGCGGAAGACCAAGATCACGGCGTCATTGGACCGGGCCAGGGGCAGACGCATTTCCGCGGCCAAGTTGCCCGAGAACGCGCCGTTCCCGGCCTTGAGGATGGGCGAATTACTGACAGAGATCCATTGGTTGGAGGTAAGTCCTGGCACGCCGCCGAAGGAAACGAATCCTCGAAATTGGTTGGTGGTGGGCAGCAGGGCGGATCCGGACTCATTACGATTCGTCATGCGGCCGTCCGACCCCGGGGGTTGATTCACCACGGAGGAAATGGGGACGCCGCGCACGGATTGCAGATTCCAGATCGTATTGGGCTGGCGGATTTCGAGAGGCAGTGTGAGCGACTGGGCGCGGGCGATGGGCGCCACCGAAGCCAAACCGATCAGACTGACCGCGAACCATGAGAATCGGGAGAGCCGGTGCATAGGTAAGTTCCCTGGGGGCAGGATTGGACCAATCGCGCGTCAGGCGACGGGATGGACGGGATGGGGAAGGACGGATTACGAGATGCTTCCGACTTAGAAGGACGAGTCATCGGTCACCAGGTCGCGAATGACGCGCATGAGATTCACGGTCCAGGTCTCCTCGGAATTATGGGAACGAAAATCGACTTCGAGGAACCAGTTGGGACTGGTGGTGCTGGTGACGGCGCGGCAGCGGATCAGGTTGCCGGAAGAGCCGAATTCGTTGATGTCGCCGTCCTTCGCGTAGAAGCCGACGACGGAGACCACGTACTTGTTGGTGGGCCAGCCGGTGTCGGTGGAGGTGTTTCCGCTGACCGTCAGGGTTTTGAAGGCGAAGGGTCTCTCCCCCTTGATCTTGATGTCACCATTCACATCCAGCTTGGCGCTGGGAGAAAGCGTTCCGAGACCGAGATTTCCGTTGCCCCTAAGTGAAAAATGTTCGGCGGTGCCGTAGAACATTCGGATGCGATCATTCTGGGTATCGATGGTCCAGGAGGTGTTGGTTCCAGAGCCCAACAAATTGATCTCCCCTCCTTCGCCGGTGCTGTTTTGGGCTTCAACGGTGAGGTACCCGACGCGTGCCGAGCCGTTGACTTGAAGACGATCGGTGGGTGTGGACGTGCCAATGCCGAGGTTGCCGTTGTTCAGAAGGGAGAAGCGTTCGCCGACCGAGGGCACGAACATGCGTAGCCGGCCTGAGAAGTTGTCGATGTGCCAATTGTTATTCGCGCCGGAACCCTTGAGGAGCAACTCTCCTCCTTCATTACCGCCGTCTCCGGGTTCGACTGTGAGGTACCCGACCTGTGCGATACCGTTGACTTGGAGCTTGTTTGTGGGGTTGGAGACGCCGATGCCGACGTTGGCATTCATGACTTGGTTCCCGGTGAAAGTGTTTCCACCCGCGCGCAACGCCACGTTGGTGCTTAAGCGGGAGTCCGCGACCGTGCCGCTCGACAGCGCGGCGCCGTCGACACTCAGTGCTTTGTTGGCGAGGAAGGCGTAAGGAGAAGTCAGCAGTCGGATGCGGGGGAGGATGTCGACATCGGCGGGCGGATTGCCGGCACCGATTCCTTTGACGGTAAGGCCGATCCAGCGATCGGATGCGGTGGCATTGGTGAAGATCGTGGAGAGCGGTGGACGGTTTTCGCTGATGCTGGCGCCTTCTCCCAGCAGCACCGAGAAATAGCCCTTGTCGACAGTCACCGTCTGTTGCTCGGTCCAGAGCCGATTGGCGGCGCCGCTGGCGGTGGCGTCGTTCCAGATGCGGAAGATGATGTCGTAATTCTTGGGATTGGTGGCGCCGAGTGGGTTGCCGTTTCCGTCGACCACATAGCCTTGGTAGGTCATGCGTTCCGGGGGCGTCGCGGTGGCTTGGGCGCGGGCTTCGGTGCTCGGCAGGGTGAAAACGGCGGCGAGGGCCAGTGCACCCAGGGTGGTGTTCAACCAATGGAAGATGGAGGAGTCTGAGGTCGAGGTCATGGGATCGGGAGGGATGAGGTCGGGGTTGGGATGATCAATGGGTAAGCGTCACATGCGTCGAGGTGGGGGTTGACGGTTGCCTTTGCGAGACCTTCGCCAGGCCACCTCTGAAAGCGATCAGGGAAGTCAGGGGGCCAGGGTAAGAACCGGTAAGTCGTGGACGCGCTGGAGCTGAAACGTCCCGCGCACCTGAAACTGGCGCGTGTCGTTGGTGCCAGCCGGGCGGGTAAGCCCTTTGAGCGTGATCAGTTCGCTGTAGATGCCGCCAACCGTGGTGCCGGCATTGACCAGACTGGCGAAGTCATTGGCGGGCGGTTGAACGCTCAGCGTGATCGTGCGTTCGATCCGGTAGGACTCCTGCCCTTGGGGCAGGATGCTATCGAAGGTCGCACTCCGATTATCGTGGTCGGGGTGGTAGGTGTGCAGGAACGGATTGGAGGCCTGATCGTCGTGGGCGACGGTGACCGTCGTGGTGAGATTGGTCTGCTGCCCGAGTTTCCCACTCAACGTCCACACGCTGTTGCTCGTGGTCCAGGGAAGATGCGAGGCCGAGATGCGACGGGCCTGTTTGAGGAAGGCGGGGTGCAGGACGGATTCGCCACTCGAGGCGACCGGGTTGGTGGCGAGGTCGAGTCCGTAGTAAACTCGTTGCAGCAGAGTCGCGCCGGAGCCGTTGGTGGGGTTGTGAACGATGAGGCGTAGAGGAAAGGGTTGGGACACTGATCCCAGGGAGTTGTCGATGCTGGCGACGAGGTAGTTGCCGTTGGTGCTGGTTACGGGACGGTCGATGGCATCGCGTTGGTACGTGGTGAGCGCGTGGGCAACTTGGGTGACCGTTGCATCGCCAACCCAGAGCCCGGAGCTTGTCGCGACGGTCGCCGAAACCGGGACATGGATCAGGGTGTGGCCAAGGGAGTCGGTGAATCGAAGGAGGCCGGCGAGCAGCGTGCCGGGAGGCTGAGTGATGGCCGAACGGTCGAGTCCCAGGACGATCTCGGCTTCAGCACCGGTCTGGCCGCGCGGCGCGAGATCCCAGGTGCGAACCAACCCGATCGGGAGACGGGTGTGGCCGTAGGTATAGGTCAGCGGATCCAGACTCTCTCGGATGAGCAAGGGCGGTTCGGCGGCGATGGCGGGTTGGTTGGGTGGAGGAGCGGCCGACGCCACGAGGGCGAGACGCACGGTGAGCGAAGTTGCGCTGAGGTTTCGGAGACGGACCGTAGTGCTTCCCTGGGACTCGCCGAAATGGATCCCAGCACGATCTGAGGTGAGGACCTCAAAAGGTCCGAAATACTGACTGAACGTAGTGCCCGAACGAATCCAATAGGCTTTGCCGCGCTCGACGGCTTCGGTGGGGAACAGAGGTGAGGCGAGGAGCGCCGGATTGGAAGGCCCGAGGTTGCCTCCCACGTACCGATAAATTTCCGGGGGGGCCGATTGGAGTTCCGGTGAGTTCGAGAGAAACGACGCGAAGGTCGGAGGGGCGTTGATGACGGTGGGAAATCCAATCAGGTTCAGACCGGAAACTGACCAGTCATGGCGCGGCGGCACGGGTTGGCCTTTGATGTCCCAGGCGTAGGCGGGAACATTGGAGTCGATGCGGACCAGGTAGGCGGTATCCCCGGTCAAGTGTTGGAGCGGCGACGCTGCGTTCGTTCGAACCCACGGGGTCCAGTCGACCGTAGAGGTGGGCTCAGCCGGGTTGGTGGTGAACTGAGCGATGGGAGGTGGATTCCATTTCCAGATCTCAAGGATCGGGTTGGTCGAATCGTTGCCGACGCTCCCATTGAGCGTCCTGTGCGAGGCGTCAACGTGGAGGAAGACGGCATTCCAACCCGCCTTGAGATGGACGGTCTGGTTGAGCCACTGGGCCTGGACCGCGGGGGCCGTCGCAAGGCAGACCATCCCCAGAAAGCCCCATCGGATTGGGACATGGGCTGAATTGGCAAGGAGCGACACTGGCTTCGGTCTGCCGTTGGAGTTGGCGTGGGGGTAGGACCGTGCGCCGGCTTGGGGAAGACTTTCGACCAGGGCGGCGTCCGTTGGCCTGTGGTACCGCTCCGCCGTGATGGCCGGCGCCACTCTAGGACCGGCCGCGAATGGGTCGCTATCAGGGCCCGACGCACGCCTGGGAGATGGGGGCGTTGTGTTGCTCACACGTCCCAAAGCGGGAATGAGCGAGCATTTGGGCCAAAAAAATTGGGAGGGGAGTGCTCAACAAAAAACGCCGCTCGCCCGGAGGCGTGCGGCGTTTGAAGGGGACGCGATGAAATCGCGGTGTCTCGACTACTTGGTCGGGACCGTGGCGATGGTCTGAAGGATCCGACTGGCGATCTTGTACGGGTCGCCCTGGGAGTTCGGGCGACGATCTTCGAGGTATCCCTTGTAGCCGTTGTTCACAAAGCTATGGGGAACACGGATCGACGCTCCGCGGTTGGCGACGCCGTAGTTGAATTTGTCGATGGACTGCGTTTCGTGGAGACCGGTGAGGCGGAGGTGATTATCGGGGCCGTACACGGCAATGTGCTCGTTCTTATATTTGTCGAACGCAGCCATGAGCGCTTCAAAGTACTCCTTGCCGCCGACTTCCCGCATGAACTTGGTTGAGAAATTCGAGTGCATGCCGGAGCCGTTCCAATCCACATCGACGCCCAAAGGTTTGCAGTGCCAGTTGACATCAACGCCGTATTTTTCGCAGAGGCGCATCAGGAGATAACGGGCGACCCAGACTTGGTCGGCGGCATTTTTCGAGCCCTTGCCAAAGATCTGGAATTCCCACTGTCCCTTGGCGACTTCCGCGTTGATGCCTTCGTGATTGATGCCGGCGTCGAGACAGAGGTCGAGATGGGTATCGACGATTTCGCGGGCGATATCGCCGACGGCGTCATAACCGACGCCGGTGTAGTATTTGCCCTGCGGCGGAGGGAAGCCGCCACCCTTGGGGAAACCGAGCGGGGCGCCGTCTTTGTAGAGGAAGTACTCCTGCTCGAACCCGAACCAGGCATCGGGATCGTCAAGAATGGTGGCGCGGGAGTTGGACGGATGAGGCGTCTTGCCGTCCGGCATCATGACTTCGCACATCACCAGCACGCCGTTCTTCTTGGTGGAATCCGGATAGACCGCCACGGGCTTCAGCATGCAATCCGAACTTCGGCCTTCGGCCTGACGGGTCGAACTGCCGTCGAATCCCCACATCGGCAATTGTTCGAGCTTGGGAAAACTGGCGAACTCCTTGATCTGCGTCTTTCCCCGGAGGTTCGGAGTCGGCTCATAGCCATCGAGCCAGAGGTATTCGAGCTTGTATTTAGTCATCGACGTAAAGGCGGGTAATTTCGGTTCGTTGCTTACTAGTATGATCCGCGACGGAAGACCCGAGGGTTCCGTTGGGCTTCCTTCGGAAGCACGGACGGTGCCAGGATTCGCGCGCGTGGCCAAGTGGCTTCTCGCTGGTTTTTAAGCGCCTGCTGTTGTTCCGGATAGCGTGGTACGTCCACCTGAGTGCGGAGGTCGATCGGGATCGAGGATCTGTCTTCTTTTGATCGGGGTGGGCGAAATACGGCGGTCCAAGCCGTCGGTTGCCATGAAGAGACACTGGCCTCAGGCTGCGGGCACCATGTTGAAGGTCAAAGACACCTTGCGGTCGACCGTCCAGGTCACCTTCGACGGTCGCGTTTTCAAGACCTACCACGGCCCTGATGCGCATCAACGGTTCAACCATGAGGTGCGGGTGTTGCGGCATCTGGAGGCCCGGGGATGCACCTTCGTGCCAAAATTGCTGGAGTCGGATGCGACATTGCCCCGGATCGTCACGACAAACTGCGGATTCCGCGTTGAGCGAATCGATGCCGACCGGGCCAAGGAATTGTTCGCCGAGTTGGAAGCATTCGGTGTTCGGCATGACGATCCGGACCCGCGAAACGTGACCTACAGGCAGTCGGACGGACGCTTCTGTATCGTCGACTTCGAATTCGCGACGCTTTTGCCCGAGGACAAGCCTTCGGGAACCACATGACGATGACTTCGAGACAGGAGTTGGGAACCGTGCGATTGCGTTGGTCAGGCCGGACGGACCGTGGTCGGGTGCGGCAAAACAACGAGGACGCCTTTTTGGGGCTTCGATTCGACGCCTTCGAAGTGCATCACCTTGGGGCGATCGGGGAGACGACGACAGGTCATCATGATTTCGCATTCGCGGTGAGTGATGGGATGGGGGGTGCCAACGCGGGAGAGCACGCGAGCGGCATTGCGGTGCAGAAGCTGATGACCTTGTTGCCGAAGTCCTACCATCAGTCGGCAATGGGTTTGGAATCGGGTTTTTCCGATGTGATGGAGGAATTGTTCGAGCAGATTCATCGGGCCCTGGTTTTTTTGGGCAGGAGCTATGAGGAATGCTCGGGCATGGAGACCACGCTCAGTGTGTGCTGGTTCACTCCGGGTTGGATGTATTTCGGGCATGTCGGCGACAGCCGCATTTATTACCTGCCCAGCGGTGCGACAGGCCTTCGCCAACTCAGCCATGACGATACGCATGTGGGATGGTTGCTGCGGAACGGGAAGATCACAGAACGCGCCGCCCGCAGTCACCCAAGGCGAAAGGTCCTGCAAAAGGCCCTCGGCGGAAGCAACCAGTTCGTGACTCCGCAAGTGGGTGCGGTCGGATTCGAACGGGGCGACCGGTTCCTCCTTTGTACCGACGGCGTGGTGGAGGGGTTGTTCGACGAGCAGCTCGCGGAGTTGGTGCGCACCGCCACGTTTGACGGTCCGGGTGCCGGTCCCGCCGACCGATTGATCCGTGAGGCTTGTGAACGGGACGGTCGCGACAACCTCACGGCGCTGGTGATCGAGGTGGATTAACGGGCTCCGGCAGGCGGGCCATTGGCCTCGTCAGGTGGAGTCGCGCGGCGGACGACCTCCCCGTATTCAAAAAGCAAGCCGAGGTGTCCTTTTGGGTGGGATCCGTTCGTCATCTCTCCATCCGTGCCTGCGCGCACGGCCAAGAGCAAGAATGACAAACCTCCTACAACCATGATTACCAAAATACTTCTCGGACTAGCCTTCGTCGTCGTTGGACTGCTTATCGTGGTCTCCTTGAGACCGGGTGAATTTCGTGTGGAGCGAACCGCCCATTTGTCGAGTTCACCCGCCGTTTTGTTTGAGCTTGTGAATCATCAGCGCAGGGTTCCCGAGTGGAATCCGTTTCTGAAACTGGATCCCAACGTTAAGATCACCTTCAGCGGTCCGGACGAAGGGGTGGGGTCAGTTTGTTCCTGGGACGGCAATGGAGAGGTAGGCGCGGGATCCTGCACCATCACTGAAAGCGTTGCGGGTGAACGGGTGCGATGCCGGATGGACTGGCAGCGGCCAATGACCGGGACGGCAACCGTGGACTTCACCTTCAAGGCTGAGCGTGACCAGACGGCGGTGACGTGGGCGATGTATGGGACCAACCGTTTCCTGGGAAAAGCGATGAGTCTTGTCTTCGACTGCGAGAAGATTTGCGGGCCGCAGTTTGAAAAGGGGCTTGCGGCCCTCGGCGCGATTGCGGGATCGGCCTCCTTGACCGCAAAGTAGGGGGTGCTTGGTCCATCTCCAACCCCATGAACGAACGCTTACCATCTCAGGTCCCCGAATTTCTCGTCCTATCCCGCGGCCAATGGGACAAGGCGGCGAAACCGGAAGACATCGAGATCGCTATCGAGAAGTTCTATCGGTGGCTCGAAGGAAACATCGCCGCCGGCACGATGCGAACCGGCAGCCGCCTCAGCACCGAGGGGGCCGTCGTGGGTCGGTCGGGCGTCATCACGGACGGCCCATTCGGCGAGTCGAAGGAGGTGGTCGGCGGCTACTGGTTCATTCTCGCCCCCAGCCTTCGCGCCGCCGCGGAGTTGGCGGCCGAGAATCCGTGTGCGCAATACGGACTGCGCTTCGAGATCCGTCCGCTCGAGCCGGAGCGTGCCTCGGTCTACAATCGGACCAACGAAAGTCCGCGATAACGAAGACTCGGCACTTAATCGAACGTCACCGCACCTCAAGGCCGGTCCGACCCTGGTCGGGCCGGCCGCTTCATTTTTGTCGATTCTTCGGGTCCCGGTGGCGGAGGCTGCCGGGGATTCCATGAAGACCACTTGGCGCCCCATGGGCCGACGGCAGTTTCTGCGATCCGGGGTACGCATCGCGGGTTCGGTTGCAGCATTCCCGATGTTCCTGCCTTCCTCGGTGCTGGGGCGAGCGGGGTGGCGACCGCCCAGCGAGCGGATCCAGATGGGATTCGTGGGGCTGGGAGGTCAGGGATCGGGGCACTTGATGGGCGGTGCCTGGACGTACATTCCGGGGGGCTATGTGGCGCGCAGCGACGTTCAGGTGCTGGCGGTTTGCGACGTGCGCCGGGAACGCCGTGACCGCGCCCAGCAACGCTGCAACCAAGTGTATGCCGAGAGCCGCGGCGTCGCCGGCTTCCAAGGCGTCCAGTCCTACAACGATTTCCGCGAGGTCCTGGGCCGATCCGACATTGATGCCGTGCTTCTGGCTCTGCCGTACCACTGGGCGGCGCCCATGTCGATGATGGCCGCCCGGTCAGGGAAGGACGTCTATTGTGAAAAGCCGGTTGCCATCACCGTGCGGGAGTCGCGGTTGCTGGTGGAAACCTTTCGCCGCTACGGCCGTGTCTACCAAGCGGGTACCCAGCAGCGTTCGGAGTATGGCGGCAAATTCCGCTTGGCCTGCGAACTGGTGCGCAACCATCGACTGGGACAACTCAAGGAGGTCTACGCCTACCGACAGCCCGGGGCGTTTTTTCCGACGCCGTGGACCTCGGATGCTCAACGACCCGTTCCCGAGGGATTCGACTGGGAGCTTTGGCTGGGGCCGCATCCCTGGCGTCCCTTCAACGGCGAGGCAGGACACGCGTTACCGGGAATGTTCATCGGAGATGTGAATTGGAGTCCGCACCACTACGACATCATCCAATGGATCGTGAATCCCGATCCCAAGGCACCAATTGAGGTTTGGTGCGATCCGGTTCCCAAACGAAATGACGAGGCGGTGGTTCACTACCGCTACGCGAACGGTGTGGTCGTACACTCCAACGGCTACCCGGGGGAGCCTGTCGGTGGCGAAGGCGGGGCGTGTTTTGTCGGAACGGAAGGCCGCCTTGCCGTGGATCGGTCGGCGATCGTTTCCTATCCGGCGACGATTCTGCAGTCGCCCATCGGACCCAATGACGAGCGCGTCTATCGAGCCGAAAGCATGTCGGGGAATTTCCTGGAGTGTGTCCGCAGTCGGGCGCGGACCATCTGCGACCCGGAGATCGCGGCCTATACGATTCAGGCGATCCTCATCGGGGGCATCGCGCTGATTCTTAGGCGGCGGTTGACCTGGGATCCGGTGAAAGGCGAGTTCATCGGGGACGAACAAGCGAATCGACTGCTTTCGTACGCGGCCCGTCCGCCGTGGGGACTGGGAGCCTGAGGACCGCCATGAAACCTTATTTCATTCCCTTTCTGCGGGTATGGGTTCTCGGAATTTCGATCACGTTCGGCCATAGCGACCTGTTCGCGGGCGAGGAGGAGGACCTGATCGCGGTGCTGCAATCGAATGCGGGTGCGCCGGTGAAGGCCGACGCGTGTGTGCGCTTGCGCCTGATTGGATCGGCGCGTTCCGTCCCGGCTATCGCCGGCCTGCTGGGCGATGAACGGCTTTCTCAGGCGGCGCGTCATGCGCTCGAGGAGCTGCCGGTGGTCGAGGCGACCACGGCCCTTCGCGGGGCCCTCGGGACCACCACCGGCGCAAACAGGCTTGGCATCATCGATTCCCTGGGGTGGCGGCGGGACCCTGAAGCGGTCCCCGCACTGACCCGGTTGCTCACCGACGGCGAGTCGACGGTTGCAATAGCGGCGGCCAATGCCTTGACCCGTATCGGTGGCGATGACGTTCGGGCGGCGCTTCAATCGGCGAAGGACAAGGTGTCGGCCCCAGTTCGAGCCGCCGTGATCAACGGATTGCTGGCTGCCGCTGGGCGATTGCTCGAGGAAGGGCGAGGTCCGGAGGCCATGGCCCTTTATCAGACCCTCACGGACGCCACCGAGGATGAGACCGTCCGAGTGGCGGCCTTCAGCGGACGTCTGCGCGCGGCTGGTGACGACGGGTTGTCCGCGATTCTCGAGGGCCTGGAAACGAATGCCGATTCGGCCCTGCGATCGGCGGCGCTGCAGGCAGCCGTCTTGGTGCGCCCGCCCGGCATAACGACGGCCTTGGCGGATCTCTTGGGAAAGGCGACCCCGACGGATCAGGCGGTCCTCGTTCCTCTGTTACGGCGTTTGGGCGATCCGGCGGCAGCGCCAGCGGTGATGAAGGTGGCCCGCGACGGGGCGTCGGAGGTGCGCGTGGATGCCTTGGCGACGTTGGGTGAATTGGGAGACGCCAGTGCCGTGCCGTTGCTTCTGGAGGCTGCGACTCGCAGCGACGGGTTGATCCAGGCGACGGCCCGGGGCGCGTTGGTGAATCTGCGCCGGGGCCAGGTGACCTCGGTGATGTTGGCGAGTCTCAACGCCGCCTCGGCGGAGACGCGCCGTGAAGTGTTCCGCGCACTCGGTGCGCGTGGAGACCACGCGGCGGTGGGGCCGCTGATGACCTTGGTAGCGCAACCTCTCCCGGAACTGGTTCCCGGGGCCTTGCAGGCGTTAGGCCATCTTGTGGGGGCCGGCGATTTGCCGGCCCTGGTCGACCTGCTGACGGCGGCGCGCGACGAGGACACGCGACGCGGAATCGTCAGTGTTTTCGAATCGATGGTGGAACGGTCCGGCCCGGACGCGCCCGTTGACATCGATCCGATCCTGCGCGTCCTGTCGAACGGGTCGCGCGACGCGCGGGTGGCGCTGTTTCCGGTCGGGATGCTCCTTTCGGATCCGCGGCTGCGTCCAGCCTATCGCGTCGCGCTGCGTGATGCGGATGACGGGATTCGCGCCGCGGCGGCCCGAGCTTTGTGCGACACGCGGGACGCCGGATTTCTGCCCGACCTTTTGGAGATAGCGCGCGGGACGACCAACACGACATTGCGATCGCTGTCCATCGAGGGGTTCGTTCGATTGGTCGCCGAGGAATCGTCGGCACTTTCCCTGCCGCAGCGTGTCGAGGCCTTGTCCGACCTCTGCAAGATGAGGCTCGACGCCGCGGATCGGCGCCGCGTCCTGTCGGGTTTGTCCAAGGTGGCGGATTTGCGAACCTACGAGTTGGCGAGAAACCTGGGCGCGGATGCGGAAGTTCAGTCGCACGCCGAATTCGCCAGGGTCCAGATTGCCGGGGGCCTTCGGTCGAACGACTTCGAGCGCGTGGAGTCCGAGCTTCGCCAGTTGGCGTCACAGGCCAAGGATCCTTCGGTACGGACCAACGCCCAATCGGTGCTTCAACGCTGGGATTCGGGGTGGGTAGGCGCGGGGCCGTATCGTGTCCCTGGAAAGCCGGCTTCGGAACTCTTCGACGTCACCTTTCCACCCGAAAAGGCCGACGCCAAGGACCTGGCCTGGCATCGCGTGCCCGGCTCCGCCGACCCGGCTCGCCCTGGGGAGGTCGACTTGGGTGAATTCGCCGGAGGCGATCACGCGGTGGTTTATGTGAAGACGCAGTTGCACGTCGACTCGGATCAGGACGCGCGCTTTGCCATCGGATCCGATGATGGGATCAAGCTCTGGTTAAATGGAGCGTTGATCCACGCCAACAACGCGGTTCGAGGACTGACGCCTGGGCAGGACCAGGCCACGGGGCGACTGAAGGCGGGATGGAATGACCTGCTGGCCAAGGTTACTCAGCATACGGCCGGTTGCGGGCTTTCGATGCGGGTCACACGCCCTGACGGCGCGCCTTTGCCTGGACTTCGCCTGTCTGCCGCTGGCGCAGCGAAATGAGGAAGGACGGAATAGGGGGCGGGGAATGGCAAAGGGTTGAGGTTCGATCGACTTGCGGACGGGAGGATTTTTAGAACGGCTGGAGGTCTCGGCGCTTTTCCTGGCCAAAGGGCTCTTGCGGGATGGCACGGAATACCGCTGCAATCGGCCATCCATGAACGAGGGGGCCTCATTCCCTGAAACCGTTTGGAGCGACGTGCTCGACGCGGCGGATCGAACCGATCCGGAGCGGGCGCGCACCGCGGTTTGCCGGTTGTGCGAGCGTTATCATGGGGCGATTCAAGCCTGGTTCCTTGGGCGAATGATGACTCGGACGGTGGCGGCAGATTTGACCCAGGAATTCCTTGTGACATGGCTGCGACGCGACACGCCTCTGGGGGATTTTCGTCGGGGCGAACGCCGCTTCCGAGAATTCCTCAGCACTTGTCTTCGACGGTTCGCCGCCTCCCAACATGTGAAGGGGGTCGCGGCGAAGCGCGGGGGAGGCGCGGCGCATGTCGCATTGGACGATCAGGAGTTGCCGGTCGAAGCCCATCCCGACCAACTGCTGGATTTGGAGATAGCTCGGCAGATCCATGGCGAAGTGTTGTCCGAGATGTCAGCGCGGTGGACAGAACGAGTGGGCCATCGGGCATGGCCCAGGCTCCGCGACATGGCTCTGGGATCCGAACCGGCGGTCGATTATGCGTCCGTGAGTCGAGATCTGGATGTGCCCTTGGGATCGATCAAGGGCTGGGTCTTTCGGCTGCGCCAGGAACATTACGAGGGCTATATGCGTCGGGTGCGCGCCATCAGCTTGCCGGGCGAGGAAGTGCATGAGGCGCGGAACTTGTTGGGTTTGTTGGTGCGGCATGGATTTGGAGACGACGTTTCGTAACCGGTGCTCCTCGTTTCGGTTAGGTTTCCCGGACGGCTTGAATTGGTTTTCGCAATGAATGCGACGCGTTATCAGACGTTTGGGCATTATCTGCTGCTCGGCGAGATTGCCGAGGGTGGCATGGGCGCGGTGTACCAGGCGATGGATACGCGACTCAACCGGGCATGCGCCTTGAAGCTGATCCGGGCGGGCGCCTTGGCATCACCCGCGGAGCGCGCTCGATTTTTCGTCGAAGCGGAAGCGGCTGCGACGTTGGATCATGGGGACATTGTTCGGGTCTATCAGGCCGGGGAATTGGATGGGCAGCCATTCCTGGCGATGGAGTTGGTGGAGGGCGGCACGCTCGCCGACCGTCTCAGGGCCGGGCCGATGGCATTCCGGGAAGCTGCCGAGTTTGTGTTGCGACTTGCGGCGGCGGTACAGCACGCCCATGACCGCGGTGTGTTGCACCGCGACCTCAAGCCAGGAAATGTGCTTGTGGCTTCGACCGGCGCGCCTCGACTTACGGATTTTGGTTTGGCGCGATTGATCGACCGGGACGGGGACCTGACCCGTACCGCGGTGGTACTTGGCACTCCTGCTTATCTGGCACCGGAATTGGCGACGGGTAATGCCCGGCAAGCGACCACCGCTGCCGATGTGTACGGTTTGGGGGCGATTCTTTACGAATGCGTGACCGGCAGGGCGCCCTATGGCGGCACCCATCCGCTCGCGGTGCTGGGAGCCGTCCAGCAGGGACCGCCGGATTCACCACTGCGCCATCGGCCGGATCTTCCCCGTGATCTGGCGGTCATTCTCCAGCGCGCCATGGAGCGAGATCCAGCCAAGCGATTGGCGTCGGCCGGGGAACTGGCAAGGGAGCTGGACCGGTGGCTGAAGGGAGAGCCGATCCGGTCCCGGCCGGCATCCTTGACCGAACTCTGTTCGAGTTGGGCGCGGCGAAACCCCATGCCAGCGGGCCTCCTCGCCGTCTCCGCTCTCTTGCTGGCAGGCTTGTTCGTCGCCATGGCGCTGGGTCGGCACCGGATACAAGGGGCTCTGGCATTGGCGGAAGCAAGGCAGCAGGAGGCGCAGCGCGAGGCGGCGATGAACCGACGGCGGTTTATGCGTTCGTTGGCTGATCGGGCGATGGATTGGCAGGACAATGGTAAGCCGACGGCCGCTTTGCCCGAGATTGCCGCCGCTTGGCGCAACGATGCCGGGGGCGGGGATCGGGAGTATGTGCATCGGCTGCGGTTTGGGACGGCATTGGACCTTGCCCCGCGCCCGCTTTGGATGGAGGCCACTGGTGTTCCTCATGAGAAGCTCGCGTGGAGCCTGGACGGCCGCTCGTTGGCTACCGGTGGGGAAGCGCGGCAGCTTGTGTTGTGGGACGCCACGACCGGGAAAAGGCGGGGAGGTCCATTTCCCTGCAACGGTCCGGTGCGGGCGATGTCGTTCACTCGCGATGGCGACGGCCTGGTGGCAGCGGTGGGCGATTCCGCCGACCAGGGCGAGTTGATCCTGCTCGACAGCGAGATGGTCGAGTCTCGGCAACGGCAGTTGACGCCATCGTCCGCCCGTCAGTTGATGATGCATTCGAGGGAGGCGGTAGTCGCTGGGGCGCTGAAGAACGGCGAGGTGCGATTCTGGAGTCTGCCTCTTCTGGAACCGCTGGAACCGGTGTTGCAACACCGTCAGGAGGTTGTGTCACTTGCCTTCTCGCCAGATGGTGAGCTGTTGGCGACGGCAAGTTGGGACGAAACGGCGGTGCTTTGGGACTGGAGGCGGGGACGGGCGGTGATCCCTCCGATGCGCCATCCTGAGTGGTTGCGTGCCGTGGCGTTTCGACCGGGCCATGCGCAGGTGGCGACTGCGGCGGATGACGGCGTCGTGCGCCTGTGGAATGCGCGGACGGGACGATTGGATCTTGAGATACCTGGGCATCACGCGAGGACCACTCGCCTGGCATTTGACCCGGCAGGCCGCTGGCTGGCCAGCGCCAGCAATGATCGGACCGCGCGGGTTCGGGATGCGGGAAGCGGTATGGATCAGACGCCGCCGTTGATGCACGGCAACGACGTGGTGGTCCTAGGTTTTCACCCATCACGACCGCTGCTCTTCACCGCCTCGCGGGACCGCATGATCCGATTTTGGGAATTGCCAAGCGGGAACGCCGCGAGCCCTCCGCTGCTCCACGGCGGGCCCGTGTTCGAAGCCGCACTTCGGCCGGATGGAGAACGCCTCGCCAGCACCAGCGCAGACGGCATGCTTCGCGTCTGGTCGATTCCTGCACCGGATTCGGGCCGAGGGCTGAGCTTCATGGAGGGTTTGGGGCGCGCCGTTTCCGTGAGCCGGGACGGGCGCCGGGTTTGCATCGGGGATTCGTCGGGTGGAGTGAGGGTTTTGAGGGATGACGGGAGTCTCGATCAGGTGATGCATGTGGGAAGTCCATCCGGACCCCCGGTGAGTTGGGTTGGGTTTTCCATGGATGATCAATGGCTGGCGGCGACGTGGCGCGACGGGAAAGTCCGTTGGTGGCATTTGCCCGAAAGCGAACTTACGACTTCGGTGATCTCCCACGAAGGTGAAGCCTGGCAGGGAGTCTTTTTGCCCAATTCCGCGACGCTGTTGACCGGTGGTTCCGATGGCCGTGTTTTGGCGCATTCCTTGGATCCTTCGGCAGTTGTTCCAGATCTGCCCGATTGTCCAAGTCCGGTGATCTCATTGGCGGTTTCCCCGGATGGCCGGTGGCTCGCTGCGGGCACGGGTCGGTCTTCCGGTCCGGCGCGTCAATCGGGGTGTGCGCTCCATCTTTTCGACTTGTCGGCCCGTGGTCGGGCGCTGCCGCTGCAGGCTGCCGGCGGACCGGTGCGGGTGGTTTCATTCGATCCGTGGGGACGCCGTATGGCTTGGGCGGCAGGGGATGGTTGGATTCGGCTCCAATACCTCGCTGACGGGCAGCCCGAGGTTGCCGCGAGTTTCGCCCATGCGGATGACGTGTTGTCGCTGGAATGGTCGGCGGACGGCCGACGACTCTTGACTGGGAGCGCGGATGGGACGGCACGGGTGTGGGACATCGAATCGGGTGCGCCCTCGGTGCCGGCCATGCGGCACCACGGTAGCGTGCGGGCCACGTGGGCCGGTGGCGGGCGGTTGATTCTGACGGCGAGCCAGGATCAGGTGGCGCGTCTTTGGGATGCGGGTACGGGTGAGGCGGTCACTGGCAAACTGGAACACGGCGGACGAATTCTCTCGGCGGTTTGGCTGGAACCAAGTCTTTCGGTGGTGACCCTGGGGGCGGACCGTGCCGTTCGATTTTGGAGGTTTCGGCCATTCGGCGGCACGATCGACGACGCCTTGCGTCTCTCAAGGGCGTTGGCCGCAGAGGAGGTGGACGCCATGGGGGGGCGGGTGCCGGTACGGCCCGAGGATTTGGCAACCGCTTGGAATGAGGTGGCCCGAGCGGCCCTGCCTGGTGCCGCAGAGGCTCGGCCGATGGTTAGATAGCGATCTTACCCATTCCTGTAACCCATCCGCGGATTCTTCGTTAATGGCCTTGAAATGAGCGCCATCGAGTCGAAGTCCGGGCCCGCCACCCCCGGTATTGAACGACGAGAAATATCCCCGGTGTTCCGAGCCTTCCGGGTCAGCCGCGCAATCCTCGGAATCCTCGAATGCGTCGTCCTGGCCACGGTTTTCCAGGGCACTGCGAGGGCAGTGAACCCATGTCAGAACGCGGCGTCGGAGGACGTGGAGATCCAGATCCAACGATCGGGGTTCTATCTGCAGAGCTCGACTGGGGTGCAGCCCGACGCCCGCGTGTCCGAGTACTTCGAACCCGTTCCGTCTCCGTTCCTGGTGGAGGCTACCGAATCCGGGAACGAGGGATTTGGTTTTCCCGACGTGAGTTTCGAGGGGACGGTTTCCATGACCTTCGGGCAGGCGGGTTTCGAAATGCCGGCCCTCAATTGGTCACAGCACCTTGCGGGATTCGGCTCCGAGGAATCGATGGCGAGTGGGACGGGCGGCGGGCTCGTGACGTTCCAGTACAATGACGCGGGCGCGGGGTTTACAGGTTCGCTGGCGGCACCGTCTTGGTCCATGCCGACGCCAGCCTTTCGCGCACCGTCACCGGACCAGATCATCGACCCTTCGAAGCCCGTGACGTTCCAGTGGGCTCCGTTGGTGCGGAACCCCGCAACAGAGGTAACCCTGTTCCAGATTCGCGCGTCGGAAGACGACTCGTTCCAGGGTAACGCGGTGTTCGCAACGGTGCCGTGCACGATACCCTTCCCGTTGCCGTGGATTGTCCCCATGGCCTCGGATGCAACGTCGATCAGCGTCCCGTCAGGCATTTTTACCAACCGACAGGCGCGGTATTCGGCCCATCTGTCCATCGTGCGGTTTCAAGGGGAGCGACAAGGCATTTCACCGATGAGTTGGAGCATGGATCTGACCGACCGCAAGGTGACGGCGATGCCACTTCAGATTCTCGGTGGGACGACGCCTCTGGTTCAGCCTCGCATCGTTGGTTATTCGCAGGCCCAAACGGTGAAGGAGGGAGAGACGGCAAAGCTTTTCGTGACGGCGGAGGGAAGCGTGCCCTTGACCTATCAATGGCAAAAGAACGGCGTGGACCTCTTATCGGCCGAAGGGCCGGAGTGGATCATCGCGAAGGCGGCGGTCACGGACAGCGGGCTTTATAGGGTCGTGGTGAAGAACCGCGCCGGTTCGGTCATGAGTGAACCCGTTTTCCTTACCGTGCTGCCGGCGACGCCGGTCGCCCCAGTGGCGGCCCGGCTCCAGATCGACCGGGAGTCCGGCGGAAAACTTCTGATCGTGGCGACCCCGGAAAAGACCGGCCCCATGATTCTCGAGATCAGCACCAACCTCACGACCTGGAATGCATGGCGGACGCAGCAAGTGGTCGCAGGTATCGCGGCGACCGTTTCGGTTTCGGACGCTGATCGCAACGGTACGAGGTGGTTTGTTCGTTCGAAGACTGGAAACACCAAACCGTAGACCCCAGTGCGTTCAAACCGAGGACTCTTGGTACGGGTCGGCACCGCGTTTCGTCGCTCGCGGTGGTTGCTGTGGACCGTTCTTCTGGCGACCACGATGGCAGCCGCGCGGGGTGCCAGTCTGCAGTGGGACGGAGGTGCTGGAACAGAATCGTGGCAGGATGCCGCGAACTGGTCCGGAGACCGACTCCCGACCAGCGGTGATGATGTGGCGCTCGGAGGTGCACGGGTCGTCGTTGGTGAAGGATTGGCCGAGGCTGGAACCTTGTCGAGTTCGGGGACCTTTCGGGTGAACGGTGGCGTGCTGAGGGTGGCGACCTCCGCGGTATTCTCCGGGGAAGTGATTCTGAGCCGCGGAAGTCTCGAGGGGGGTGGATTCTTTCTTAATGCAGGCACTTTCTTGTCGGAAGCGACCTTCGAAGGGCCAGCGACGCTGGATGTCTATCAAAGGACGGTGGGATTCCTTGGCAACTTGTCGACGAACGTTTCGCTGCGAGTCTTCACCTACCAGGACCGCGGCGCCGCGCTTTTGCAGGTGCCGGTTGGCGTGACGGCGACCAATCGCGGACAGATACGGATTGGTGGCGCTGGCAATGCCCGAGCGGAATTGGGCGGGCGGGAGCGGGTGGGGGATCAAGTCAGTCGATTCGTGAACGAAGGCGTCGTCGCCTCGAGTTCTGCGAACAATAGCTATTTGTCCGTGGACACCGTGAATCGCGGTTCGATCGAGGCACCCACGCAAACAGCACTACTCATCTGGAGCCTGGTTGAAAATGACGGGGGCGCGATCGGTACACTGGGCACCGGGTCCATCCAGTTTGCTTCAGGAGGGCTGTGGTGGAAATCCGGTCGATCCATCACGGGTTCGGTGCAGATGACCGGGGGCAGGTTGAGCGTGGAGGGGTCGACGGACGAACCCTCGGCGATCGCGGTCTGGCAAGGGGAGGTTGGATTCCTCGGCAATCTCGCCCCTGAGTTATCTGTCTACGTCTACGGAACCCAGGATCGGGCCTCGGGGGTCTTGAGGGTTCCCGACGGCCATTCGGCGACCAATCGCGGCAGCATCCTGGTCGGTGGTGCGGGCAATTCCTTGGGAGTCGTGGTGAGTTCGGGGACTGTGGATGGCCGGACGAGCCGAGTGGTCAACGAGGGAACCATCGAGGCATTCGCCATCAACAATAGCAGCCTCTCGGCAACGACCCTCAATCGCGGTTCGATCAAGGCGCGGGACGGATCGACACTGTTCATTCGAGCGCAGGTGGACAATGAGGCGGGCGAGTTTGTCACTTCGGGTTCTGGCCAAATCACCATCGAGACAGGGGGCCTGCGCTGGTTGGGGGGACGGCGATTGGTTGGGAGTGTGGCGTTGACGGGCGGCACGTTGAGCGTGGAGGGGCCGACAGACGAACCCTCGGCGATCGCGGTCTGGCAAGGGGAGGTTGGATTCCTCGGCAATCTCGCCCCTGAGTTATCTGTCTACGTCTACGGAACCCAGGATCGGGCATCGGGGGTCTTGAGGATTCCCGCGGGGCATTCGGCGACCAACCGCGGCAGCATCCTGATGGGGGGCGCTGGAAATTCCTCGGGAGTCGTGGCGACTTCGGGGACTGTGGATGGCCGGACGAGCCGAGTGGTCAACGAGGGAACCATCGAGGCATTCGCCATCAACAATAGCAGCCTCTCGGCAACGACCCTCAATCGCGGTTCGATCAAGGCGCGGGACGGATCGGTACTGTTCATTCGAGCGCAGGTGGACAATGAGGCGGGCGAGTTTGTCACCTCGGGTTCCGGCCAGATCACCATCGAGAGCGGAGGCCTGCGTTGGTTGGGGGGAAGGCGATTGGTCGGAAATGTGGCGATGATCGGCGGCACCTTGAACGTGGAGGGACCCACGGAGGAGGCGTCGGGGGTGTCGGTGCAGCGAGGGGAGGTCTGGTTTCATGGAAATCTGGCTCCGGGACTGGTGATCTACGTCTATGGAATCCAGGATCGGGCATCGGGGGTTTTGAGGGTTCCCGTGGACCATTCGGCGACCAATCGCGGCAGCATCCTGATCGGTGGTGCGGGCAATTCCTTGGGAGTCGTGGCGACTTCGGGGACCGTGGACGGTCGGACGAGCCGATTAGTGAACGAGGGAAGCGTGGTCGCCGTTTCCCAGATCAATGCCTATCTTTCGGCGGACTTGGTCAGCCGAGGCGTCATTGCTGCCAATCATGGCGCCGTCCTTCAATTGTCGGCGGGCTATCGTCTGCTGACCGAGGGAGGATCGGTGAAGAGTGTGGGTTCAGGGCGGGTTCACATTGCCGCGGCGGTCGAAGTTCGAGGAGGCGAATGGCGGGGTGAATCCGGGAGTGGCGTTGAGATTGCAGGACCGTCACTTCACTGGGACGGAGGCCGCCTGGGACCGGGAGTGAGTTGTACCGCCGGTTCCATACGCGTGGGGGAAGGGGTGGTGGAAGCCAGCGAGTTGGTGGTTCTCAGGGGGCACACCTTTTTGGGGAATGATGGCTCCGCGGCCGTCTTGCGACTGGCGGGATCGGGTGCCGCCCTGGCGGTTCCCGCGGGCGCCGAGGTGGGGAATCGAGGGGTCTTGAAATTGGAGGATTCCTCTTCCATCGGAATCGCGGAGACTGGGCGGTTGATCAATCGCGGCCGCATTGAGGTATCGGGAGGCAATTCGTCCATCACTGGAAGCTGGGACAATTACGGAACGCTTTCGGTGGCCGGCGTGACTCTGAATCTCCATGGCGCCGGTCAATGGCTGCACAACTTTGGTCGGATCGAGGTCGAGACGGGGGGGCTTCTCCTGGATCGCCTCACGTTGCGGAATCACGTTGGAGCTAGGATCGCTGCTTCCGGGACGTTGTCGGTGAGCGGCGGCGCATGGATCCACGAAGGAGTGCTGGACCCGCGGCCTTGGTCGGGCGGGCTCAACTTGGTCGGGGATTTTCTGCCAGCGCCGTCGGCGAGCCTGATGGTGGATATCGATGCTTATCGCGCGCGTGTCGATGGTGCTTTCACGCCCGGTGTGACTTTCGATGTGCTGAAGGTAAGCGGTCGGGCGGTTTTGGCGGGAGGCTTGGAGGTCGGCCTGTCGAGGGATCCGGTTTTGGGCGTTCCCGTGTCACCGCCGCTCGGAAGCGAGTTTCCGGTGCTGACGGCGGGAGACCTCGAAGGAGCCTTTGACCGGACCAACTCCTTGCGTCTGTCGAAGGATTTGGAGTTGGTGCTTTCATCGAGGACGAAGTCCGTTGTGCTGTCGTCCACGGCCAGCTCCCTGGGCGGGCCGTTGACCGTGGTGCGTGCACCGCAATCGGCCGAAGCCGAATTGCGGACGAGCCTGGCGCTGTCCGTCGACGCAACGGGGACTCCACCTTTGAGTTACCAGTGGTATCGCAATGGTATCCCCATCCCCGGAGCCACCGCGCAAGTCCTGGGGATCCCGAACGTGGAGGTCGAGACCGGCGGCCGATACAGCGTGCGCGTGTCCAATCCCGACGCCCAGGTCATGAGCGCTCCGGCGGAGGTGCGGGTGCGATTGCCGATGGTTTACCTGACGGATCGTTTTGCCGACCGCCGGACCTATGATGACCCGTCATTCCAGGGAGTGACGAACAACGTGACGGCAAAGGATGAGGTCGGCGAACCGAAACACGCGGGCAAGGCAGGCGGCCGATCGATGTGGATGAACTGGCGGGCTCCGGCCAACGGTGTCGTCCGCTTCAGCACTCACGGAAGCGGGTTCGACACGACCCTGGCGGTTTATCGGGGGACGGTTCTGTCGTCGCTGGCCGCCTCCGAGGTCGCCCGCAACGATGACGCTGAAGGTCGAGTGACGAGTGCGCTGCAATTCAACGCGGTGAAGGGGGAAGACTACGCAATCGCCGTGGATGGTTATGCCGCCGACTCGGGGACGTTGGTTCTCGGATGGTCGTTGGCGGTGGATGGGGATTCGGTCCCCGAGATTCGCAGGCATCCTGAGGGCGTTCTGGCCGAGGCCGGAGCCAGCGTGGTACTCAGCGTGGAAGCGATAGGCCGGGAGCTTCGATTTCAGTGGTACCGGGAAGGGGTTGCCATTGCGGGAGGCGACAGTCCGAGCCTGATGCTACCCGCCATTTCTGCCGAGGCGGCGGGGACCTACGAAGCAGGTATTCGCAGCGGGAACGGCGTGGAGATCCGAAGCGAGCCGGCATTCGTCCAGGTCCTGACTGCGAGTCGAGTAGAGATCGGATTCCGTGATAAATGGGAGGACTTCCTGGTCGCGAGCGAGACGTCGGGAGCCCGCGTGCGATCGGACCGGTTGACCGTGGGCAGAGGTTCCTTTGCCTCGGTGGCCTTGGGCGTTTCGGGCGGATTGGCGATGGCCAACTCGCGTGGGGCACGTCAAACGAGCGATCCACTGCTCCCCTGTGCTCTCGAGGCGGAAGGGGCGACTCTTTGGTGGAGACTTCGTCCCACCGTCAGCGGCCTACTGACATTGGACACATTCGGCAGCGAAGTGGACACGGTTCTCGCGGTCTTGCGCGGTCCTCCCAGTCCGGTCCCCGAGTTCCTGGCGTGCAGCGACGACGCGATCCGGCCGGAAGGAACCAGCAAGGTCGAGGTTCCCGTCGTTGCCGGCGAGGATTATTATGTCCAGATCGATAGTGTTCACGGGGTAGGAAGGGTGAGACTGCAATGGTTGCTTGGAGGCGGCACCGTCGAGTTGCCCATCACGTTGAGTATCGAGAACCAAGGCGCTTCGTTGAGGCTTCGAGCCGAGGTGAATCCCGGCCGGTATCGGTGGGAAAGTTCCTCGAACTTGGCCCGGTGGGACCCGGAGGAGGTGGTGGCGGCCACCGCGCGCGAGATCGTCCTGGTCCGCGCCATCCAACCCGATGAACGCAGTCGGTACTTTCGGGTGGTCAAGCTCAACTGAGAATCTCCGAGCGATACCGAGCGAATTGGGTTCGAAGACTATGAACAAAGATGAACGAGAAGCGCCGGTCGCAGACACCGGGGCAGGGGCTGGGGCCGGTCAGTTCGTGCAGACGCGTTGGACCGTGGTGATTAACGCCAAGGAAGGGTCCTTCGAGGCCTTGTGCCAACTCTGCGAGTGGTATCGAGAACCGTTGCGCCGCCATATCCTGCGCCGCGGTTTTCAGGAAGCCTCAGCCGACGATCTGATCCAGGAGTTCCTCTCCAAGAAACTGGTTGAAGGTTCGCTGTTTCGCAGCGTGAAGGAGCGCGCTAACGCCGGGAAGACGCTTCGGTTTCGCACCTTTCTGCTCACCTGCCTGGACCGGTTCCTGATCGATCGCCGTCGACGACGCCCTGATCCGTCCGATCCGGCCGTGGGGGTGATGATCGGAGTCCCACCCGCAGAGGACGAGGTTTCGGTCGACATGCCGGCACCGCCGATGACACGGGAGGAGGAAGTGTTGGCGCGGACGGACTGGATGGAGGCGATTCTGCGGGTGGCCGCGGAGCGACACCGGGACGAGTATCGGGCGGCGGGAAGGAGTCTCGAGATGTTTGCCGCGCTCGATACCTTCTCCCATGGAGACCCGAGCGGCCGGGCCGGCAGTGAATGGGCCCGGCGTTTTGGCATGTCCGAGAACGCCTTTTATGTCGCCAAGCACCGCTTTGCAGCCCGGCGCACCTATTGGCTCAAGGAGGTCATCCGGGAAACCGTGTCGAATCCCGAGGATTGGGAGGAAGAGGTCCGCGAATTGTTGGAGAGCGGAACCTAGGTATTGGCGGAGCGACTTGTGTGACGGACCGATGTTCCCAGTGCGGTGGCGGGTTGTCGGCGGACGGACGCTGTGTTCGCTGCGCGATGCGTCGGCTCCTGTCGGCAGCGGGGGATCCGATGACCCAGGTCCCTGAAAGTTGGGAACTGCCCGAGAATCCCCGGTTCATTGAGGATTACCTGGTCCTTGAGACGATCGGTTCCGGGGCGATGGGCGAGGTGCTGAAGGTGCGGCAGGTAAGGACGCACCGAATGGCGGCCATCAAGATCCTGAGAGCTGGCGTTTCGCCCGATCGATTTCGCAAGGAAATCGAAATCCTGGGAGCCTTGGATCATCCAGGCATCGTCAAGGTGCTGCGGGATGGCGTTCTGGATGGTCAACCCTGGTTCGCCATGGACTTCGTGGATGGCTCCAGTCTCGACCTCCTTGCCGCCGGCAAACCCCTATCGACCCGGAGAGTGGTCCCGTTGATGATCGACGTGGCGGAAGCGCTTCAGTATGCCCACGACCAGGGCGTGCTGCATCGGGACCTCAAACCCTCCAACATCCTGCTGGACCCGTTTGGGAGGGCGCGCCTGGTGGATTTCGGGATTGGCAAGGTGCTGGGGGCGGCTGCCGTGTTGACGCAAACCGGCGAACAGTTGGGAACGCCGTCGTACATGGCTCCAGAACAAGTGGGGGAGGGGTTGGGCGGGGAATCGCCCCGGACCGATGTCTATGGCTTAGGTGCCACGATGTACCACCTGTTGACGGGCGTGCCACCATTCCGGGGTGACAATCTCGCACGGGTTCTGAAGTCGGTCGTCGAACAGGATCCGGCCTCGCCGGCGCTCCTCCATGCGGGACTCGACCGTGATCTAGAGACGATCTGCCTCAAATGTCTGCGCAAGGCGCCCGGGGACCGCTACGGGTCGGTCCTGGAGATCGCCGAAGATCTGCGCCGATGGCTTCAGGGGCGGCCCATTCTGGCGCGTCCGCTTTCCGCCTGGGAACGAACGACCAAATGGGCGCGTCGCGAACCCAGAGTCGCTGGCGCCGTGGCCACGACCTTTATGGCGCTGCTCATCGGAGTTCTCGGTATCAATTGGCAGCGGCAACGCGCCGAGACGCGCCGTGTCGAAGCCATCGCCGCCAACCACCAGAAGGTGATCGAGAGAGCGGATGACCTGGTGGAATCGGGACGGACCGAAGATGCGGTACGTCTCCTGCACCAAGCCATGAGCGAAGATCCCGGCGATTCGGCCGTCGCTCAACGATTGTATGCCACGCTCGTTCAGCATCCGTTGCCGCGCCGACTGGGGGCCATCGAGGGTTCGAAGCGATGGATGTACGCCACCGCTTCGCCGATCGACGATCGATGGGTCCTCAGGGATGTGGACGGCGCGTCGTGGCTGGCCCTGACCCGGAATCCGGGGTCGACCGGACTGCACGCCCTGTTTGCGGGATCGGCCACATCAACGAAGCCACGGTTCACTCCAGACGGTTCGCGGATCTTCGCGCTGACGGAGCAAGGTCATCGGTTGTGGGTGACCGAGGTCGACAGGCCTGAACACGGACGCGTTTCGGTGCTCGCCTCAGCGGGAAGTGCCGTCTGGTGTTCCTCGAACGGCCAGGAATTGCTGGTGGCCTCAGATCGGCAGGTGACCCTGTTTCAGGAGGAGGGCGAGGGTTTTCGGCAGCGGTGGACACTGTCGCTGGAGGGCGTGACGCAGGCCGTCTTCGGCGCGTCAAACGCGACCATCTGGGTCGGTGGCGACGGCGGAGTCTGGCGTTTGTCGCGAGTCGAGCCGTCCTCGGAAGGGGTACCGCGCATCGACTCATTGCCAATCACGCCGCCGTTGATCGAGCTGTGCCATTCGATCGCGAGTGAGCGCCTATGGGTGTGGGATGGCAATGGGCCGCGGTGGAGCGAAGGCGGGGATCCTCAAGGCTTCATCCCAATTCCCTGGGTCAGTCGAAGACCTCTCGCCGCTCAGTTCTCCGCCACCGGCGAGCGCCTGGTGATCGTGCCTCGCGGTCGCGCCTTTCACATCATCGATCCGGAAAGCGCCGACCCGCTCACCGCCGTGGTCGCCCATGCTCGTGAGATCTCCTCGGCACGAATGCATCCTTCCGGACTTTGGGTCACGACTGGCGCCGACGACGGCACGGTCCGCATCTGGGATGCCCACGATGGATCGCCCGTGTCAGGCGTGGTCTCGACGGGGTCACCCGTGCGGGACGCGGTGCTGAGCGGCGATGGGCTCCGACTCTGCATCGTTACGATGCAGGGAGTCGCCGAAGTATGGGAAATGCCTCGGCGACCAACCGCGGTTCATCCCACGCGGTTTCCGATGCCCGCCGACGGTACCCAGATGACTGCGGACGGCCGCTGGGTCGTTATGAACGTGCCCGATGCCGAATCGCCGGAGACCGCGTCCGCGCTGCTCTGGTACGACATCGAGTCGGACCAGTTGATTCGACAAGACCTGGGGAAGCGGCTCGGAGGCCCCGTCGTCTTCGCCAGGCGCGCCCAGACGGGAGTGGGGATCGTTGCCGACGGCGGACTCCATGTGTTCAACGCACCTCACTACGCCGAAGGATTCGTGATTCCGACGGCGCGAACGTTGTTGGCGTTGTCGCCGGACGGGAGTCGTCTGGCGGTTTCCGCTCCTGCCAGCTTGGAAATCTGGTCGGTGCCGAAGCGTCGTTCGGAACTGGAGATTGCGGGTCTGTCACAGATGTATTGGGCCGGGTTTTCGGCAGAGGGGCAGCGGCTGGCTCTGTTGGATTCGACGGGGTGGACGATGGTTGATTTCCCGGGAGGACGGAGGTGGCGTCTGACGGAGTCGCCGTCCGGAACTCCGAGGGGAGTCGGCATATCGAGGACGGGGCGTTGGGTGGCCTGGTGGCGGGACCAGCAGGTGGATCTGCTGGATGTGAATGATGGGCGTCTGACGACACGAACGAATACGTCCGAGATCACCACCGTGACATTCGCGATGGGCGACGCGGTTCTTTCGATCGCGGATCGGGCCGGGATGGTGCGCCTTTGGGAGACCGAGACCTTTCGCGAGATTGGCGTGCCGATGCGGCACGGCGGGGTGGTCAATTCAGTGGACTTTCATCCCAAGCAAAACTTGCTGGCCACTGCCTCATCCGATGATTCGATGCGTCTGTGGGATTCCAGGACCGGACTTGCCATGTCGAGCCCCGTCTCGTCGCCTGAGGTTCGCGGAGTCCGTTTCAGCTTGGATGGCAAGTACCTGTTGAGCGACACCGGAGCGAGGTGGGCCATCCCCGCGGTCGCACCTGGCATGGGGCGGAAACTGCTGGTGGTTGCGGCCGAGGCATTGGGGGGAGGAAACCGCAGTACCGGACATACGAATTTGGAGGAACCTTCGTTGCGTTGGTTGACCACCTGCCGAACCGCCGCGGACCTCGATCCGGTGGTTCCCGGCGGGGCTTTGACCTGGGGAGAATATCGTCGTCGACGCCTGAGTGCGGCGCGTCTCGAATCGGACCGCACCACGGCGTTGCGGGAGGCTGCTCGAAGCGCGCCTTCGTCACCCGTCATTCGCGAGCGGCTGTTCGGTCTTCGATGGAAAGATGGCGCGATCGCTCATGAACCATGAGGATTCTTCCTGGCCATCCCGACGCACCGACGGGGATCCGGCGCCATGCCGGCGTCCTTCTGGGCCTCCTCCTGGTGGCAGGGTGGATGGTGGTGCCATCGCGAGGTGCCGAGAATGAACGACGGGGAGGTGAGAGAATCGAGCGGCGGACTTCGGGAATTCTTGAATCGTTCGTTCGTGAGATCGAGGTGGAGAAGAACCGGAAGAAGCTCGCCCGCGTCGAACCCGGCTTGTCCCTGAAAGCCGGCGACCAACTGCAAACGATGGCTGCAGCTTCTGCGATAGTGTTGTTCCCCAACGAGGCTTCGGTGAGTCTCTGGGAACACAGTGTCCTGGTGATTCTACGTTCGCCTTCCGGTTCCTTGGCCCCGTCGTTGCTCTCGGGCGAGGCAAAGGTCGCCAGCGTGGGTCCAACCGAACATTTCCCCGTCACCACACCCGGCGCCCAAGTCACCCATAACAAAACCGAGTTCATTGTTCGCGTCGATGATGGAACAACCACGCTCCGAGTTCTCGATGGTGAAGCCGAGCTCGCCAACGAACTCGGTAGGCAAACGGTGCGAACCGGGGAAGCGGCGGTGGCGGAGCCCGGGCAGGCGCCGCGCTTGTTGCCCGTGCTCGAGGCGCGGCGCCATGTTCAGTGGTGGATCTATTATCCTGCCGTCATCGATCCCCACTCCGCGTTGCTTCGATCCGTATCGGAAGGCGAAGTCCGCGAATCCTGGGAGGCTTATCGCCGCGGGAACCTGGTCGAGGCGCTCCATCGGTGGCCGGGATTCCCTCAGGTTCGCGCGCCGCGCGACGCGTCGGAATCCGCGTTACTCGCCGCCTTGTGGTTGGGAGTGGGGCACGTCGACCGAGCGCGCGAACGGATCGTCGGACTGCCCGAGGATCTGGAGGAGGCGCGAGCACTGCGGCGGTTGATCGGCGTGGTCCAGATGGATTCAGGACCCGTCGCGGGAGAGCCTCGTGGACCTTCGGAGTGGCTGGCGCGATCGTACGAACTCCAGGGGGAGGCGCGCCTCGACGAGGCGCTGGCAGCCAGTGAACGGGCGCTCGCGGATTCCACCAGGTTTGGGTTTGCTGCGGCTCGACGGTCGGAGTTGCTTTTTGCTTCGGGCCGTTTGGACGAGGCATCGCGTGCGGCGGCAACGGCGTTGGAATGGGCTCCCGAACACGCGGAGGCTTGGGTGACCTTGGGTTTCCACGAGTTGAGTCGCCATCGATTCGACGACGCCTTGGCCCATTTCGATCGCGCCCTTTTGCTGCAGCCCAGGTTGGGGGATGCCTGGCTTGGACGTGGGTTGACCCACTGGCGCAGAGGTCGGTCGGAGCTGGCGATGGAAGATCTTCGAATGGCCATCAGCACCGAGTCGAACCGCTCGCTGTTTCGCAGTTACCTGGGCAAGGCATTCGCTGAGCTGTCCATGGATCGGGTCGCGCGGGAAGAGTTTCGACGGGCCCGAGAATTGGATCCGTCGGATCCCACGCCGTGGTTATACGAAGCATTGCTCGACCGCGCCAACAATCAGCCATTGCCGGCGTGGGAACGTATGCGAGTGGCCGAGGAGTTGAACGATCGACGCGCCGTGTTTCGCTCCCGGCACTTGCTTGACGAGGACCGATCGGTGCGGAGCGCGAACTTCGCGGGAATCTACGCCGACCTCGGGCTGGAGCGAATGGCGGAAACCGCCGGAGCGCAGGCGATCATGGCGGATCCGGCGAATTACTCGGCGCACGCGTTTCTGGCGGATACCTATCAACAACGCCGCGATCCGCGACAAGGTGACTTGCGCTATGAAACGCCGTGGCTGTCCGAGTATCTGGTGGCGAATCTGCTCGCGCCTCCGGGCGCGGGAATCCTGTCGCAATCGGTATCGCAGAACGAGTATTCGCGACTCCTGCAACGGGACGGAGTCGGTGTGGCAAGCGAAACCTGGTATCGGAGTTCGGGTAGTTGGAGTCAGGGGGCATCGCAATTCGGAGCGTTCGGCGGCACGGAGTACGCCGCCGACGTGCTTTATCGGACGGACCCCGGCCCGGCGCCGAACCGCGATTTCGAGGATCTCACTCTGTCCGTGCAGATGAAGCAGCAGTTGAGTGCGAAGGACTCGGTGTTTCTCCAGGGGATTCGTTACGAGGCCGAAGGGGGCGACACCGGACCGTCGATGGATGGTACAGCCCGTCACCCCGGACTGCGCTTCGAGGAGACCCAGGAGCCGCAGATTCTGCTGGGATATCACCGAGCCTGGTCTCCGACGGCGAACACCTTGTTTCTGGCGGCGCGACTTCGCGCGGAGCAGTCGGTGAGCAACTCGCTGACGGGGCAGTACCTCACGCCCTGGGACCCTGGCGCACCGGGGTATGTCCAGTTGTTCACCAATCGGGTGGAATTGGGGCGGTCGACAGATTTCGATGCGTGGTCCCTGGAATTGCAGCATCGGCAGTCGTTTGCGGCGCACGATTGGATTGTCGGTGCCCGGGCTCAGTGGGGGGAATTCGACGTGGCGTCCGCGTACTATCAGCCGGGGCTTTTGCGAAACCTCCCCGGGATTGGTGCCGCCTATCGTTCGCGACTGCCAGCCCAGCATTTGGAACCGGAATTCGGTCGTTACACGGCGTACGCCTATGAGCAGTGGCGGGTCTTTCGATGGCTCACATTGGTGGGCGGCCTCACTTTCGATCATTTGGATCGGCCACTGGGGCTGGCCACCACGCCTTTGGTGGAGGCCAACGATACCGTCGATGCCTGGTCGCCATCGGTGGGTTTCCTGGCCAGCCTGAGCACGAATGGGGTGTTACGGGGCGCCTGGGCGCGGTCGCTCGGTGGCGTCGCCTTCGAGCAGAGCGTTCGACTCGAGCCGGTTCAGGTGGCGGGTTTCATCCACGGTTGGCGAAGCCTCATGCCGGAAAGCTTGCCGGCCCAATCGATGGAGACGTTCGGATTGGCTTACGACCATCGTTTCCCGACCCGCACCTGGTTTTCCGCGGAGATCGGTTTGGATGAAGCCTCAAGCGAGGATCGGGCGGGCGTGGTTCGAGTGCGGTCTCGAGCCGAGGAGTTCGCGGGGTGGATGACCGAGGAGGTCGAGTACCGTCGATACCGAGCACGAGCCGAGGTTCACCAGGGCATTGGAGACCAATGGGTGATAGGCATCGGGTACGCGTATTCGAACAGCGATTGGGATCGTGATGTGCCCGATTATCCTGGCGCCGGGAACGAGTCGGCAGCGCGGTTGCATCAGGCGCTGTTCTCGGTTCGCTGGTTTCATCCGACGGGCTTCTTTGCCGAGTGGGATGCGCGTTGGACGCATCAGGACTTCGAGGGCGCAGATACGGGCGTGGGAGTGGCGGAGCATTGGGCGATGGATGTCTACGCAGGATGGCGAGGTTGGCAGCGGCGCCTGGAAATCACCGTAGGCATCGAGAACCTGACCGATGAACCGCCGATCCTGAGTCCGGTGAGCGGGCAGCCCGAAGGCGTGTTTGAACGGATGGCGGTGGTGGGGTTGAGAGTCAGGTTCTGATCGGGGATAGAAGCCGTTGATTCATGGGAGCTTTGGGTGTCTCCATCGCCGCATTAGGGGCGCATCTCCAAGTTGTCGCCGGGGCGGTAGTCCAATCCCGAGCCCGGGCAGGGCATCGACTTTTTGGGAAAGCGGCAGGGGACTGCCGCAGTCCAAGACGCTTCGCGACCGTCCGCACCCCGGGGAAGGGCAAACGCTGGTCGTCCTTTCGGGTGCAAAAGCAATAACGGCGCGGAACCGGGTTCCGCGCCGTGCGTTTGAAGTTCTTGGGTGCTGCCAGACTCAGGGAAGCAACACCACTCGATAGAATCCACGGCTTCGACCTTTGGATTCGGCGTCGAACCAGATCTGGGGCGACGTCGCCAGCGTCACTTCGTCCAAAGCGACCCACGGATGACTGTCGTCCAAGTTGGAACGATGCTCGACGCGATAGGTTCTGCCGACCTTGCCGGTGATGGTGAGCCCGGCATAGGTGGATATCGCGAGATCCATGTCTTCGACCCGCTCGGGGTTGGTGGTGGGGACCGAGACGGCAACGAATCCTTCCGGGGGCACTTGCACAATTTCACGATCTGCAGGAGTGAGCCACACCGAGTTGCCGCGGCCGACCGTCGCAATCGCAGCCAGATTTCCGCTTCCATCGCAAGCAAGATGGGTAAACACGAGTCTTGATTCCTGATCCGCCGATTCTGCGTTGAAACGACGAGTCCACACGAGACTCCCACTCGGATCGAATTTCGCGAGGATGGGGCGCCCGGGTTGCGAGGGATTGGCGACTTGCGTGTAGGCCAGGTAGGCGTTGCCATCCCGGTCCGCGACCAGTCCCTGGGCATCCTCATCGCCAGCACCACCGACGGCGGTGAGCCACTGGACCTGACCGTCGGCCGTGAAGGCCAGAAGGCCGATGTCGATGCCGGCACTACCATTCGCGGTGGCTTGGAGTCCGTCCACGATCGTTCGACGCACGAATTTGGAGGCGACGATAACGCGACCCTCACCGTCGAGAGCCAAACCGACGACGGCGTCGAACAAGGGGCCGCCCAGTTGTTTGGCCCAGCGATCCGCGCCGTCCGGTTCCAATTGCAGAACAGCGACGTCATCGCCACCGCGTGGCACAAGTGTGTTGCCAACGAAGGTGGTTGCGGTGGAGAAGGTCCCCGCTACCGTGATCCGCCCCGTGCTGTCGACGGCGATGTCCTTGGCGACGAAGTTGGTTAGTCGTCGGAACCATGCCAGTTCACCTTCGGAGTTCAGGGCGGACAAGAGGGTGGAACCTTGAATCGCAACGCTCGTCACGACCCCGCCGTTGGGAAGAGGAGCTCCGACTGCGGGAGACGGGGTTTGCGGATCGTTCCGCAGATTGGCAGCCCATAGGAGGCGCCGGGCTGGGTTGTACTTCGCCACGAATCGACCTTCCAACTTGAAGATGATTCCGTCGGTCGTGACGGAGTGGTTGGTATGGCCGAAGACGAAGAACGAACCGTCGTTGGCAAACAGGAATTGATGGCCGAACAAAGGCAGTCGCTCGTTGTCGATCGATGTGATTCCATTCGTGGACATATACCTGGTGAACCCGTGGTTGTTGACCATCATCGTTCGACCTGAGAGATCCATTCCCATACCGACAACCCCGTCGTGCGAAGGCCACGTCATGTTCCATCCGAGATTCCTGTAGTGTTGAAAGTACGACTCGGTGGCGGTTTGCGCCGAGGCAATCGATGTCCCGGCAACGAGCAGGCTCATAGCAAGGCCCAGACCGGGTAGCGATCTCTTGAAGCCGTGGCTCTCCTGGCGCGGGACGGTCACGGACCGTGGCGGGAACTGGGCAGAGTTGAGGCTTGCAGGGTTCATGGGAGTTGGCAGTGCGATTGAAGGTTTCATTCAGACAGGCGGTTTTGGAATTGGGATGGGTGAATTGGGACCCGCCGTAGCAGGTCCCCGATTCATTCACGCGTGGGTTCGACCGACCTTACGTCGGCGTCGGTCGATTCCTGGGATTCGATAACCCGGTAGTAGCGGGCGGTGGCACCTTCGGGCGCCTGGTCCCGCATCTGGTCGGCCCCGCCGGTTGCGCGCCATTCCATGACGGGCTGCCAGTGGTTCAGGTCATCGGAGACCTCGATCCGGTAGAGTTGGCCAGGCGTTCCGGTGAGTTCGAGTTCAACCAAGCCCTGGTTCAGGGATGACCGAATCTCCGGATGCCACTGGAGGCGGGCCGATGACTTGACCGTAGCGAGGGATCGATCGCTGGCGCTGGTCGACGACAACGGATCCACGTAACTCGCGCTGAGCAACCGCAAGGTGCTACTGCACGGGGCAGCCCAGGTCTGGCGCGCCGCGATGGTGACGGTTCGGATGGTCACCTGAGGCACCGGCACCTGACCCGTGACCGTCGTCACCTCGATCGTCGCCCGAATGCTCCGACTTCCATGCGTGTTCTGGAGACCTGGGCCGAAGGATTGGACGCCGCAGTTGACTGGAGTGACGACCGATTTCAGGTAGTGCTTGGCGTGAAGTTCGACCACGACCTCGATGTCCTTGGAGGTGGTCAGGCCGGCAGGGTTTCCGGACGGATCACCATCGGTGGCGACCAAGCGCAGGACATAGGTGCCAATTCCGGAGAAACAGGCGCGGGTGGTCGCAGACAAGGGTGTCTCGAACGTCACTCCGG
>JAEUHG010000230.1 GCA_016795425.1 Verrucomicrobiales bacterium
CAAATACCGCGCCCACGTTGAGGCACTGATTGCGGACGGTTGCGAAGCCATATACCTGTGGGGCGTCCATGCGGATGCCCTGGTGGCCCAAGGCAAAATCGATCTGCTCGCCAAAGCTGTTCAGCTCCCCAAGGACCTGGGTGTGCCGTCAGGAGTCGGAGGCCACGACCTGCGCGTCGTCAAAGCCTGTGAGGAAAACAGCGTGCCCGCGGATTTTTATATCAAGACCTTCCATCACCACAGCTATCCCACGGGGCCGCGCCCCGATGAAATCAAAGAGGCCTACAGCGAATTCCCGGGGTATTGGTGCAGCCATCCGCAGGAAACCGCGGAGTACATGTCAGCCGTGAAAAAACCCTGGATCGCCTTCAAGACCATGGCGGCCGGCGCTATCCCACCCAAGAACGCCTTCCGACACGCCTTCCATGGTGGCGCGGATTTCGTGCTGGCTGGAATGTTCGACTTCGAAATTGCCGACGATGTGAAGATCGCAAATGAGGTTCTACCTCATGCCTTGAAGCGATCGCGGCCTTGGATCGCCTAAGAACCGATACCTAAATCGGAGGTCCGTTGTGGTCACCTTCCGGTCACCAGCCGCCTCCGCTGCAACCGTGCTCAGGCTGCCAAAGCCACCACCGCTTCCGAGCCCGTCTCGACCCACGCCTGAAACGGCTGGCGAGCAGCCCGGGATCGCTCATCGCGCAATCGGTCCAGTTTCTCGCGAACGATCTCGATGCGGCGATCGACCTGGCGCAGCTCATTCAAACGCGGCTCCACGAATCGATCCTGGATCCATGTCGCATCCTGGGTGGCTCCGATGACCTTGGCGCGAATCCGCAGAGCAGTAAGCTCGGCGAGCAATTCGTCACGGCGCTTTTCCTCAAGCCGAATCAGACGCTCGAACGCCTCGATGGTAATTGCACCCGCGTCTTGGATGGCTTCAACAGCTGTCATGGTACTCCTCCTTCGTTTCAGGGCTGCACCACCAACCCGGACTATTCCCCAATCCAAATTGGCTGAAAGGTTGTAGTTGATTTTCCTAGTATAGGTCAAGTAGCCAATTGATTTATCCACCAACCATTTTTGCAAAGACCCCAGGGTCAACCTCCCACGCTGACAGCGCCCAGCCCCGCCCCGCTGCTCTCCCAGCGCCCTAAACCAATCATCACACGACCGTTTCCCGGCCCCCCCGGCTCCCGGATCGGCGATTCCAACCTTGTGCCCGAAATGAATCTAATGGCCTCCATCAATCACAGTGTTTACCAAAGCAAAGAGTTAACCCGATGGACGCTCGCACTCCACTAACCGCCCGCGGCCCCGCTTCGTTGGCATCGCGACGAGACCTCTCGGACCGGGAGGCGCTCCCACATCCCCCCGCGGTGTGGCGGCGACCTGCACAATCCACGCGTCTCGTCGACCGCCTCCGCACGCTCCTTCCCTCGTCGCTCGTCACGCCCGGTTGGCGGCACCGACTGGTGATGCTGGGTTTCGGACTGGCCTGCCTGAGTGCCGTTGTTCCTGACACCTCGGCGACGGTACTCGATTTCGAACCACCCAACTCGTTCACCGTGCCGACCCCTCCGAGCGGCCTTCCGCCCGAATACGGGGAGCAGGTGGCTGCATTTTCTCGGGACGGCTTCGCTTATGGCGCGTCGAGTGGCACCACACCGGCGATCCGAATTCGTTCCGAAACGCTGCGTCTTCTGCGAGATCAACCAGGCAATTTCGCCACCCACGGTCTTCGCGTCGTCAGCGGCGGATGGAACCACGGCGCCAGTGAATCGGCGTGTTTGGCCCTCCAGCCAGACGGCGCCGACGATCAACAGATCCGCCTGCGCCTGCACGGCACGGACTCCGAGTGGCCAGTGATCCACGGCTTCGATGTCGTCGGACGCAGCGGCCAGTCCCCCAAGGTTCCGACCATCTCGATTAGCGACACTCAGCTTTCGGTGCTCTACGCGACGAACAACGTTGCCCTGCCCTCGAATGGCGCGCTGCACTTGCGCTTTGATCCGCCGCTCCGTGCCAAGGATCTGTTGATCGTCATCGCCTACGGACGAACCGCGCTTCCGGTGGGGATCGACAATCTCGAATTCGGTCAGGTCCCGGTTCAGCCCACGGTTTGGATCGCCGACGCGATTCCTCCGCAGTCACCCAAGTCTGCCTCCGCCCCCACGCTCCATCCTGTTCGACTTCAAATACCGACTGATGGGCATCCCGTTGTGTCGTGGACCGAATCCTTCAGCAGCGGGGCCCCTGCCAGCGGTTGGTGGGCACCCCGTGGAGCCGATGGCTGGGAGCCACGCGAAATCAAGGATCGCACGCTGGGCCCGTCGTTCAGCCTCTTTGACCCGCGCGGGGGCGCAGCCTTCGGACTGTCCTCGAATGGTGTTCCATTCCTGTTCTACGCCGCCGCCAATTTTGCGTCGGCCCAGCCCCATTTCCTGGCGCGCGTCGACCTGAGTTCGCAACCGAATGGGCCAGGCGCATTCGCGGCCGCGCTGCCGGGATCGAGCTCGGTCAGTCAGATCTTTGCGATCGATGGGCGGGCCTCCCATCCGCCGGACTTCGCCTTTCATATTGATCGCGATCGCCTGCGCCACAGTTCGCTGGGGGACCTCACCACTCAAGTTTTCAACCACGGTTTCAACTCTGAGCTCGTCTTTCGCCAGGGGCCGCAACGTCAAGCCCACGTGCTGTACGTCTCCGATTCCGACCTGCGCCTGCATTACAACGGCGGCAACCCCAATCGGGATCTCGCTATCCTTCCCGTCAACGTCGGCGCGAGTTCGCACGACCTGGCGGTCGACGCCGCCAATGGAATCCACGTCTCGGCCGCGCGTGGTTCGGGCCAGTTCTTCTTCGGCGCCGTCGGTCAACTCGCCTATCTGCATTCACCGGATGGCATCTCCTGGACGACCAACTTTTTCGACAACATTCCTGCGGATGTCGGATCCACAGCCGTGGCCTTGGATTCGACCGGGCAACCCGCCATCGCCTTCACCCGCGCATTCAACACGCTTTACTTCATGCGCCGGACGGCCGGCGGGTGGACCGCTCCGAGCGTGGTGCGCACCGGGCTTGGCGGATGGTCGGCCAACATCCGCAGTGTTCGTTTGGCTTTGGATCCCAGCGATGTTCCTTACGTGGCAACGGCGGATGCGTTGAGCGGCGGCCTGCTCGTGTTCCATACAGTGCCGACGCCAACGCCTGCCGACCTTGCCATCAACGTCCAGGCCGCCACCAACCGCGTCGCCGTCGGATCCGCCACCTCGATCACCGTGACCGCGACCAATCGTGGTCCCCGCGATGCGACGCTCGCCCAGCTGAAGGTTCGCTTTCCGGCGGAAGTCGTCGTGCAGACTGTTGCACCACGAACCCCTTGGGTGGACGGCTCCGAGTACACCTTCGACCTCGGCACCCTGCAGTCCTATGAGAGCCGCGATTTGAAGTTCACGGTCACTGCCCTCGATCCCGTCCAGGTTTGCGTCACGGCCGAGATCTCGTCGTCAGTCGTGGAATCAATGCCCGCCGATAACCAAGTCATGGTTTGCCCGGTGACCTTCCTGTCACCCCAGTGTCTTACCTCCTCGCCGCCCGCCGATTGCACCGCCTTGCGACTGTTCCCCGAAATCCTGCCGCCGGCCTGGGCACTTCAACCGTGGTCGGTTGATTTCCGAGTCCCCCTGGCTTCCTCGAACGCGCGCATCCGGGCCGCGAGCGCACTACCGCCCGGGTTTTGTCTCACCGCCAACGGACAACTCCGCGGCCTGGCCCCCGCGGCCGGGACGTACACGTTGTTGTTGGAGGTCGTCGAATCGGACGGCTCCACCCGAGACTTCTCGCGGAAGCTCGAAGTTCACTCGGGAGATTTTCAGAAAAACCTGATCGCCTTCTGGCCACTGGATGGGGAGGTCCGCGAAGTCATCTCGGCGACTTCCGACATCCCCAACTCCCGCGCCGTCTTCATTCCAGGACCCGTCGGACTTGCCGCCCAGACGTCGCGTCATCCCTGGACGGATCCTGCCCAGGCCTGGTCGAATCCAAACCCGCTCATCACCTCACCCCTACTGCGGGCCGGCGAACCTTTCGGGACCGGGCCCGTGAGTTTAGTGGGTTGGTTTCGCCGCGACGG
>JAEUHG010000004.1 GCA_016795425.1 Verrucomicrobiales bacterium
GGGCTGCCAGTGGAGACTTTTGCCGAAGTCCTTTCCTCCGTGGAAGACCGTCCACGACCGATTCCGAAAATGGTGCCGCGATGGGACGTGGCAACTCCTCAACGACGCGCTTCGCTCGGTGGTGCGCTGCGAGGAGGACAAAAAGCACGCTCCGAGCGCTGCGGTTCTCGACAGCCAAACCGTCCGATCCGACGGGCACGGTGGTGCCGTAGGCTACGATGCCGGCAAGAAGACCAAGGGTCGCAAGCGATTCATCCTTGTGGATACGCTGGGTATGCTGCTTGGCGTAGCGATTGCCCCGGCTGACACGCCGGAACGAGCAGGCGCTCGCGTGTTGCTGGAGGCCGTGCTGCCTCAGGTTGCGTCGCTGCGAACGCTGTGGGTCGACGGCGGGTACAGTGGCCCGGAATTCGCCACTTGGGTGCGGGAACGTGCCCCTCGACTGGGGGTCGAGGTCATCAAACGCACCGACGACGCTCATGGCTTCCAAGTCTTGCCGAAGCGCTGGGTGGTGGAGCGGACCTTTGGGTGGGTGATGCGCCATCGGCGGTTGGTGCGGGACTACGAGCGAACCGAATCCAGCGCTGGTGGTTGGCTCTTTGTGGCACTCATTCGGATAATGCTCGGGCGACTCGCCTGACCATCACAGATCTGACTTTTCGGACAGACTCTTAGCCATTTGGTCCCATCGAACCGTGCGAGGGAACGTCTTTACCAAGGTAAGCCGTCGTGCGCACGGTCTGAGGTCGTGGCGTTAGGTCGATAGAACCCAACCCAGCACACCAGTGATTACTCAGCAGCTTGCCGTCAGGACGGCCGAGATCTACACGTGCGTATTCGCTCCCGATGGAGCCTGTGCGCTTATCGGATCGCAGGGCAATCCAGTGGGGCTGTGGGAGTTGACGACGGGGCGTCTGGTGCGTGAGTACAATCATTCGGGCCCCGTCTGGGCTCTGGCGTGGAGTCGTGATCAACGGTCCTTTCTTTCTCTCGACGGAACGATGCGTCTGTGGGACGTGGAAACGGGCGAATGCCTGCGGGAGTTCGACGGGCACCACGCCCGATGCGTCGCTTGGAGCGCCGACAACAAGCAAGTCCTCTCCGCTTCGGACGGGACCATGGGACTGACGGATTTCGACTCCGGACGAAGGCTGCGGCAGTTCGATGGTCATACAGACGGTATCTACAGTGCCGCGATCGACCTGAGTGGGGGACAAGCGTTGTCGGGATCTCGTGACCGAACGGTGCGGGTCTGGGACCTTCGGACAGGAAGGTGCACCGCGGTCCTCGAGGGGCACACCTATCACGTTCAGTGCGTTGCCTGGTCGGGTGATGAGCGTCAAGTCATCTCCTGCTCGCACGACATCAGACTCTGGAACGTTGAGAGCGGCGCTTGCGTTCGCGTACTCGCCGGGCATCGTGCGGTAATCCGGACCGTGCAATGGAGCACCAGCCAGCGGCATGTGTTATCTGCTTCTCACGACCGTACTGTTCGGCTTTGGGATCCCACAACAGGCGAGTGTCTGCGGGTCTTCGAGGGACACGCGGTTGGCGTAATTGCCGCTGCCTTCAGTTGCGATCAACAGCGGGCCATCTCGTGCGACTGGAAAGGCGGGATCGGCGTCTGGGACTTGGGGGCACCATGAGCGTACCACCACGGCCCAACAACCGCATGCAGCCGACCACGCTGGGGCGCGGCGGTTGATGCGGAGCGTTGGGCAGGAAACAAGAACTTCACACGGGCTATTTCAACACGAATATGAGGCGAACGATTGCCACCACCCTGATCGGAGCCTTAGTGCTGGTACTCGGGCTTTTGCTGTTCGCCCGTGCCCGCCCTGGCATTCGCGAGCTATCGCAAACGGAGTTTACCTCCTTGGCTCGGTCGGGGCGCCTCGCACAAGTACGCGTCTACTTTCCCCCTCGGTTTACGAAAGTGGACGGGGTTGGAGCCATGCTACACAAGGTACGAGGCACAGTATACGAGACCGAATCCAATGGCGTCGTAAATACAGAACCATCCCTAAGTAGAGCGCACCCGTTCACTGCGAGAGTTCAGATCAGTGATGAGCTGATGAAGGAACTGTTCCGCAATACAAATTTTCAAGCAGCATCGCGGCTCCCTGTTCTCCAGTACGCAGCCGAGTTGCTACATCTCCCAAATCCGTAGTTAGAATGCCGAATGGGACGTCCAACCAGTCGCTCATGCGAATGCCGGGAGCAGCGGCGGTTGAGGAGTTGACCCGCGACCCGGCATCGCACAACGCGGCGATGGGGTGAGGTCAAGGCCGCGCTCCATTCGGACACAGGGTCCGACGGTCCGGCACCAATTAAGTGATTACCATGGGTCTATCAAACAAGCTGTCGATGTCGATTGTCGTCCTTTCGCTCTTCTGCTCGCACAATACGAGGGCGATGGACGGAGATGCTTTCATGAGTTGCCGTGTCGACGGCGCAACCAATACTTTCATTGCCAACGCCCAGGCACTCTACTTGCCGATGCGTGGGTTACATATCATGGCATTCACCGGCGACCGCTCGAGAATGGCGAGTCTGGCATTGTTGATTCCAACACCAAAGCTCGGCGTCTCACGTTTGTCGACGGTAACGAACATCACCTTGTTCTTTTCTCACAGCGTCTTGGCCTCCTCATGGTCGAATTACTACGACGCAGGCAGTCAATTCGATGGAACGGAATTGGAAGTCACTCTACTGAAGTTTGGCGGGATTGGGGAAAGAGTCGAAGGTCGCTTCTCCGGGCTAGCCGTCAACCATCTAGGGGAGCAGATCCGAATTACCGACGGGAGGTTCTCGGTCCTGCGTCGCCAACCATCGGTCAACGAACCAGACACAGCGATCACCCAACCGCAGAAGACCTGGGACGCCGAGAGCATTCAGCAGGAGGACGCGAGCATTCCAGGTGGCAGCGCCCAGTACTTCCTGCAGGGCACCAATCTCCTCTATTTGCGAGCGCCTCTGTGAACTGTTCACCATGGCTGCTGACGGACTCTATTGTTCCGATGAGTCGACCGCGCCAACGTTAACCGAACCATTCCGGTGTGCTTGGCGTATGGCCCTGCTCCTGCGATCCGCGCCCTCCGTCACCGACAGAAGCCATAAGGCCTGGACCACATGAACACGCTGGCCTTCGAGATTGTGCCGAGTCCATCCTCCAACGACTTTGAGGCCAGGATTCGGATTGATGGAGCCGATTGGCTTGGGCGGGAGTATTTGGGTCTCGATCCCGAGCGACTCTTCGCGCAGCCGGCCTTGACTTCCGGGGGGAGGTTGGTCGTTGGAAGGTGCGAGTGTGGCTGCGAAGGCTGTGATGATGTGGTTGTTGATGTTCTGCGACGGGACCAGGAGGTTCTATGGACCAATTCCAGAGGCTTACGTTTGGAGTTCGACCTAGCTGAATATGACGGAGTAGTTACCTCGGCGCGTAGGAACACCTTCTGGGAGGACGCCAAGAGGACAGCGGAGCGATGGGTATCGGAGGCCTTCGCGGAGATACGACTGAGCGACGGCTGGTTGTTTGATTGGGCTTCGACCCGATCCCGTGATGGCAAGATGACGTTGTCATTCAGTAAGAATGGAGCACAGAAGCTCCTTGACTATCCTTGGGACGGCAAGTCTCCGCAAGATGCGCTCACCGCAGCGATGCGCCTTCTGAAAGACCTCAGTGAACCATCTCATCCATCGAACGTAACGAGTGACGCCAAGTCCCAAGTCTAGCTCTGGTACCGATCCGTGCGAGGGACGATAATTCCCCTGTCTCACACTCGAACGGTCGGGGATCCTAAACGCTATCCCGTGCCCCACGACTTCCCCAACGACGCGGATGGAGACGCGTTACGACGTTTTGTCGAGGGTGGCAGCGACCTCTCCAAACCGATGACCATCGACTTTCAGGTAGCGGTTCCTGACGAGGCCGCAGCAAACGGTTTGGCCGAGGTGGTCTACAAACTCGGATATCGCGTGAAGATTTGCGCCAGTCCCGAGTGCTCGCTGCCGTGGACGTGTGAGTGCTCTACCCGCATGCTTGCCCGCTACGACGGAGTCATTGCGATGCGAGGGACACCGACCTCCGAGGCGAGCTATGGCTTGCACGGACGGTGACGATGGCGTTTCCCATAGTCCGTAACCATGAATACGTCTGTACTGCTCGGCGCATTGGATACGTCGATTGCTGGGAAAGTGCTGCCATTCTTCGTATCCTTGGGTGCGCGGCACTTGGTTGGAGAGTCGTGCTATGACGGTTGGCCCGCAGCTTCCTCTTTGAAGGCGAGACGGCACGAAGAATTGGATCGACGGTTCTTCTGGTGGATCAACCGATTCGTTGTGGGTGATACGACGTTTGAGATTGCCTATGGCGATCGCGAGTTTGTGATCGAGACCGTGGTGTTCTACGCCGGCATCCCGGATCGGTTCGCGCCGTGGGAGGTTCTGAGCGCGGCCCAGGTTACCGAACCACATGTTGTCTCAGGGGAGGCGTGGGTACTGGCGCCGGATTTTGTAGTTCGAGTGATTGACCGAATCTCTGAGGGAATTCGACAGCACTGGGGCATCCTTGGCGCGCCTAAGCCGGAGATCGTTGACCGGGCGCGCGTCCTACGTGCGAAGCGGATGCTGTTTGCACAGGAAGAGCAGAGGCGCCTGGACCGAGAACGCGCATGCGTTCAGGCGTCGGCCGCGTTCCATGCCGGGAGATTTGCCGAGGCGAAGCGCCTGCTGGAGCCATTCCGGCACGATGCTGCGTTGACTCGTTCTTCCGTGAAACTACTCGAGATGGCCGAGAGTAGATTGCATTAATGGCGAACACGACGTTGGACTGCATTGCGGGCAACGCGGTCATCCCCATGTTTCATGTCAGGTCTCCATGGCGCCCCCGGCGTCATTGGTCGGCTTTGGGTTCCCAAGATTCGAGAGGAGGCAAATCATGTCATCTGTCAGCGCAGAAGCAGAGCAACTGAAGCTCCTGGCCATCTTTCACTATATCCTGGCAGGTGTGGGATTCCTGTTCGCCTGCTTTCCCATCATCCATTTGGTGTTCGGCTTATTCATCATGTTTGGATCCGGGTTTGCTCCCGCTGCTCAACAAGGACCACCAATGGTCATCGGAGTTCTGTTCACGGGCCTGGCTACGATCCTCATTCTTGTCGGATGGACAGCTGCGATATGCACGGCGATATCCGGCAGGCGCATCGCAGAGCGGCGGAATCGGATGTTCAGCCTGATTGTGGCGGGTGTACTTTGCGTCTTCATGCCTCTCGGGACAATTCTTGGGGTGTTCACTATCATTGTGCTCACCAAGGAAGGCGTTAAGAGGCTGTATGGAGAGGTGACCTGACAAGTCGTTCCTCCGCACGCCTAGCGCCCTTGGTGGATGGCCTGTCGGATGAGTTGGCCTCGGAAAGGCTGTCTTTCAGCGGACGGGTCGATGGATACTCGGCGACTTGCGCGCCGATGGGTGGGTGCAGGCTGTCGAGTGGCGCGAGCCAATGGGTATAGACGGGGCATCTTTTATTTGTCCCTTTCGTGGTCGCCACCGGGATGGTGCCGGCTTGGAGGAGCGCGGAATGACAGGCTCCGATTGGATTTGGCAAGTTCCTCTGCCCGAAGAGACAGGGATGGCCAAGGGTAGCGCGAGATCGGATTAAGAAGTCTGGATTCTCACAACGGCAATGGGAAAGGCGCGAGGTATATCCTCGCGCCTTTCTATTTTCTGGATTCGAGTATTGGACTTAAGCCTAGAACAACCACGGCGCTTCGGCAGGCGGTGAAACGCATCTGGAGTTGATGGTTGGCACTTAGTATCGAGCGACTTTCGACTTAGCGCCGCATTGCATGCGGTTCGACGCGTCGATCAGGGGACCGTCACCTCGCTGTAGATCCAATCGTTCTGAAATGTGGCGCGCTTTCGGTGGGTGATGAGGGCGCGACATTCCGCCAGCAGGCGTGAAATGGGATCTCGATAATCCGGCGAGTATCCAAACCGGACAAATCCCGGGCCTCCCTGCGGTAGAATCGCGACTTTGACCGTCGCAGCTTCACCAGCGCGCAGGAGGATGCCGTAGCCGTTCTCAGAGGTGGTCAGCACCGTCTCGTAATGCGACCGGATGTCGTTCGTTCGTTGAAGAAAGCCGGCATAAGGATAAAGCCGAAGGCTTCGAGTCTGGCCGTTGGTGACCGTGAACAGGGCTTCGTTGGTGCCTGAAGACAACCAGTCGCGAATGAAGGCATGGTAGTGAATGGGCAGGGCGCTCGTAAACGTGTTGGGTTGCCCCACGCTGAATCCAATGAAGCGAACGTCCACCGTCCCAGTAAGGTTCGAATGTTGTTCGTGGAGTCCATAGAACATGAAACCTGCGACGCTCAGGACGGCTGCTGTCAGCCCGATCAGGGCGTGGCGTGGTTTCATGGTCTGGTCGGCGCCACAAACCGCATGGTGCGGCGCCGGGTATCGAACGGCCACCCTTCAACACCCGCTGCGCTCCGGGTTCGAGTCAGGGACGGATTCGGGGGGCTGGAGATCCTGGTTCAAGACCTGTGCTCGCTGGTTCCACAAGACGGCGACCACAACGTGTAACGCAAGTTCGGTGAACAGAACGAGTGCGACCAGCCATAGCCACACCACCCCGTCGATGCGACCCAGAACCAGGTGAATCACGCCACTCCCCAGAGCCATCCCCGGTAAACCGAGCAGGAGGCTGCTCCCTAGAATGTAGATCGGACCGAGGCGGCGTTCCTTTGCAGGCCGAAGCCACCCAAACCCAAACCATGTCCGGTCGCTGTCTGCAATCCGAAGAACCCATTGGGCGATGGTCTTCATGCTCCCAATTGACAATGGCCGCTGAGGATCGTCACGCGTTGAGTCAAACGCCATTGCCGGCGATGCGTGCCAGGGTAACGGGAGCCGAAGCCAGAGTTCATGAGCGATGCCGGGCGACTACGCTTGGATGATCGGGGGACGCTCCGCTGTTCGTGCAGGGTTGATCCGATCTCCCAGAGAGCTCCCAGTACCTTTCAGAACGGCACGCGGACGATAAACTGCAGAGAGCTCTTACCACGGAGACACGGAGACGCGGAGTTGAAGAGCAAATGCCGTTGCTCTTTGTGTAGCCGCAACCGTCGGGGGGTGAAATGGGCCTGCACGGCGCGCATTGACGGCTGACAACCGGAACTGGTAACGATGACGCATCATTCCGTCTGGAGGGCCTCCAGACTGGCGGCGGCTTAGGAACCAAAGAGGGCTATGTTACGAGCAACCTTGGCGATGTTAGGCGGTATCGGCCTGGCATGGTTGGCCTTTGTTGAGATCGGTCTGGCGTACCCCGTCTCCGGGTGGCTCTATCCGGTCGTCATTATTGTGTTGGCCGTCGGTTTGATACGCCGCGTACCAGTTCAGGCTCAACGTTCCCGTCTGGCGGTGTTGAGTATCGCCATCATCGCGCTGGCGGCGCTGTATGACGTCGAATGGACCACCCGCAAGCCGTTCCTCCGTGATTTGGCAAAAGTGCGCCCGGGGATGACGGAGCCGGAAGTGCGTCAAATCATGAGGCGATACCAGGAAGGCACCGGATGGCCCGAATCGCCCATGTGCACGGAGGCTCAACGTTCCACGGGCCAAACAGTGGACGGGCCGGAGTCGCGGAGTTCCGCCCAGCCTTTGGACGGCAGCGGCGAATTGACACTTCCGAATTCGCTGGTTTTTCGCCACTCGAACGCGGCGAAGTTCAATTCGGACTGGGGAATCATTTCTTTCTCGGGCGGTCGGGTGGTGGGCGTGAGCTTTAGTTCGGATTGAAGCCAGGAAGTCTGACCGATTCGTGTTCCGGGCTCCTCGACGACCTTTAGGGGGTGATTGGGAGGAAATCCGCGGGCACGAGGTTTCGAGGTGCTCAGGGTTCGCACCCAGAGGTGGATGAACCGGCCGGTCGACGCGCGCGAAACACCGGCTTTTCCATTGCCAGCCGAGAGTCACCCCGGATAAGCATGGCGTTGATACTAAGCAGGGGCCTTCCCTTCGCCGTCTTGCTGGCCTCGGTTGCGACGCTGCGAGCGTCTCTCAGAACCATCAAATGTGCACGACCATGAATCCTGCATCGAGAATCCAACGCCCTCTGGGTCTTGTCCTTCTTTTGGGTGTTGTTGTGACCACGTGCGTCGGATGTCAGACCTTCGCCTTATCCAGCGAGGAATTTGAAGTGCAGCAGAATGGGAAGATGGTGGATCCCGAGGCGGGCGCCTGTGTTGGTCTTGCGGGGACAGTGGGTTACCTGGGGGTTTTGACCGGCGTGGTGGTCGCCGGAGCTTTGAAGTAGGCAGACATGTCGTCGCTCTGCACTTGGACAACGGCGGTCACCTGGGCCGCCTCCCAGCCAGCATGTGTCCCCACAAGCCGGACTTCACGGCTCACCGGAAGACCTTAAGTTGCGCTCGTCGATGACCTTGTTTTCCCGAATGGATGCAGCGCCACGGGAGTTCCGTGAGATCCTGCTCAAGTTCTGCGAGGGACGAGCGGATTCGATGCCCTGGCTTTGTTGAAGTCCGGATAAGTGGCGCCATGAAAGGGCCGAGGATCGGAAACACGTATGAAAGCCAGCGATCTAAAACGGATCTTGTCCCCGGGTGAGAGAGACGAACTTCTTGCCGCGTTGAAAGGCAGGTTCGAGAAGAATCTGAAGCGCCACGCCGGCATTGAATGGTCCAAGGTCCGGAAGCGATTGGAGAACCGGGAAGACAAATTGTGGTCCCTGAGCGAGATGGAACGAACCGGGGGCGAACCGGATGTCGTGGGGCAGGATGACGATTCAGGCGAATACCTCTTTTTCGACTGTTCCAAGGAAAGCCCCAAGGGCCGTACCAGTGTCTGCTACGACCGCGAGGCGCTGGAGTCTCGCAAGGAGCACAAGCCCAAGACCAGCGCGGTGGACTTGGCCGAGGCGATGGGCATCGAGTTGCTGACCGAGAAGGAGTACCTGAAACTTCAGGAGCTCGGCGAGTTCGACACCAAGACTTCCAGTTGGCTGAAGGCTCCGCCTGAGATCCGCAAGCTTGATGGAGCCATTTTCGGGGACCGCCGCTTCGGTCGGGTCTTCATCTATCACAACGGCGCGCAGTCCTACTACAGCGGCCGCGGGTTCCGAGGTTCCCTGCGGGTTTGAGCAGGATGAACGAGGCAACACTGACGCTGGAGCCTTCCAACGATGCGATGGGTTTTGGGCCCAATACCTCCAAGTAATTGCCTGGATCCCGAGGCGGCCGGGTGGGAGCGATTGCGATCGCCTACGGTTCGATGGGCGATTCTGCGCGCGGCGTTGGGGATGATCCCTTGCTTCGGAGCGGCGGCCTACGCCTTGTTTCGTGCGGCGGGAGAAACACCGATCGGCGTCTTTCTCGCTGCCTTGATTCTGCCGGCGCTGATCGTGCCTGTCCATGAAGTGGCTCACATGATCGGCTACGGGGTCGATCCCAGATCGACTTCCTTGATCACTGGCATTTGGCCGGCGCATGGGATTTGGTATGTCCTCTTCGACGGCCCTCTTCGGCGAGACCGGGTGCTATTCATGCTGGCCGCACCGGTGTTGTTGGTGAGTGTGCCGCTCGGGTTGGCGGCGGTCGTGGTGGGCGGCCCTTCCGGGTGGTTACTGACGTACCTGGCGGCGATGCATACCGCCTTGTGCATAGTGGATGTCGGCACGTTTGTTCGGATCCTTCGCCAAGTCCCTCGCTGCGCTTGGGTGCACAACCAAGGATGGAACACCTATTGGTCGGAGACGCCGCCTGCTCTGCTCGAGTCCGAAGGGAAGACGGTTGGTGGACAAGAGTTTTGGCGGTGAGTTTGCGTTTCGGGATGATGGACAATCGACTCCAGTGAGTCTTTACCACGGAGTCACGGAGACACAGAGATGGCAAGTGAAGGCCTGTCCTCTCCGTGCCTTGGTGCCTCCGTGGTGCAAGCAGGTCCATGGGGATTTCCCTGTTCCTTTCGGAACTGCACACGGGCCATGAACCAGGACGGGATGCGAGATCGACGCTTCCTGAGCGGACAATCCAAACTGAATTCCCAGCAGGGTCGAGGCCACGACACCGAGGATGGAGCGAGAACTAATTTTCATCTTGTCTACGGCATACCGCTTCTGCCCGTCCCGAGGGACGACGCGGCGGAAACGCGCGTGACTAGCGCGTCATTCTTCGGGCCAGTTCCAGGCATTCCTGGGTGGTCGGCAATGAATCTGACGCCAAACGCCTGGGTGGATACCCGGAGTCCGGTGATGATCAGAATCAGGCGCGGGTGGGTGAACCCGATGGGCGGTAACTGTTCCGGCAGTTCGAGCGGTGCTGGCCGGACGAAAGGTCGGGGGCCTCAGACGGCGTCGGGCACGCGATAGTCCTTGCGATAGTTCGGCCGCAGAAAGGTGTTGGCGGGTTCGTGATTGGTGAAACGTTCCGCCACCGGATCGAAGGTGAGTTGACGTCCGCCGATGCGGAACGAGGTGTTCGCCAGGTGCACCAGGTTGGCGCTGTGATGGGCTTGCTCGATGTCGGAGTTGGGCAGTTCGCGCGAGCGGACACACTCGGCAAAGTTGGGTCGATGCCATTTGTCCGGATGCACGCCTTTATCCTCGGCAACCAGTTTGCCGTCGGTCTCGAACACCTGCCAGCCGACGCCATGACGGCCCAGCATCATGAGCTGCTTTGTTCCGTAGATCTCGATGCGTTCATTGTTGGTTGGCCAATGCGGCCACTTGGTGCCGTTGCGTTCGTCATTATTGGACTTGCGCATCATGTTGGTCGCCGTGCCGCTGTCGCAGGTCATGGTGAAATCATCGAACGCGTAAGTGGCACATTGGAGCTCCGGAGTTTCGCGCTTCGAACCGAAGGCCTGATTCCCGCCGAGACAGACCGTGGACTTTGGCGCGGGTGGATCGCCGAGAACCATGCGGGCGAGGTCGAGTTGGTGCGAGGCATCGCCGGAGTAGACGCCGCCGCAGTAATCCCACCAATCGTACCAGTACGCGCGGCCTGGGCTGTAAGGGACCTCGGGTGCCGGACCGAGCCAGCGATCCCAGTCGAGGCCAGGCGGGACCGGGGCAGGGGTGAGATCGGGGTTCCACGAGCCTCCTTGAAGAAGATTGTAGACCTTCACCAGGACCACTTTTCCGAGTTTGCCGCTGCGAAGGTAATCGCGGGCGGTGACGGCGTAGGGCGCGCTTCGGTTTTGGAAACCAACCTGGACGATACGCCGGTATTTTCGCGCCGCCTCAATCATCTTGCGGCCCTCCCAGATGGTGAGGGACGGGTTCTTCTCGACATACACGTCTTTCCCGGCCTGGCAGGCCCAGATGGTCGCCAGCGCATGCCAGTGCTCGGGAGTCGCGATGACCACGGCATCCAGGTCCTTGTCGTCGAAGAGTCGCCGAAAGTCGGTGACGACTTCGGGTTCGCGCTTTTGCTTCTCAATCACCTGCCGGGCCACGTTCGCCGCCTTGGCGGGATTGACGTCGCAGATGTGCTTGAATTGGACGTTCTCGAGACCGGCGAAGCCAACGGCGTGTGACGCCCCGCGGCCGCCCGCGCCGATGAGACCGAGGACCACCGTGTCGCCAGGGGACTTTTGTGCGCGTGCGCGGCGGGCAGTTGACATCCACGCGGTGGACGTGGCGACGGCTGTGGTCGCGAGAAAGCGGCGACGAGAGACGTTCGTGGAAGGCATGAATGACTACGATGCCAGCGGGGCGGGCGTGTCAATCATCCGTCGGACGGTTGTCGGGTGCTATCGGCCGGACCATCGACGCTTTCTCATGGAATGCTCGGCGGGCAAGGCTGCACGCCTGACGCGGGAATCGAAATCGGTATACGCGGATCTCCTTGTTGTCGCCGTCACGAGCAAAGCGGCAGAGGTCTGCCGCACTCCAAGACGCTTCGCGCCGCTGGCACGCAGGGGGCGGAAAACGCTTGCCGTCGTGGAGTGCGGTAGTCTTCTACCGCTTTTTCCAGGCACAACATCGTCGCCACCGCGACCACTCGCAGAAGCACCCAATCGCTATCGGAATCGGTATCGAAAGATTGGTTTCATCACCGTCATTCCGAAGCAACCTCAATACAAAGTCTCGATACCGATTCGATTCCGATTCCGATTCCGACCCCGAAGGTGGAAAGCGGACCCAGGGACAAAGAGGCCGGGTAATTTTCTGCGGCCGGCTCTTCAGGTTCTCGCGATGCCGTGACTTCAGACTCGGATGGTCCGCCCAGTCGCGGCCGATTCATAACACGCAGCGATGACCCTCTGGCTGCGGACCCCTGCTTCTCCAGAGGGCTCGGGGTCGCGTCCCTCACGAATGGCCTGGGCGAAGGCTTCGATCTCGGCCTGGTAGGTGTTGACCGGCGGTGGACGGACGAGGACGGCTTGCGGGGTCCCGCGTGCCTGCAGGGCGTCGTAAGAGCCTGCTGAAGGCGCCAGCGTTGCCACCATCGTTCCGGAGGCTTCCTGCCCGATGGTTCCTTCAGCGAGCAGGCTGCCTTGGGTGCCGTAGAGTTCGAGACGGTTTCGACTGGCCTCGTCCGGAATGCAGAAGAAGGTGTCAACCATGCCAAGGGCGCCATCCCGGAAGCGCAGAGAGACAATGGCGCTGTCCTCGACGGGATAATCGTGAACCCGTTGTTGGACCAGGCAGGAGACGGTTTCAACGGGACCGAGAAAGAACTCCAGGAGATCGATGCAATGGCCGCCCATATCGATGAGCGAACCGCCCCCGCCCGTTTCAGGGTCTTGCCGCCAGGCGCCCGGGATCGGCGGGTACCAGCAGGAAAGTTGGGCGCGACCGAGCACCATTCTTCCCAGCTTCCCTTCGCGCACCATGGTCGCCGCCTCCTGATGTTGAGCTGAGAATCGCATCATAAAGGCGGTTCCCAACCGAACGCCGGCATGCCTGCAGACGGCGAGCAGGGCTTCGGCGTCGGCAACGGTCAGACCCAGAGGCTTTTCGCACAGCACATGGATGCCCGCCTGTGCACAAGCCTGGACCTGTTCGAGGTGGGCGGCCGGGGGAGACGCGATATAGACGGCATCAACACCCAGCTGAAGCAACTCCTCCACACTCGCCGCGGGACGACACCCGAATTCGTCGGCAACGGCTGCGTTGTGGGTAAGATTCCTGGAATAAACGGCGACCAATTCATTGTCGGCCGACCTCAGAATACCTTCGGGGATGGTGCGCCGTCGGGCGATGCCGCCTGAACCCAGTACTCCCCAACGAATCGTGCGTCCCATGCCTGATCAGACCCGATAGTCTGGATTGGGGCAACCGATCGCGTGATCAAACTCGCACATGGCACGAAGGTTTCGAGGATCCGGGCGAATCGGAAGACTGTCCGAGACCGACTTCCCTTTGGCAACGTCTGGGGTTGCCGGTGATCAAGGACTGGCCACTGATCGAAGAAATCCTTCATTGAAACCAGAAATGATCGGGCGAGTCTCATTCGATAGAGAGCCGCCGCCTCCAGGCCAAAGGGTGACTTCCTCAACGTGGGGTTTCCAAAGCGGCTCCAGAAAGACGGTGGAACGAGGTGGTGGAGATTGACTGGTGAGTCGTCGTGACCTGCGGGCTTTTGCTCAACTTGGTCAATCCGCTCCTCGGCGACAGCGTCAAGCCTAGGTGTTTTCACGGCTGTCTTGATGGTATCAGAGTTGCTGCTTTCTCAGGTAAAGGGGGACGGCATGCTATGAGTGACATTCCGTTATGTCCCGCCGGAGTCAGTGGCGTGGCTGGTGTGCCTCTGATCAAAGAGGATCTGCACCAGCCCGATTGCCGTGTCGTTGATGAGCTTCGGCTGTTGTTCGAGATCTCTTATACCCTGGAGAGCAGCCTCGAACTCCGTGAAGTGATCCGACCGGTCCTCCAACGGATGTCGGTAGTCCTCGGGCTCCGGCGCGGCGCCATCACCCTCCTGCAGCGCGGCTCCGTGACCATCAACGAAGCCTGCGGCCTACCCAATGAGGTCACCAAGGAGGCCTATCTCGCCGCCTGTCGGGACATCATCAAGGTGGTGACGGAAACCGGGCAGGCTGTCGTCGTCCAGGACATCTCCCGTGAGCCGTTGTTGGCCGAACGCTGGCGTGAGGAATCCGGGCGGCCAGGGGCGCAGGAGACCCAGTTGGCCTTCATCTGCGTTCCTATCAAGTTCGGTGACGAGGTGGTGGGATGCCTGAGTGTCGAACGGCTCGTCGCCCAGTTTGCCAACCCTCTTGCAGATCGCCGCCTCCTCTCCGTCATCGCCAACATCATCGCGCAAGTGGTGCATTTTCACCGACTCGCCGACGAACGTATTGCGGCCTTGCGCGACGAGAACGAGCGTCTGCAGAAGCAGTTGGAGTCCGTGCTCAGACCTTCCTTCATTGTCGGTAACTCCAATGCCATGCGTACAGTCTACCGGCATGTCGAGGAAGTCGCTGGTAGCACCACCACCGTCCTGATCCGTGGTGAATCCGGGGTGGGCAAGGAGTTGGTGGCCCGCGCACTCCACGAGCAGAGTCCGCGGAAGGGCAAGGCGTTCGTGAAGTTCAATTGCGCGGCTCTTCCGGAATCGATCATCGAAAGCGAATTGTTCGGACACGAAAAGGGTGCGTTTACGGGGGCCATGTCCATGCGCCGAGGCCGCTTTGAAGTCGCCGCGGGCGGGACCATCTTTCTCGATGAGATCGGGGATATTTCGCCGCCGACCCAGGTGAAACTTCTGCGGGTGTTGCAGGAGAAGGAGTTCGAACGCGTCGGAAGCCACACGCCCATCCGCGCCGATGTTCGAATCATCGCCGCCACCAGCCGCAACCTGGAGGAAATGATCGAACAGGAGAAACTGCGCGCGGACCTCTATTACCGACTGAATGTCTTTCCGATCTATGTTCCACCCCTGCGCGACCGCAAATCCGACCTGCTGTTGTTGTCCGATCATTTCGTGGAGAAGTACGCGGGTGCCAACTCGAAGTCCGTTAGGCGGATCTCGACCGCGGCCATCGATCTCCTGACCAGTTACCACTGGCCGGGGAATGTTCGCGAGTTGGAGAACTGCATCGAACGCGCCGTGCTGCTCTGTCGGGGCGATGCCATCGAAGCCCACCACCTGCCGCCGTCGCTGCAGAAGAAGGACCCTTCGGAGACCGCCCCCAGGGGCAGGTTGGATTCGGCGGTGGCGGCGCTTGAATTCGAGATGATCGTGGCGGAACTCAAGGCCAGCGATGGCAACATGGCCCAGGCGGCCCGGACGCTGGGAATGACCGAACGCCAGATGGGCCTGCGCGTGAAGAAACTCGGGATCGACTACCGCCGGTTCCGGCGCGGAGACGGGGCCAGTGACGAATGAGAACGAGCCTCTCAATTCCAACGCCCGGGTGCTCGACCGGGCCCTCGGCGCCTTTCTCGGACTCGCGGTGGGTGACGCCCTTGGTGCGACCGTGGAGTTCATGACTTCGGTGGAAATTGCCGCCCGCTATCGGATCCACAACCAGATCATCGGGGGAGGGTGGCTCTCTTTGAAACCCGGGCAGGTGACGGACGACACGGAGATGGCCCTCGCCCTGGGCGCGGCGTTGATCGCCAGCGGCGGATGGAATCTTCGCGCTATCGCCGACGCTTTTGTCGCCTGGATGCGTCGGGGGCCGGTGGACATTGGCAACACCACTCGCCGTGGCCTCGTCCATTACCTCAGCACGGGTCAATTGTCGGTGCCTCCCTCCAAAGGTGACGGAGGGAATGGCGCCGCCATGCGTCACCTCCCGGCCGTCCTGGTCTCGTTGAACAACGATCAAATGCTGGTCCAAAGGTGCATCGAGCAGGCCCATATCACCCATCACCATCCCAAGTCCGACGCCGCGATCACGACACTGGGACGCATGACCCGACGCCTGGTGTTGTTTGGGACGGAGGCCGCTGTTGACGAGCTCGCCTTCGATCTGATCCGGTGCCATCCGGAGTTTACCTTCCGTCCGTGGCCAGGACGCACCAGCGGATATGTCGTCGACACCGTGCAGACGGTGTTTGATGGTTTCTTTCACACGGACAACTTCGAGGACTGCCTGGTGCGGGTGGTCAATCGGGGCGGAGACGCCGACACAGCAGGGGCCCTTGCCGGGCAACTCGCCGGGGCGCTGTACGGGACCCGGGGTATTCCGGACCGCTGGCTGAATCGGCTCGCACCCGGGGTGATCAGCACGGTCCGCCAGCAGACTTCAAAGTTATTGCGACTCTCCTGAACGCCATGCGTGGGCCCGAGAAGATCTATCACGAGACCATCTCCCGGGACGAATCCCGCTCTTCCTGCGCGCTCAATCGCTGCAATCTCCCGCCGTGGATCATCGGTTCGGAGGAATTCCAGGCTAACCCGCAGCCGATCGACATCGACGGCGCGCGCCTCACCGACCCCTGGCTCTTCCGGCGGTTGGAGCAGACGCCCGAACCGGACGAGCGCAGTCGGATTTTCCATGAGTACGTTTGCGTGAAGTTCAGCCTGGACGAGGTGGTCAGGTCGCGGACCGGCGGCAAACCCAAGAGGGTGTACAGTTACGTGCATCTGCTGCGCGCCTGGGGAGCAGACAGCAACGGGCCCGCTGGCGCGGTGCTCAAGGCCTGGGTGGAAAGCCGGTTCGGCCTGCTGGCCACCTACCATCATGGCCGATTGGTGGACGATTCGGCGGCGCGGGATGCGTTTCGAGTCGACCGCATGCGAGGCGCGTCCAGGGCCATCGGTGTGTTGATGCAACTCGATCTGCTCTACACCTTCTGCCAGGACGAGCTGCGACGTCGCTTTCCGGGGCATCGCTGGAAGACACTCTATCGCGGCACCCACGATCCCGAGGAGTACGTCATCCGCGAACAGGCGCCGCATCGGTCGGCCTCCGCCCATGAACTCACGCTCGTTCAGCTCAACAACCTGAGCTCGTTCACTTCCGATCCCGAAGTGGCCTGGGAATTCGGATCCCACGCCTGGGAGGCGCAGGTGCCATTGGCCAAAATCGTCTTCTTCAGCGGACTGCTACCCAGGTCCTGCCTCGCCGGCGAAGCCGAGCACATCGTCCTCGGCGGCTACTACCGGATCCGACCGCGTCTTTACTGAAGGCCTCGAGTCGGATTCACGAAGATTCCTACATCTGCGTGGCTTTGGGAATTATTCCTACGCATTGGTAGGCATCGGCGCAGGGGTGCCGCGAATCTTCACCGGCAACGACGCCGACCAGGCGAAGGATCCAAGCTCCATCAGTGCCCCGTTTTTACTGGAATTCGTTGGAGCCGCCCTCGCCTTCAGGAGTCCGCAGCTGCCTCGTCGGCGAGTGTGGCATCAAGTCTGCATGGGGATGGAGTGGCGTGCGCCGTCGCCGCCGCGGCCGGAACCAAACCTCCCGAGCCTCCCGCCGAGAACCCTCAACACCAAAACGCTGCGCGCAGCAAAACAGATTTGGAGCTTATGAGAAAAATCGCGATCTACGGAAAGGGTGGGATCGGAAAATCCACCACCACTCAGAACACCGTCGCCGGTCTCGCCGAGATGGGGAAGAAGGTGATGGTCGTGGGGTGTGATCCCAAGGCCGACTCGACGCGATTGCTGCTCGGCGGATTGGCGCAACGCAGCGTGCTCGACACCCTGCGCGAGGAAGGCGAGGACGTCGAACTAGCCGACATCCGCAGCGGCGGCTTCTGCAACAGCCTTTGCGTGGAGTCGGGTGGACCCGAACCCGGGGTCGGTTGCGCCGGCCGTGGCATCATCACCTCGATCAACATGCTCGAACAGTTGGGTGCCTACGATGACACCGAAGGCCTGGACTATGTTTTTTACGACGTGCTGGGCGACGTCGTTTGTGGCGGGTTCGCCATGCCGATCCGAGATGGCAAGGCCGAGGAGATCTACATCGTCTGCTCCGGCGAAATGATGGCGATGTACGCCGCCAACAACATCTGCAAGGGCATTCTGAAGTTCGCCCAGACCGGCAAGGTCCGCTTGGGCGGACTGATCTGCAACAGCCGCAAAGTAGACAACGAACGCGAGATGATCGAGCAGTTCGCCAAGATGCTCGGCACGCAGATGATCCACTTCGTGCCCCGCGACAACGACGTCCAGCGCGCGGAAATCAACCGCAAGACGGTCATTGAGTGGAACAAGGAATGCAAACAGGCCGACGAGTACCGCACCTTGGCGCGCTCCATTGATGTCAACCAGAACCTGATCATCCCGAAGCCGCTCGCCATTCCGCAGCTCGAAAACCTGCTGATGGAGTACGGACTCTTCAACTGAATGACCCGCCTTCGCATCCCCGCAACCCCGACTCACGTGCCCCCCGCCATGGAAACCGAACCCAACGTCGCGCTCGCCCCACTGCCGGACCCGGAAGCCGTCCGAGCGGAGATGCTCAAGATTTATCCTGCCAAGACCGGCAAAAAACGCGGCAAACAGATTGTCGTCAACGATCCGGACCACCCGCCGGAGATCGGAGCCAACACCCGCACCGTGCCCGGAATCATCACCCAGCGTGGCTGCACCTATGCCGGTTGTCGCGGAGTCGTCATGGGACCGATCTACGACCTGCTCCAGATCACCCATGGTCCGGTGGGCTGCGGGTATTACGCCTGGATGACCCGTCGCAATTACGCCCGACCTCCCCAAGGCCAGGTGAACTACATGCAGTACTGCATGAACACCGACATGCAGGAGGACCAGATCATCTTCGGTGGCGAAAAGAAGCTCAGGCAGGCCATCAAGGAGGCCTACGAGATCTTCAAGCCCAAGGCGATCGCCGTGCTGGCCACCTGTCCGGTCGGTCTGATCGGTGACGATATCCACGCCGTCGCGCGCCAAATGAAGGAGGAACTCGGCATCAACGTCATGGCCTTCTCCTGCGAGGGCTACAAGGGTGTGAGCCAGTCGGCCGGACATCACATCGCCAACAACGGCGTGTTCAAGCACATGATCGGTCTCGACGACACCCCCGACCAGGCCGAGTTCGCCATGAACATCCTCGGCGAATACAACATTGGGGGCGACGCCTGGGAGATGGACACACTCCTTCGCAAGTGCGGCATCCATGTCACGGCTACACTCAGCGGCGACGTGAGCTATGACCAAATTAAGCGCTGTCACACGGCTCAGCTCAATGCCGTCATGTGCCATCGCTCGATTAATTACATCGCCGAAATGATGGAAAAGAAGTTCGGCATCCCCTGGATCAAGATCAATTTCCTCGGAGCCGAAGCCACCAAGAAGTCGCTGCGGCGCATCGCCCAGTTCTTTGAAAGCAAGAAGCTCTCCGACCGGGTGGAGGAAGTCATCGCCCAGGAAATGCTCGCCCTCGAACCGGTGCGGCAGGAGATCAAGGCGCGTTGCCAGGGTAAACGTGTGGCACTGTTCGTCGGTGGCTCCCGCGCACATCACTACCAGGACCTCTTCCAGGACATCGGCATGGAGATCGTCTCCGCCGGATACGAGTTTGCGCATCGGGACGACTATGAGGGACGGGCGGTTCTGCCTCGAATCAAGGTGGACGCTGACAGCCGCAACATTGAGGAACTTCAGGTCGAACCCGACGAGACGCGTTACCAGCCGCGCAAAACGCCGGAGCAGGTGGAGGCGCTGCGCGCCGGTGGCCTCACCTTCGCCGAGTACGAGGGGATGATGAAGGAGATGAAGAAGACGACGCTGGTGATCGACGACATCAGCCATCACGAGATGGAAAAGCTGATCGAGATCTACCAGCCCGCCCTCATCGGCTCCGGGATTAAGGACAAGTTCGTGATCGAAAAGATGGGTGTCCCCTGCAAACAGCTGCACAGCTACGACTACGCAGGTCCCTACGCCGCCTTCACCGGTGCGGCGAACTTCTACCGGGAAGTCGACCGCATGGTGAACACCAAGATCTGGAAGCACACCACCCCTCCTTGGGTGAGGGACCCCCAGGCCGCCGTTCCCTTGGTTCATCCGTCCAGGTCCGGCGGCGCAAAGAAACCGGCGGCGTCGACCTGGCGCAAACCCGCCGGCGACCCACCGGATGCCGTGTGACCGCTAATCCACCTCCAACTGCCAAGGAACAACTATGCTCGACGGAACCACTGCCACGATCAAACCCCGCGAAGCGCTGCGGATCAACCCGGCCAAGACCTGTCAGCCGATCGGCGCGATGTACGCCGCCCTCGGCCTTCACGGCTGCATGCCACACAGCCACGGTTCCCAGGGCTGCTGCGCCTACCATCGCAGCCACCTCACGCGTCATTTCAAGGAACCGGTGGTGGCGACTTCCAGTTCGTTCACCGAGGGGGCATCCGTGTTTGGCGGCCTCGCCAACATGACCCAGGCGTTGAACAACATCTTCACCATCTACAACCCGGAAGTCGTGGCCGTCCACACCACCTGCCTTTCGGAGGTCATCGGCGATGACATCCCGATGATGATCAAAAAGGCCACCGAAGAGGGCATCATTCCGAATGGCAAGGTCGTGATCCACGCCAACACGCCCAGCTTCGTCGGGTCCCATGTCACTGGCTTCGCCAACATGGTGACGGCGATGGTGAAGTACCTCTCGGAATCGACCGGCCTGACTCAGACCCAGAAGGAGGCGAATCGTCGGTTGAATATCATTCCCGGATTCATCGATCCCTCGGACATGCGCGAACTCAAGCGCATCGCCGAGGGCATGGGGGTTGGGTTCATCCTGTTCCCCGATACAAGCGGCGTGCTTGACCTCCCCCAGGACGGACATTACCGCATGTTCCCCGGCGGAGGCGCCACCGTGGAACAGATCAAGGCCGCGGGCGACAGCCTGGCCACGCTGGCTCTTGGGCACTTCACTTCCCGCCCGGCCGCCGAGGAACTCGACGAGAAATGCGGCGTTCCCGCCGCGTTGCTGGATCTTCCAATTGGGCTGACCAATACCGATCGTTTCATCCACGCCCTGCGGAACTATGGCGGCGTCGATGTACCCGCCACCCTCGGCGAGGAGCGTGGGCGTTTGCTCGATGCCATGAGCGACCTCCACCAGTACTTCCACGGCAAGCGGGTGGCGGTTTCAGGCGACCCGGACCATGTCATTGCGCTCACCCAGTTCCTGGTCGATCTCGATATGCAGCCCGCGTTCGTGATCACCGGTTCCATGGGCAACCACTTCGAGACGCGCATTCGGGAGATTCTTGCCGAACAAGTCCCGGACGCGGTTGTTGAGCAGAATACCGACCTGTTCGCGCTCCATCAGTGGATCAAGAACAAACCGGTCGACGTGATCATCGGCAACACCTACAGCAAATACATCTCCCGAGTGGAGAACATCCCGTTCGTTCGCTTCGGCTTTCCAACCCTCGACCGCATGGGACACCGGTATTTCCCCAGCGTCGGATACATGGGCGCCCTCCGGTTGATGGAAAAGATCAACGACGCACTTCTCGACAAGCACGAACGCGAATGCGCGGACGAGTACTTCGAACTGGTCCATTAAAAATGAGAATCAGCGCCCGAAACCAAGTGGCTGGAACGGTGGCCAAACTCACGGTCGGCGTTGTCAACGCCGAGGTGGTCATCAGCCTGCCAGGCGGCGGTCAACTCGTGGCCGTGATCACCAAGGGTTCCGCCAAGACGCTCAATCTCAAGAGAGGCTCGCCGGTCGTGGCGATCATCAAGTCGTCCGATGTCCTCGTCGCCGTCCCCTGTGGAAACCCCGACTGCAAGTGCCGGTAGGCGTGGCACGGGTTTCGGCATCGTCCCGGCCACGGAAGCGGACGTGCCGGATCTCATCGAGATGATCGGTGAACTGGCGCGGTTCGAAGGTCTGAGCGAAGAACTGGAAGTTACCGCGGATTCGTTGCGCGCAGCCATGTTCGGTCGACACCCTGCTGCTGGCGCGCTGATCGCGCGCATCGGCGGCGAGGTTGCCGGGTACGCCGTCTACTACCGCACGTTCTCCACGTTCGTCGGACGTCCCGGGATCTTCCTCGAAGATCTCTACGTCCGTCCGTCATTCCGCCAGGGCGGCCTGGGTCGCGCGCTGTTGGTAGCCGTTGCCCGGATCGGCGTCGCCTTGGGCGATGGTCGATTCGAATGGATCGCGCTGCGGTGGAACGAGAGTGCGCTGCGGTTCTATCGCGGTCTCGGGGCCCGACCGATGGACGACTGGGCGTTGCTTCGCATGAACCGGCGTGACGTCGCACAACTTCTCCGAACGCCCAACCACTACTCCCATGATTGAACTTCTGCCTGACCGCGAGAAACAGGTGTTGCGCAAACGGGCGGAGGCCCCGGTCGCGGAAATCGCTTGCAACAAAGCCAGCGCCGCCGGCTCGGTCAGCCAGCGCGCCTGCGTCTTTTGCGGCTCGCGCGTGGTGCTGTATCCCGTCGCGGATGCGCTGCACGTCGTCCATGGTCCCATCGGTTGTGCCGCCTACACCTGGGACATCCGCGGATCGCTGTCGTCGGGACCGCAACTCTATCGCCACAGTTTTTCGACCGACCTGCAGGAGATGGACGTCATCTACGGAGGTGAAAAGAAGCTCGAGGCCGCCCTGCTCGAACTCATCGCCCACCACCGGCCCAAGGCTGCGTTCATCTATTCCACCTGCATCGTCGGACTCATCGGCGACGACGTGAGCGCCGTCTGCCGGAGGGTTTCCGAGAAAACGGGCATTCCGGTGCTGGGGGTGCACTCGGAGGGCTTCAAGGGAACCAAGAAGGACGGATACAAAGCCGCTTGCGAGGCGTTGTCCAAACTGGTGGGAACCGGCGACACGCGCGACATCGGCCCGTACGCCATCAATATCCTGGGCGAGTTCAATCTCGCCGGCGAAGCCTGGATCATCCGGGACTACTACCGCCGCATGGGTTTGGACGTTGTGGCGACCCTCACCGGCGACGCCCGCATCGAGGACATCCGTCGCGCCCACGGGGCCAAGCTGAACCTCGTCCAGTGCTCCGGTTCCATGACCAACCTGGCCAAAATGATGGAGCGTGACTATGGCATTCCCTACAAACGGGTCTCCTACTTCGGCATCGAGGATGTCAGTGCCGCGCTCTACGAGGCTGCGAAGTTCTTTCCACAGGATCCGGGTATTCTCGAGCGCACCCAGGACCTGGTGCGCCAGGAAGTGGCCGCGATTCACCCGCAACTCCAGCACTTCAAGCGGAAGCTCGTCGGCAAGCGGGCAGCCATCTACGTCGGCGGTTCGTTCAAAGCCTTCTCCCTGATCCGGATCCTGCGTCTGCTAGGAATGGAGACCTCCGTCGTCGGGTCCCAAACGGGCGACGCCGACGACTACCGGCAGCTTCAGGAGATCTGTGATCCGGGAACGATCATCGTCGACGATTCCAACCCACTTGAGTTGGCAAAGTTCTGCCTGGAAAAGGATGTCGACCTCTTCATCGGTGGCGTGAAAGAGCGCCCCATCGCGTACAAGCTAGGCATCGGGTTTTGCGATCATAACCACGAGCGCAAGGAGCCCCTCGCCGGATTCGTCGGCATGGTGAATTTCGCCAAGGAAGTGTACGCCAGCGTGGCCAGTCCGGTGTGGCAGTTTGCTCCACGCCGTGCCCGCCGAGCCAACATCTCGACACCACTCCCGCCAGCGTAGGGCAGGGATCTCCCCCATGGCTTGTTCCTCGCTCCTACGTTTCGGTGGGTTCAAGTCTGTGAAGCTACAGAAATGTCGGGTCGCCCCCGTCGATCACCTCATCCGGAGAATCGTTAGGTGCCGATATTCCTGCATTTCCCGAAGGCCGGCCCGCGGGCGGACCATGGCGATCTCTGGCACCGGCCTTGCATCCACGGAAAGCGTGGCCAACAGACCGCTCAACGGCAAAGCCCGGGAGACCTGGCGATGAGCTGCACCGGCTGCGCAGGCATTCCCGAAGAATGTGCGACCTGTGATCGCGCTGAAAATCAACCGATCGCAACCCTGAGGGACGTCATCCAGCCCCGACCTGAGGAGAAGCCAAGGATGGAACCGATGGTGGCGGACACGAAATCGACCCGGGGAATGCCGCAGGCAACGTATCCACCCACGACCCGCGAGCCGCTCGCCAACGACCATCTGGGTTGCCGATCGGACCCAGGAACGCGTCTGGAGGAGAACGGCGAACTGCGATCGAAGCATTTCACCTCCACCCGGAACGCCTGCAAGCTGTGCACCCCGCTTGGCGCCTGCCTGGTCTTCCGGGGTGTTGAGGGCTGCGTTCCTTTCCTCCACGGATCTCAGGGGTGTTCCACCTATATTCGTCGCTATCTCATCAGTCACTTTCGGGAGCCGATGGACATCGCGTCGTCCAACTTTCATGAGGAGGCCGCGATCTTCGGGGGCAGCAAGAATTTCACCCAGGGCGCCCTGAACATCACTCGGCAGTATCAGCCTCAACTCATCGGCGCCGCCACCACCTGTCTGACCGAGACCATCGGCGAAGACATGCCACGTCTGCTGTTCGAGCTGCGTCAGGCGCATGGAGATACGGCAGCGCCGGTGGTTCACGTTTCCACACCCAGTTACCGCGGTACCCACATGGATGGATTCCATGGCGCGGTGAAGGCGCTGGTGGAGCAATTGGCGCTAGGCCCGGTGGTGTCGTCCGATCCGGTCGCTGCCGCACCGGCGCTGAATCTATTCCCTGGCATGGTGTCCTCCGCGGATCTCCGGTTTCTCAAGGAGGTCCTCACCGACTTCGGCCTTAACTTCACCCTGCTTCCGGACTACTCGGAGTCCATGGATGGGGAGACCTGGGCCCAGTACGAGAAGATTCAGTCGGGTGGAACCACCCTGGCCGCTATTGCCGCGACCGGCTCCGCCAAGGCCTCCATCGAGTTTGGTCGGGTGCTCGCCGGAACCACCACCGCCGGAACCGTGTTGCAGCAAAAATTTGGAGTGCCGCGTCACCTGCTCGGCATGCCGGTGGGCATCCGCGAAACCGACGCCTTCATGGACCTGTTGGCGACGTTGAGCGGGCGACCGATGCCGGCGAAGTATGGGCGCGAGCGCGGGCGATTAGTGGACAGTCTGATCGACGGCCATAAGTACGTCTTTGAACAACGCGCAATTGTGTATGGAGACGAGGATCTGGTCATTGGTTTGACCGCGTTCCTGTGCGAGATCGGGATTTTGCCGGTGTTGTGCGCCACCGGCGCGCGCAGCGGCCGATTCGCCGCTGCCTTGCGCGCTGCAGCCCCGAGCCTGCCCATGGAGACTCTTATCAAGGAGGGGCTGGATTTCGCCGAAGCTGCGGACGTCGCGCCCGATCTGAAGCCTGATGTCCTCATTGGCAGCAGCAAGGGTTACAAGATTTCCCGCTCACTCAATCTGCCACTCGTACGCGTGGGGTTTCCAATTCACGACCGCCTGGGCGGACCGCGCGTGTTGCACCTCGGCTACCGCGGCGCGCAGGAACTCTATGACCGATTGGTGAATGCGCTGCTCGAGGCCAAACAGGATCAGTCAACGATCGCCTACAGTTACCTATGATCGCGCCCCTCGAAGCCCCGACCGCACCGCTCGACGGCGGGGGGATCGACTTCAGCAATCATCCTTGTTTCGACCCGGAAGCGCATCGGAAATTCGGGCGCATCCATCTGCCCGTCGCGCCGCGTTGCAACATCCAGTGCAACTTCTGCAATCGGAAATTCGATTGCATCAACGAGAGCCGGCCCGGGGTCACCAGTTCCGTGCTCACACCCCACCAGGCCCTCGCCTACCTGGAGAATGTGCTCGCCCGTCGACCGGAGATCACCGTGGTCGGCATCGCTGGGCCGGGTGATCCGTTCGCCAACGCGGAGGAGACCATGGAAACCCTTCGTCTGGTGAGGAAACGCCACCCGAAGATGATTCTCTGCCTGGCCTCGAATGGCATGAGAATCGGACCCCATATCGACGAAATCGCCGCTCTCAAGGTCAGCCACGTGACCCTCACGATTACCTCGATCGACCCGGAGATTGGCGCACGGATCTACGCCTGGGTCCGGGACGGCAAGCGACCGTTGCGCGGTGTCCAGGGCGCCCAGGCGCTCCAGGCACGTCAGATCGAGGCCATTTCCCGACTCAAGGAACGCGGCGTGGTGGTGAAGGTTAACAGCATCATCATCCCGGGAGTGAACGACGATCACCTCACCGATGTGGCGCGCAAGGTGCGAGGGCTCGGCGCGGATCTCATGAACTGCATGGCGTTGGTACCGGTGAAGGAATCCGCCTTCGAAGCCGTGCCACCGCCAGACACCCTCATGACGGCCCGTGTGCGCCTTCAATGCGGTCAGTACCTCAAGCAGATGAGTCACTGCGCCCGCTGCCGCGCGGACGCCGTGGGATTCCTGGGCGAAGAGATGTCGGCTGAACAGCACAACACGCTTCAGCAATTTGCCCGGATGAGCCCCCGTCCCGACGAGAATCACGCGCGTCCTTATGTGGCTGTGGCGACGATGGAGGGTGCCCTGGTGAACCAGCATCTCGGGGAAGCCACCCGAATCACCCTCTACGGCCGGGACGAAGCCATCCCCGGGGTCTTCAAGTTCGTGGAGATCAGGAAGACGCCGACGGAGGGCACGCCGGACCGTTGGAACAAGCTAGCGGATCTATTGGGCGATTGCCGGGCGATCCTCGTCACCGCTGCCGGACCCACCCCGCAGAAGATTCTCAGCGCCCGCGGCCTGAAGATCGTGGAGATGGAGGGACTGATCGACGAGGGCCTGGAGGCCGTCTATGCGGACCAGCCTGTGCCCGCCCCACTGCGTCGGCGATTCACGAGTTGCGGCGCCGGCGTCTCCTGCCGAGGCACGGGGAACGGCTGCGGTTGAGACCAACGTCAAAGCTTCTTGCCCACATGAGCCTATCCCCGAACGTCGCCGCGGCCCTCGAAACACAGGCCACCTTGGAGCTCGCCGCCGCGCAGAATTACCTCGCCATGTCCTGCTGGTGCGAGGTGCAGCAGTACGACGGCTTCGCCCGGTTCTTCCGCAAGCAGGCCGCCGAGGAGCGGGAGCACGCCGAGCGCCTCCTGAAACACCTGACCGATCGCGACGTTGTTCCGCACCTCGGCGCGATCGCCGCGCCCAACATCGCGTTCAAGGGCCTCATGTCGGTCGCGCAAGCCGCCTACGACCTGGAGCGTGCGAACACCCGGGGCATCCACCAAGCCTACGAGGCCGCGCTGGCGGAGAAGGACTACCCCGCCCAGGTCCTGCTGCACTGGTTCATCAGCGAGCAAGTCGAAGAGGAAGCGTGGTCGGACAAACTGATCGCCAAAATCCGGGATGCCGGCTGCTCGGGCGCGCTCCTCAGTCTGGACCGGCACTTGGAGAAAATTCTCGGCGGCGATTCAGGGGCGGACTGAGACGCCCCCGTCGTCCAACCCACACGACAACCCAGCCCCATCGCACCTTCACCATGAGCAAACCCAGCCACCATATCTTCGTCTGCGGCAGTTTCCGACCCACCGGCGCGGCGGGCGTCTGCCACAAGAAAGAATCGGTCAGCATCCTCCAGCATCTGACGCTCGAGGTTCAGGACCGCGGCCTCGACCACATCATGGTTTCCAGCACCGGCTGTATGAACGTCTGCGACAGCGGCCCGGTGATGGTCGTTTATCCCGAGAACACCTGGTACAGGCAGGCCACCGTCGCGACGGCGGAGGCCATCCTCGATAGCCTGGAGGAAGGGAAGGATCTGCCTCCGCCCACCCTGTTTGCCTGACGGATGACGCCCCATCTGATCGACACCACGTTGCGTGATGGCGAGCAGGCCGCAGGGGTCTCGTTTACCCGCGCCGAAAAGATCGCCATCGCCACCGCGCTCGCGCGCGCCGGCGTGCCGGAACTCGAAATTGGCATTCCGGCCATGGGCCAATGCGAAATCGACGACATCAACGCCGTGGCGGACCGCGTGCCTGACGTGCGCTTGACGACCTGGTGTCGCGCCACCTGGGACGATCTTGAGGCGGCACGGCGATGTCGCGTGCAAGGCGCCCATTTCTCGCTGCCGGTATCCGACCGACACCTGCGCGTGTGGAACAAGGACGCCGCCTGGGTGCTGCGAACCCTTGTCGAGTTGGCCGATCGATTCCGCGCTCAATTCCGATTCCTCTCCGTCGGTGCCCAAGACGCGTCGCGGGCCGACCGCCAGTTCCTCTTGGATTTCGCTCGGACCGCAGCTGCCGCCGGATTAAGCCGATTGCGCATTGCGGACACGGTCGGGATTCTGAACCCGCTGCAAACCTCCGATTTGTGCGTCGCCTTGCGGCTCGCCGCGCCGAACCTGAGCCTCGAATTCCACGGGCACAACGACCTTGGCATGGCCACGGCGAATACCATCGCCGCGCTCGCATCGGGGGCCGACGCCGCCAGCGTGACCGTGAATGGTCTCGGTGAACGGGCGGGCAACGCGCCGCTCGACGAAGTGGTGGTGGCGGCACGGCTCACTTTGCGGGCCGACTGCGGAGTGGACGCCCGTCAATTGACGGCGCTCGGCGATCTGGTTTCGCGCGCCTCGGGGCGCCCGTTGGCGCCGGAAAAGCCGGTCACCGGCGCCGCCGTCTTTCGGCATGAATCGGGCATTCATTGCAGCGGTCTACTGAAGGATCAGGCGAGTTACGAACCGTTCGCGCCCGAGGAAGTGGGCCATGCCCCCTCCGAGATGGTGGTGGGTCGACATTCGAGTGCCCGGTTGGTGCGCGAGAAGATGGCTCACTTGAACCCTCATTTTCCTCCCGCGCTCGTTCCGGCACTGGTCACCGCCGTTCACCGATTCTCCGTTCACCACAAACGCACTGTCACCGACCAGGAACTCCAATCCCTGGCTGATGAAATAGAGAGGAACCATGGGTTTCCTGATTTATGAGAGGACCCACGCCGGCGACGGCGTGTGCTATTCCAGGATCAAGCCGCTTAAGTTCGGCGGGCGCGACGGCCTGATCGCCCAGCACGTCAGGACGCTCACCGACGCCGAGGCGCGTAGTTGGAAACTCGGCGCCGGCCAACTCCTGGAACTCGCCGGGGAGGCTAAGGACTCGGGGACCCGTTCGATCCTGTTCGAAATCGCCGGGGCAGAGTCAGGCAGCCTGTGTCTTTATGAGCTGCTCAAGGTTCATGGGAGTTCCCGCGACATGTCCACGCAGTTGGCTTTGGACTTCGCGGTGGTACTGGATCAGGAAGTTGGCGACGACGCGGAAGCGCTGGCGGCGCGATTCGAGATCGTCCCGCCAGCCAAGCCGAAACTCCTTGGCGAGACCCTTTCCCTCACGGGCGGTACCGGCGGTGGCAGCTGGAAATGGAGCACACCGCCGATGCAGCTCGGCGCCGCCATTGTCCATGGAAACCATGGCCACGACGGCGGCGAACCGTGTCCCAGTTGCACCTGCGGTCGCCCGGACAACGGCCGGTGAAGCTCCTCGGTTGGTTCAGCGGGCCGCCGGTTCGCCGAAGGCATAGAGCGTCGAATGCGTGCGCAGGTAGAAGGCGTTCCCCGCGATCGCAGGCGAAGCATGAATGCGTTCGCCGAATTCGACCTGATGCAGGATTTCCGGTTTGTCGCCGCCGGCTTTGATCACCGTGAGCTTGCCGGGCAGCGAGGCCACATAGATCCGTCCGTCGGCCGCAACCGGTGAGGAGTAGTAATACCCGTCCGCGTTCAGACGCTCCTGGAGGTAGAACGCCTTCCCTGTTTGGGCGTCGAAGGACGAAATCATTCCGCCGCTTTTGAAGCAGTACAATCGCCCGTCATAAAGCAGCGGCGACGCGACGTAAGGCAGACCGCGTGCCGCCTTCCAAGCGATGTGCGAGGTCGTGATGTCGCCTCGACCGCCGGGTTTGACGGCCAACAGGACATTCTCCCCTTTGGTGATCGAGGCCAGGAGCAGATCATAATCGGACTTCTCCACCGTGCCGTCGCGGTTTCCATCAAAGCCCCGGTAATAGTCGCGGCTGGGTTCGTCAAATTCGTCGAGCGAAAGGACGCCGTCCTTGTTCTTGTCGTGCTTCCCTAGCATTTCTTCCCAGGTCGCCCAAGGTTCGTCCGCCTTACCGTCGGACCACGCGGCGAAGTAAAGCAGGCCATTCCCTTCCACCGGTGTCGTGCAGGCGCACGCCGTGATGCCGTTCACCACCCAATTCTCTTGGCCTGTGGCCAGGGCGTAGCCCTTCAAGCGGAGCGGACCCGCCACCACAACCTCGTCGAGGCCGTTGCTCTTCCAGTGAATCGGCGTGCCGAAGCTGCCGAAGGAATCCGGTCGCGCGGTTTCCCAGACCTTCCTTCCCGTGCGCAGGTCCACCGCGAGCAACGACGACGCCTCATCGCGGTCGCGTATCACCACCACGAGATTTCCCCAGATCAGCGGCGACGTGGATGTGCCGTAGCCGCCAAAACTCAGCGCCATCGGCAATGGGTGTCGCCAGAGCTCAGCTCCCCTCATGTCATGGCAGAGCAACCCGAACGAACCAAAATAGGTAACGACGTGTTGACCATCGGTCACGGGAGTGGATGCCGCGGGGCTGCTCTCGGTGCGATGAAATGTCTCCAGCCTTTCGACCTTCACCCCGCGCCACCAGTCCAGGGCACCGTCTGTTCGCCGGTAGCAGCGCGTTTGGAGTTCGTTGTTCTCGAACGCGGTGATGAAGACTTGATCATCCCAGATGCATGGTGAGGACGGTGAGAAGGGCAGCGGCACCTTCCACAACACTGCATTGGTGGGACCGAACTTTACCGGTGGTTTGGCGTCGGCGGCCACGCCCGAACCATTTGGACCCCGGAACGCCGGCCAGACGGGAGTTGCGGAATGAACCAAGCCTGCCGCGGCAATCAGGATCGGCCAACACACAGCAAGAGGGTTCATACCGCACAGAGATGGCTACTGCGTACGTTAGTTGGTGCGGCCTGGCCGACAAGCCGGAATCATGATGAATGCCAAACGGGCCACGTGGGTTGATCCTCAGATCCCGAGATCCAAGCTCCTCTCAGGCGTGGAACTCGCGACCGCACCTGGAACGTAAGCGATTGTGACGGGTTCTGATCGCCCAGTGATCGGCGTCGAGCGCCGGAAATGGTTCTTGGTGGATGCGGCCGTGTGGCCCAGCATGTGCGTCGTCGGCATAGGCTAGTTATCCTGTGCGACCACGAAGGATTCATGCCTCCCGCCTCAGCCATCCGCAAGGTCGCATTCCTCGGCGACTATTTGCCGCGCAAGTGCGGCATCGCCACGTTCACGACCGATCTGCGATGTGCTGTGGCGACCAAGTTTCCTTCGCTCCAATGCCTCGTGGTTCCAGTGAACGACATCTCATGTGGCTACGATTATCCGGAAGAAGTGCGATTCGAGATCGTTGAGCAGGATTTGCCGTCGTACCTGCGTGCGGCGGATTTTCTGAACATCACGGATGTGGACGTGGTGTGCGTGGAGCATGAATTCGGCATTTTCGGCGGGCCGGCTGGGAGTCACGTGCTGGCGTTATTGCGCGAGTTGCGAATGCCCATCGTCACCACTTTGCACACGATTTTGCGTGAACCGAACGAAGACCAGCTTCGGGTTCTGAGGGAATTGGTCCGGCTCTCAACCCGGATTGTGGCGATGAGCGAGCGGGGCGCGGAATTCCTGCGCGACATCTATCAAGTCCCGGCCGCCAAAGTGGACCTGATTCCCCACGGCATTCCCGATATGCCGTTCGCCGACCCGAACTACTTCAAGGATGAATTCGGCGTCGCCGGCAAACAGGTCCTGCTCACATTTGGATTGTTGTCGCCGAACAAGGGCATCGAGTTCGCGTTGCGCGCCATGCCGGACATCATTCGCGACTTTCCCAGCATCGTTTACATCGTGCTAGGCCAGACCCACCCGAATTTGCTGCGCGACGAAGGTGAGGCGTATCGCTTGAGCCTGGAGCGACTGGCCAACGTGCTTGGGGTCCAAAAGCACGTCGTGTTTTTCAATCGCTTCGTGGAGTTGGAGGAATTGATGCGGTTCATCGGGGCCGCGGACATTTACCTGACGCCCTATCTGACCGAGGCCCAGATCACCTCCGGCACCTTGGCGTACGCGTTCGGTGCCGGCAACGCGGTCGTGTCCACGCCTTATTGGCACGCGGCGGAGTTGCTGACGGCGGAACGCGGCAAGCTCGTCCCGTTCCGCGACGCTCCCGCCATTGCGGTCGCCGTTGTCGAATTGCTGCGTGACGAACCCCTGCGCCACTCGATGAGGAAGAACGCCTACAAGCTCGGACGCGAGATGGTGTGGAGTCGCGTCGCGCAGCTCTATGTCCAGTCATTCGAGCAAGCCCGGCACGATCACAGTTTTGTCGGCCGCAGATCGTCGCCCATAAAGACGCTCGACGAGCAGCCCGGGCAGTTGCCGGAGCTGAAGCTCGATCACCTGTTTCGAATGAGTGATTCGACAGGCGTTTTCCAACACGCGAGTTTCACCGTGCCAAATTTCGCCGAAGGCTATTGCACGGACGACAACGCCCGGGCCCTGGTTCTGGCCCTCATGCTGCAAAGGCTGGGCCATGGTTCACCGCAACTCGGCTCCCAGGCCGCCACTTACGCGGCATTTCTTAATCACGCCTTCGACCGTCAGCGCGGGCGCTTCCGCAACTTCATGAGCTTCGAGCGGCGCTGGCTGGAGGAAGTCGGTTCGGAAGATTGCCAGGGACACGCGCTGTGGGCGCTGGGCTTGTGCGTGTCACAGGCGGGCCAGGGCAGCTTCCAGATGCTGGCGGCGCAACTGTTTGAGCAGGCGTTGCCCGTGGCGGCCGAGTTCTCGTCGCCGCGCGCGTGGGCATTCACATTGATCGGCATTGACGAGTACCTGCGGCGGTTCAGCGGCGACCGTCGCGCGAACCAGATTCGCGAGGCGCTCACGCTGCGGCTGATGCAAAGTTACGCCGACACCTCGAGCGACGACTGGCAGTGGTTCGAGGAAGTCGTTTCGTATGCGAACGCGAAACTGCCGCACGCGCTGATTCTCAGCGGCCGGTGCATGAATGCCGCGCCAATTCTAGATACTGGCCTCAAGGCGTTACGCTGGTTGGTGAGGGTTCAGACCTCCGCGACCGGTGCCTTCCGGCCCGTCGGCTCAAATGGATTCTACAGGCGGGGCGGCGAACCCGCGCAATTTGACCAGCAACCGATCGAAGCGCAGGCCACCGTCTCGGCCTGCATCGAGGCCTATCGCGCCACCAGCGACATGTTCTGGGTGGCGGAAGCCCGTCGCGCGTTCGAGTGGTATCTCGGTCGCAACGACCTGGGCCTCGCACTCTACGATCCGGGCACCGGCGGTTGTCGCGATGGATTGCATGTGGATCGGTTGAGCCAGAATCAGGGAGCGGAATCCACTCTGGCCTTTCTGCTTTCATTGGCGGAGAAGCGCGCCCTGCAAAACGCCCTGACCAGCTTCAAGGAGTCCGCCGGTCATTAACCCCGGCCTCGGTGAGGCCGGTGAATCCATCCCATGCTCCCCCCAGCCTCATCCACGCTCCACGCCAGACGCATCGGACCGAACTTGAGTCCGGATCGTTCCCGGGTGTTGATGCGTCCTTTTCGCCCCACCACCGACGACATTGCGCGGCGAATGGTCGCCCGTGTCATGGCTCTTCCGGAGGATGAGGTCGCGCGGCTGCTGGGCCAGTTGCTGGGTGAGTTCGCGGAGCGTCATGAGCAGGTGGAGGGCATATTCCGCGCGCGCTTTGCAGAGGTGAGCCATTATCTCGAAGCCGTCGCGCCTCCTTCGCCCGAGCGGATGCTGCTCCTCGGCGCCTATTTTACCCACGAGTACTCCCCGGAGTCGGCGGCGCTGTTCAATCCCTCGATGGTGCCACATCCCGACCAAAGCGGTTTGCCGAAGGGCGCGCTGCGATTCATCCTGAGTCTGCGCGCCACGGGCGAAGGGCACATCTCCTCGATCACCTTCCGGACCGGCGTGGTCAGCGCACGGCACCGCATCACCCTCACGCCGTCGGTGCCATTTGTGACCGAACCGGAGCGGGTGCCGAACGCTGCCTACGCCAAGGGGTTGTTCGCGCACAAACTCGAGGAGGCCGGTGTGCAGAATGAATTCTGCCGGCGCGTGCTGGATCAGTTGCGCGAGGATTTCACCCTCAAGGAACTTCAACTTGCCTTGCTCACCTCGGGGTTGACCGTGGACACCTCCGACGCCACCGCAGCTCGCGCCGCGCGCGGCATCCTGTTGCTGGCAGAGTCGAATTACGAAGTGAGATTCGCGCCGGAGAGCCGCGTCTCGCAACGGGTGCTCTTTCCGTCCGCGCCCAGCCAGAGCAACGGGATCGAAGACGCGCGCTTTGTCCGCTTCCGGAATGAGGATGACAGTTACACCTACTACGCGACCTACACGGCGTACGACGGCAAGATCACCTTGCCACAATTGCTGGAAACGACGGACTTCGTGCATTTCAAGTTCAGCACCCTCAACGGGCCTGCGGTGCAGAACAAGGGCATGGCGCTGTTCCCGCGGAAGGTCCGGGGGATGTACGTGATGCTCTCCCGGCAGGACGACGAGAACATTTTGCTGATGGTTTCGGACAACATTCGATTCTGGCAGACGCCCACGGTGATCCTGGCTCCCGAGCAGCCGTGGGAGTTCATCAAGATTGGCAACTGCGGCTCGCCGATTGAAACGGAGGCGGGTTGGCTGGTGTTGAGTCACGGGGTCGGCGCGATGCGGAAGTACTGTCTGGGCGCATTTCTGTTGGACCTGAATGACCCAACCGTGGTGGTTGGCCGCCTGCGCGAGCCGTTGCTTTCCCCAAACGAGGCTGAGCGCGATGGCTACGTGCCGAATGTTGTCTACACCTGCGGGGCAATGCTTCAGGGGCGCGAACTCATCATTCCGTACGCGATGAGTGATTCCGCCACCAGTTTTGCCGCGGTGTCATTGGACGAGTTATTGTCGGCGATGCGATGAAGGTGGTGCCCAGTGTTACGCCACCGATTCTCCACCCACACGGTGATGTTGGAAGGCCACGACCGGGTTCATGTCCCACGACAGCGCGCACCGCGAGGCCGTGGACGCTGTTGGCCGCAGAGACGAACGGTTCCGCCATCTTGTCGGAACTTGCTCCGAGGGTCATTGATCTGCAGCCAATCCTGCCGCATCACTGAACCGATGGACAAAGCGATTGAATGGCATTTCGACGGCCTGCGAGCCATCCTGTCCTCCGGGTATCTGACACGGATCGAACCCGCTTCCGGCGCGGACCATGCGTCACCGACAGGAAGGAGGGTCCTCATTGAGGACTTCGAGTCCTCTGAAATCGTCGGAGTCTTCGCTGCCACTCACCCGAGCGAAATGAACCGAACATGAAGACCCTTCGCCGAGTTCAGTCGAGTGCAACCCCCATGGTCCTGCTGGCGCTGCTGCTCACGGCCGCCACGGGCGCTTTCGCTGCCCCACCCATTCGTCTGCATCCGGAGAATCCGCGGTGGTTTGAATGGCGAGGGAAGGCGGTCGCGCTTATCACCAGCGCGGAACATTACGGCGCGGTGTTGAACCGCGACTTTGATTTCCGACGCTATCTGGAAACGCTGGAGCGCGAGGGGATGAATTACACCCGCGTCTTCGCCGGCAGTTATGTTGAGCCGGCGGGCGCCTTCGGGATCACCCGCAATACGCTCGCACCGGCTTCGGGAAGATTTCTGGCTCCGTGGGAACGCAGTGATCAGCCGGGTTACGCGGGTGGCGGGAACAAGTTCGACCTCGATCGCTTTTCTTCCGATTACCTTGCGCGCCTGCGGGATTTTCTTGCCGAGGCCGGGCGTCGCGGAATCGTGGTCGAACTCACCCTCTTCTGCTCGACCTACGGAGATGCACAATGGGCGCTGCATCCATTCAATCCGACGAACCACGTTCAGGGCCTGACCGTGCCGTCGTGGAAATCGTTGAACACCTTGCCCGCTGCAGCGCCCGCGGTTCTTGCCCATCAACTCGCGCTCACGCGTCATCTCGTCCGCGAATTGAACGCCTTCGACAACCTGATCTATGAGATCCAGAATGAACCGTGGGCGGACCAGCATGCCATGGGCGACTTCATCAACCCTTACCTGACCGACCGACACTCGTTTCCGAACGCCGTCGAGGTCACCACCGCCGAATCAGTCGCGTGGCAGCGTGTTATCGCCCGCGCCATCGCCGACGAGGAGGCCCGCCTGCCTCATCGTCACCTCATTGCACAGAACGTCGCGAACTTTCGACTCGCGCTGAACGAGGGTGACCTGGTGCCAGAGGCGTCCATTGTCAACTTTCACTATGCCTATCCCGAGGCGGTGCATTGGAATCGCGGACTGCAGCGCGTCATCGGTTACGACGAAACCGGTTTCGCGGGCAATCAGGACGCAACCTATCGCCGGCAGGCGTGGAACTTCGTGCTGAGCGGCGGCGGACTCTTCAACAGCCTCGACTACAGTTTCGCCGTTGGCCGCGAGGACGGCACCGACATCGCCAACCAGGCGCCTGGCGGCGGCAGCCCGACGCTGCGGCGCCAGTTGAAGATACTTTCTGAATTCCTCCACAGCTTTGACCTCGCGACGCTTCAGCCCGACCCGTTGCTGGTTCAGCGCGCGCCGGGGGCGGTCGTCCGCGCGCTGTCGCATCCGGGTAGGGCGCACGCGCTCTACGTCGAAGGCCGCGGCCCGACGACGCTTACCCTGAAACTCTCCAAGGGTCGTTGGGTTGCCGAGTGGATTTCCGTGACGGACGGCTCGGTGTTGAAGCAAGAAATCATGGTAAGCCGTGGTCGTGGTGTTGAATTGACCGGGCCCGATTGTTCCGACGGCGTTGCGGTTCGGTTGCTTCCGCGTTGAGTTTCGATCTTAACCGTGCCAAGGCAGGACCCATGGACCCGCGGCGCAATTGGTCAATGACCGGTGGACGCTCCTTTCGGCGCGCGCGGATGGCTTGGGCGATGGTCGAACTGCTGCTTGGCGCCGGACTGCAGGCTGTGGCCGAAGCGCCGGCGCTGCCCGCAGACGTGGATCAAGCGCTGCGAGCGCGCGTCGAGTATGGGTACAACGTCGGCATCGTCGTCGGTATGGTGAACCCGGACGGTCGGATCGTTCGCGGCTACGGATTTCGCGATGCGGACGCGGGCGACGCCGTGGACGGACAAACCCTGTTCGAGATCGGATCCATCACCAAGATCTTCACAGCCACGTTGTTGTCGGACGCGGTGGTCCGCGGAGAGGTGGAGCTCGATGATCCGGTGCAGCGATTCCTACCGGAGTCGGTGCATGTTCCTTCCGGAAACACGGACATCACCCTGCGGCAATTGGCGATCCATCGATCCGGCTTGCCCTCTCTGCCCGATAATCTCTGCTCAGAAGGCATCCGACAGCCCTTCAGTTGCTACGATGTCGAGCGTCTGTATGCCTTCCTTAATGGGTTCACCTTGACCCGAGACCCCGGGGCTGCTTGGGAGTATTCGAATCTCGGTGTTGGATTATTGGGTCACGTGCTGGCTCGGAGATCTGGCCGCGACTATGAAGCGTTGTTGCGCGAGAGAGTGTTGGATCCACTCGGCCTTCATTCTACTGGAGAGGTTCCGCCGTCGGAGGCAGCAGATCGGGTGGCGACGGGTTATTCGGGTGCTGTGCAGGCTCCTCCCTTTCGCATGCCGGCGCTCGAGGGTGCCGGAGTTTTGCGATCCACGGTCGACGACTTGCTGATCTTCCTCTCCCATCACTTGGGTATTCTGGATAGCCCGCTTGGCCCCGCGCTGAGGGCCACCCACAACCGCCAGGGTTCCACTGGGCAATCCGGGGTCGACATGGGACTGGGTTGGTTGCGAATCGATCTGCCGGGCGGAACGGTCCTGCAGCACGACGGCGAGACACCTGGGTTCACGGCGTTTCTGGGAATGCATCCGACACGTCGACTTGGCGTGGCGGTATTGTCGAACTCGCGTTTCAACACCTTCGCCGGTCTCGGCGATGTTGGATTTCATCTGCTCGATTCCAGCTATCCGTTGCGGTCGATCACACGTCCCGCGGCAGTGCCGGCGACCACTCTGTGCGCCTACACCGGTTGGTATCGTTCGGCCGCTGGCGACGTCTTTGAACTTGGTTGCGAGCGCGATCGCCTGGTGCTGTACCACGTACGGTCCGATTTTGAGTTCACGTTGTATCCGCAGTCGACCACACGATTCACCGGCTTGGATATCGAACTGGGGACGGGAGCCGCCGCATTGTTTCGGACCAACAACCTTGGGCGAGTTACTCGAATGGACTGGACGCAGTCCGGGCAGACCGTGGCGTACGAGCGGGCAGGGGATGCCGCGCGGCTCGAATTGACCCATCAGAATGGGCAAAGGGTCGTGTCATTGCGCGGTGGCCAAGCGCGTTTCGATGTTGAGGCGTCGAGTGATCTGCGGCGCTGGGAGGCGATCGGGTCCCTGACTTCAAATTCGGAACCGTTGGTCGATTCGGGTGCTTCCAGCAGCGAGTCACGGTTCTTTCGAGCTCGGCGCCAGCGATAAGGAGGGAGGCTTACACCCGCTCACCTTCGGGTGGGTGTTTGATACTTTTCCCTTTCCTCAGCCGTCAGTTGGCGTGAAACACGACGGTTGGCCAGCGCCAGCAAATCCTGGAGGGAGCCACCTATCTCCGTGGGGTACACCAGTGCGCGACCAAGGAGTGTGCCAACCACCACGTGCTTGCCATGGGCAGCAAAACTCAGCGATCTCAATGGGCCGTCGCGGCCTTCCCCCTCAAATTCCGCCAGTCGCCTTCCCGATGTCGTCTCCCATAGGACCGCCTGGTCATCCTCATAGCCAGCTGTCAGAATACACGTTCCATTCGGACTGAAGTTGAAAATGATCGGAGCCTCTGGATTGAGCCTTGTTTCTATTCGTTGGGATCTTCGTCCGGTGGTGGCTTCCCACACGATCACGGCGCGGCTTTCATCAACCGCCGCGATCCATTGGCGATCCGGGCTGAATGCGGCATGGCGTACCGGCAAATCGTGTTCCATGATCGCCTCGCATTTTCCCGTGTCAGACCGCCAGCGCCGCAATGTTCCATCGTCGCTCGAAGTGACCATCCAGCGGCCCTCAGGATCGAAGGCCACGCTGGTCACCGGCTTTGTGTGGTCGCTCAATTCGTGAACCACTTCGCCGGTCTTGACGTTGATCACGCTGGCGTTGCCGCCACGTGTCAGAACGGCGAGTCGTTCACCGTCCGCGCTGAAGGATGCCTGCGACACGCGGTCAGCTAGAAACTGATGCGTGGAATAGAAGTCGATGTCGGCGATCTTCGAGACCTTGGTGGCATCCCACAATGCGCCGCCCCCTCCTTCCTCCAACAGGAGCATCCGGGTAGCGTTGGGACTCAGAAGCGTGGTGCCCGGGCGTTGTTTCGGAATCGATGCCAGGACTCGGCCGGTGTCGGTTTCCCAGAGGCGAATCTCTCCAACGGCTTCGCTGGTGCATAATCGGCGGCCGTCGCGGTCAAACCTCGCTTCGGTGACGTCGTTGGTATGCCCGCGAAACTCCATCTGTACTGTGCCGGAGAGGGCGTCGCGCAGGCGCACCATAGGGGTACCGTAGGTAAGGACCCGGTTGCCGTCCGGATGGAACACGGCATAGCAACTGGAATCGGTGCCGTGATCGAAGCGGGTGACCGGCGTTATAACCTCGAAGAGCGCGGATCGCAGGGCGCGTTCGGATGCTGCATTCGGCAGGGCTCGAACGGCTTCGACGGCCAATAGGATGGCGAGTTCCTGATGGGTCGCCGCAAGCTCATTGGCCTGCGCCGCAAGGCGGGCGGAGATCGCCTGATTAGCCTGTTCCGCCGCCTGCGTTTCCCTCTCCCGGGTCAAAGGCTTCACCATCCTCTTGGCTTGCAGGGCAAGAACTCCGGCCAGAATCGCGGCCGCCGCCACACCCAGAAGCGCCAGGCCAACGCCCCGAGCCCATCGCATTGTCCGGTGATGCTGACGGACCTCTTCGCCGATGATTTCATCCAGTGAAATGCCGCGGAGGGTGGCGGAAAGCCGAGCGACAGCATCGGCAAATTCCGGTCGGCGCAGCGACAATTGGGAACTGGTCTTTGCCCAACGCAGATCCAAGTGGAGGGGTTCCTCGGGAAAGGCCCTTTGCATGGCAGGAGGCAGCGCATTGGTCTTCACCCAATCAAAATCGCCGGCGGCGGCATCCCACACCACCTCGCCATCTGTCAGCACGATCAAGAACTGGGAAACGGATCGATGGGCCAACCACCAGTGCACTTCCTGCGCCACCCACTGGGATTGCGCGGCCTTGGGGGAGGCCAGGAGCAGGAAGAAGCGGGAGCGAGCGAGTGCCGACTCGATCGATCCCCACAGTTCCGGCGTTACCGCAAGACCCGTCGCGTCACGGAAGATGCGAAGCGCGCGCAGTTGGTACCAGGGCTTGGCAAAGACCTGCAGTCCCTTCTGAAGGGCAGGAGCCAGCTCGCGGTCCGCGGCATGGCCATAGGATATGAACGCGTCGTATTTGAAGTTTTCTTTGGGATCCTGCGACCGGCCGTTTTCGACGGATCGTGTCATGCGGAAGGCATCGACTGGAATTCAAGTCCGCGGGGGCTAGTCACGGCCCCCGAGGGATTTGAAACCGATATAGCCATGGTGCCGAATCATCGAATCAGGCCAAGCGCGACTTCAAGCACATCCATTGCCGGAACAGTGCCTTCAACAGCGGCTTAGAGGGCGGGCGGAGTATGGGGAGTGCGTGGTCGACGCATGGCGACCCCAGGAGAAGAGGTCGTCCTGACCCCGAACCTCGAGCAATCGCAGCAACAGCAACGTGCGCATCCAAGAGCGCTCGTTATGTTCCGAATTCCCCTGACGTGAGGCCGATCCTCAGGGCGGAACCCCGGCGGGACTTGACAGGATCAACCCTGGAAATCGAGGCTTTCCTACCGTCCTCTGTCCTGAAGCAGCGTGAGCGAGTTCACACAATTATTGGAACGTATGGAAAACGGCGACGCAAGAGCCGCCGCCGGATTTTTTCCTATCGTTTACGAAGAACTCCGGCGCCTGGCGGCGCAGAAGATGGCCAACGAAGCTGCCGGCCATACGCTGCAGCCCACCGCCCTCGTCCACGAGGCCTGGATGCGCCTGGGGGGCAGCGAGGCGCCCCCGTTTCGGAGTCGCGCGCATTTCTTCGGTGCCGCGGCTGAGGCGATGCGACGCATTCTAATTGAGCACGCCCGGCGAAGATTGGCGGCCAAGCGCGGCGCCGGCGTCGAGCATGTTGACCTCGATGGCCTCCATGTTCCCTATACCAGCGAGGACGACGACCGGTTGCTCGCGGTGAACGAGGCGCTGGAGAGGCTTGCTTCGGTGGACGAACGAAAGGCGGAACTGGTCAAGCTGCGCTACTTCGTAGGGCTCAACTTCGAGGAGGCCGCCGCCGCACTCGGGATTGCCGTGCCAACCGCCAAGCAGTGGTGGGCCTATGCGCGGGCGTGGCTTACCGTCGAGATGCGGAGTGCGGCACGTCGCTGAAGGCGGGGATTCGGCATGGGGGAAGGGTGCACTCCGAGCCTGAATTGGCCAGCCGGCCGCGGGGACGATTCAGACTCGCCGACTTGGCTCAGCCGAAGTTCCCTCGTCGCAGGATTGCTCCCAATGGACCGATGCGCTTCCAGATTCACCCACGGCACGCGGGGCAGAAGCCGAACGCGCGTGGCGCGGGATCTTCAGCTCGGCATACGCCAGTCGACGCGGGAGGCACTTTGGGGGTCTTGCCATACTTTTGCCGCAGCGTTTGCGCACGTTATTCAGATGCCGCCACGCTCCCTATCCTCGTCCCAGGAACGTGAGTCCGTATTGTTTGCGCTGGTCGCGGAGAAGCCGGTGACGGAGCGGTCCGCCCTTCTGCAGGCGGTCTGCGGGGAGGACCAAGTCCTGCGCCAACGGCTTGAGGCTCTGCTCGCCGCTCACGAACTGCCTGAGACCCTGCTGGCCACGCAGGCCGAAGCCGTTCGTCGTTGCCTGGGAGGTTCCTCTTTAGCCGAGGTTTCGGAGGATGTTTCGGCGGGACAAACCCGGCCTACGATCGATATGGGCTTGGCCGACCATGCCGACGAAGCGGTGGGCCAGACACTTGGCCGCTACAAACTGTTGGAGAAGATCGGGGAAGGGGGATGCGGCGTGGTGTACGTCGCCGAGCAAACCGAGCCCGTGCGGCGTCGCGTGGCGCTCAAGGTCATCAAGTTGGGCATGGACACCCGGCAGGTCGTGGCGCGCTTCGAAGCTGAACGGCAGGCGCTGGCGATGATGGATCATCCGAACATCGCCAAG
>JAEUHG010000012.1 GCA_016795425.1 Verrucomicrobiales bacterium
GCCACGTTGCCTCCTCGAAACACATGTCGGCCACTCAACTCAACCCGGCCGCCGAGGCTCACCGATCCGCCCGTAATGGTCAGATCTCCGGTCCCTGTCAGTGAGGAGTCGGCGGTGAAGGTGTGGTTCCCGGAGGACAGAGTCAGTCCAGCGAGATTCGAGATCTCCAACGAACCGGCATGGTGGAAGGATTTCCGGAGATTGAGTGTACCCGATTCGATCCGGACGGTTCCGGTGTTTCGAAACTCGGCGCCGAAGTCGGTGACATTCGATCCAGTCTTTCGAAACACACCGGCGTTGACGAAGAGTGCTGAGCCACCCGCGGTGTCGATGGATCCGGCACCCGAGAGATCGAACGTGCCACTGGCGGTATTGGAGATCATCACGCCACTGGCCAACGCCAGAATGGAGGCGTCATCCCAGACACCGGTTCCGGCGCTGATCAGGTTTCGGCCCAAAGGGCGGCGGGTTCCACCAGGAGCCCCGGTTACGAGCAATTCTCCGTTGACCGTGATGACAGCCGTCGACGGACCGCCGAGAGCTCCATTTTTCCAGGTGAAACTGTCGGAAATGGTCAGTGCACCAGAGCCTCCCAGCGTCGCTGTGGCACTCTCCAGCGCGAGTTGGCGAACCGCGGTATCGAATCCGAGAGTGACCACGTAGGTTCCCGGTAAACCGATGGTGGCATTGAGATGGGTTGGTACCAAATGATCCGACCAATTAAGCGGTTCATCCCACGGGCCACCCAGCGTATTGGTCCACGTTGAGGCGGAAACGCCCCCGATCGAATTCAAACCAAGGACCAGGGTCGTGATCGCGGTCGACGCATCGAATGGTACTGCCCTTGTGACCCAGTGCTGTTCCCGGGCTCGGTCCCCGGTACGACGGAGAAGTCGACGAAAACAGAGTCCATGATGCATTAGAGAAGTTATGTCGATCGTACAGCGCCTGGTCGAGAAGGATATCGAGCCGGGTTTTCCGGTGAAGAGGCCTCCGGCGCACACCGCTGCCGCCCGGGATTGCGGATGGAAAAGTAGCGAGGAGTAGCCTTCGGCGTGTCGTCAACTTGGAACGAGTCACTCCGGTAGGAATGTTGGCCCCATTGGCCGATCAAAAAATAGTCCGACCCGGCCATGGTGCGCGCTTGACTGGGTCTCGCTTTATGGCGAGTTCGGTCTTCCGGAATTCGGACATGTATCGGGGCCCTAGACCCAATCAAGGACTGGACCGCCCTGCCGCAGCGCGACAGGACCCACCTGAGTGGGAATGGGGCTCGGTCAGGTGGCCTTCGTCGCGCTGCGACGAGGGCTTTGCGCGCCGACCGGATTATGGATTGACGGCGCGATGCGCACCTTGATCTCGGGATCGGCCTTTTCGCAGGTGAGGAACCTGATCCAGCGGAGGAGGAGCTGTGGGAGAAAGATCCATCCAGGTGACGTTGGCGGCTGTGGAAATGTCGAGTTTGGATTGGTAAGCGATCCGCAATCTCCAAAACGCAAAAGTCGATTAGAGTGGCTTTTGTTTGGGTTGCGCCTATTTCATGCGGTCATCGAGTCGACAAATTCCACGCATCAGCGGCCGGCGACGGCCGTGGTCGCCATGGGTTCGCCTTACGGCTTCCAGACGACCTGCTGGACAGTCGTTGCGCAGGCGGGAGCCAGTGGATCGCCTGACGCCACTCTTGCTCTGGAAACGGTTTGCCTGACTTGCCGCTCCCCGGTTCTGACCTACATCCGGAGACTCGGCTATAACCCCACCGATGCGGAGGACTTGGCCCAGGCATTTTTTGGATGGGTCGTTGAACACAACCCACTTTCCGCTGCCGATCCACGGAAGGGCCGTTTTCGGTCCTTCCTGCTCGGCACGTTGAAGCACTTCCTGTCTGACGAACGCAAGCGGTGCCGCGCCTTGAAACGTGGGGGCGGTCAATCTCCGATTTCAATGGACGCATTGAATTCGGAGGTCTGGCTCGCTGAGGAACCCTCGGTGGCCGCCACTGCCGAAGATGATTATGATCGACAATGGGCACTGGCGCTCCTCGAGCGTTCCCTTGTCGCGTTGGAAGAAGAGTATGGCTCCCAGGGGAAGCGGGAACTGTTCAGGGCGTTGGTCGGGTTCCAATTGGCGGGAGATTCCGGCGAACCTTACAAGGTGGTCAGCGCGCGCCTGGGCATGTCGGAGGCGGCGGTAAAGACAGCTATTCACCGGCTTCGCAGACGCCATTCAGAGCTCCTGCGGCATGAAGTTGCCCGCACCGTTTCCTGTCCGGCGGATGTGGATGGTGAACTGCGGCACTTGATCAACCTCATGAGCGGGTAATTCGATTCGCCATTTCCCGCTGTAACCTTCCATTGGCGTTGTCCAAGTAATTGGGGACTGGAAGCCCAATCCTCCCGTGACCGAATGCCCATCTTGTCCTGAATGCGGCAGGACTCTGCCTCGTGATGCGTTGCTCGACGTTTGTCCGGCATGCGCGTTGCGACGGGCTTTGGCGGCCGGTTCCGGCGAGATGGCGGAGGAAGGCGCCTCCTCTCTGCGAGCGTCAGCACTTGGGACCAGCCCACTTGGCGCGTTTGGTCCCTATGAACTGATCGAAGAGATCGCTCGCGGCGGCATGGGGGTGGTCTATCGGGCGCGTCAATCCGAACTCAACCGCATGGTGGCCCTGAAGCGGCTCCTGTTTGGCGCGCATGCGTCCGAAGCCTATGTGAAGCGTTTTCGGGCGGAGGCTGAAGCCGCGGCCAGTCTGCGACATCCGAACATCGTCGCCATCCACGAAGTGGGTGTGCATCAGGGCGAGCATTTCCTCGTCATGGAACTCGTCGATGGCCCACCGCTGAGCCGTCTGGTTCAGGACGGTCCGCTCCCGCCCCGGCGAGCAGCGGAGTACCTCCGATCGATCGCGGCGGCTGTTCAATATGCTCATGAGCGCGGATTGCTGCACCGGGACCTCAAACCAGCGAATGTCCTGATCGACTCCGCTGATCAGCCACGAATCACGGACTTTGGGCTGGCCCGGCGATTTGGTGCCGATGGACAGCCGAACGCCGAGCACACGCAATTGACCGTGACCGGCCAGGTGGTGGGGTCGCCGGGCTACATGCCCCCTGAGCAGGCCGCCGGGAACCAGGCAGCGATGGGGCCTCAAAGCGACGTGTATGCGCTGGGAGCCGTACTTTATCACTTGCTCACGGGACGGCCGCCGTTTGGCGGCGGATCGGTCGCGGAGACCGTCCACCAACTCATGCACCAGGATGCCGTGGCGCCGCGCCTGCTGAATCCCGGCGCTCCCCGTGACCTCGAGACTATTTGTCTCAAGTGCCTGGAGAAGGAGCCCGGAAGACGCTACGCGACAGCGAAGGAGTTGGCCGCGGAACTCGGTCGATTCCTCAACGGGGAGCCGACACTCGCGCGCCCGGTCAACCTGATGGGCCGGGTCTGGCGTTGGTGCCGTCGCAAGCCCGCCCTGGCAGGGGCGTTCAGCACCGCGTTGGCGCTCTTGTTGATCCTTGGGATTGGCGCCCCCGTGGCGCTCGTCCGAATCAGCCACGAGGGTCACCGGGTGGTAGCCGGACAACGCGTCCTTCGTGAGAATCTTTATGCCGCGGATATGACCGTCGTGCAGCGGGCTATCCAAGCGGGTGACCTCGGCGAAGCGCGCCAGTTGCTCAACGACTATTTGCCGCGACCGGGGGAAGTGGACCTCCGCGGATTCGATTGGCGTCATTTGTCGTGGACGAGTCGGGGTGACGCCTTCGCCAGTTGGCTGGGCCAGGGTTGGGCCCCCCAAGTCTGCTTCTCGCCGGATGGTCGCTGGATCGCCGGTGGCCATTCAATCTGGGAGATGCCCATGCCCCGCGAGGTGCCGATGGAAGTCTCGGCCGAACCCGCGCTCAAGCTGCCAACCGGTCACCGACTGCTGGCGTTCGCGCCGGATGGGCAGGTCCTCATGAAGACCGACCGGAAGGATCTCAAACTTTGGAATCCAGTCACCAATGTGGAATCCCTGTTGCTCGAAGGGGAGACCGTGTGCGCGGTGGCCTTTTCGCGGTCCGGCCGATGGATGGCAACGGGTAGCGACCTGGGTGTCCGACTCTGGGAGGTGGCCACATGGACACCCCTGCATCACCAGCCCGCTGCGGTGTACTTGTATATCCATCAACAAGGACTCGCCATCGCCCCCGACGATCGATGGCTGGTGACATCCACCGGTGGTCACTTCAGTCGCGCGGCACGTCTTCAGTTCTGGACGTTAGCCGGACTGGAGGCGTTGCCCGGCCCTGAATCGAATGTCTCCGACGTCGCTACTCTCGCCTTCTCGCTGGATGGCACCGAGTTTTATACCGGTTCCGCGGACGGCTCGCTGCGCACCTGGGACACCCGGACGCGTCGGGAGATTGAAGATCGCCGCAGCATCCGGCGGCATCGCGGTTGGATTTCGAGGGTTGTCTCGCTCCCGGGAGGCTTCGTGGCAACGTCCAGCGCCGATCGATCCATCGTCGTCACTGGACCTGACCCTGATTCGCACTTCACGCGTCTGCTCGGGCATACCTCGGAAATCTGGACGCTAGCGGCGTCACCTGACGGGCGGACCCTTGCTAGCGGCGACGTGGAAGGAACCGTCAAACTTTTTCAAGTGACGTCCGCCGTGACAGCGGACCAGGTGGAGTTGTATTCGGGAACCGGCATGCGGATGCAGGCGCTTGGTCTCTCGGCCGATGGTCACCGCCTTGCCACTCTGACCGATAGTGGCCTGAAGTTTTGGGACGTGAGCGGTGCCCCGATTCGGGAGTTGGAATCCCAACGCTGGGACTATCCCACGGAGGGTCTGCGTATGGATCCAGCCTCAGGCGAGGACGGGACCGCGATCTCGCCAGATTTGAGACAGTTCGCCGTCGCTCGCAGCAATCAACCCACGGAACTCTGGTCGCTCAAGGACCGCACACTCACCCGACTGGACCGGAGTGGTCCCAAGGCATTTCCTATCTTCTCGCCCGATGGGCGGCACCTCGCTGGCACAGTGGACGAACGAGCGGTAGCGCTCTGGGATGTCGCCACTGGCGATCGACGGGTGGTGATTCCGACGCCGGCGCCGGTCCAATTCGCGGGGATGTCGCTCGGTTTTTCCCAGGACGGGTCGGTCATGGCCGTGGCCACGGTCGAACATGTCCTCTTGTGGAATGTCGCCCAAGGTCGCGAGCGCATCACCATTGCGACGCCGGATCCCTTCAGCGTGGCCTTGTCGCCCAACGGGGAGCAAATCGCCGTGGGCTACGAGGACAACCTGATCCGACTCTTCGACACGCGCACCGGAGAGGCGCTTGGCGTGCCCTTGACCGGCCACGTTGAGTGCGTTTCAGCTCTCGCGTTCTCTCCCCATGGCCGAACGCTCTTCAGCGGCAGCGGAGAGGCGCGCTTCTACAACGTCGCCACATCTCGCACGACACTGACCAGGCCCTGTCTCGCCGCCTTGGCGAACGCCTTCTTTAGCCGGGACGGTCAATTGCTGGTGGTGACCGAGTTGGGGCAGCGCCATCAAATCCAGGTCTGGCGAGCACCTTCGCCAGCGAACAGCGAAGAGGAGCGCTGACGGCATGCGAAGGTCTTCATCCTTGAGTCCCGGCCCCGACTGTCCCTTTGACATGGAGCGGCGCACGCGCGATGGGGTGGCTGACGCTTTCACCCTGGTCGAACTGCTCGTGGTCATGGCTATCCTCGCGATTCTCGCCAGCCTGCTCTTGCCGGCATTGGCCACCGCGAAGGCCAGGAGCCTCCAAATCGCCTGCGTGGGCAACCACCGTCAACTCCAGCTGGGTTGGCGAATGTACGCCGATGAGCACGACGATGGGATGCCCGCTAATGAGAGCCTCTTCGGAGCGGGCCCTAACGCTCGCGCGGATTATATCGGAACGGCTCGGTCTTGGGTCTCCGGCAACGCCTGGACCGATACCAATGCCTCGAACATTGCCAGTGGTGTTTTGTTCGCCTACAACCGCGATGCCCGCATTTACAAATGTCCTGGGGATCGATCCAAGGTGCGCGATCAGGGTCGGATCGCGCGATTGCGCAGCGTGGCGATGAATCATTTTCTGAACCACAAACCCGATCCCGCCATCTCCGGCTTCTGGCGCCGCGTCTCGCAGCTCCCGTCTCCCTCCGGGACGTTGGTGTTCATCGATGAGCACGAGAATAGCATCGAAAATGGGAATCTCTGGGCTCAGGAGGCCGGAGAATGGAACTGGCGCTGGTATGACTTTCCAACGACCCGCCATAGCAACGGCGCTGCCCTGAGCTTTGCCGATGGCCACGCCGGGGTGCGCCGGTGGGTCTCGCCGCAGACGATCCGAGTGAGTCGCACGGCCACCTACCTCAACTTCTGGGTTGGCATGAGTGTGCCTCGCGGTGATCGAGACCTGGCGTGGTATTACGACGTCGTGCAGCGACCGCCACCCTGAACGTTCCCCATTCGCTCCGATCAGAAGGCCCGGGCCCCCAGAGGAATTCAGTCCCGCCCAAGGACGGACGCGGCATAATCCGGACGGCTCACCCGGCACCTGAAGGTCTTCTGGTGAAACTTTCGCGACCCAAATTCCAAGTGATCATTGCGAGCTCGAACCCAATCAGCTGCGCCGGTCTCCGACAGAATCCCGTGTGGCCGTCGGAACTGAAATCTGCTCCGGCATCCATCGGGTCAATAGCACGAGCTCGGTCTTCTTGCCGGCGCAGCGCCATCAATCAAGCCACGGAAGGTAATGACACGCGCATGAAAAAGAAATCCAGTCTCGGACTTGCCTCGCTGGTGGTGACGACCGCCTTGGGCGCACCCACGATCACGGTGGAACCGGTTGATCAATCCATGGCAGTTGGCGCTCGCGTCGTGGTTCGAGTCGTCGCCACTACGACCTCCCCACCATTGACCTATCAATGGCGTTTCAATGAGGCCGATCTCCCGGACATGACGGCGAGCACTCTAACCGTGGCCCAAGCAAGGTTCTCCGACAGCGGCCGCTACGACGTGCGGATTGGAGACGGGAGCGGTTCGGTGGTGAGTCGCTCGGTCCAACTGACGGTGGTTCCAGAGGATGTTGTTCGGCTCGGTGAAGGTGAACTTCGCTTCGGCACGCCGGTTGAATTGCCCTGGGAGACACCCGAAACTCAAGGGGCCTGGCCATTCATTACCTCGGACGGGTTGACGCTCGTCTTTGCTTCGGATCGACCTGGCGGCATGGGGTTGCGGGACCTCTGGATGGTGACCCGGCCAGATCTGGGTGCACGCTGGGGGAAACCAACGAATCTCGGAGCGCCGGTCAACACCGCGGCGATCGAGGATGATCCGTGGCTCTCGGCGGATGGCCGGTCCCTCTACTTCGACAGCACGCGTCCGGGCGGACATGGAAATCGCGACCTTTGGGTGGCGACGCGCACCGCTAAAGACGCTCCATTTGGCGTAGCGGAGAATCTCGGCCCCGCCATTAACAGCGCGAGCTACGAGGCCACCGGCTGTGTATCGCGAGATCACCTGACGCTTCTATTCTGCTCCGAGCGTACCGGCGGCGACATTTGGATCAGCACGCGGGATCGAACCAGCGCCGGTTGGACGACCGCGCGAAATCTGGGAGCGCCAGTCAATCGTTCCAGCTATGAAGCCACCCCATTCTTATCCGCGGATGGACTGACCCTCTACTTCATGTCCGACCGTCACCGTCCCGGAACCGGATCGCTGTGGGTCACCTCGCGAGCCACTTCGGATTCTCCGTTCCACGAGCCCGCCTTGATCCATAGCTACTCGCGGATCCTGTCGCGCGGGGCTGACTTTCCGATGCTCTCCGTCGACGAGAAGACGCTGTACTTCAACAGCTATCCCGACGGGTTCCCAGGGCGTACGCAACTGTGGCGATCCGAAATCACTAAGCTTCCCCGATTGCAGTCCCTGGGCCTGGATGAGTCGGGTGGGTTCCAGTTTGAGCTGCGGGGGCGCGAAGGCGTCACCTACACCATTGAGGAGTCTTCGGATCTCCAAATTTGGAATCAGCGGTGGTCGACCAACACCAGCGACCGGATGCTGTTGAGGGATTCGCCGGCGGCGAGCGGACCCCGGTACTTTCGTGCCACCCATCGTTGATCTCCGCCACCCGCTCTGGATCCACCGCAGAACGACATTCAACGGCCGGAAAGGTGCGATCGATGCCTCGTTTGGTATTGTTGAATCCCGAATTCGACGATCAATCGTGTGAATTGATTGATGGCACCTTCGTGGTGGGACGAAGTCCTGATTCCAATATCCTCATTCAGGACGATTCCGTGGCGGGTGAGCACTGCGTCTTCCTGGTTTGGGGCCGCGAGTTGATCGTTCGCCAGTGCGACACCCGCAGTCTGGTCCTTCTCGATGGTGTTCCCATCGTGGGTCAGTCTGGGGTTCATAACGGCCAGCTGTTGCGTCTGGGCCGAGTCGAGATTCGTGTGGAAATCCAGCCTTCGGACTACTCGGAGACAACGCCCATTTCGGCGGTATTTGAACTCCGGGAGGTGACGCAACCGCCTTGGGAGACGCCGGCCGCCTCTGCACCCTTCCGGGTCCTTTTTTCTCCACGCAGACGGTAGGAAAGGGCAAACACCAACCGGAGGCCTGATTCCATGGGGCGAACAGAATGGTGAAACGAGGAGCAGCGCGTGGGGCGATCGAGTTCTATCTGAATTTGGGACCGAATCTCACACGATCCGCGGGACCCACTGCGGTCCCGCGAATCAAGGAGCCACAGCGCCGCAGCCTAGAGGCTGTCGCCGAGGTCCTGGCGGAAGCTTTGCACGATCCGGTCCTGCCAGGGCGAAGTGGCGGCGAGCTTGCCGAAGAAGAAGCGCAGCAGCTTCGGTTCTTCGGTGAAGCGAAGCCCTCCCACGAGGTCGCGGTGGCGGTGGAGCCAAACGATGCGGTCGATGGCGTACTTCAGTTGGGAGAGAGTGAAGACCCGACGGGGGACGGCGAGACGGAGCAGTTCCATGTTGGCCAGGGTCTCGCGTCCGTGTTCGTCGCGTTGCTCGGAGACCGTGCCGCGTTCCATGCCACGGACCCCGCTCACCAGGTAGAGCGCGGAAGCCAACGCGCCGGCCGGGTATTCGGTCTGAGGGACATGGGGAAGGAAGCGCAGGGCGTCGAGATGGCAGCCGAGGCCGCCCGCGGGCGTGACCACGGGCACTCCCTGGCGGTCGAGTTCGCGGACCATGTACTCAATGAATTGGGGGCCCTGGCTGATCATGTTTTCGTCCATGGTCTCCTCGAGGCCGACCGCGATGGCTTCGATCTCGCGGATCGACATGCCGCCGTAAGTGAGGAAGCCCTCATAGAGCGTGACCAGTTCGCGCATTTTGAGGTAGGCGTTCGTGTCGCTGGTGCAGATGCCGCCGCCCCGGGCGCAGCCCAGCTTGCGTGCGGAGAAGTAAATCACGTCGCATAGGTCGGCCACCGCGCGCGTGATCTCCCGGATGGAACGGGTGCGGCACGCCTCCTCGCGGGTCTTGATGAAGTAGAGATTGTCGGCCAGGAGGCTGGCGTCGAAGACGATCATGAGTCCGTGGCGGTCGCAGACAGCGCGGACCTGGCGCAGGTTCTCGAGTGAGTGCGGTTGGCCGCCGATAAGGTTGGTGCCGGTTTCGATGCGGACGAACGCGATTCGCTCCGCGCCATGCTGGCGAATGAGCGCCTCGAGGCGCGCGGTGTCCAGATTGCCCTTGAACGGGAAGGCGCTGGTGACCTGGAGGGCCTCGGGAACCGGGATTTCCTCGATCGATCCGCCGTTAAGGACGATGTGGGCCTTGGTGGTGGTGAAGTGGTAGTTCATCGGCACCATCGTGCCGGGCCGGACGAAGACGCGGGCGAGGATGTTTTCGGCGGCGCGACCCTGGTGGACGGGGAGGAAGTGAGTCTTGCCGAAGATCTCACGGACTTTGTCCTCGAGCTTGGTGAACGTGCTGGAGCCGGCGTAGCTGTCGTCCGATTCCATCATGGCTGCCAGCTGGCGATCGCTCATGGCGTTCACGCCGCTGTCGGTAAGCATGTCCAGGTAGATGTCGCGATTCTTGAGCAGGAACGTGTTGTTGCCGGCTTCGGTGATTGCCTGGAGACGCCGCTCGATGGGCACCAGGTCCAATTTCTGCACAATACGGACCTTGTGCATTTCGAGGGGGAGGGGCTCGCCGGAGAACAATCTGACGTGGGGCATGGTCTTGGATCCTTGGTGCGGGTTGCTGAGCAATTCAGGCGCGCGGACGTCCTGGTCCACGCAGTTTTCGCATATTGCTCCGCTTCGTCCGGGACGGCTTCAAGCGGGTTGTGGCCGGTTGCGGGAGACCCGGGACCGGCAACTGGCGGCCAAGCCACGGGCTGGAATTGGGGACGTCCCGAAGCGGCGCGATGAGACAGCCCGGGGCGCGTGCCTGTTTTTTGGACGATGATACATGACGGACAAAATTTCTCGCGATGGTGTCGAGCCTGCTCGCCGGGATCCCGGCCCGACCTGCGTCTCTCGATCCGCAAGGGTCCGAGGGGGGCCATGTTCCTCGACCATCGAGGGAGGGCTCTGGAACGTTGGGAGGCCAACGACGGCCGGCGGCCCGGCGCTCTTTTGTTGGAAACCAGGTCGCCGGGACCGCCCTGGCGGGCAATTGTGGCGCCACGCACGACGCGCGGTTTGGCTCAAGGCCTGTGCGGAAGGGCGGAGCTTACCATCGTTGAAACAATAAAAATTTATTGAAAAACAATAAATCCTGAACAAGGATGGCAGCGTAAGATGCTTTGGAATCATCTATGAAAGGAGCCTCCACCCTCTTTCTTCAGGCGCTTGTGGTGCTCGTGGGCATCGGCGTGCTTGCCTTGATGCTTTGGGAACCCCACGTCGAGGGCAGGAACGCGCATGCCACTCTCTTCGAGATCTACTTCAAGGATCCGTTTTTGGCGTATGTGTATGCCTCGTCCATCGCATTCTTCGTCGCGCTCTATCAGGCCTTCAAAGTGTTGGGTTTGGTGAGACAGAACGAGACGTTCTCACTGGCGACCGTGAAGGCCTTGCGGAAGATCAAGTATTGCGCCCTGGCGCTGATCGGTTTTGTCGCGTTAGCAGTGGTTTTCATACTGATGCTCGGCGACAACGAGGATCGGCCTGGGGGGATTTTCATGTGCCTTTTGGCCACCTTGGGCTCGGTTGTCATCGCAACGGCGGCCGCGATGTTTGAACGGATTCTGCAAAACGCCGTGGACCTGAAGGCCGAGAACGACCTCACGGTATAACGGGGCAAGCATGGCCATCATCATTAACATCGACGTCATGTTGGCGAAGCGGAAGATGAGTGTCACCGAGCTCGCCGAGAAGGTCGGCATCACGATCGCCAACATCTCCATTCTGAAGAATGGCAAAGCACGGGCGATTCGGTTCTCAACCTTGGAGGCGATCTGCGAAGCGCTCGAATGCCAGCCTGGAGATGTGCTGGAGTTTCAGACGGGCACCAAGAAATGAACTTTCTAGCCACCGCTGCAGGATCTTGCTCCGGTCCGTCGACCGCGAACACGCGCAGGCCGTTACGTCCTGCTGCGACATAGGCGAAACCGCCGTCCAACAAGACCCGGTAGTCGGACGTTGCCCGGAAATCGCTCAGGCTCCAGTCCGGGACGGCCTGATACCGACCCAGTCGTCTCGGCGCTTCGGGTTGTGAGATGTCGACCACCTCGATTCCACAATTTGGTCCGGCAAGGGTAAGGTAGGCTCGAGTTCCCGACAGAGTGACGCTGGCAGGCCAAGCCGAAGGCCGGTAGAGACCTGTGCGGACCGGTCTGGCTGGGTCGGCGAGACTCAGAACTTCCATGTTTTGGTAGCCCACCACCACCGCGTTGGAGCCTGATAGGGAGAGGTCGATGCCTTGTTCAATCGTGGGGTGGGAATTCACACGTTCCACCTCTCTCCCGTCGGGCGCTGGACCCCGGAAGATGTCGATCGAAGCGAAGGTCACCAGGCAGCCGTAGTCGCCCGAGACCGCGAGTTGTGGAGTGTTGTCCGCGTAACGCGATGGGTTGGAGGTTGGCGGCGCGCGCTGTGCCGCGTATCGGCACGATCGACACGAAGAACCCTCAGGGGCAGACGCTGTGACTCCGGTTCCGTGGGTTTCACCCAGCCCTCCAACAGCGCATGGGTCGCGACCATGGTCCATGTTGACCTACCCAATGATCTCGACTCGACGCACGCTGCCGATTTGACTGGGGTCATGTGTCGGCGACTGCCCACGGGATCGGGTTTTACCCTGGTGGAGCTGCTGGTCGTGATGGTGATCGTCGCCCTGTTGGCCAGCCTGTTGCTTCCCGCCTTGAGTCGCGCGAAGGCCAAGGCCAGCGCGGTTAAGTGCCTCAATAACACCCGGCAACTGACCCTGGCATGGACGGTTTACGCGGATGCCAATGAGGAACGCTGCGTCAACAACCACGGCGTCGACCAGACGCGTGCGGAACGCAACACCTGGGCCAACCAGGTCCTCGCCTGGGGCGCCGAACCTGACAACACCAATGCGATCCTGCTCACCGAAGCCCTGCTCGGAGACGCGATTGGCAGGTCCGTTCGGACGTTCAAGTGTCCTGCCGACCGAGTCCGCGCCGACAACGGAGAAAGGCTTCGCAGCTATTCGCTCAACTGCATGGTGGGGGATCCGGGCAAACTGCTGGACGAGTACAATCGCGATTTTCGCCAGTTCCTGCGGTCCACTGACTTCGCCCGCCCCAGTGCGGTGTTCCTGTTCCTTGATGAACATCCGGACACCATCAATGACGGGTTCTTCATGATTCGGCTGGGTCGTTACGAGTGGGCGAATCTGCCAGGTTCGTTTCACCAAGGGGCGGCGAATGTGTCCTTCGCCGACGGCCACGCGGAAACTCATCCCTGGCGGGTCACCGGTCCCGACGGCACCGTTCGTCCCCCAGTTCGTGGCGCGGTGAAGGGCGATTTTCCGGCGGACCCGCGGACGGATTATATGTGGGTCATGGAACGGATGAGTGACCTGAAATCACGATAGGCGGGCGGTGATGCCTGTGGACCCGCGTCGAAGTCCGGGCGCGCAACGGGAGGAGTTGGCGGAGGTGTGCCCGTTGCCGACCCCCGTCTTGCGCCCCCGGGTCGATGATTCATGTCAGACTTTCGGCTCCACTCCGGCGCGATCATCCGTCCGCACCACTGAATCTCAGGTCCGCGTCGCGGGACTGTCTGACCTCCACTCCTACCGAGGCAGCAGCAAGTAGCCTTTCGCGGTGGGCGCCACGGTGGCATGACTGCCAGCGACGATCCCGCCACAGAAGACAAAGTCCGCGGTGCCCCATTTGGCGTCGGTG
>JAEUHG010000016.1 GCA_016795425.1 Verrucomicrobiales bacterium
ATTCCCCGACCAGCTGATCCCGGAGGCGTACCAGGTTCGGCTGGAGGACGGGGTGTCGGTGGGTGGCGAGGTGGTCACGCAATCGGGCGATCCCATCTTGAATGCCCGAGTTCATTTCCAGGCCGAACTTGGCGGCAACCGCGGCACCGGAGTGGAACAGTTCGTCTGCCTGGCCATGCCCGTCACGACCGATGTCACGGGTCGATGGTTGATAAAGGGCGTGCCTGAGTGGCTGCTCGACGGTCTCCACGGCACCGCGACGATGGCCGATGGCGGGTTGATAACGACCCGTTCTGTGGCCGGCGATCCGCGTGTCCGCGCCGAGCTTCGGGAAGGCTCCTTTCGTTTCGTGATGGAGACCGGAGGGGTTGTTGCCGGACAGGTCGTGGATCCCTCGGCCACACCCATTGCCGGCGCCGCAGTCAGCATTCTGGCGGCACCCAACTTCAGAGGACCGTCGACGGTGACCGCCGCTGACGGAACATTCCGTTTCGAGAATCGCGTGTTCGGGACGAACCTGGTCACCGTCCAGGCCGACGGATGGGCGCCGCGCACGGTCGTCGCCGTCGTGGCGCCGCGACCGGTGCCGATACGTGTCGACCTGGCACCGGGCCTCCCGATTCGCTGGCGCGTCACGGATTCCGGGGGCGCGCCGCTCGAAGGGGTCAGTGTTCGCTTGGATTCCGTGCCGCCAGATCTGGGTCGCCGCGCCACGGATGCTTCGATCACGCGGGCTGAGTTCGCGACCCGAACAGACGCTGACGGCCGTGCCGCCTGGAATCATGCGCCGGAGGAGGACCTGACCTTTGTGTTCGGGGAGTTTGGGGAATGGGGAGTCCAACGACGGGTTCTGCGACCTTCCGAGGAAGACCATGTCATCCGGCTGTCTCGCGCCTTGGTCACGTCCGGCACGGTCGTCGACGCAAACGAGGGCAGTCCGATTCGTCGCTTTCGAGTTAGCCGAATGAGTCGACTCCGCGATCCTTCGACGGGTGAATGGGTCCCTGCGGCAGATCCTCATGCGTCATCGGAGGAATTCGTCGAGGGCAAGTTTCGCCAGGCTTGGACCCACGATGATCCATCAGGAACTCTGGGAAACGAGGGGTTTTTTCTGCTCGTCGAAGCCGATGGGTATGAACCGGTGATCAGTCGGTGGATCTCCAGCCAGGAAGGTCATGCCCGTTTGGATCTTTCACTTCGAACAACCGGCACGTCGAAGACTTGGCTTGTCCGCGCACCTGACGGTACCCCAGCCGGGCACGCGGAAGTGGTTACTGTGGATCTTCGCCAGGTGCCTGCCTTGCTCGCGCCCGACGGGATCGGAGGAATGCTGCGGGATCGGATGGTGCGAACCGAGGGGGATGGGACTGTCTCGATATCCGTGGACGCGTCGTCGGTGTCGGAAAAAGTGTTACTCGCCTACCATCGGGAGGGGGTGGCTTTGGCTTCGGTCTCCGAAGTGGCAAGATCCGGGGTGGTGGCTCTGCGAGCTTGGTCCAGGATCGAGGGGCGGTTGCGAAATCGCAATGGGGCTCGCTCGGGTGCGACGTTGGAACTGGAGGGCGCCTCCGATGGACCTGACCGCTTGCAGCCGCTGTTGGAACGGTTCGCGACCGTCACCGACAGTGAGGGACGATTTGAGTTTCCTCGTGTTCCGCCCGGTCGGCTCCGGCTGTCGATTCGGGACAAGGCACGACCGACTTCGATGTCGGATGGCGACAGTCTGGATGTGCCGATCGTAACCGAGCCCGGCAAGACGATGAGTTTGGAAATCGGGGCGGACCATCGTCCAATCCGACTTCGACTGGCGGAACCGGCGATCTTGGTGCTGATGGCGTCCGTGGGCGAGGGGGGAGAGGGCGCGGCGGCGGAACGATCTTCGGAACTTCGAGGCGAAGGACACGGGCCTCGCATCACCTTGGGACAAACGGGAAGAGGAGTTTGGAGTACGCCTTCGGCACCACCGGGACGCTATCGTCTTGCTGTCTTGCCGGGGGAAGCCATGACCCCCACCACGGCTCGTGAATTGAAGCTCGTAGGTGAGATCACGGTGCCGCCGTCGCCGACGGGCGAGGTATTCGATGCGGGGGAGTTCAGGATTCCAGCCGCGGGAGAGGAGTAGGGAAGGGAGGGGCGATGGGACCTTG
>JAEUHG010000021.1 GCA_016795425.1 Verrucomicrobiales bacterium
TCGTCGTTGCGAATGGTCACTTGCGCGCGCGTGCGCTGGAGCGTGGCGTTCAAGGGTCGCGAAAGCACGACGCCGAAGGACTCGTCGGGTTCGCGGACGAGATCGCCCACGATGGTGAAAAACACGGTTTGGGTGCGAGTGCCGGCCGGGAAGGAGACGCGCTCCGTTCGAGCGAGAAAATCCTGGCCCACGGCGGCGGATTCCGGGTCGGTGGTGATGTCGACCGACACCGGCGCCGGGTTGCTGGCGGAAAGGATGAGCGTCAGTGGCACAAAGCTCCAGCCGCTGTCCCCTTCGTTGAGGGCGGCGTCGACCACGGTCAGGACCGGTGGCGGCGGTCGCTCGTCGTCGAGCAAGGTCACCGTGGCTTCCGCATTCCGGATTCGGGCATTGGCGGGATTGGAGAGCCGGACCAGCAACGTCTCGGTCGTTTCGGCGCGGTTATCGTCGAGAATGGGGATGGAGATCGTTTGCTGAGTGGAACCGGGCGGAAAGAGCAGCGTGCCGTTGGTGGGGGCGAAGTCCTGTCCGGCGGTCGCCGTGCCCGCCAGGGTCGAGAATTCGACAAGGACGGCAATGGGGCTGGGCGACGACAGGCTTACCTGGACCACGGCGGTATTGCCCGGAGCCGGACCTTCCGTGACTGTGGTTTCGGACAGCAGGAGTTCCGGCAGGTCGTTGTCTTCAATCGTCACGGCGATGCGGTCACCGGCGAGAGTCGCTCCGAAAGGGTTTTCGAAGTGGACGAAGAACTGCTCGGGCGCTTCCGGGATGGCGTCGCCGCCGATGGCAAGACGAAGGACCTGGCGGGTGGTGAACGGAGGGAACACCACCCAGCCGGAGGCGGCCGAAAAATCGACACCGACCGTTGCGCTACCGGGCACTGTCGAGTAGCGGACGCTGACGGTTTCCTCGGTTGCGGACGTCAGGCTGATGGGGATCTCAAGAATGCCGAATTCAGCGTCGCCCTCGAGGTAGGAGGCGCCCTCGGCAGCGAGGGCGGGCAGATCGGAATCGATGATTTGGGCCCGGACATTGGAGCGAAGGAGCAGGGCATTCTCGGCGTCCGTGAGGCGCAGATTGAAGTACTCGGCGGGTTCATCGACACCATCGCAGGCAAGTGGGACTCGGATGGTGGCGACGCCGGCGGAGCGGCTGAATTCCGCAATGCCTTCGCTCGCGGTGAAATCGATGCCGCTGGTGGCGGTGCCGTCGGTGGTCAGATACGCGACGCGGACGGGTTGATCGGTGCGCGAAGAGAGCCGGAGGGTGACCGCGGCTTCGCCTTGCTGTCCGGAACACTCCGCGGCCACGACATCCTCGACCTGGATCACGGGCTCCGGATCGTCATCGAGAAGAATCAGGTTCGCGCTATTCGTGGAGATCGTGGCGAGGACGGGATCGGTCAGCACCAATCGGAACTCTTCGGAAGCTTCCGCCACCTGGTCCGCGACGATGGGAATCTCAACGATGCGTTCCGTGGTGCCGGGAGGAAACTCGAGGGTTCCCGAGATCGGCACATAATCGGTGCCGCCACGCGCCGTGACATCCTCGGTGTGAAAATGGACTGAGGTCCTGGCAAAAGTGGGGCCGGAAAGTTGGATGCGAAATCGGGCGACCGGCGAGCCGCTGCTGCCTTCAACCTGGGGTTCTGCGTCGACGGCGAAGGACTCGACATCACGATCCAGCAGGGTGACGCGGGCACGATCGCGCAGGAGGGTGGCGCCGGAAGGGGCGTCGGGCAGAATTTCGAAGAACTCCGTGGCTTCGGCGATGCCGTCTTCTCGCACCTCCACGGAAATGGTCTGGCGTGTGTCGCCGGGTGCGAACCGGACGATGCCCTGTGTGGTTTGATAGTCGTCCGGCGCCGTGGCCGTGCCATCGGCCGTGCGATACCCAATCGTGACGGGCGTCGTCGCGGGGTGCGCCAATGACCATTCGACGACGGCTTGGGTCGTGCCGGTCTCGGGCTCCAGCAGGGATAGGTCCCGGATCGAGACGGCCGGGCCGTCATCGTTGAGGATGGTGCCGGTGGCGGTGGCGGTTCCCAGCACGACGTCGACGGGCGCCATCAGACGGAGCAGGACCGTTTCATTGTCCTCGACGTCGGTGTCCGGCAACAGGGGTACCTTCAGGATATGGCTGGCTACCCGACCATTGAACACGGCGAAGGTGAGTTTGCCGGAGATCGGAGTGAAGTCATGGGTGGCCGAGGCGGTGCCGCCTTCGGTCGTATAATCGACGGACACCACGCCTCTGGGAGGGGAACTGAGACGCACTTCGAATTCGAGGAATGGCGCGCCATTGCCGTTGCCGTCGCCCTCCAACGCGGTGGACCCAGTCACGGACACGGAAGGCACTTGGTCATCATCGAGAATCGAGATCGGAAATGTCTCCGGCATCGATGGCACCCCGTCCGTCGACGTGATGACCAACCGGAAGACTTCGTCGGGTTCAGCCACGCCGTCGTCCAGAATGGGCACTGCGATCCGTGCTTCGGATTGGCCGGCAGGAATGGTCACGACCCCGGACTGCGAGATGTAATCCGCACCTGCCCTGGCGGTGTCGTCTCGGGTTTCGAAGGCCAAGCGGACATCCTGGGAGCTGGGACGGGTCAGATGAATGATGAATTCGGCGGACGGCGTGGCAGAGGCACCTTCGATGACCGGTTCGGACTGGACTTCAGCGGTCGGCAATGGGTCGTCGTCGAGAATGATGATGCGTCCATCCTCTCCGGTCACCGAGGCGTTCTCGGGTCGGTCGAGGCGAACCCGAAAGGATTCGTGACCTTCGGTGATGGCGTCACCCAGCACGGTGAGATCGACGAAAGTCGTGATGGTTCCGGGTGGAAAAACGGCGGTGTCCTGGGACGGAATATAGTCCTCCTCCGTGCGAGCGGTTTCCTCGAACGTGGTGTAGCGGACCGACACCGGTCGGTCGGATGGGTTGGACAGAGTCAGGGGCAGGCGCGCGATGGCAGGGCCTTGGTTGCCCTCGACCCGATAGGATTCCCCGGCTCGCACGGTGGGCAGGTCGTCATCGAGCACAGTGGCGACGGCGATGGACTTGGCGAGCACCACGCCGGGGGGCGGATTCGACAGAATCAGGCGGAAGGATTCCGTTGCCTCGGCGATGCGGTCGGCGAGGACGAACACCGAGATGGCGAGGTCGGAGGCGCCGGCGGGAAAGGTAACGATGCCACTGCGCGGCATGAAATCCGTGACCGCCTGAGCGGTATCGGCTTCGGTTCGAAACTCGAGGGAGAACGGAGCCTCGACCGAGGAGCTGAGATGGATTCGAAACGATTGATAGCGTCCGCCGCTGGATCCCTCGGTAAAGACGGTGTCATCGGCGGTAACGACGATGGTATTCGGATTTGGAGGTATCTCGCAGAATGCAGTCGGAACGAATCCGAACACGCCGAGTCCCGCCGCGAGCATCCGGAGCAGGCTGCGGCAGAGGCGGTGCAGAGGAGAGGCTCCGGGATCCGGACGCATGGGGGGACGAGGGTTCTCCCTCCCTGGGAGATTCATTCCGGGGCAGGGTTACTTCGCTCGAGTGGTGGCGCCCGGGCGCGCGTTGGTGGGGTTGGCGGTGGCGCCGGAGTGGTTGGTGGAGGCCGTGGCGGAAGCGGTTTCAGCGGGGGATCCGCGAATGCACCACAGCGCGTTCCAGGTTCGAATGAAGAAATCACCGTAGGCAAGGGCGAGCGACGCGTTGCAGGGTTCGCCCAGAGAATTGACTGCCACCGATTGGAAATTGGTGGAAGCGCGGTAGGTGACGGTGTCCCCGCCCTGGTTGATGACGTAGAGCAGATTTCCGACGAGGATCGGTGAACTCCAGATGGCGCTGTTCGCCCCCGCCCCGGGCTGTCGTTCCGCCCACACGATGTCGCCGGTCTGCAGCGAGACGCAGTCGAGAATCCCGTTGGCTTGGACACCGTAGATATGTCCGTCGCGCGCGATGCCGGTGCCGATGCGGCTGCGCGGAGGAACCTCGCGCCAGAGTCGGTGGCTGTCGGTGACATCGCCGGTTCCTCCCAGGCGGACGGCCAGTTCGGCGCCTCGCAGATCGCCTGAGATCAGGGCGACGCCATCTGCGGCGATGGGGGATGATTTGGCCTGAAGTCCCAGACCGCGGGAGAACCAGAGATTGGTTCCGGATTCGAGATCATAACCGGCGAGGTGATCCCGCAGGGCGACGATCAGTTGGAATCGGCCATCGACCTGGGCGACGGTCGGTGTGCTCCAGGTGCCATAGGTGTCGTCGGCTCCGGGCGTGGGAGCGGTGATTTGCCAAAGGACCTTGCCGGAGCGTTTGTCGACCGCGATGACGAATTCGCGATCGCCAGGGCCGAAATTGAGATAAACGCGGTTCCCATGGAGGACGGGGGAAGAAGCGTAGCCGAACTGATGATTTTGACGGCCGAGATCGGTGCGCCATTGTCCCTTGCCGGATTTGTCAAAGGACACCAGGCCGGCGGTGCCGAACCAGGCGATGATTCGTTCGCCGTCCGTGACAGGCGACGGGGCGCAGGCCGGATTCATCCGTTGGGTGCGTTCCGGCACCTTGCTTTCAGCGCCATAGGTCCAGCGAACCTTGCCTGTGCGCCGGTCAAGCGCCATGACGGTGCGCTTGTTGCCGATGGCCTGCGTCAGATACACGGTGTCGCCCCAGACGATGGGGGTCGAATTGCCGGGTTCGGGAAGCACCGTGCGCCAGCGAACGTTTTGCGTTCGGCTCCATTTCAGGGGCGCGTTGGTCTCGATGGAGACACCGGTGCCGAAGGGGCCGCGCCAGGTTGGCCAATCCGCCGCCGCCGCGATGCATGATCCGGCTTCGGTCGCCAACATCGCGAGCAGCATCCACTTTGAACAGAGGCGTGGCAGTCCCACGAATCGAGGCTAACCAAAGGCATCCAAGGGGCGAAGGGATTTTCGGAGGATCCTCCTCCGGGGTGGATGAGCCGTTTTCTCGCACACGGATCCCTGGCATGCTGGGGGTGTGCCACAATCATTGCGACATCCCCCGCGGCCCTGTGCCTTGACCATTGCCGGTTCGGACAGCGGGGGCGGGGCGGGGATTCAGGCGGATCTCAAGACCTTCGCGGCCCTGGAGGTTCACGGGACCTCCGTGCTCACGTGCATCACGGCCCAGAATCCCGAGGCGGTACTGGCGGTCGAAGCGGTGAGCCCGGCCCTGGTTGCCGCCCAATTGGCCGCGGTCTTCAAAGGCCTTGGCCCGGCATCGGTGAAGACAGGGATGCTGTATTCGACCCGTCTCATCGAGGTGGTGGCGGAATTTCTTTCGGGGAAGAAGGCGAACGTGGTGGTGGACCCGGTGATGGTGGCCACCAGTGGAGCGCGATTGCTTCAGCCCAGGGCGGTGGAGACGTTGCGCAAGGCCTTGCTGCCCTTGGCCGTGGTGGTAACGCCCAATGTCGACGAAACAATTATCCTGACGGGACTGCCGATCCGGGAGCCTGAGGACCTGCGCGCGGCGGCGCGTCTTCTGCATGACCGATATGGCTGTGCGGCCCTTATCAAAGGAGGGCATCTGGATGGCCCCGAGGCGGTGGATGTCTTTTGGGACGGTCGCGAGGAGTTGCTGCTCCGGGCGCCCCGCGTGCGCGGGGTCTCCAGCCACGGAACGGGCTGCACTTACTCGGCGGCCATCGCCGGCTATCTGGCTTTGGGATGTCCGCTGGGGCACGCCGTTCAGATGGCGAAAGAGTATATCACTCAGGCGATCGCGCAGTCCTACCGCGTGGGGCGTCACGCGGTGCTGGAGCACGCTTGGAAGGCCTGACGCCGCCGCGTCGGCATCGGCGTTCGGTCCTGTCTTCTGGGCGCGTTCTACCTGGATTTGAGGCGATAGAACCGCACTTCGCCGGTGACCGGCACTTCGATAAACCGGGTGGATCCGTCGGTGCTCGGCGTGTCCGAAAGGGTCTGCCAGGAGTCGGTCGCCAGGGCGGAGGCCGATTCCAGTTGGAAAGCCGTTGCCGACTCGACCCACTGCAAGCGGAGGCCGTTCTCCAGGCGGGAGACTTGCAGCGTGGGTGGCACGATGGAGTAGGCGACCAACCAGGTGACCGATTGCTGCAAGTAGCCACCGAGATCGGTGCGCACCTTCGTGGTGGCGTCGCGAAGAGTGGCGGTGATGGCATTGGTCCCGGACGCGAGTTGGTTGCCGTGCACGGTGAGCGTGGTTCCGCCGGCTTCAGCCACGGTGGTTCCGTTGATTTCCCAGGTGACCCGCAACGGCTGGTAGGTGGGTTGCACGCCGGTTACCTCCAGGCTGAGTGTGGCGCCGTCCGACGCGGGCATTTCCAGCAACTGGCTGGTGCCAGGATCGGTGCGTTCGATGAGTCGGGCGCGGCGGTGGGTTTCGAGTATGAGTTGTTCGGAGCAAACCTCGCAAAAGGGACTGCCCAGGGTGCGCATACCGCAGTCGAGTTTGGGTCGGAACCACCCTTCGGAGTGGTAGTGGGCGCCTTCGAACAGACCGACCAAGGCGGCGAAGCTTGCGGTGGCGGGCGTGGGTACCGGTGTGGTGGCGGCGATCCAGGCGCGCCACTTGATCTGGTCACGGTTCGTCTCGGTCGTGGTGTTAGGTTCCTCGATATCCGGGTAGCCTGGGTAGGCCGCTTCGTATTCATCCCCCAGACTGGCGTAGGAATGTCCGATTTCATGGACCGCGATTAACGCGGATCGCGGGTCGGCGGAAGCGATGAGGGGGGAGCCGCCGGATCCGCCGTATTCCTCATCGTTGACCAGGACGATCGCGAGATCGTACGCCGGAACTTGTTCGCGCAACAGGGTGAAGGCGCGGCTCCTGCCTTCGGAAGAGAGGGTGATCAGTCGATCGATGCCACTCGAATCGTACGTCGCATCGAAGTAGGTGTCGCGGCTGATGTTCCGGGAGGGGTGATCGGCGCCTGATTCCGCCGAGGGAACGAAGACCCCCAGCGCGTTGAAATGAGTCTGATAGTCGGCGTAGGGCGGTGTTTGGAGCAGTTGCTTGAGAACGGCGTTGGCCCGGGTGGTGAAGGTTGATAGTTCGTTGGTCCGGTACCCTTCAGCGAGAAATGCAATATCGATGCGGTGGGAGGAGGGTCCGTTGGTCGCCAGGTCGACCAGGATGGGCGTCACGGGCTTGGGCACAGGAACGGAATTGGTGGGAGGTTGTCCGATGCCTTGAGGGGCAAGCGCCTGCGGGGAACGGCCGGAGTCCTGGGAAAGTTCGAATTCGCCCAACGCCAGGCGCGCAGGCGCGCGGAGGGTGCGAAGCGGACCGTAGGCAGGGGTCATGAGGCGGGTGACGGTCAATCTCCGCGCGGTCGATTTGGCCGGCATTCGGATGTGGGCCTCCCCTTCGGATTGGGGGTGCTCGATCGACTTGAAGTTGCCGGGTGAATCCGGGTCTTCGAACTCCAATCTGGGCAGACAGGGATCGCTGGCGCGAACCGTCTCGCTCCAGGTCCCGGCGGCGTCCGTGATGGTGATCTCCAGGGTGCCGTGAGGATCGCCGGTCGGCACGATTTGACCGGGCACCCGATGGGCTTCGAGCAATTCGGCTCGGTCCCCAGTGATGCGGAGGCGAAGGAAAAGGATCTCGTCGCGATCGGTCGGCGCGGCATTCCCGTCGGCCGCCAGGGCGTGTCCCTGTCCGAGCCCTGGCGCCATCGCCAGAACCCATCCGAACAGGAGAGTCTGTATCCGCGTCCATGACATGCGCGGCAAGTAACATGATGTCGGCCGAAAGCACAACAGGCCAACTGGCGACGATTCCGGGTTGGCGGCCAAAGTCGGGTGGTGTCGAATTCGCGCATGGCGGTGAGCGCATCGTTTCTGGAGTTCGTGCTGGAACAATTGGGCAAGGTTGAGTCGGTGAGCCACCGACGCATGTTCGGTGGCGTTGGGCTTTATGCCCGCGGACACTTCTTCGGACTCATTGACAACGACACCTTGTTCTTCCGGGTGAACGACATCACGCGAGCGGAGTACGAGAAGTTGGGTGCAAGGCCCTTCCAGCCCTTTGGAGAGGGAACCAAACCGATGTCGGGCTATTTCGAACTGCCCGGGGACGTGATGGAATCCGGGGAGCGGCTTGCGGCGTGGATGCAAGCTGCCATTCGGGTGGCGGAATCAGCCCCAACCACTGCCAAGGCGAAGCGCTCGTCGGCCGCGTCGTTGGCTGTTCCGTCCACTGGCAGGCCCGCCGGATCGGCGGGGCGACGGCGCCGGGCGAAAAAGGCCACTCCCGCGGCCAGGCCGCGCGCCGCCGCGAGTCGCACGCGTTCCCGACGGGGTCAGGCCTGATAGGACGGGAACATTCCCGCCAGGAGCAGCAGTTCCGGATGATTCGCCGTCAACTTGGGAAGCACCAACTGGATGCGCGAACGATAGATCTCGAGCCGTTCACGCAAAGGCTGGAGATCGTCGATCTTGTCCCATTGCAGGCGTTGTAGATCGAGGACCAGCCGCGCCTTGCTGCGGGCGAGGGACTCTCGGAGTCGTTGGCCAAGACCGTCGGCGTCACGACCCGACAACACCCCTTCGAGGCGCAACCACACTTGTTGTTTGGCATGCTGAAGGTCGACCTGGATCGAGAGATTGGGGGTCGACACCTTGCGTTGCAGTTCGTTCCAAAGGTCGAACGCGGTCCAGCGCTTGTCCGGCCACCGATAGGCGGTGCGGATCAGGCGAGGGTGTTGGAAGAGATCGAAGCGCAAGGTGAACCAAGTCTTCACCGCCGCGCCAATCGCGGCGATGGACTTCAGCCGTTCCATGGCCGTGGGTTGTCCGAGTTCGGCGTGGACGTCGCGTTCGAGGTCGCCGATCCAGCGTCGGATCGTGGCGTTGGGTCCGAACAGGCGGCCGGCGAGGTAAACCGGGTAGGAGGTCCGCAGCTCGCGCGCGTAGTACTCGGCCTTGGTGCGAAGTACGGGGTTGGCGGAGTTCTTGAGTTGACGATAGCCGAGGAGCCGGGCTTCGAGCACGCGGAAGATGCTGGGCCCGAGCACCTGGAAATCCTGCTCGAAACACCAGCGCTGGATGTCCTCGATTTCCTCGGGCGAAAGGGTCGGGTGCTTGATCATCGTCCGGAACCCATCCGCGCGACGGTAGAACAGGTCCTTGTCGTTGGTGTAAACGTCCTGGAGCCGGTTCTCGCGAACCACCTTCTCATAGAACGGCGTGCTGGGGACCGGGCCGTAGATCAGGTACTGGCCCAGGGCCGGCTTGAGCTTCATGAGTGCGGCATGCTCCTCCGCCACCACCTCGCGATCCTGATAGTCGAAGCCGACGATCATCGAGGTGAGGATGGTAATGCCGTGTTCGCGGAATTCGGTGAGAATCTCCGATACCGGGCGCCCCTGTTGCTTGGCGTAACCCGATCGGGTGCCTTCGTAGCCGATCCAGAAGCCGTCGATGCCCATCTCGAGGATCTCCTCGACGGAGTATTGGCTGATGGCTTTGACGCTGGAGAAAGCGAAGATCGAGACCTGCCGGCCGCTCTTGATGACGCAGTCGCGAAACTCCATGGCGCGACGACGATTCAACAGGAAGTCCTCGTCCAGAATGAGGAAGACCAGGCTGGGATCCATGTCGAGGTAACGCTCGACGACGGCATAGATATCGCGGCCGGTGGGAAGGAGTTGGATATGTTTGCGCGAGAAGAAATGCGAGGTGCAGCAGAAGTCGCAACCGTTCGGACAACCGAGGCCGGCGAGGATTTTGCCGGTGCCGGAAACCTTCCATCCGAAGATTTTCAGCCAGCTGACCAGCAGGGGGTGTTTATAGGGCTTGGGAATCTCGGGTTCTTCCAGCAACCGCCGGAAAAAGGCCACGCCTTCCTCACGGCAGATGTGGTCGGCGTAGGGAAGGAGTTCTTCGTCCTTGAGCACCGTTCCGTAACCGCCCAGCACAATCTTGCTCTTCGGCGAGTAACGGCGGATGAGAGCCACGGTCTCCTTCATCTTGTGCATCACGGCCATCAGGAAGGAAACGCCGACGTAGTCGTAGCCCTTCTTCAGTTCCCGGATCAATTCCCGCCTGGACGGGTATTGCAGCACCACCGTCGGGGCGTCGAGATTCTCGGCGATATACTCGAGCGAGAAGTGGGCGTTGACGGTGCGCGGACTAAAAATGCCTTGGGCGCGCGTGACTTGGCGGTGGAGCAATTCGTAGCCGACAGAGGACGCATCGCCGCATTGGGGGCCGATGGGTCGGCACACGCTGGTCAGCAGTACTTTCTTGTTCATGTCTAAAAGCTGGCACCGGGGCATGATTGCGCCAGGACCATTCGATCCTTTTCGCCGGACTTCGCGAGGCGCCTGCACTCCAGCGGCATTCTTCGCCGGAGCGCAACGGTTTTGGTGCCAAATGTTAGGGGAGATCGAGGGAGGAGGGGGGCAAAGGAAGTAAAGGAGGTGAAGGAGGTAAAATGAGGAAGAAGCGCCCTGGCATCTCGCAGAGGCGCAGAGGCGCGGAGGAAAAGGAATCAGGATCTCTGCGTGGTCTGCTCCTTCTCGATTCTCTGCGCCGTCGCGGCTCTGCGTGAGGCCACCTCTTGGTCTTCCTCCCCGGAAACTGGGCGGAGAGGGAATGCGGGAGGTTGGCATCTCGCAGAGACGCAGAGGCGCGGAGGAAAAGGAATCAGGATCTCTGCCTGGTCCGCTCCTTCTCGATTCTCTGCGCCTTCGCGGCTCTGTGTGCGGCTGCCGCTTGGTCTTCCTCCCCGCCCTCTCAGCGCTCTTCTCTGGGGATGTCGAGTTGGCCCGCTTCGGTCAACCGCTTCAACTCCGCGGTCATGCCTTGCCGGAAGGTGGGGTACTTCAGGCGATGCCCGAGTTCCATGGCCAGTCGGCGATTCGAGATCCGTGCGTTGGCGATCGATGCTTTCGCCCCGGGCTCGCCGGGGGGCGCGAAGGGCGGCACGTACTTTCCCAGGCTCTCCGCCAGCCAGGTGAAAAAGTGGATCTCAGTGACCGGTTCCTGGTCGACAAGGTTGTAGATCTCGCCGGGTCGGCCGCTCTTGAGGGCCGCTAGCGCGCCTCCGACGGCGTCGTCGAGGTGAATCAAGTTGAGGTTTCGGTGACCCTGACCCGCGAGGCGCACCTCATTGCGAATGAACTTCGCGAGGTCGTGCTCCCGGCCAGGCCCGTAGATCCGGGCGACACGCAGCAGGACGGCGGGAAACCGGTTCCTGATGGCCGCCAGAACCAGCCGCTCCGCCTCCACATGGGCTCGACCCAGTTCGGTCAGGGGATCCGTCGGGTGATTCTCCTTCACGACGGAGCCGTCGGTCTGTCCATACACCTCCGTGCAGCCGAGATGCAGATAGCGGGTGGGCGGTTCAGCGGCGAAATGAGCGAGCAACCGTCGGGTTCCTTCGAGCACCGCTGAGCAGGTACCGCCCAAGGCGAAGATCACGGCATCGAAACGGCCCTCCGGCAGGGTCCCATCGGGCTGGGTCAGATCGGTGGTCATCCAGGCGATCGACGGCGTATCGGCAGGCAGAGAATCGGCGGCGGGCGTGCGCCGGAGGCCGACGACCTCATGCCCTTGGCGGGCGAGTTCGAGAGCGATGGGCAGACCGAGGTAACCACAGCCGGCAACAAGGACGCGCATGGAGTGAGGCTAGCGGCACGAGCGCCGAAGCCCACGCCTTTTGCGATCGGAAGCGGGAAGGGTTGTTGGGGGAAGAGCGAAGGGGTGACGGGAGTCAGGAGGATCCCCATCGCCAAATACACCCTAGCCACTTCCCCACCCACTCTCCCCTTCCAGTGACGGGGTCCACGATCCCCTTGACCCAGGCAACGCACGCATGTAATCCATTGACCACACTTCCCCAAAGGCAGCCGACACGCCGGCAGAACTGGACACCACCCCCTATGAAACGGACGTGCAGATCCTCGTTGGAGACTGGGTTTACCCTGATCGAACTGCTGGTGGTGATCGCCATTATCGGGATCCTGGCGAGCATGCTGCTTCCGGCCCTTGCCCGCGGACCAGAACGGGCGAAGGAGACCCAGTGTCTTTCGAATCTGCGGCAGGTGGGTGTCGCGGCCCGCTTGTTTTGGGATGACCATACCCAGGGTCGACTCACGCCGGTGACCGGCGGGCGCGACCCGGCCAATTCCTGTCTGGCCACGAATCACGGTTACGCCAGCGACCGCCCGCTCTATCCCTACCTAAGAAACTCAGAGGTCTACCGGTGTCCGGTGGACAAGGGGAAGTATAGCGAGGATTGCTTGGAGCATCCCGAGACTCCGCTGACGCCTTCGTGTTGGGAGACTCGAGGGTTCAGCTATGAGATCAACAGCGGCCCCCCTACCGGGCTGCGGAACCCGCCGACGAAAAAGAAGGTCGCGCGATCCTTGATGGGGCAAACGGACGGGGAAGTTCAGGATCCGGCCAAAATGATTTTGTTCTACGAGCCGCCGGCGGCCCCTCAGGTGTGTGTGCATAATCCTCAGCACTTCGAGCCGCGCTGGTATCAGTGGCATCGAAACCGGGGCAAGACCGAGTTCCTGGATCCGCGGCTGGCGCCGGGGTTGTTTTACTCCCCGATCCTGTTCGTCGACGGTCACGGTGGGGTTTTCAATTTCACCAAGTCATTGACCGTGGACCCGTATTATCCGTACGAAGAGACCCGGAGTTACCAGTGGTATATACCTGGGGAGCCGTAAGCAATCGATCGAACGGATGGCGAATACATCGATCATGGTGCGCCAGGAGCACCTGAGGAATTTCCCGGCCTTGGCGGCGCGACTGGTGGGTTGGCGCTCCGACTCGCTCAAAGACGACGCCGCGTGGATGGCGGTGTTGAAGGACGCCCTCGAGGCGGAGTGTGAAGTGTGCGGGATGCGGGTGACCGGTGAGGATTTGGCACGGTTGGCCAAGCCGGTCCCCAACCTTCCCGAATCTCCCAAGGTGGCTCGGTTGCGCTTGGGTTATTGCGCGCGACAAGGCTGCGACTCGTATTACTACCGGCTCCGCTTCCAACCCGTTTCTTCGGTGGACTGGACCGTGCTCCTCGATGGCACGGGGGATTCCGCCGTGGCGCCGACGCCGCCGAGGGAGGTTGAACAACCCTCCGATCGCCTGAAAGCCGCCGCGATGGATTCGGTTCGACGGGTGCTGCCACGAATCGCGATAGGGGTCCTGGTGATCGGCGCGCTGCTGTTCGTTCGACACTGGCGTCGCGGGGGAACGGTGCCCCTGATCCGAGAGCCGGAGAAATTCCAGGTGGAGGTTCCTCCAACAGGCGTATCGCCGAACCGTTGAGGGCAGAGTCGGGCCCTCAGACACGGAAGAAGCGAATGGCAGCCAGGTTGGCGACCGCGGCGAATCCGAGCAGCGCGGCGAGGGGGCGGCGGGCAGCGGTGAGGTCGGATCCAAAGGTGATCAGCTGGTGGAGTGCGTCCATGGCCCACCCCGTGGGCAGGCAGTGCGCCAGGAATTGAAATGTCTCGGGCACGATTTCGAGGGGCCACCAGCAGCCGCCAAGCGCGGCCATCACCATGCTGACCAGGACGCAGAGGCCGACGACCTTGTCTTCGCTGCGCAGGATCGATCCGAGCAAGATGCCGATCGAGGCGGCGACCCACGCATAAATCGCCAGCACGGCGAGGATCCCAAGGAGGTTGTCCCCAAGATTTACGCTGAAGAGAAAACGTCCGGCCAATAGGAGCACGGCGATTTGAATGCCGGCGAGCAACAGGAGTCCGTAGATCTTGCCTCCGATCAGGGCGGCGTTTGTGACGGGATGGACCTGCATGCGTCGCAACACTCCGGAGCGGCGTTCCCACGCCAGAGTGACTCCCCCGAAGGTGAGCAGGTTCATCATCAGGTACATGACCAGGATGCCCGGGAGCGAAAAATTGAACCCGGTCGGAATGGGCTTGCGGCCGGCATGCCGGGCATCGAGGCGCACCCGCGCTTCCCGATGTCGGACCGCTTCCAATGCATCGGCGGTCGGGGTGGTGTCGGTGTCGGCACCGAGGCCTTCGAGCAGGTGGGAGTTAAGGGCGATGGTGGCCCGGAGAACCCGCATTTCGATCAAGGCCGAGGATGGGTCATCCGTTCCGCCGGGCGTGAAGAACACGACGCGCCCCTGGTTTCCGGCGATCACGGTGTCCGTAAAGTTGGTGGGAATACGGATGCCGCGGCGGGCCTGGTCGGAGTGGGGATGACTGGGAAGCCGGACCTCGAGTCCTTGTTCGCCGAGTTCCGCGAGGAAGGCGACTCCGAGGAAGCCGGTGTCGCGGTTGTCGACGAGTAGGAGAGGACGGGTGGTGCGCGGACCGCCTGGGCCGCGGTTGGCGAAGCCCATGAAGTAAACGAAGGCCAAAGGCATCACCACCAGCCAGATCCAGGAACTGCGATTCCGCAGGAAGAGACGGAGATCATGGTGCCCGATGAGGAAGAGGTGGCGCATGACGCGGATCGGGTGTCTACGAGCGCAGGCCGCGTTCGAGGCGTCGTTGCAGGAGGCGGGCGGCGAGCAGGGCGAGAACAATCCCAAGGGCCGTCAGTTTTCCCGCGGCCAGAATCCAGGGGCCGCTCGTGCCATCCCCGTTTTGCACGTGACGCATGGCGCCGATGAACCAAGCCGGTGGAAGGAGAGGGGTCACATGCAGGCGCAGGAAATCCGGTAGGGCTTCCGCGGGAAAGGTGCAGCCGCTGGCCATTCCCAGCGCCATACCGACCATGGTGTTCAGGACGTCGGCCTTTTTCTCGCCGCCGATGAGTCCGGTCAGTGCGGCCATGAATCCGCAGGCGAACACGCTCACCGCGAAGGAAAGGAGGGCGACGATCCACGGTTGGCGCCAGGTGATGCCGAACAACAGGGTGCCGCCACCCATGAGGATCGTCGCGCCCAGGATCACGATCGCCAGGGTGAACCACACCTTGGCGAGAACGAACGCGGTGGCGCCGGCCGGCATGGTGCAGAGTCGGTGGAAGGTGCGAAACCGGATCTCGCGTTGCAGATCACGCATGGCGACGTCGGCGAGGAACACCAGGAACATGGCCGCCATGCCGGGGAGCAATAAGGCGAACATGTTGAAGCCGACGCCGGGCTTCGACGCGGTTTTGTTGTCGGGAGGCGTCGGGGTTTCGGGCTTTGATTCCTTTTCGTAGGATACCCGCCAGAGACCGGGAGCCTTTCTCAGGCGTTCGAGGTGATCGCCGGTTTGTTCGAGCAGGGAACCGACCTCGCGCAGGGTCACTTTGCGTTCGCCCGACAGGATGGGGCGCCAGGCGGCGACCTCGCCCCCAAAATTGCGGGCGATGGCGTTAAGACCGGTGGTCAGGACGGCGAGGGCTTCCTCGACGATGGCCGGGTGGATGGCTTGGGCTGGGTTCTTGACCAGCTCCAGAACGGCGGGTTCACGTCCGTCGAGCAGGTGGTCGGTGAAGCCTTGGGGAATCACCACGACGGCGGCGATGGCGTTGTTGGTGATCTCACGAAGCGCGAGTTCGCGTTCGAGAAAGCGGGCTTCCACGTGTTCCGAGGCCTGGCCTTGGTTGAGGGCGCCGCGCAGAAGTCGGATGACGGCTGAGTCATCTTCATCGACGATGGCGACGCGGATGCGACCCAGGCTGCCTTCACCCTTGCCCGCGGAGGAGAACACCATGCCCAGCAGCCCGGTGATGACCAGTGGGATGCAGAGATGGATGAGGTACGGCACCGGGTTTCGGCGCGCGCGGCGCAGGTCCTTTCCCAGCAGGATTCCGATGTGCTGAAGCATCGGCGGCTCCTAGTCGCGCCACTCCCGGCCGGTGAGTTGGAGGAACACGTCGTTCAGGCTGGGGCGCTTCAGCGTGACATTCTCGACCGGCACCGGAAGCGCCAGCAATTCGCGAAGGCAATCGGAGGGATCGCGCGTCCCCATGGCAGCCGCCACGATCTGGCGGTCGGTTCGTTGCAGGATCTTGAACCGTTGCTCGAATCCGTTCCATGAGGCCGGGTTGGCATCAGCGAACCGACCTTCGATCACGAAGAAACGTTCACCGCCAAGGCGCTGTTGGAGTTCCGCCACGGTGCCTTCGGCGTGAAGCTTGCCGTGGTCGAGAATGCCGACCCGATGGCAGAGTTGCTCGGCTTCCTCGAGGTAATGCGTGGTGTAGAGGATGGCCATGCCTTCCGAGGCCAGGGTTTGGATGAAGTCGACAACTCGCGCCCGTGCCTGGGGATCGATGCCGACCGTGGGTTCGTCGAGCAGGAGAAGCCGAGGTCGGTGCATGAGGGCGGCGCCAAGGTTGATCCGGCGCTTCATGCCGCCGGAATAATTCTTCACCAAGTCTCCGGCGCGTTCGACCAGGGCCAGGGCCTCGAGCAACTCGCCCGCTCGGCGAACTGCCGTGGCCCGGTCGAGCCCAGCGAGACGGCCCCAGAACTCGAGGTTCTCCCGGCCCGTCAGTTCCTCATACAAAGCAAGGTCCTGAGGGGCGACGCCGAGGATGCGTTTGGCGCGGTTCGGTTCGCTCCAGAAGTTCGTGCCGTCCACATGAATGTCTCCGGTGTCCGGGCGCAGCAGGCCGCAGATCATGGAGAGGGTCGTGGTTTTGCCGGCGCCATTGGGGCCCAGCAGTCCGTAGATTTCTCCCGCTCGGACTTCAAAACTGACCTCGCGGGCTGCGAGCAAAGTTCCGAAGGACTTCGACAACCGGGAGACCCGAAGCATGAGGGCCGTTGTTGACACAGCGCGTGGGGTTGTCCCACGCGATTCCAACCGCGACAAGAATCAAGACGGGACCCGGCGCGGTGGGGTGGTCAGGTTTCCGTGGATGGCGTTGGAGTGACCGTCTCGGGGTGCGGCAGGCGTCGGTCGAGGGCTCGCCGGGCCAGTCGGGTCACGTAAAAGGTGACAACGGCGGTGGCGATCAGTCCGACGCCCAACAGGAGCCATTCCACCGGAGATTTGGCGCGGGGCTGCGTGAGCAGGGAGCCTGCGAGGGAGCCCAGGTAGACGTACCAGATGGTGGCCGGGAGCATTCCCACCCAGGAGGCTGCAACGAAGTGGGACAACGGAACTCGGGTGACACCGAATCCGAGGTTCAACAGGTTGAAAGGGAAGAGCGGGGACAGGCGCGTCAGAAGCACGATCTTCCAACCCTCCTGCGCCGTTGCGTCCTGGATGGCGCGGAAGGCGGGCCAGGTGGTCAGGCGGCGTTCGACGCTGGCTCGTCCGAGGAACCGCGCGGCCAGGAACGCGGCCGCAGCCCCGAGAGTGGAGGCGATCGAGACATAGATCGACCCGGCGACGACGCCGAAAACGGCTCCGGCGGCGAGCGTCAGCGGGGACGCGGGCAGCAGCAGCAGGCAAGCCAGGATGTAGGTCAGCATGTAGAGCACCGGAGCCCAGGGGCCCCATCCTCGAATCCGGTCGATGATCCCGGCAAAATCGATTTGGTCACGGAGGGCGAAGAGGCAGCCAGCGACCAGGAGTGCCGCCACGACGAGCCGAACCCGGTGATGACTCGCGGAAGAACCAGGCTGCGATTCCGAGGTATGGGGGACGCGAGACATCGCGGCGAGTCGGGCTTTTTTCTCGACGGTTCCCGGGAAGTCGGCGAAGCAGGCTTCCGGATCCCGGCGATACTGGTGATGTTCCGGGCTGAGCGCAACTGGGTGTCCAGGCGGGCGGCGGTGAACAAAACAACAGAAAGAAGGGGAGAACTTATGAATTGGTATCTGTCAGTCTTGAGGAATTTCTCGAATTTTTCGGGGCGGGCTCGGCGCAAGGAGTATTGGATGTTTGCGCTTATCAACACCCTCATCAGCATTCTTTTGCTGGTGGCGGACTACTTTGTGGGTACCTACAGCATCAAGCTGGGCATGGGTCTGCTGAATGGTCTCTACACTCTGGCGGTGATTGTGCCGGCCATTGCCGTTTCGGTTCGCCGTCTGCATGACACGGGACGCTCCGGTTGGTGGATCTTGATCTGTCTGGTCCCGTGCATTGGGCCGATCGTGCTGCTGGTTTTCGCCGTGATGGAAGGCAACCCGGGGCCCAACGCCTACGGACCGTCGCCCAAGTAGGGGGCGACACGGCTTGCATCGGCGGCTCCCCGTGGGCGGCGCGCATTTCGGCCGGCCTCAAGTCTGTTGGTGAAGGATGTGCGGCAGTCGCCCTGCAAGGGAACACATCATCGTCGGCGAGGACTGGGTCAGGCGGGTGCGTCCAGGACCTGCCGTATGGCCCCCAGCAGCTGGGCAGCTGTGAACGGTTTGGCGAGCCAATGCATTCCGGCGTCGGCTTTGCCCGGCCCATTGCCGGACATGCATAAGAAGCGGGACTTGGCACCTCGTTGGCGGAGCGCCCGGATGAGATCGGGGCCCTCCATGCCTGGCATGTGGGTGTCTGTCAGGACCAAGTCGATACTGGTATGGTGGGTGGCGTGAAGTGCCAGGGCCTCGGTCGCATTGCCGGCGGTAAGGACGTGGTAGCCGCAACTGATCAGGGCTTCGCGGAGGACTTCGCGGAGCGCCCGTTCGTCGTCAACGAGGAGAATCAGTTCGCCCCGGCCGGGCGGCATGGCGGGTGCTGCCTCGGGCTTCTTGCCGCCCGGAGCCACTTGGGAGGTTGCAGGCAGGAAGACGGTGAAGGTCGTGCCGCGACCCAATTCACTGGTGACATCGAGTCCGCCGCCATGACCGCGAATGATGGTCGCCACGGTGGCGAGGCCCAACCCAGTGCCGCGGCCTTGTTCCTTGGTCGTGAAAAACGGTTCGAAGATGCGGTTGATCAGCGCCGGAGGAATACCGAGGCCGGTGTCGCTGATGGCGATGGCGACGAACGACTCCGAGGGTGCGTCGGGGGGAAGCCGCGGATTCCGGTCCTCCATGCGAACGACGAAGGCGCTCAAGGTGAGGTCGCCGCCTTTCGGCATGGCATCGCGGGCATTGACGCACAGGTTGAGAAACACCTGGTGCAATTGCACCGGGTCCGCCAGCACGTCCGGAAGCGGCGGCGTGTCCGTCAGGTGAACCTGGATGGTGCTGGGGAAGCTGTCGATGGCGTGGCGGGCGACTTCGGCGAGAAGGGGAGCGATGGGAAAGGGGCGGAGGGATACGGGGACGCCGCGGGCGAAGGAAAGCATTTGTTGAACGAGACCGGCGCCGCGGGCGGCGCTGGCTTTGACCAGGGAGATCAGGCGCCGACGATCCTCCTCGGATGCCTGGGATTCCAGGAGGTCGGTGGCCATCAGGATGGGGCTGAGAAGATTGTTAAGGTCATGAGCGATGCCGCTCGCCATGGATCCGAGACTTTCGAGGCGCTGGCTTCTGCGCAGTTGGTCCTCGAGGCTCTTGGTCGCGGTGATGTCCGAATTGATCTCGAGGATGGCGCGCGGCTGGCCGTCGGGATGGCGCAACAGGGTCCGCCGGCAGCTCAGGGTGAGGGTCTCTCCCGATCGTGTCGTCTGGCGGATTTCTCCGTTCCATTCACCGTGCCGAACCAGGATCGAAATCAGCTGGGATCGTGACATCGAGCCGGTGAGATCGAGCAGGTGGCTGGCATGCCGACCCATGGCCTCTGCGGTGGACCATCCGTAAAGACGTTCGGCGGACCGGTTCCAAAACGTGATCCGGCCCTCCATGTCCTGGACAATGATGGCATCGTTGGCCTGGTCGAGCAGGGCGGCTTGCTCGCGCACACGATCCTCCGCGCGACGTCGTTCAATCCGCTCCTGTGCGTGTCGAACGGCATTGCGAACCGCGGTTGGCAGTCGGTCGAGCCGGTCCTTGATGATATAATCCACGGCGCCTCGGCGGATGGAATCGACGGCCACTTCCTCGCCGATGGTGCCGGAGACGAAAATGAACGCCGTATCGGGACGAAGGGCGCGCGACAACTCGAGGGCGGAGAGTCCATCAAAGGACGGCAACGTGAAGTCGGAGATGACCAGGTCGAACTCCTGCCTCGACAAGGCATCGTGAAAATCGGGGCGATTGTCGACGCGCAGGATCCGGCAGTCGACGCCGTCCGCGGCGAGCAGGGCTCGCACGAGTTCGGCGTCGCGCGGATCGTCTTCGAGGTGGAGGATGCGAAGGCTGCCTCTCAAGTCGGGTCTTCAGGGTTGGCAGATGCAGGTGGAGGTGCAGGTGCGGTTGCGGGTCGGGAGGATGGCGGCGGCTCATTGATGAGGGCCCAGAAGCAGCCCAGGGTCCGAACGGCATCGACGAATTGTTGGAAATCCACCGGCTTGACCACGTACGCGTTGGCGCCGAGGGCATAGCTCCGGATCAGGTCAATTTCTTCGCGCGACGACGTCAGCATGACGATGGGAAGAGATTTGAGGGATGGATCTGCTTTGACCCGTCGCAGGACTTCCAGGCCGTCGACCTTCGGCATCTTGAGGTCGAGCAACAGGACGACCGGCAGCCCTTCAGGTCGATCGCGATACGCTTCCTTGCGGTACAAATAATCCAGGGCCTCCTGTCCGTCGCGAACCACGATGACTTCGTTGGCAAGGTGGTGCTCTTCCAGAGCCGCGAGAGTCAGTTCGACATCCTCACGGTGGTCCTCCGCCATGAGGATGCGTTTGAGTTGGGGCGTCGGCATAGAGCATATCGTCGACCGCACTGCGGGGGGTCCTTGAGTTCCCCCGACCTGAATTCCTCTAGCTGACGGAGGGATCTGCGTAAAACACAATTACCCATACGACGGAGGTTGGGGATCGATGGTCGGAGTCGGTGGGGCGGCGTGATTGGCCGCGGGTGCGGACGCGACATTGGGCGTGGAGGTTTCGGTCTGCCGCGGCAGGGTGAAATAGAACGTCGCACCCTGGTCGACGGCCGATTCCGCCCAGACTCTGCCGCCGTGCCGCACAATGATGCGGCGGACATTGGCGAGGCCAATGCCAGTCCCTTCGAATTCCTCGGCACGATGAAGGCGCTGGAATACGCCAAAGAGTTTGTGGACGTATTTCATGTCGAAGCCGGTGCCATTATCCTGAACGGCGAACTCGAACTCGTTCGGGAGTGGCTGGGTGCATCGGATCTGGATGCAGGCATCGGCCCGGAGGCGCGTGTACTTGATGGCGTTGGATAGGAGGTTCAACCAGACCTGCTTGATGAGCGCCGGGTCGGCGGTGACTTCGGGCAGGGGATCAATCCGCCAGGTAATGGCGCGAGGCGGGATGTCGCCGGCGAGTTCAGCCAGGGCGGCGTCGACGACGGTCGCCATGGGGAACTGCTCCTTCTCCAGGTCTTTGCGGCCCATTCGCGAGAATTCGAGCAGGTCATCGATCAGCCGGCCCATGCGTTTGGCGGCATCGGCAATAACCCCGAGATAGCGCCGGCCTGATTCGCTGAGTGTCGACGTGCCGTCGCGCTGCAGCATGCTGACGAAGCCATCGATATGTCGCAGGGGTGCGCGCAGGTCGTGGGACACCGAGTAGGAAAAGGATTCGAGTTCGCGATTGGACTGTTCCAATTGCCGGGTGCGCTCGGCTATGCGGTCCTCCAGGGAACTGTTGAGTCGGCGGATCTCCTCTTCCGATTGAAGGGAGGCGAGGCGCTGGCGTTGCAGGCTCTCCGCCATGGTGTCAAAGGCCTCGACATACTCGCGCAGGTCGGCTGGCACGCGGGCCATGCCGGTGCGCGCGTTCCAATCGCCCTGGGCCAGGCGCTCGGCCGCGCGGGTGACCTGGCGGATTGGGCGGAGAATCGCCGAATCGGCATAGGCTCGAGCCACCAGCATCGCCGCCAGCGTGACGCCGGCAAGAATCAGGAGGTTGCGAATCAGTGCGGCGCTTATTTCCTGGAAGGCGGCGGAGACGGGTATGCCTACGACCACCCGAAGCTTCGGGCCGCCCAGTCCGCGGATGTCCGTGAAGGTGACGAGCCGAGTGGTTCCTTCGGTGTCGGTGTGCATGCGGACCTCCGAGGGTCGGTCCTTCACGAACTGCAGAAGGTCGGTGACCGCGGATGCCGAAGAGCCACCCGGCGCCGGCGGCGGACGCTGGGCGAGAAGTTGACCGGCGTCGTCGAAGACTTGGAGGACACCCCCCTCGGGCAGTTGAGAATTGGCCGCGGTACGATGGAGCGTCTCGTGATCAATGACGGCAAAGAGGATGCGGACGAGGCGTCCGCCGGTGTCGAAGACAGGATGGGCGCAGACGAGGCCGGCCTTGCGCGAGGCGGTGCCGGGTCGGAGTTGGCCGATGACGAAATCCTTATGCCGCCGGAGGCGTTCCACGTGCGGTGCCTCCGCGAAGGCGGGATCGGGAAGGTGGCCGAAGCTCGACGACACGAGGGCGCCGTTGGTTTCCTGGAGGCCGAAGTCCGCATAGTCAGTGTAGACCTTCAGCAGGTTGGCGAAGAAGGCGTCGAAGGTGGCGATGTTGGTGCCCCGGGCCTCCGGCAACCGCGCCATAGCCGCCAGGTGTTGACGCGCGGAATCGATGGTGCCGCGTTGGTCAGCCGCCGCGAGTTGGGCTAGACGGGAGGCATCCGCCTGGATGCGCAGAGATTCCAACCGTCGAAGTTCGAGATTGCCACGCACGGCAAGCACCAGCGCCGGAATGATCGGCACCATAACCAGCAGGAGCAGGCGCGTGCGCAATCCCATGGTTCAACCGGGGCGCGGTGCCGCGATGAGTCGGGCGCGGCCACCTTCGTCGACGGTCTCTTATCGTGGGCCGGGCGCGCGTGGCTGGTCGAACGCAAAGATCCCTAGGGCACGCGTGGGGTTGGACGGCGCGAGATGTTGGGAATATCGATGGTGGCGGCTCGTCGTTGTCTTGGATCAGCGGAGTGTGTTAGTTCTGGCGAAGGATGTTCCTGACTTCCGGCGAACACCGTAACCTGTCCGACGGCCCCAATGCCGAGCCGCTGCGCGTCGCACCCTGGCTTTCCCGACGCGGTTTCTTTCGACGTGTGATCCTGGCCGGAGCCGGCCTTGGCGTGGCGACCGAGGCGATGTCGAGTCAGGCGCGAACGAAGGGATCGGGTTCAATCCGCTGGACTCGCCAGGTTCGCGCGGTGACCCGGACGCTGCGAATTCCGCGGGGGCGATGGAAATGGATCATCGCCCATCATAGCGGAGTCGCGCAGGGCAACGCGGCGATTTACGGCAAGGCCCATCGCCAGCGCGGCATGGAGAACGGGCTGGCGTACCATTTCTTGATCGGCAACGGCGTGGATTCGGACGACGGCGAAATTGAGATCGGAACGCGTTGGAGGAAGCAGATCGGTGGAGGACACGTTCGCCAGTTCGACATGAACGAGGTGGCCATCGGGATCTGTCTGGTCGGTAATTTTCAGCAGAATTCGCCGACTCCGCGGCAGCTCATGGCATTTCGCGAGTTGGTGGATTACCTGCGGTCGGAAGTGGTCGGAGCAAAGATCCGGTTCGCCGTCCATCGTGAGATCGATCCGGGACACACGGCATGTCCGGGGCGTTGGTTTCCCACCGAGGAAATGCACCGACGATACGGGGCCCTGAGGAAGGGGTGAGAGTGATTCGTGGAGCCCCTGCGAGAATGCGAATGACCTCGCGAATTGGGTTCATCAACCGGGACGGCATTGCCCTGTCGCAGCGCCACAGGGCCTGCCTGAATTGGAAATGCATCCAGTCAGTTGGCCCTCGTCGCGCTGCGACGAGGTGCGCTGGGTGGCAAATCATGCCGTTCACGGAGTGCGCAGTCGGAAGAAGCGTGGATCGCCTGCGGGTTCAAGGGTCCACGCGAGTCGCGCGTTCTCCGTGACCGGTACAAGATCCGCGGTGAACCAAACGGGGGTAGCATCGAGCCGGGGTGTGCTTTCCAGAATCCAACTCGAGCCAGCCGGTGACCGAAGCACGATCGAGCCGTTGGCGAGACGTGAGAACTCCAGGCGTGGTGGGAGGGGCTGACTCGACGGAGCCACCGCAGTGAAGGAATCCCCGAAGCGAAGGTCGTCGATCGAAGTCTGGCGCGACTCGTCACCGCCGTAGAACGCCACCGTTCGAAACCGCAGGTTGGCGTTGGTGATGGCGAGAAAGGCGTCGGGTGCTGGTGGAATTCCGGTCAGGATGGCGTTGGTCGGTTGGACCCAGAGACTGACGCGGTCGATGGCGCCGAACTGGAAGCGGATGACGAGCAGGACGGGTGCGCCGGGAACGACAGGCACCAAAGTGCGTGCCTCCGTCCAGTCTGCGGCGGCGCCTTCGCGTGTGCGGAGAGCCCAGAATCTGGGGGCCGCGCCGCCGGCGAATCCGGCGGCGACCTGCCAGGCCGGGTGTTCCTGGGCAAAGGTGCTCGGGCTGAAAGCCACGAGCGCTGGATGCCCGTTGTTGATCTCCTTCCGTAGGAGTGTGCTGAACCAAAGGGCCGATCCGCTTCGTCCCACCATCGGCGGTTCGGTGTCGGGAATTCTCCACTCGGCGAGGGCATTCCGGACGTCGAGGGCGCGGCCGGCGGTTCGGTAGCGGAAGCCGCCTTGGGCATAGGTGCCGCCACTGGCTTGAAAGCCCGCAAGCGTCAGCGGCGTGAGATTCTCCAGGCGATGGCCTTCAGCCAGGTCGGCAGGATTGAAGTCTTGAACCTGCCAGCCGCCCGCCCATCCAAATCCCGTTTCGAGTTGATGCAGGCGCGCGGGGTGCGGCGCGGCGTCGGGGGCGATCTCGAAGCCATCCCAAACGACGACTCGGTTCGTGGGCGGTCGGGGAGTGTAATGGACCTCGACCTCATCGGACCGACTTTCGAGGTTGGGTGTCTGTGCGTTGACGGCCACGACGCGGCCCGAGGGAAGATGGATGCCGACGGTTCCTGGGCCCTCCATGCCGGACACGCTCACTTCGAAAAGGGTGGCGAGGCCGAGTTCGGGATCCACCGGATCAAGGAGAACTTCACGGCCCACGAAAGGGGCCGTGCCCAGGACCTCGATGTCCTCGGGTTCGAGGCCGGTGATTGCGCGATCGAAGCCAATCCGGAATCTAAGAATGGCGTCGGATGAATCACGAGCCTGTCCCGGAGATCGCGACAGCACGGCCCGTGGGGCTGGCGGAGATTGGCTCCGACGTGTGCCGCTGAAGACCAGGGCCTGGATGTTTCCCGGATCCACGGTGACTTCGAGACTGGAGCGTCCGTCCTCCGATGGCGCGAGCGGCTGAGTGAGGTTCTCGGGACCGGACTCGCGGATGTGATAAGCGAAGAGGTTGTTGGTGCGTGGATCGCCGGCGAGTCGGTAGCGGGTGACTTCGGTGGCGGAATCGAAGGGCAGATCGAGACGCGTCGTGATGGCCTGAGTCAATGACCGCGAGAGAAGGAGAAGGGCATAGCGGTCGCCGTTCCGGAAGGCGTACGGCTGCAGCAGGGGAATATTGCGGACGTAGAGGTTGTCCTCGGGCCGGAGAACATCGGTCGCGGGGCAGCGCAAAATCTGGGCATCCACCATGGGACCGGAAGCATGGCGGTTGCGCATTTGAAGCGCGCTCCAGCTTGGGTACGGATGGCCGCCATTGGCGACCAGCGCGTGGCTGGTCCAGTTGAAGCCGTAGGCAAACGTGAAGTAATTCTGCGCGGCGTACCCGTGGAGCGAGTTCCACAGAAGCATATCGAGGGTGCAAACACCCGCCGCGAGGGATTTGCCATACTGCTGTTCCACCAGAATGAATGGGCGACCGCCATTGGGAAGGGAGTAGCCGGGGCCGGATTCATAGACCATCAGTTGGTACGGCCGACCTTCCGCGGTCATCTGGTCCCGGGTACGAACATGGCGCCGGTGAAAACGCTGCTGATCATAAGCGGCGTACAGCAACGTGTCCTGGAATCCGACGTCGGTGAGATTCGTGCCGCCAATGAACTGGCCGCGCTCCCAGCCCCCAATGTAGGCCGTGGTGTCGACCGCCGTTGCTGACGGTGATTGCGTCCTGGCGGCCTGCCCGAATCCATCGGGCTCCGGCGCGAGCGTCCAGCCGTTCAGCACCAGATCGAACTTCGCCGGGAGCCACCACGGCGAGGCCTGGGCCTTGGCGAAGAAGTATTCGGCGAATCGACCGTAGGTGATCGAATCGAAGGCGTACGGCGCGAAGAGGAAGTTCCAGGCTTCATTGCAGTACTCGAGACGGATGCGATCGAAGGCATCGGTCCATGGCGCGGCGCGTCCCTGGGCATGACGCCGGGCGGCCCAGGGCTTGGTGGCTGGTGAGTCGATTGCCGGATCGTACGGCGCCGCGAGGTACTCGATCAGTTGCGGCCATTCCTCTTCGGTGATTTGTCCGCCAACCACCAGCCAAGGCCGGCCGCCGGCCGCCTCCGCGACGCGCAGGAACGACGGCAGCTTGTTCTCGGTCATGGCGTGAGCGCCGTTGTCCAAACTCCAGCCAATGCTCGTGGTCGAGGGTTCGTCGGTCCACGTTTCGAGAGACTGCGAGCGGCTGAAGGCGCCGAACGTGCGCATCGAGCCGATGGCGAATTCGCGCAAGGCTTCGACTTGGCGCGGATCCGGGGCGAACCATTCGTAACTGGTTTCGTGAAACGACAGGTTGTCGATCCACACCGTGCCCGGTCCCTGAAAGCGAACCTGGAAGACGCTCACCACCCCGGTGCCTGGCCAGGGCGGCGCGACGTAGTCGGTGACGAACTCCTGCCAGGCCTCGGTGACCGTGTAGGTTCGTTGGGTCCCGGAATAGACGGAAGTGAATCCCGCCGTGACCTGGCCGGAGGCGACGCCGGACTGGCGCATCCAAACTCGCAGGCGATAGGTCTTCCCGGGTTCCAGCGTCGGATAGAATCCCTGGGCGGCACCGTCGAATTGTCCGTGAGATTCCACCCGCATCTCGCCGCTGGTCGAGGTCAGTCGAAGGCTGCTGCGGCCGCCGTTCGGTGGAGTCGAAGCCGGATCGCGGGCGACGGTGCCCAGTGCCGGGTTGCTGCGCTGAATCCACACGTCGCTGGCAAAGGTCAGCCGGGGGGCCACGAGGTCCAATGGTGGATGGTCCCACCGCACCGCGAGGAAGGCGTGGTCGCCAGCCAGGGGGTCCGGACCGTCCTCGGCGAACTCGAGACGACCGGGATCGTTGTCGATCGTCGGATCTCCGGATTCATGGCGAGTGACTGTGGTTCGGCGAATGAGGCGCACCGAACTGCCTTCGATCCGGTAGATCCAAACGGTGGCGCCATTGAGAAAACCGGACCGAATGGTGTCGTAGAGATGGCCATTGGCGATGATCGCGGAGTGGGCATCGCCGCCGCGAACCTCGAAGCGCCAACGGAAATGGATTCCTTCGAACGAGGCGTCGAGGTGGGTCGGATGATTGATGGCAAAGCCGAGGTGCGCGCCGAACGGTTCCGGCGTCGGGGCCGCGACGGTCTCATGGATCCGAATCAGCGCGTCGACGGACTCTGCGGGTGTGGTTCCCTGGGTCAGCAGCCACGCCAAGAGGCCGAGCAAGCGCTTCATGCGGCGCGATATTACCACACGAAGCGATAAAGCCCTACGGCAAGTTGGCGAACGTGCGGATGGTCGCTGTGACGTCGGCTCAGTTGGGATCCTCGAAGATCGCTTCGATCGGGACTTTGAAGAGCCGGGCAATTTTGAAGGCGAGCGGAAGGCTCGGATCGTACCGCTCGGTTTCGATTGAATTCACCGTCTGGCGCGACACCTCCAGCTTCTCCGCCAGGTCGCCCTGGGACCATTGTCGGGAGGTGCGCAATTCGCGAAGTCGGTTCTTCATCGGTAGCGGCGGTTGGCAAACATCAAGCCGAAGGCGTAAAGGGCGAAGGTGAGGACAAAGTAACCTTCCCAGCCGAAGTTGATTCGGGGTGCGACGGCAGCACCCCGCAGCAGATCCGCCGTGAGGGTCAACAATAGCATGCCGAACGCCGCAAAGTTGACAGCGGACTGTTGGAGGCGCCGCTGAAACTCATCGAGTCCCTGCATCCATCGCCAAAGCGTGAGGAGGTAGAGGCAGGCGGGAATCAGCGGCAGCAGCGCGATGCCGGCTCGTGCTGGTTCCGACAGCGCCTGGCTCTGCGACAATCCGAGCCGCGAGAGCATCGCGATGACCACGGCAACGATCGCCCAGGCGTTCAGCCGAAGCGATTGCAGGTAAGACATACGGACGGCGTCCGGGACGAGGGAGGAGGTGGTGTTCATGGGCCTCAGGCGGTTGGGGGTCGCGAACTCATGCTGAACGAAGATGTAAAGCATACTTGTCTTATAGTCAAGCATGCTTTACATCGCCTTTCTGTGGGTCGGGCGCTGGGTCTGCCGCTCGTCCCCGGCTCGGTTTCATGTCATCCTGTGGCGATCCATTGAAGAGAGCTTCCTTCAACTCGACGCGATGCTGGTCCTGGCTTCGGCTGTGGCTGGTGTGGAGTTTCGCATTCCTATTGAGTTGGGTGAGAACGCCGGCGGCGCAACCGGCTCCGTCGTTCACCGTGGAGGCAGCGTTGCGGGACGTGGGGCGGGAGCCATCCCCGCAGAAGGCGGAGGCCCTGCGATTTCTCATGCAATTGGATCGGTCGGCTCAGGCCTCGCTGGCCAGGGCGTTGGAAGGGGAATCGGTCGGGTCGACCAAGCTATCGGGTGCCTTGCTCGAAGCGGCTTCGGTGGACGACGACGAACGGGCCCTGTTGGCGATACGGACCATGGACCACTGGTCGGCCTCCGCCGAGTCCGGGTTGGCACGGATGGCCCGAGGCACGAAGGCGAAGCATCATGAACGAGTGGCGGCTCAGTTTCGGTCTCTCGGCGGCACGGTTTTCTTGCGGGAAGACGCGATTGTCGAGGTGGTGCTGAACGGCTGTCGCCTCGTGGATACGGATCTGCGCGGGTTGCGCGGATTAAGGGAGATCACCGACCTATCGCTGGAGCGGACGCCGATTGGGGATGGCGGGATGCACTATCTTGCCGACCTCACCCGCTTGGAATGGCTCAATCTGTTTCTGACCCAGGTGAGCGATGAGGGCCTGGTGCACTTGAAGAAGCTGCGGCGTTTGGAGCGATTGCCCGTTGGAGGCACGCGGGTGACGGACGCGGGTCTGAAGATGTTGGGGGAGTTGCCGAGCCTGAAGTATCTGGGTCTGCGCGGGACCCGAGTCACCGACGCCGGGATGTCCGCACTTGCCAGCATGGTGAGTCTGACCGAACTCAATCTGGGCGACACCGCCGTGACCGATGCCGGCCTGGAGTCGCTATCGTCCCTGAAGTCTCTTCGCGTCCTTTACCTGGGAGCCACCCCGGTCACCGACGTCGGCCTGGCTCGCCTGTCTCGCGCCCTGCCCGAGTGCACGATCCATCGCTAGCCGGGTGTTTGGGCTATCACACCAACTTCACCACACTGATGCCGGGATCGAGGAAGGTCCCCATGCGCTGGAGGGTCTCCGGCACCTCTTCGAGGCGGATTTGGCGGCGGACCAGACGACCGGGCTGGAGTCGACCGGCGACGATGAGATCGAGCAGTGGCGGGTAGGCGTGGGCCGCCATGCCGTGGCTTCCGAAGAGTTGCAATTCCCGGGCGATGACGGTGGCCATAGGCACTGGGGGGTTGGCGTGGTCCCCGAGGAGCAAGCCCACTTGAACATGACGTCCCCGGGGTCGGAGTCCGAGGATGGAGCGTCGGCAGGTATCGGGATGACCGAGCGCATCGAGAGAAAGGTGCGCCCCGCCGCGGGTGAGGTCGCGGATCTCGGTGAGCGGATCCGAGGCCGGCGTCACTTCGATGAGATGCGCGGCGCCGAGGTCGCGCGCGGCATCGAGGGCGTTCCGCCGGACATCGACGGCGATGACCTGCGCTCCGGCAGCCACCGCGATCATGGTGGCGGCGAGGCCCACACCACCGCAGCCGTGGATCACCACCCATTCGCCGGGCCGAACCTGTCCAAGCGCGATCACCGCGCGAAAAGCCGTGACGAACCGACAGCCCAGGCTGGCTGCTTCGACGAAATCGAGGGAATCGGGGAGCCGGACCAAATTGCCATCGGCATGACGGAGAGCGACTCGTTCGGCGAACGAGCCCCAGGCTGTGAATCCCGGCTGAAACTGATGAAGGCAGACTTGCGGATCGCCGGTTCGGCAAGGTGCGCAGTAACCGCAGCCGCAGACAAAGGGAACCGTGACGCGGTCGCCGGCTTTCCAGCGCTGAACCGACGCGCCCACGGTTTCGATGGTGCCGGCCAATTCATGACCTGGAACGTGCGGCAATCGGACCTCCGGATCATGGCCTTGCCAGGCGTGCCAATCGCTCCGGCAGACCCCGGTGGCATGGACACGCACCACGACGCCATCGGGGGCAGGCGCGGGATCGGGGACATCGGCCACCGAGAGGGGGCCTCGAAACTGCTCAAAGCGGACGGCTCTCATGGGAAGGGTGGGCGGGGAAGAGGGAAGCGGTGAATCCATTAAGCCCAGCTGTTCCCGGAGACAGCGCGAAGCCGGCGGAGAAGGATCACCGAGGGGCAGCGCCGGGCGCTTTCGGATGGAGAACCAAGGCTCCGGGCTTCATCTCAATTCGGTCGAGACCACGGATGGCCAGATCGAATTCGGGTCGATGATTGAGGGCTGAGAGCCAGTTGATTTGCTGGGCGCGCCGGAGCAACCACTTCGGTACAGGGCGATTGTTGGCGTCGATGCTGATCACGCGGGACGAGACGCGCCCCTTCTTGTAGTCGACCTTGAGGTAGGCGACGCCATTGAGATAACGACCGCTGAGGCTGCTATTGCCGGAGCGATCGAGGTTGATGCTGAACTCGGCGCGAACGCGCTCTTCCATGATGCCCAGGTGGACCTGGTTCTTCATGGGGCCAAACTGATTCGCGAAGGCGTTCAGGTCTTCGTCGGTCATCTCGAAGGGTTCAATGGGCTGAGCCTTGATGAAGGACAGGGCGAATGGCTGCCAGCGTTCCTTGAGGGCCTCGAATTTTTCGCGGGGCGATTCGACGGTCGGCAGTGTCTTGGGGGAGGTGGAGGTGTACGTCTTGACCAAGTGGTTCCAATACAAGGCCGCCGCGATAACCAGGGAGAGAAACAGGACAAACAAGGTGCCGACCGCCCAAAGTCCGTAGACCCACCAGCGCCTCCGTTTGCGGGGCGCGACCGTGCCTCCGGCACCTGGATTCGGGTCCGAGGGGTGGGACGTGCCCGCAAGCGAAGACGCATTCATGGTCGGAAGACACACGGTCGAGGCGTTGGATGCAACTTCTCTGGCCGTGGAGACACTGTGGTCCCGAGCAGGATGAACATCAAGGCGGGGAATAGGAGTGCTTTCCCGAATTGCCGATGAAGGGGACGGGAAATCACCTCGGAGCCTCTAAGGTAGAGCCGTAACCGCTCACTCCAACAGCAACGAGAGTTAGGGTGAATTCAGGGATTTCAACGTGGCTTCCGCCTGTCCACGGACAGTGGCATCGGCCGATTCAGCGAGGAGTCGCTGGACGATGGGCCGGGCCAAATCGCGGTCGGGCGCGGCGCCGAGCCGCCGGGCCGCGCGGAGATAGGCAAGTTGAGCTTCGCGTTGAACGGAAGGATCGCGGAGATAGGGTTCCAGGAGGCGCAAACCTTCGGCACAATTCAGGGTGCTCAGACCGGACAGGATCGTCTTCTTTTCTTCCGGGTCGTCACGGAGGGCCGCATTGGCTTCGCGCAGCCAAGTCAGCGCCTGGGGCGGAGGAGGGTCCTGGGGTTTGGCGGCGCGCTCAGGGGTGTCCGTCCAAAGCGTCGACAACGTGACGACACCGCGCAGCGCGACGAGGCGATGAGTCAAATCCGGGGTTTCCTTGAAGGTCTCGAGCAGGAGTGGCACCGGGGTGGCGTCGGGCCAATTGACCAGAAGCTGGAAGGCGGTCTTCCGCAGGATTGGATTGGCGTCCTGATGGGCGGCGGCGACCGCTTCATAGGCCGTGGCATCGCCGAGCATGGCCATCACCTGGAGCAAGGAGGAGCGCGCCTCGAGGGAGCCTCCCTTCGCGCAGGCCGCCGCCAGGGCATCGCTGCGCCGCGCCTTGTCCGGGATCTTGATGCAGGTTGAGTATAGGGCGCGTTCCGCCTTTTCACGGATCGCTGGGTCGGTCGCCATCATGGCGGCAGCGATCAATCCCTCGAGATCCCGCGGCGAAGCGACCACGGCGAGCGCTTCAAAGGAAGCCTTGGCCACCTCCGGATGGGAATCGGTGGCCTGGCGGATGAGAACGGCGGATGTCGAGGTGGCGTTGCGATCACCCAGGACCGCGATGAGGCGGGCACGCGCCTCGGGGGAGACACGTTCGAAGGCATCGACGATCGCGGCATCGGCCTTTCGGACCTGGATTCTTCTCAGGCTATCTGCCGCGATGGTGTGGGTGTCCGGGTTGTTATTCGCTACTCCTGCAATCAGGATCGGCACGCTGGAGGAACCACCGATCGAGCCCAGCGCTTTCAGACTGGCGTGGCGGACAGTGGCATCCGGTGATCCCGCGAGTTCCTCCACACGGAGGTGAACACGGGAGGCTTTGCGGTCGGCGAGCGCCCGGATGAGGGCCACCTGGAGGTCCGGCGGCGAGGTTTTGAGTTCTTTGGCAAGGACCTGAGCGACCTTGTCACCCGGTATTTCGCGGGCCAACTGGGCGCCGAGCTCGCGATGGGCGGCGTCCGTGGATCGCAAGAGTTCGAGGAGCAACGAGAGCTGGTTCGAACCGCCGGCGAGGATCACTCCGCGGGTCGCCGCGGTGCGGAGGGGCTCGGGGAGCGATGTCTTGCGCACGGCTTCGAGCATGGCGACTGCCTGGCGATTCTGTTTCCGGGCGAGATGACGCTCGGCGCAGCGAAGCAGGCCTTCGGCGGCGGCGAACTGCAGATCGGGCATGGAGGAAGCCAGCGCTTGGAGCAGCGGGGCGGTCGTCTTCTCGGAGTCGATGCGCGACAGAGCGATGAGGGCGGCAGGCGCGGCGCCCCTGGAGGTGTCTGCCACCAAGGGCAGCAGGGCGGGGATGGATGCGGTTTCACCACGCACCCCCAGTGAGTGGACGACACCCAGGAGCGGAGAGCCCTGCAATGGGGTCAGGGCGGCGCGCAGGGCGTCGCCGGCGGAAGGGTCTTCAATGTATTCCAGGGCCGCACGGGCGAAGGCGTTCATCTCCGGGTTGGCGAGTAGTGAAGCGAGGGCTGGAACGGCACGGCGATCTCCCACAATGGCCAATTGCTGGCAGGCGCGTGCCTTTTCGAAGGTGGTGGCGGTGGCGTTCTGCAGGGTGGCAACGAGTCGGGGAACATCTCCGGGCCCGGCGACGCCGGGAGATTCGGTCGGGGTGGCGGCCGCGATGGAAAACGACAGGGCGATCATTCCCAAAACGAGCTGTAGGAGGAGCGAGGCGCCTCGGTGGATGATCGAGCACAGGCGATCAAAGGGGAGGTTCATCATGGGTCCTGGGGGAATTCATCAGTCATGGAGGAAGGAACTTCGTCGGAAGGTGCCGTCTCAAATATGCCAGGGTTCGCGCATGGCACGGTCGCGCATCCGATTGGCCGCCTTGTCGCCGATGAACTCCTCCTTCGTCGGGTCGTAAGTGAGTTTTCGGCCCAACATCCAGGCGATGGCCGAGGCATGGGAGGCGAGGTGCGAATGCCGCATGACGCCGCTGTGGCAGGCGGGTTTGGACCGGGTTTTGACGCAATCCAGGAAGTCGCGCGTGTGAGCGGAGGCGTTGGTGCCCGCCATCTTGGTGAACTGCCGCATCTCGGACTTGAGGGACTCGGGATGGGTGATGACTTGTCCCGTGTCGCCGGTCTCGACCCAACCTTCATCGCCGATGAAGCGCACCGGGCAAGTGCCGGTGGAGGTGCGGAATTGGGGATCGCGATTGCCGAACGGGGTGTCGAGGAAATCGATGGAGAGTCGGACTCCGTTGGGATAGCGGCCGAGGATGTGGTCGGGAGTCGGTTCGAACTCAATGGGACCAGTGGTGTCGGCTTGGTTGGCCCATTGGCAGAGATCGAGGGTGTGGGCGGCCCAGTCGAGAATCGTGGCGCCGGAATCGAAATCGTAGTGACCGCGCCATTGGCCTGAGACGTAGGCCTTGTTGTAAGGCCTCCAGGGCGACGGACCGAGCCACCGATCCCAATCGCACTCGTGCTTGGGCGGCTCGGGTTCGGCGGGGAGCCAGTCGTAGATCACGCGTGGCCGGTAGCTGGAGGCGTGCATGGTGTGGAGCCGCCCGATCCGTCCGCTGTGCACCAAATGAGTGGCGAACTGGAAGTTGGGAACGTTGCGGCGCTGGGTGCCGGCCTGGAAGATGCGGCCGTAACGCCGGATGGTGTCGTCGAGGGCCTGGCACTGACCCATGGTGAGGCCGCAGGGTTTCTCGCTGTAAACGTCCTTGCCCGCCTTCGCGCAAAGAATGGAACCGAGGGCGTGCCAATGGTCACCGGTGGCCAGCAGCACGGCGTCGATGTCCGGCCGCGCCAACAGCTCGAACATGTCGGCATACATGGCGCAGTCCTTGTTGCCGTACTTGGCGTCCGCCATGGCCTTGACCGCTTCGCGGCGGGTGCGTTGGACGTCGCAGATGGCGACAAACTGCACGTCCTTTTCGGCGATCATGCATTCGAGCACGTGCCGGCCACGGGGACCGATGCCGATGGCGCCGAGAACGATCCTTTCCGAAGGTGGGACCGCGCCGTCGCGGCCCAGTGCCGACGCCGGGATAAAGGTGGGCAGGGCGATGGATGCGGCCGCGGCGGCGGTTCGGCGGAGAAAATCGCGACGGGACCGGACGGACGAGACAGACGTGAGGATTCGAGGCTTCATGGTGAGTTAGGGCCGCACGATGCCTTTATGGCGCAGCGAAGTGGATAGGAAGCAAGACAAAGGGTTGTGGACGGGGATGATCCGCAGCTCCCCTGTCGCAGCGCGACCGGAACCGCCTGAGTTGCGCCGCGCCTGGTGCTGCGGGTTGGATCATGGAGTCGGGTCTTCCTGGACTTGGTGGACCA
>JAEUHG010000049.1 GCA_016795425.1 Verrucomicrobiales bacterium
CGTGGTGGTGCGGAACCCGGCCGGGTCGACGGCGAGTTCACCGGCGCGGTTGGTGGTGATTCCAGCGTCGATCCCCACCATCGCGGTCGCGGTCACGGAACTTCGCGTTGCGCCGGGAACGAATCCAAGGCTGGTCGCGACGGTGAGCGGGTCGCCGCCGCCGGAGGTGCGATGGACTCGCAACGGCGTGGCATGGCCCGGTGGAATCAACGGGACCCTGACCCTGACGAATATTCGGGCGGCGACCGCGGGATCCTTTCGCGCCGAGGCGATCAATTTCGTCGGTTCAGCGCGGAGTGATGAGATTCTCGTGGAGGTGACTCCCGAGGGGCGGTTTCCAGGATTGGTTGACGTCGGCTTCTCCGCCAACCCCTCCGGTGCCTACCCTTTTGACGTCCAGGCCCTGGCGGTGGATGCGGAGAATCGCATTCTGATCGGCGGCGGATTCACGGAGATTCAGGGGCAGAGCCGAAGCGGGATCGCCCGGTTGTTGCCGGACGGAAGTTTGGATCCGACGTTTGATCCGGGCAAAGGCTTCAACGGTGGAAAGTACCAGTGCTGCCTGCGCGTGGGTTTTTCGAGCACGGTGGTGAAAGCCATCTTGGTGCAGTCCGACGGTCATCTTTTGGTGGCGGGCAATTTTTCCAGCTATGACGGTCAGTCCGTCAGCAAGTTGGTGCGCCTCGATTCCTCGGGGCGCCTGGATGGCGAATTTTCGGCATTCACCGTCGTCGCTGGTGGCGACGTCCCTTTCCTGACGACCTTGGCACAGCAGTCCGATGGCAGGATCGTGGGTGCGGGCAAGTTCAAGGTGCCCTCAGCGGGGATGGCGCGGTGGCTACCCGACGGCCATTGGGATCGCGATTTCAAGGTCGGCTTGGGCTTTGAAGGAGGCGCGTTGTATCCGCCGCAGGGTGGCTTTCCCCCCATCCCGATATTGGACGGAACGATCGTTTACGCGCTCCAGGTGCAGCAGGACGATCGGATCGTCGCAGGAGGTGACTTCGCGCGGTACGACGGAAGATCAAGGCGCGCCCTGGTGCGGCTGATGAAGGACGGAACCCTGGATTCGACCTTTGTGCCGGACGTCGCCGGGGTGGTGCAGGCGGTGGCGCTCGAAAGCGATGGCGGGGTCTGGGTGGCGTCGTCGATGTCCGATGACAACACGCGACTGCGGCGATTGCGCGCGGACGGCAGCGCGGATCCGACGTTTCCATTGGTCGCGGTCCAGGGCTGGGTTTACGCCATGGCGTGGCAGGCGGATGGATCGATGATTCTGGGCGGCAGTTTTACCGAAGTGGCAGGGAATCCGCGTCGAGGCATTGCGCGCCTGCGTTCGTCCGGGGAATTGGATGCCGGTTTTTCCCTGCCCATCGGTGGTGATGGGCATTCGGTGATGGCGATGTTGCCGACCCGAGAGGACGGGGTGCTGGTGGGAGGATACTTCGACTCAATTCATGGAGTGCCACGGTCCGGGGTGGCTCGGCTGCAGGGAGGCGCGATTCCGTTGGCGCCGCCGACGATTTTCAGGGAGCCCACCAACCAGGTCGGCAAAGCCGGTCACACGGCGGTGTTTGAGGTGGGGGCCGTGAGCGGCGACGCGCCACGCTATGTTTGGCTACTCAACGGAAAGCCGGTGATTGGCGCCACGAATGCTGTGCTCCAGGTGAGGAACCTGGGGGAGGCCACCTCGCGGGCTTACCAGGTCGTCGTGTCGAATGCCTACGGAGCCACGACATCCTCCGTGGCCCGCCTGGTGATCCCCATTGTGACTCCGAAACCGGGCGGCGTGGACCTGGCCTATCAACCGGATCGCGTGGCTCCCCAGCCCCTCGCCTGGATCGGGGCGATGGCGCTCGACGCGCAGGATCGCCTGGCGGTGATCGGGACTTTCACCGACTCGACCAACTTTCAGCACGGGATCGAGCGCTGGCTTCCCGACGGCACGGTTGATCCCACCTTTCGCCAATGGACCAGCGGATTCGGCATGCCGGCATCAGCCATGTTTCAACCTGATGGCCGACTCCTGATGACCTACGCGGGGCAGGCGCCGGGTGTGCCTGGATTCACTGTGACGCGACTCTCCGCGAGCGGGGAGCATGACCCAACGCTCAAGGTGAACCTGGTCTATGGCGCCGGTCCGGCGGAGGTGTATGCGGCAGCGTTGGATTCCGATGGCCGGATTTTGGTGGGAGGAATTTTCGACGAAATCCAGGGGGTAACGCAGGCGCACTTGGCGCGCCTGAGTTTGCAGGGCGTGGTGGATCCCTCGTTTGCCCCGCGACTGACGGTCGGCGCGGCGCCCTTCGAGCGGGTCGTTCAATGCCTGGCGGTCCAAAAGGACGGAGGCATCCTTGTGGCCGGGAATTTCGGTTCGGTAAACGGACAACCCGTGCGACGACTGGCCAGGTTGAAAGAGAGCGGCGAGTTGGATGAATCGTTCCGCGTGGCCGCGGATTTCGATGCGTCCATCCTCTGCCTGCATGAGCAGGAGGATGGGCGAATTCTGGCAGGCTGTTTTGGGCGAAGCACGATCCTCGGGGTGGCTCGCGGTCCGTTGTTACGACTGAATCTCGATGGCACGATCGACCCGACGTTTCAGCCGGTGGACCTGGGAGATCCGCCTGGCCCGACGATCGCCGTGCGGGCCATCGCGGAGGATTGGGCGGGGGGTGTCTTGGTGGGAGGCGATTTTACGGCGGGCACGACGGAGCGTCCCTACCACAACTTGGTGCGGCTTGGTGGGGATGGGAGTATGGATGCGAGTTGGAATGTGAGTCCCGGAACCGACAGTACGGTGACGACGATTCTCATCGGGCGCGCGGGCGAGGTTTACGTCGGGGGCTCATTCACCGAGGTGCAGGGCATTCCCAGGTTGGGAGTGGCGCGCCTGCTGGGCGTGCCGCGTTTGCTGCGGTTGGGGATCACGTCGGCCACAGCGGGTTCGGGCGAGCTCGAGTTAACCGTTCCCACCGTGTCGTCGGCCTGGTATCGGCTCCAAGGCTCCGCGTCACTGACGAGTCCGAACTGGACCACGGTGGGAGATTTCCAGTTGGGCGATGGCACGCCCCAGCGGTGGGTGGTGCCGACTGCTACCGGGAGCCAGCGCTTCTATCGCGTGGTGCGCGAATGATGGCGCACGGTGATGGCTTCGAAGGATCACCGAAGACTCTGCAAATAGGCCAAAAGGTCGCGCAGCTCATGTCGACTGAGCAGGTCGGCCAGACCTTCCGGCATGGCCGAGAGAGCACGCTGGCGCTTGGCGATCTTCGCGGTGGGAACCGCGACGACGCCATCTTCACCCGACTCGATCGTGAGGGCCTCGGCGGATTCAGCCCGGATGGTACCGGCGACCTCGGTGCCATCGGTCAGTGTTAAAACGGCATTCTCGAAACCCGTGGCGACCTGGGCATTGGGATGCACAACCGATTCGAGCAGGAAACGGGCATCCCGTCGCGAGGCCACGCCATCCAGCGCAGGACCGACCGTGCCCCCGTCGCCGGCGACGCGATGGCAGCGCGAACATTGCGTTTCGGGTTTGTCGAAGAAGACGGCACGGCCCACCGCCGCGTCGCCGCCATGTAGGACCTCGCGCCAGGCAGCCAGCGTGTCGTCGGCGGGAAGCGTCGATGTTCGGCGAGCAAGACGCGCCGTGATCTCGGGTTGATCCAGTTTCTGAGCCGCGGTGAGCAGGTCCAATTCCATCGCAGGAGGAAGTTGGCCATCCGAGAGTCGGTCGAATTGGTCGAGCAGCAACCGTGTGGCGCGCGGGTCCTTAATCTTGCCCAAAGCCCGCAGGGCGGATTGTCCCCCGCGGACTTCGCCAGGGTCCCTCGACGCTTTGGCGAGCAGAGCTTCGAGCAACGGCAAGGCCGTGGCGTCACCGAGACGATCAACAAATGGAATCGCGGCGGCGCGGACCTGAGGGTCGGCATCGACGAGAGAAAGGCGAACCGCGTCGGGGAGCTCGGGGGCTTCAAGATCGGCGAGTGCTTTTGGCATCGCGCGACGCAAGGCGGGGTCGGATCGCGCATCCTTGAATCGTTCGAAGAGAGTGGTGGTCAGGGATCTGACCTGAAGACGAACCGCGGCATCGACAGCGGCGAGGGCGATGGCGCCCGAAGGGTCAGCGAAAAGTTGCTTGGCCACCCCCAGCAAGGCGTCATGGGCATCGCCGCGTCCTCGGGGAGGCAGTGGACGCCACAAGCCGATCACGCGATCGAACCAGCCAGGCCAGTTCTCGGGGTTGATCGTGGGGACCGCGCCGTGGTTGGGATCGGGAATGATCTTCGCCGGCACATGGCCTGGAGTTGCGGGAAGGACCTCCCAGGAACCGAGGAGGAACAACGCTTCGACGCGCAGGTCACGCAGGGTAGTCTCCGTTTCCGGAGAATCGATGCTTGATGACCGGGCGGCGGCAAAGTCCGCCAGGGCCTTGGCATTCTCCGATCGCCCGAGACGGAAATGAGCATTGAGAACCCGGCGAAGGAACTGCTGGCGTAGCGTCGCCACGTTGGTGGCCGTCGCCCCGGTCGAATCCGCAGCCATGCTTTCGTTTGGGCGAAGTTGCGAACGGGTGCGGTCGGGGATTCGCAACCATTTTGCCGTGCTGGAAACCGTTTCGAGTTGCGCGGCGAGGTTGGACAACGCCGCGTCCACCGGTTGGTCATTGATGGCGCGGGCGGCTTCGACGGCGAGGATCGGATCTGGATCATCCAGGAACGCCGCGACCGCCGCGTTGGTGGATCGGCGGGCGGCGCGCAGGCTCACGAGACGCAGCATCGCGGAGTCTTCGCTTCGCAGCGGAACGGCCCTGGTGGGTGTCGGGTTGGTCGGCGCAACCCTCGCAGCTTTTGTGGCCGCGTGCAGAAGAAAGGGATCGGTGATGATCTCCGGGGACCAAGGATTCGCGGGGATCGAAGGCGGCAACAGGGTGCGGCTCGGATCCGTGAGTCGGTTCGTGGCGGGAGTTCGATCAGCGTGAAACCAGGCGGCGATTCGTGACCACACCGAACCCCGTGAGTTCACCAGGCGGGCTTGGTGTGGATCAGCGGCCCTGGCTTCGGGTGGCGACGCCCACGCTTGCACCGCGGCAAGACGCACCCCGGATTCGGGGTGTTGAAGCAAGGGGACCAGGAGTTGCTGCATTCCAGGGAATTGGGCGTCAGCGAGGCATTGAATCGTGGCGACGACCAGGGGGGCGTCGTTCGCGTTGAGCAACGGAATGAGATCTCCCAGGCGATCCTGAACTTCAGCGCGGGAATTCCGCTCGATTTGTCCGAGCGCCCACACCGCGTGTAGCCGGGGAAGGACGGGAAGGTCGCCGCGCGCGATGCGAATCAACTGGCCCCAGGCGCGCGGACCCTTCTCGGCCAACGCCCACTGGGCCTTGAGTCGAATCCGCCGATCGGCGTGACCCAGCAAGGCATGACACTCGGACTCCCCAATCGAGCCCGGGTCCGCGGCGAGCAGCCGGTGCACCTCCGCAGAGGCCGGGGAGTTGGTGTCGTCGGTGGTAAGGCGATAGATGCGTCCCTTCTTTGGCATGCCCCATCCGCTCACCCAGTCCAAGACATAGAGCGCGCCATCGGGGCCGAATTCGACATCGGTGGGCCAGGCGTTCCACAGGACCTTGTCCTTGGTGCCGACCACGAACGAGGATCCGCGCGGGACCATCGAGAAGCTCCAGATGCCGCCGGGGAAATCGCAATGAAGGAAGCGGCCCTTAAAGCGATCGCCGAAACCGGTGCCGGGATAATAGGTCAGGCCGGCCGGACCCTGGCTGACCATCCCAGCGGGCGGGAGAGTTCCGTCCCAGGCGCCGGTCCAAAGTCCTTCCTGAACCCAGGGGCCGAATCCTTTCATGTGCTGATAGCTGGCACGCCAACCGTAGTCGCCGCCTTCGACCAGGTGCAGAACGCGACACGGGTCGGCGCCGGACGTGTCGTTGTCGACGGTGAACAGGTTGCCGAAATCGTCGAAGGCGAGTTCCTGGGGATTGCGCAGACCGCGGCAGAAGATTTCGAGACGGCGACCGTCGGGTTCGCAGCGCAGGACGCCGCCGCTGTCGGGGGCCTCGAGAAGGACGCCTTCACGATTGGTGATGCACAGGCCGCGATCGCCGAAACTCATGTAGAGGCGGCCGTCGGGGCCGAAGATCAGACCGTGAAGATCATGCCCGGTGACGCCTATATGGACGCCGAAGCCAAACGCCACCTGGTTGGTGGGGGAGGGGGTTCCTGGTTCGAACCAGCGATCGAACCGCCAGAGGTTGGGGATGTTGCCGAACCATAGTTGATCCTCACGGGCCAGGATGCCGGCGGCAGTGCCGTCCGCGGCGGAATTGAAGCCGGTGGCGAAGGGGATGGATGCGGTGGCGGTGGTGGCCGAAGCCGGTGCGTTGAGGCGCCGGATCAACTCTGAATCCGCGGTGAGCGCGTGCCGATTGGTGCCGAACTCAGTTTCCAGGAAGGCGACACGATCGGCGACGGAACGGAAGCTGAGGTCGTTCAGCAGCCAGCGTGTGTTCTGGGTGATGTCGAGGACGCTGACCCCGTAACGGTGGGTTTCGGCGACGAACGCCGTGACGCCGGGAAGGTCACTGGGTTGATCGCCAGGTTCGGCGGCCAGGCTGAAGGCGACGGGGTTGGCGAGTTGGGGTTCCGCGGCCCAGACGCCGAGGCTCAGGCCGGGGGCGAGTTCGAAACGGCGAGAGTCGGTTTCGGCGGCGGAATGCGGCGATGCGGCATGGGTGGAGGGCGCGACCAGGAGGAGGAGAGAGAAGGCGAGGCGCCACGGAGAGCAGCCCGCGGGCCGGGGCCATGAACTGCCGAAAGTCTTCATCACGGCATTGAGGTAGGGAGATGGGGTCCAATCAGGTGGCCCTCGTCGCGCTGCAACGAGGTGTTCAGGGTCCAACGGTTCACGGGTAGCGCCAACTCCGTGGCCGCATCACGGGGCTTCGACGACCAACCAAGTTCGGCTCTCGGCTGGGATGCGGACTTTGAGGAACGCGCGGGAATGATGGTCCAATCGGACGCGTGTGGAGCGTCCTTCCTGCTCGCGAATCCGGGCGGCATCGGTCAGCCCGGCGTAGTAGAGCGGAAGCATGACCTCGCGTTCGACCTCGGTCGGCAGCGGGTTGTGGATCATCGCGAAGGCGCGCCGTTTGAGCGTTGGATGGACGTGGACGAGGTAGTCGATGTCGCGTCCATCCGGGCGGCGAACATGAAGAATATCGGACTCCAGGATGTCGCGGTATTGCTTGAACCAGGTGACCCATTTGCGAACCAGCGCCTTGGTTTCCTCGGAGTCGTAGAGGCGAGGGCCGCGCCAGCAGGCTTGCACACCGGCACCCAGGTTGTTGGCGAGATGTTGTTCATAGGCCGGCAGGTGTTCACGCAGCGGTTCGATGGTCGCGGCCGCGCCGCCGCCCTGGTACTCGGTCAAGGGAACGAACATCCACCCGGCGGTCTGGGGCTTGGTCCAGGTACCGTCATAGATGTGCTGGCGGGCATGGATGAACTGCTGGGCGCGGGGGAGGGACCAATTCGATTCGCGATAGCCCATGGCGGTTTTGTTGCCACCGGCGAAGAAGTAGTAATCGGGTTGGTTGACGTAGATGCCTTGTTCCCTGCACCAGGTGTAGAGGTCCGCGCTCATGCGCCATTGAACCCACTGCGAGTCTTCCAGGCCGCGATGCCCGGGGTGTTGAGTGGAGGCGCAGGGGTCGCCGGGATAGGGGCCGTCATGTTCGAGCAGGGTGAGGCCGGTCTGCGCCAGAAAGTTGGTGAGGTGCTGAAGGTAATCGATGCCCCAGCGGCTGGCGAAGCACGGGGCGTTTCCAAAAATGGCACCGCCGGTCTTGCCGGTCTTGGGATTGATGACGTCGTTGGCGTCGTCGATGCGCCGACTGCTGAACAACGAATAGGCTCCGACTTCGATGCCTTTGGCGCGAGCGTAGTCGACGTCTTCCTTGATTTTGGCCAGGTAGGCCGGATCGGTGCTCTCGGCGTTCAATCCACTGCCGAAGGTGTAGATGATCATTTCGAAGCCCACTTCGGCGCATTGATCGACCGCGGTGCGGAATGTGGCACGGTCCGAGTTGCGCACATGCATCATGATCGGGTTCTCGGTGCTCCACGGCGCGAGTGCGCGGTGAGCGCGCCGGATCGTCAGCCCCTGGCGTTCGCGTTCGGTGGAATCATGAATGACATGCCAAACGCGGAAGGAGGTGAGGCCCTCGCCCGGCTTGAGTGGAACCCCGGGACCGATCGGCGGCTCGCAAACGAGAATGCAGGGCGTCTTCAGGGGATAGCTCACCTGGGTGTCAAAGGCGGGATCCACGGTCCAGCGCGCCACCTGATTGCCAGTGACGGCGTCCATGCCCTTGAACATGTAATCGCTCAACGTGGTGATAGCGGGCGTGCGCCAGGCGATGTCGGGGCGTTCATCGACGGCGGATTCGGCCTCGACGATGGCCAGTCGTTCGGTGGTGAGTCGATCGATGGTGATCGTCCGGGAGGTCGCGTTGCTGACGGTGATCCATTTGCCGATCACCGGAATGCCGTCGTAGATTTCGTAATGAAGCGAGACCGTGATGCCGCGACAGGCCGCGGCCTCGCCGGCGAATTCGAGCGTCAGCGAGGCACCCGGTGCCGGCCAGGTCTTGTTGCCGGCATGCCGCACCTGCTTCCAGGCGAACGGTGCCTGGGTACGGCCCGTTGAGTGCCGGATGAATTTGAAGTCCGGGGCGGCGTTGGTCAGCGCGGCAATCCAGGTGTCGAGCAGGTAGGCACGATCGGGTTGGCCCTTGAGGCCGCCGATGGAGTGCTCGACACCGTCGATCCTTAGGACGGCTTCGGGTTCGACCGCGCGAAGCATGGCCTCGCCGGTCATCAGGTTATCGATTCCCACGGTGGCGGCGTTGGGTGAGAGGAGGAAGGTGCGTCGCACCAGGCCGTTCTCGAGAGTGAGGCGGCGGCCGGAGTCGGCGAGGGCAACCTTGGCGGATTCCTTGGGAGGCGAGATCAGCCAGTCGGTCTTGGCCACCCGGTTTGCCGCGAAGGACGTTTCAGCGGCGAGGAGAACGAGAAGCGCGGGGAGGGAGTGGATGAGATGCCGATGCATGTCCCGGCGGTTATCTCAGGGGGAGAATCCGAGGTCAAAGAGTGCGCACTTTCGATTTGGCGCCAGGTTCGTTAGAGTTCAGGAAGACGACGACGTTCCATGCCGATCTACGAATACGAACTTTGCGAAGGTTCCTGCGTGGCTTGCGGAGGGCGCTTCACCCTGCGCCGGCCTTTGAGCGCCAAGCCCCTTGAGTTTTGTCCGGCCTGCAAGAAGCCGGTGCGCAAAGTGCTGTCGACCTTCAACACCCCGACGATCACCAAACCGGTGTCGGTTTCGGATGCCAAGAAGGCCGGGTTCACCATCCTGAAGAAGGTGGGCAAGGGCGAGTACGAGCGACAGTGAGGCGCGGAGAAGTGGGGCGCGGGTCAGGTTCTTTCCGGATTCATGGCCTGAGTTCTTGTATTCAATTCGCTTCAGGTCATCATAAGAACGTCCTGGGCAAACGCGAAGGAACCTCAATGAAGTCTCGACCGTGGATTGGATGGGCACTCGCTACCGGCCTGATCGCCTGTGGCGCCCAGGCGGAACTGTACAAATTCGTCGTGCCACTCGAAGGCGCCCAGGAAGCTCCGGGGCCCGGGGATCCCGACGGATCGGGGACGGCGGTGCTCATCATCGACTCGACGGCGCTGTCGATCGACTGGGAGATTACCGTGGATGGCATATTGCTGCCGCCAACCGGCGCGCATATTCACAACGCGCCGTTCGGAGTGGCTGGTCCGGTCCGGGTCGATTTTTCGGCCCAGTTGTCCGGAAGCGGGTTGGTGGATGCCGATTTGGCCGGGGTGCTGGCTAATCCGGCGAATTGGTACGTCAACGTGCACACGACCGAGTTTCGGGCCGGCGCGATTCGTGGCCAATTGACGGAGCCGATAGTGGTCCCTGAGGCGTCGACATGGCTCGCTGGGGGGGCGCTGAGCGCCTTGGGCTGGCTGGGCTATCGGCGGCGGCGGCAGAGCGTCACGCCGAGTTGACCCGGACGCGCCATACCTCAATGCCGTCGGGGGACGCCGTCAGGACGAAAGTCCGAGCGGTTCCTTGGGATCGACGGCACTGAGGCCATGGGCGGCCGCGACGGCGCGATGAGTGATTTGGCCGCCGGCCACGTTGATACCACTCAGCAAGGCGGGGTTTTTCTGAATGGCCTCGTGGATACCGCAATCAGCCAGCAACTGGATGTAGTTGAAGGTGACGTTGGTTAACGCCTGGGTCGCGGTGCGCGCGTAGGCCCCCGGCATGTTGGTGACGCAATAGTGGATGACGCCTTCATCGACAAAGACCGGATCGTCGTGAGTGGTGGGTCGCGAGGTTTCCGAACAACCTCCCTGGTCGATGGCGATGTCGACGAGCACGCTCCCGGGTCGCATGCGCCGGAGCATTTCGCGTCGGATCAATTTCGGAGCCCTCGCGCCGGGCACCAGGACCGCACCGATCAACAAATCCACGGAGGGCAGCAGTTCCAACAAGTGACTCTCGTTGGAGTAGAGCGTGTGCGCGGTGTGGAGAGTGATATCGAGGAACCGCATGCGCTCGAGGTCCACTTCCAGGATGGTCACATCGGCGCCGACCCCGGTGGCCATACGAGCCGCGTTGATGCCTGAGGCGCCGCCTCCCAGCACCACCACTTTCCCGGGCAGAACGCCCGGCACGCCTCCGAGTAGCACGCCGCTTCCGCGGTGGTGTTTGCCAAGGAAATAGCCTCCGACGAGGATGCTCATGCGTCCGGCGATTTCACTCATCGGCTCCAACAGCGGCAGGCGGCGATTTACTTCCAAGGTTTCATAGGCGATCGCCGTGACGCCGGAGCGCTGCAGCGCGTCTGTTCCAGCCCGATCGGCGGCGAGATGCAGATAGGTGAAAAGAAGCTGGCCGGAGCGAAGCAGGCCGTATTCAGACGGCAGCGGTTCCTTCACTTTGACGATGAGGTCGGCCTTCTCGAAGACGGCGCGATGCTCGGCAAGGATCCTGGCTCCTGCGGTTTCATAGTCCGAATCCGGATAGCCCGCTCCAATGCCGGCGCCGCGCTCGACCACGACCCCATGGCCGCGCCGGACCAATTGGTAGGCCGCCGAAGGCAACAGGGCGACGCGATGTTCCTGGTCTTTGATCTCCTTGGGGACGCCGATAACCATGGCGCATTCAACCCTGGCGAACCCTTTGGGGCAAAGCCGATTCCGATATCAGTCCAAAGTCTGGCGATACCGACGAATGCCCAGAGTGAGAGCCACCACCAGGAACGCGGTCAGCGGCCATAAGTGCGGCAGGATGTCGGGCAGGGAATTCCCCTTGAGCAGAATGCCCCGGACGATGCGCAGAAAATGAGTGAGGGGAAAGACGCTGCCAATCGATTGCGCCCAGACGGGCATGCCGCGGAAGGGAAACATGAATCCGGAAAGCAACAAGGACGGCAGGAAGAAGAAGAAAGACATCTGCATCGCCTGGAGCTGGTTTCGGGCAATGGTGGAAAACGTGATGCCCATCGAGAGATTGGCGACAATGAACACGAACATCACCGCCAGAAGCAGCATCAGGCTCCCGTGGAAGGGAACCTGGAAGAGGAACCGCGCGGCCAACAAAATGGCCGAGGTTTGCAGGTAACCCACAATGATGTAGGGCACGATCTTGCCGAGCATCACTTCAGCGGGGCGCGCCGGCGTGGAGAGCAGGTTCTCCATCGTGCCGCGTTCGCGTTCCCGGGTGATGGCCACCGCCGTAATGATCACCATGGTCATGGTCAGAACCACGCCCAGCAGACCCGGGACGATGTTGTATTGGGTGATGCCCTCGGGGTTGTAGTGGCGATGGATGCGCAACTCGACCGGCCCCGGGCGGCCACGCATCGTCGTGACCGGACCGGTGAGATCACGATCGATCAGTCGGTCGATGATTTGCTGGAGGGTCCCCAAGGCATTGCTGGTGGCCGCCGGATCGGTGGCGTCGGCCTCCATGAGCACCGCCGGACGTTCTCCCCGCAGCAGCTTCCGTTCGAAGTCCTCGGGAATATGGATCACGAACATCACCTCCCCGTGGGCGAGCATGCGTTGGACCTCCGTCTCGGTGGCCGCCTGCGCCACGACATCGAAGTAGGCGCTATGCCCGAGTGCCTGGACCAGGGACCGCGAGAAGACGCTGTGGTCGGCGGAGAGGACCGCCGTCGGGAGATGCTTGGGATCGGAGTTGATGGCGTACCCGAACAGGATCAGCTGCACGCACGGGATACCGATCATCATGCCGAACGTCAGCCGGTCGCGCCGCATCTGGATGAATTCCTTGGCGACGATTGCCCACCAGCGCGCGAAATTGAATCCGAGGAGAGTCATGGAGTCAGGGCGGCGGGACGTTCACTGGAAATTGTCGCGGGCACCCGACATCAGGCCGATGAAGACATCCTCGAGCCCTGATTCGATGGGGCGAAGCGTTCGCGGGGCTTGGATCAGAGGGGCAAGAACCTCGGCCAAACGTTGCGGGTGGCGGCCGCTGACATGGAGAGCGAGTCCGAAGGCGACGACTTGTTCGACGCCGGGCAATGCGCGCAGCTGGCGGGCCAGGGCGGGAAGGTCCGGTCCGGTGATTTCGAAAGTTGCCAAACCAGCCTGCCGCACCACCTCCTCGACGGTGCCCTGGGCGAGAAGATTCCCGTAGGCGATGTAGGCGAGGCGATGACAGCGTTCCGCCTCGTCCATGTAATGAGTGGTGATCAGCACGGTCAGTCCCTCGGCCGCCAGCGTGTGGATTTCCTCCCAGAAGTCGCGACGGGCCTTGGGATCGACTCCGGCGGTGGGTTCATCCAGCAGCAGGAGTTGGGGCGAATGAATCAGGCAGGCGGCCAAGGCAAGGCGCTGCTTCCAACCGCCGGAAAGCACCCCCGCAAGTTGGCGTCGTCGCTCGGTGAGACCCAGGCGTTCCAGGCTCCGTTGGACCGCCTCGCGGCGCCCGGGGATTTGGTAAATGCGCGCCACGAAGTCGAGGTTCTCCTCGATGGTGAGATCCTCATAGAAGCTGAAGCGCTGCGTCATATAACCGACGCGTCGTCGAATCTCGCCGGCCTGGGTGCGGATATCGAATCCCAGGCACTGGCCTTGGCCGGCATCGGGGGTGAGCAGCCCGCAGAGGATGCGCAGGAAGGTGGTCTTGCCGCTGCCATTGGGTCCGAGAAAGCCGAAGATCTCTCCGATGCCCACGCGCAGTCCGATTTGGTTGACCACCGACCGGGCCCCGAACGTTTTGGTCACGTTGGCGACGTCGATGGCAAAGGAAGTCGACGCAGGGTTCATGGGTGGGAACGGACGACATGGACATCGACCGGTTGACCCGGATGCAGGGTGTCGTTCACCGAGGCGAGAGCGGCTTCGACCAGGAAGACGAACTTGGCCCGAGTTTCCCGGCTGTAGATCACCGGCGGCGTGAATTCGGGTTGGGTCCCCACGTAGGTCACGCGAGCCGACAGAGGCTGGGATTGTCCGTCGATCGAGACTTCGACGTCGGTGCCGACCGGTACCCGGCTGAGTTCCGGTTCGGGCACGAAGAAGCGCACCTTGAGATTCTCCCGCGGAAGGAGCGAGACCACCGGCGCGCCGGCGACGACAAACTCGCCGGGGCGATAAAGCGTGTCATGGACCTTGGCGCCGACCGCGGCCCGTTGGTGTTTCTGGTTCAGCGACCATTGCGCGCGATCGAGCGAGGCGCGCGCGACCTGCAGTTCGGCGGACGCGGCGATGATCTCATCCTCGCGAGCCCCCAGACGCGCGGTCTCGAGTTCGGACCGGGTGGCGTCGCGTGCGGCGAGGAAGGCGTCACGTTGGGCGCGGGTGTGGTCGAGTTCCGCCTGGGCGATCACTTGATCCGCGAACAAGCGCTGACGGCGCGCCAGTTCGTTCTCCCAGAGGGTGAGGGACGCCTGTTGTTGGGTGAGACGCGATTCGAGGGCGGCGAGTTCCGAAGGGCGCCGGCCTTTGCGGAGGTTCTCCAGGCGGGCGGCGGTTTGATCCACGCGGTTGCTTGCTTCGCGCACGGCAGCCTTCTCCGCTTCGGCTTCCAGTTCGAAGAGCGAATCGCCTGGTTTGATTTCGGCGCCCCGGGTGACGGTCAGGCGCACCAGTGTGCCGGGAACGGGCGCCCCCACCCGAACATACTCGCCTTCGAGGTATCCCTGGTAGGCGTTGGACCCGGAGGGTCGGCACGCGGTGAGGGGTAGGAGGATGGCTGGAACGATCGCCAGGACGAGTGAGCGCAGGGAGAGCCTCCACGAAGGCGGCTTCGCGCGGCGGGACCACAAACCGTAGAAGGTCTTCACCACGGAGGAACGGAGGCGCGGAACGGAGGACCGCGTGCCATTGCTCTCTGAGCCTCGGTGCGTCAGGAGTGAAAGCAGGTTCCTGGGCAGAGGCGGACAGGTCTTCATGGTTTGGTGCGCAAAATGCCGTGAAAGAGAACATCGAGGGCTTCGCTCACCGCCTGGCTGGGCGTTCGTCCAAGGCGATGGAGCGTGTCCGGTTCAAGCAACCCGTGCAGTGCCTGGAGCAGGAGTTCGACCATGAAGGCAGGATCCGAATCGCCGCGGAGTTCGCCACGCTTCCGTCCAGTCGTCAGAAGGGGAACCAGGTGAGCCGTCAGGTTCTGCCGACGCAGGGCCTGGATACGCTGATATTGCTGCGGGGCGAAGCGCCGGAGGCTGGCAAGAAAGGCTGGTTGGATCGGGGTGAGGTGCTCGCCGATGCCGGCGAGAGCGGCCCTGAGCTTATCCGGTGTGGAGGCGCGGGTATCGCCGAAAATCCGACCGAGCATGGCGGAAGCCCCCTCGGCGAATTGGTCGATGACCGTTTCCAACAGCGCGTCCTTGCTAGGGAAGTGCTGGTAGAGCGTCTTCTTGCTCATGCCGAGTTCGGCGGCGAGTTGATCCATGGTGACCGCGCCAAAGCCCTGAGAGAAGAAGTGCGACCGGGCCGCTTCGAGAATGCGACGGCGATCGGTGTTGGCGCGATCCTCGGATCGGGAGGCGTCTTTAGCGGGTCGAGTCATGAAAAACCTCTGGAAACTATTATCGTACTCAAAGTTTCCATGAGCATGCGCCGGGCCGTGGCGATGTCAAGGGTCGGGAAGGAAGTCCGGCGCGGGCGTTCGAATCACCCGCCCCTGCTGGTCTCGGTGGTGATTTCGAGTTGGTGGCCGTCGGGATCCCGGAAATAAAGCGACTGAGTTACCTGATGATCCTGAAACTCGACGTCCAGGTTACGGGCGGCCAAGGCGGTGCGCCACGAGGCGAAGGCGCTGGGTGCCACGTGAAACGCGAGGTGACTCATCGTTCCCGGAACAGCGGGCGGGGGCGGGCTGGTGAGAGCCGGAGAGCGGGCCTGGAACAGGGCGACGCCGGATCGACCGGCGACGAGCATGACGGGTTGCCGACCCCAAACCTCGGCGTGAACGCGGCGGAGACCCAGGGTCTCCGTGTACCATCGTTCGGATCGCGCCAGATCACTGACGTACAGGGCGACGTGATCGAGGCCATCGAGCGCGAGCGGGGAACTCATGGTTCGGCGACGTTGGTGGTTCGCGCCGGATGGCTTCCCGACACCGAGGGCGCGAGCCCTCGCCGATCCGGCGCAGCGGTGTCGGTGGTGACGATGAGGATGCCGCGCGATTGCAGGCTTTGGACCAGGGCCTTGGGCGCCAAGGAATCGGTGACGATGACGTCCACGTCGTCGAGCGGGCACAGGAACGAGACCGAACGGCGGTCGAACTTGGTGTGGTCGAGGCAGAAGATCACCCGCTTGGCGGCGGCGATCATGGCGCGTTGGATGTCGATGAGCAGGCCGTGGGAATTGGAAATGCCGTCCTCGGTGATCCCGCCGCTGCTCATGATGGCGGTGTCGGCGTGGACCTTGGTGAACGTCTCGACGGCCAGGGGACCGACCAGCACGCCGAGGCGCGGGTAGATCACACCGCCGCTGACCAGCACTTCCACCCTGGAACTCGAGGCGAACAGATTCGCGACCGGCAGGGAATTGGTGAGGATCTGCGGCGATTTCGGTTCCAGGTACTTCGCCACGTGAAAGACGGTGGTGCCGGCGTCGAGAATGAGACTTTCATTGGGCCGGATGAGTTCGGCGCAGGCGCGGCCGATGAGTTCCTTTTCGTCGAGCTGCCGGGAGTCGCGAGTGGCGAACGTGAACTCGTCGGAGCGCGGATTGACCAGTCGGGCCCCGCCGTGGGTGCGTCGGACGAGCCCGCGGGCCTCGAGCGCCTGCAGATCCCGGCGTACCGAGGAAGGGGAGACATCGACCAATTCCGACAACTCCTCGAGTGAGGCGAACTCGGCTTTTTGGAGGAAGGCCTCGATCCGCTGCTGGCGTTCTTCGGCCTGCATGATGGAAGAACCTTGGAAGATTTTGGAAGATATTGCAAGAATTTGGTTGACCGAGTGGAGGATGTTGGTAGAGCTAATGACGATTTCTGTGATTCAACCCTGATTATGGCTGTCGCGCCGTCTTCGGTACATCGGGCTGTCGTGGAGCACCTCGTTCGTCAGGAGGTGTATCGGCGTTTGGGCAGGCCACTGCCGCGGGCGGCGACGGGGCCGAGTCCGTTGGTGGTGAACGTGAGCGCCCGCCATTGCCATCTGACGCAGGAGGCGGTGGAGGCCTTGTTTGGGCCTGGGCGAAAGTTGACGCCTTTCAAGTGGCTGTATCAGGAGGGGCAATTTGCGGCGCAGGAGACGGTGACCTTGATAGGGCCGCGGAGCCGCGTGATTTCGAATCTTCGCATATTGGGTCCTTGTCGCAGCCTGAACCAGGTGGAGCTGGCCTATACCGATTCGATCTCCCTCGGGTTCGACATTCCCTTGAGATCCTCGGGCAACATTCAGGGAACACCCGGTTGCATGTTGATGGGCCCGGCCGGTTTCTTCGAGATGAAGGACGGCGTGATTCGTGCCTTGCGCCACGTGCACATGAGTCCGGCGGATGCGGCGTTTTACGGGGTGAAGAACGGGGACAACATGCGTTTGCGGGTGGGTGGGGGCTGCGGCGCGACTTTTGACAAGCTGTTGGTCCGGGTGGATCCCAGCTTCAAGCTCGAGGTGCACATCGACACGGACGAGGGCAACGCCTGCAACCTGCAGCCCGATACCCCGTGCGAGTTGGTGAAGTGACGCGACGGGCGCCTAGGGCGTCCGGCGGGTCGACGTGATGATTTCATTGAAGCCAACGGAAGTTCAAAAAACCGAAGAAGAGTATGAGCGAAGCCATCGGAATGATTGAGACCAAGGGATTCACCGGGAGCGTGGAAGCGACCGACGCCATGGTGAAGGCCGCCAACGTCACCATTGCCAAGACCATCCCCATCGGCGGCGGATTGATCACCGTCGTGGTGCGCGGCGACGTTGCCAGCGTGAAAGCGGCGGTGGACGTCGGCGGCAAGGCGGCAGCCAAGGTCGGCGAACTGGTGAGTTCGCATGTGATCGCGCGTCCGCACGATGACCTGGTGAAAGGGTTTTTTGGCGAAGCGAAGGCCGCGGCCAAGTAACTCCTGCACAAATTTTTCGAACCTCAAACGAACGATCTTATGTCCCAAGCGATTGGCATGATTGAAACCAAGGGCCTGTGCGCGCTTCTCGAAGCGACCGACGCCGCGCTCAAGTCCGCGAACGTCAGCTTCACTGGATGGGAGAAGGTGGGCAGCGGTTACGTGACGGCGTTCTTTCGCGGCGATGTCGCCAGTGTGAAGGCGGCCATCGACGCCGGTGCTGCCGCGGCCTCCTCCGTCGGGCAAGTGGTGAGTGTGCAGGTGATTCCGCGTCCGCACGAGGGGCTCAGTGGTCTCGGCAAGTGGCTCCAGTAGTCCTTGCACCCCGCGATTGCGGCGCGGTTGTACGCGCCGGATGCGGACCCGCCCCAGCCTCCTATGAAAGTCCTCGTCGCCAATCTCGGATCCACGTCACTCAAGTGGCGTTTGTTCGACCTTTCCGGCGGGACGGAGCGGATGCTGCACAAGGGCGGATTCGAGCGGGTCACGGATTATCCGAAGGCGATCGATGACTGTCTGGCGCAATTGAAGGACGCGGGGCAGATCGACAGCGAGCAGGATCTTGCCGCGGTGGGATTCAAGACGGTGATCGCCAAGGGTCTCAGTGGTTGCGTGCGATTGGACGAGGGCGCGGTGAAGGCGATGGAGGCGTTTAACGCCATCGCCCCGGCTCACAACCCCGCCTATGTCTCCGGCGTCCGGTTATTCGCGCAGCGTGTTCCGCAGGTGCCCCTGGTCGGTCTGTTCGAGACCGCCTTCTACCAGTGGATTCCAGAGGCGGCGCAGCGCTACGGCGTGCCCGAAGCATGGTTCGAGGCCGGTGTCCGCCGCTGGGGCTTTCACGGCGCATCCCACAAGTTCATCGCCGAGAGGTCGGCGGAACTGCTGGGGAGGGAGGACGTGGCGAACCGGGCCCGGCGGCTCTACGTCGATAGCGGCAAGTCCGCGGTTCAAGGTCCGCCGTTGCGGGTCATCTCGCTGCACCTGGGAGGGAGTTCGAGCATTACCGGGATTCTGAACGGCGTGGCGGTGGGCAACAGCCTGGGCATGAGCCCGCAGTCCGGACTGCCGCACAACAACCGGGTGGGCGACCTCGATTCCTTCGCGGTGCCTTTTGCCATGCGTGCGTTGGGACTGTCGCTCGACGAGGTGGAGCGCCAAATGTGCAAGGAGGGCGGGCTGAAAGGACTGAGCGGCGTGTCGAATGACATTCGTGACATTGACGCTGCAGCCAAGTCGGGCGATGCGCGGGCGAAGCGGGCACTGGACTTCTTTGTCCATGAGGCGCGGCGTTGGATTGGCGCGTACCTGGTCCAACTCAACGGGGCTGACGCGATCGTTTTCACGGCCGGCATTGGTGAGAATCGTTCGGAGATTCGAGCCGGCATCTGCAGCGATTTGGGGCATTTGGGGATCGAATTGGACCCGCAGGTTAACGCGGCGACCCGGGCGACCGAGGCGGTGATTTCGACGCCTCGCTCGGCGGTTCGGCTGATGGTGATTCCGACCAACGAGGAGTTGGTCGTGGCACGCGAAGTGAAACGTTTTCTCGAAAACATCTGAACCAACGGACTCGAATTTATGGCACAGCAAGCAATTGGATTGATCGAAACGCGCGGCCTGGTCGCGCTGGTGGAAGCCACCGACGCCATGCTCAAGGCGGCGAACGTGGAACTGGCTGGTCCGATGACCCAGGTCGGCAACGCCCTGGTGACGGCCGCGGTGGTGGGGGATGTCGCGGCAGTGAAGGCCGCGACCGACGCCGGGGCACAGGCGGTGAAGGCCATCAAGGGTGACCTGGTGAGCGTTCATGTCATCGCTCGTCCGCACGCCGACACCGAGCAAGTCCTGCCCAAGAAGAAGTAAATCCATCCCTGGGGCGCCTGGTGCAGGGGTCGCCGATTCGCGACCGTGCTCGAGCCGCCCCATCAACCCGCGTTCTACCCGACCCGTTTACCCCCGATGTTCCTGGCCCGCGTCGAAGGTTCGGTGGTCTGCACCAAGAAGGATCCCGCCATGAGCGGACGGAAGCTGCTGCTGCTGCGTCCGCAACTGGTCGATGAGAAGGATCCATCGCGGTTCAAAGCCGGATCCAACACCGTCGTTGCTGTGGACACCATGGGGGCAGGGCTTGGCGAGTTGGTGATGTTTTGCCAGGGCAGCAGCGCCCGGCTTGCGCCCGGGATGAAGGAAGCGCCCGTCGATGCCGTGATTATCGGCATTGTGGACGCTGTGGATGTCCTGGGGAAACAGGTCTACAACGCGCGGCAATCCTGAGTTCCGTTGGTGGTTAGTTTTTCCACACCGAGACCGCCGAAACCCACGGCCCGAAGTGGCAGCACCGGCCGAAACGCAATCGACGCACGATGAGTTCTTCCATTAACGAGACTTTGATCCGAGACGTGGTGGCGCAGGTGTTGTCCCGGTTGGGACAGGCGCCCGGCGCGCCAGCGACCGCCGCCGCTCCCACCTGTGCCGCGCCCCGCGCCGAATCCACCGCCGCCAAGGCCTCCCGCTCGGGCGGCGCCAACTTTGGGATTTTCAAGGACGCCAATGACGCCTGCGTGGCGGCCCATGACGCCTACCACCAGTTGTCGAAGGCTGGTGTGGCCGGCCGGTTGAAAGTGATCGAGATCGTCAAGGGCTTGTGTGAGTCCAACGCGGCGGATTGGGGACGGATCGAGTTGGAAGAGACGCGCATCGGCCGGCTGGATCACAAGATCGAAAAGCTCAAGGCGCAGCGTGGGATACCCGGAGTGGAATTCCTGCATCCCTACGGTTTGAGCGGGGACCATGGCATCACGCTGGAGGAGTACGCGCCCTTCGGAGTGATCGGGGCAGTGACCCCGAGCACCCACTCGATTCCCACCATGGCGTGCAACATCATCAGCATGGTGGCCGCGGGGAATTCGGTCGTCTTCAACGCCCACCCTTCGGCGTACAAATGCGCGGTGATGGCGGCACGGATCTTCAACCAGGCCATCCACCGGGAGCTGGGCATCGAGAATCTGGCCTGCGTGGTGGAACCTCCGACGCTGGAGTCGTTCGCCGCGATTGGTAAACACGAGTTGGTGCGTTTGCTCTGCGTGACGGGCGGACCGGGAGTGGTCAAGGCCGCCATGGCGAGCGGCAAGCGCGCCGTTTGCGCGGGACCCGGAAATCCACCGGTCCTCGTTGATGGCACCAGCTGCCTCGACAACGCCGCGCGTTGCGTGGTTTTTGGAGCGGCCTACGACAACAACCTTCTCTGCATCGGCGAGAAGGAGGTCTACGTTCTCGACGCGTTTGCGGACAAGTTCATGGCCGCCTTGGAGCGGCACGGCGCGGCGCGACTGTCCGATGCCCAAGTGGAGCGTCTGGCCCAGGCCGCGTTCGTCTTTCCCGCCGGACAAGGCGCCGGCTGTCCGCATCCGGTCGTGAACCGTGATCTGATCGGTCGCGATCCGGCGGTGCTGGCCAAGGTGGCGGGAGCGACCATCCCGGCGGGTACGCAATTGCTTTTTGCCGAGACCAAGCCGGATCACCTGTTCGTCGAGGAAGAGCAGATGATGCCCTTCGTGCCGATCGTGCGCGTCAAATCCGTCGAGGAAGGCGTGACTTTGGCGAAGGAAGCGGAGCACGGATACAAGCACTCGGCGATGATCCATTCGCACGACGTCTCCAACATGACCGCGATGGCCCGGGCGCTGGAGACGACCTTGTTCGTGAAGAACGGGTCCTGCCTGGCTGGACTCGGGTCCGGGGGCGAAGGCTACGCCAATTTCAGCATCGCTACGACCACGGGCGAAGGCATCTGCAATCCCCGTACCTTCACCCGCGTGCGACGCTGCGTGATGGTCGACAAGTTACGGATCTTCTGAGTGCCCCCATGCTGCTCGCTCGCATCGAAGGCAACCTGACCGCGACCCGGAAGCATCCGAGTTTCGAGGGCTGGCGCCTGTTGATTTGCCAGCCGATTGGCCGGGACGGGAAGCCGGAGGGCGTGCCCCAGGTGGCCATCGACGGCCTGGGAGCAGGAATGCACCAGCGGGTGGTGATCTCGAGCGACGGCGCCGCCGCTCGAAAGGCGGTGGGCGATGAACGCAGCCCGGTTCGCTGGATTGTGGTCGGAGTCGTCGACGAGGTGAGTCCGGGAACCACGGCGCTGCAGGATGCGGTGGCATGAAACCATGCGACTAGGCAAAGTCATAGGTCGGGTGACGTTGAGTCAGGTGATCCCGGAGCTCGAAGGGGCCCGCTGGCTATTGGTGAGTCCCTACAATCGAACCCATTTTCCCCAGGGCGACACCGCGCCGGAAGGTTTGAGCGGGGAACCGACCCTGGTGATTTACGACAATCTGGGGGGAGGCGTGGGTGACACGGTGGGCTTTGTGGAGGGCCGCGAGGCGGCCCAGCCGCTGAACCCGGTTGCCGCCATCGATGCCATCAACGCCGCGCTGATCGATCACGTGCGCTTTACGCCGAAGGGCTAATTCCAACGATTTTCCATGGCTACCGTCATTACCGCGAAAGACATCGAGCAACTCGTCAGCCAGGGAGGCGATCCGGGCAAGCTGCCAGACGACGCCTTGCTGACACCGTCGGCCAAGGACGCTCTGCGTGAGCACGCCAAGCGCCGACCCGCGCTGGCGGCTGGACCCGCCAGTCAGGCGTCGAGCCAGTTCGCCAAAGTGGTCAACGCGAAGAGTTCTCCCGCCGACTTGGAAGCGTTCTTCAACTCCCCGCAGATGCAGGCGTTGAAGGAGCAGATCTGCGACATCGGCCGGCGCCTCTGGCAGCGGGAGTACGTCGATGGCAACGGCGGCAACATCGCCATCCGGGTGGCTGATGATTTGGCCCTGTGCACCCCGACCTTGGTGAGCAAGGGCTTCATGAAGCCCGAGGACATGTGCCTGGTCGATCTCGAGGGCAACCAGAAGGCGGGGCGCAAGAAGCGCACCAGCGAGATCCTGATGCATCTCCAGATCATGAAACGCCAGCCGCGGGCCAAGGCCACGGTGCATTGCCACCCGCCTTACTCGACGGGTTTCGCCGTCGCGGGAGTGGAACCGCCGACGTGCATGATCCCGGAGTTCGAAGTCTTCGCCTCGGTGGCCACGGCGCCGTATCGGACTCCCGGTACCCCCGAGATGGGTCAGTTGGTGGCCGACCTGGTGGACAAGCACAACACTATCCTAATGGCCAACCACGGCGTGGTTTCGTGGAGTCATCTGGATGTCGAGGATGCCTACTTCAAGATGGAGATCCTCGAGGCCTATTGCCGGACCATCTTGGTCACGGCTCAATTGGGCAAACCGGCCAACACCATGACGCCGGCGCAACTCCAGGACCTCCTTCGGATCAAGCAAAGCCTGGGCATTCCCGATCCGCGTCACGGACTCAAGGAGTGCGAGTTGTGCGATAACAATGAGTGGCGTCCGGGCGTCGTATGCGCCCTGCCGTCCCGAGGCACGGAAGCGGTGGCGGAGATTTCGCCGGACGCCGAGGCGGAAGCCTTGGTCAAGGCGGTGACGGACCAAATCCTGGCCAGCCTGAAGCGCTAGGCCGATGCGTGACGTGATGCCATGAAGTCGTTGGACACCAAGCTGGCGAACATTCGGGCGAATCCGCGCAGCCGGGATTTCATCCTGGCCGATGCCAAGGATGCCGACATGGCGTTCGGCGTGCGCGCTCCGGGGCCGCGACGGTATCTCGCCGCCAAGGGGGCACGGCCGGCGCAATTCTCACCCGAGGTCTGGAGTCGCGACGAATTCGGCTACCGGAATCTTCCCGAGTTTTTGGATGTCATTCGCGAGATTGTGCAGCGGCAGATGGTCGACATCATGCTGATGTCCGCTTACGTCAGCGAACAGCTGGCGATCAAAGAGGGGTTGTTTTCGAAGTCGCCGGTGACCCCGGCCGCGCGGGCGAACGACACCACTGACGTCTGGGCGGTGCGCCATGGTTGTTACACTCGCGAACCCTCCCAGCCGTTTCGATCCGCAACCATCGACCAGATCCAGTGTGGGCAGATCGAGTGCGATCGATCGGGCGAGTCGTTTCCCGGGGCCAATCTCGGTCTTTATTCCGTCACGTTCGTGAACGAGTTGGACCAGGACCGCGAGGCATTGCTCTGGTACAAGGCGTTCCGCCAGGAGGCTGAACAGAAATCATTCCGCCATTTTCTGGAAGTCTTTGATCCCAATGTGGACAGCGGCATTCCGCCGGAAAAGCTGGGTGAATTCATCAATGACAACATCCTGCGAACCCTGGCGGGAGTGCCGGAGGCGGGCCGACCATTGTTCCTGAAGATCGTTTACCACGGGCCGAAGGCGATGGAGGAGCTGGCCCAGTATGACCCGAATCTGGTCGTAGGAATCCTGGGAGGCAGCGCGGGCACAACCTACGATGCCTTCCGCCTGATCCACGATGCCCAGAAGTACGGGGCGCGGGTGGCGTTGTTCGGCCGCAAAATCAACAATGCCGAGCACCAACTGGCCTTCATCGAGATGTTGCGATGGATCACCGATGGGGCGGTAGGACCGGAGGAGGCGGTTCGGGCCTACCACGGCGTGCTGCAAGCGAAGGGAATCCAGCCGCACCGTCCGTTGGAGGAGGACTTGCAGTTGACCGATCAGGCGATGAGTTATGATGGGTCGGCGACCCGACGCGGGACCGTGGAGGTCAAAAACAATCCGGTTGCGACCGCCACAGCGCCTCCCCCGGCGCCTGCTCCTGCACCGGTGGCCAAGGAAGTCCCGACGCCGTCCGTCGAGGCGGTCGAACAGGATGCATGGCCGATCTTGCCCGGAGGCAAGCCGGATTTTGGGAAGATGACGTCGGTTCAGCGACAGTCCTATGACTCCTGGCGACTGAAGCGCAAGTTCGGTTGATACGGGCCTCGCCCCAGTACGGGTTGCGGAGGAGGCGGTTGCGGATTGGCCGACTCCGGTTCACGCTCAGGGATGCATCAAGCTTTGTGGGGAGCGCGCGCGGGTGCCTTGAGTCGTCGTCGATTTCTCGCCGGCGCCGGCACGGTCGCCGCATGGGCGCGCACTCGGACGCTGGTTCATGGCGCGGAGAAGGCGGCAAAGCCGCCTGAGTTGGCCTGGGTTCGAACGAATGAGTCGCTGCAACTCAACTTCGGCCCCCGACCGGTGGCGCGGTATCAGCTCACCAAGCCGGCAAACGGCGGCGCATCGGTGGAGAGTGGGTGTTATTTTCATCCCGTTCATTCGCCGGCGGGCACCTTGGTGACCGACGTAGGCCCCGAGGACCATCGTCATCACCGAGGGGTCTTTATGGGCTGGGTGGAGGTCAACGGCCCGGCGAAGGGTGATTTCTGGGGATGGGGCGAACCCGCACCGACGGCGAATCGGCGGATCGTGAATCGATCCATGGAACCTACGCCTCCTATTTTCGGCTCGGCGCGCTTTCGGGCGTTGAACGAGTGGGTGGCTGATTCCAAGGTGTTGTTAAAGGAGGAGTTGCGTGTGGTAACCGGATTGAATGACGGCGCTACCCTCATCAATCTGTCCATGCAATTCACGGTCGATGCCCCGGTGAAACTCGGCCGGTGGGCGTTCGGCGGGTTTGCGGTGCGCACTCGAAAGGATGGCGAATTGGTGGCGGTGAACGAGGCGGGGACGGTGAAACTGGCGGCACCGAAGCACACGGACCCCAACTCGAATTGGCCCGATGCGACCTGGTACGGGCTGCATTTGAAGTTGGCCGATGGCAAGGAAGCAACCGTTGCCGTGGCCAATCGTCCCAGCAATCCGAAGACCACCTGGCATGTGGTGTCCTCGATCGGCCTGATCAATCCGTGCATCACAGCACCCACAGAGGTCGAGATTCTACCCGATAAACCGTTGGTGCTGAGGTACCGGGTCATGGTTTGCGATGGGGCGCCCAAGGTCGACCTGCTCAACCGGTTGGCTGCGGCCGGCTGATGGGACAGGCGTCGGAACCTTGGACGGCTTTCCAGCAGTGAACCTGCCCGGATAGGGAAATGGCCCAGGCCGTTACCCGGGCGGTGACCGACCGGGGTAGGGGAAGGCCGGGAGGAAACTTGAATTCGGTGCAACCGGGGATCCGGCAATGTGTTTAGGAGCCAGGAAGCCGGTCGCGAATCGGGTCAGGTGACAACAAACCCAGACAACTTCGAGGACTTTATGCGGTCCTACCAGGACATGGTGTTCGCCACTGCGATGCGCCTGTTGGCGAACAATGCAGAGGCCGAAGACGTGGCTCAGGAGGTCTTTCTGCGCGCCTACGACCGGTACGCGGAACTGCGATTGAGTCCGACGGTCGGGGGGTGGTTAAAGACAGTGACCCGTAATCTCTGTTTGAACCATCTGCAGAGGTACCGTGCTCGGTGGCGGTTCTTTTCGGAGTTCGGACATGGCGACGACGACCGGGACGATCGGGTCTGGGATGTTCCGGTGGAGGACAAGACGGTGGGGGAGGCCAGTGCGGTTGACCGCAAGGAGTTGCTGGAACAAGCACTGCAGAAATTGCCGGCGAGCCAGCGGGTGCCCTTGGTGCTCTACCACTACGAGGACCTGAGCTACGAAGAAATCGCCGAGCGACTACACATTTCGTTGAGCAAACTGAAGACCGACATTCATCGCGGCCGTGAGGCCCTGCGGCGCAAGCTGCAGATCGGCGTCAATCGAGAGGAGTTCGCCGACGAGGCCCGGACCGCCGCTGCGCCATGAAGATCATTCGTCATCCTTTATTTATGAGGCCAAGCCCGGAACATGAATTGGAACAGGCGTTGGACCGCGAATTGCGACAATTGCCGGGCCCCAAGGCGCCGTCGACCTTGATGCCGCGGGTCCTGCGGGCGATCGAGGCGCGCGAACGCATGCCTTGGTGGCAGAAGTCCTATGCCTCCTGGCCGTGGGCGGCCCGCCTAGCGTTTCTGGTCATTTCCGGATCGCTGGCTGCCCTGGTTCTCTATTTCACCTGGGGCCTGAGCGACGGGATCACATTCGGCGCGCTCTCCGACGAAATGGCGGCGGTGACCCAACGATGGACCGCCGTGCGCAGCATCGCTGCCGCATTGGGGGGCGCCACGATGGCCATCGCTCGCTCCGCTGGTGCCTGGACGCTATGGGGCGTCGCCGCCATCGCCGGCGCCTGTTATCTGACCACACTGACGTTGGGAACCTACTGTTATCGGCTGGTGTCCCAGAGGATTTAAAACCGTACGAAAACGTCCCGAACATGAACTGGACTCTAGAACTTTGGCGACGCTGCGCAGGGCTGTGTCTCGTGGTGGGCCTGATGTCCACCGCCGTGTGGGCGCAGCCGGCGGTTGAGGAGGCGGACCCACCGGAACCGAAAGCTGCCGAGACCGCCTCGGCTGCCGAGGCGGAGCCGAGGGAGCGGCAGCGTCTCGACCAAATCGTTGCCGTGGGTGGCGATGCGATGGTGTCGATCAACCAGGTTGCCGAGGGCGTGGTGGTGGTGCGTGGCTCCGCGAAGATTGAGGGTGACGTCGATGGGGATGTGGTGGTGGTGCTCGGAAAGGTCACGGTGACCGGCAAGGTCCGCGGTGATGTGGTGGTGGTGATGGGGGAAGCGCTGATCAACGGTGAGGTGACCGGAGAGCTGGCGGCCATTCTCACCCGGGCCAAACTTGGGCCATTAGCCAGGATTCGAGGTCACACCGCGGCGATCGGGATGCCGCCGGAAATCGACCCTGCGGCCCAGGTTCGTGGAACCCCGGAGATCGTCTCGCTTGGGCCCATCATGCAGTACTTGGAATGGGCCAAGGACTATCTCTTCCAAGGCGTCTTTTATCTCCGGCCGTTTCCGCCGCGTTTGGGCTGGGTGTGGGTTTTGGCAGGGATCTTCCTGGCCTTCCATCTGGCCTTGGCCGTGATCTTCGGCGGGGCACTGAGGGGTTGCATGGACACCTTGCGGGATCAGCCGGCCCGATCCTTCCTTATCGGACTGCTGGCGTGCGTTTTGGTGGGTCCCATCTCGTTGCTGTTGAGCTTCACCGTGGTGGCCACGCCGCTGCTGTGGTTGGCATTCTTCGCGATCTCGGTCTTTGGGCGGGTGGCGGTGTATGCGGCGGCGGGGGCGGGGGCCGGACGTTTGACTGGCAACCAAGCCCTTACGCATCCGGTGGCGGCATTGCTGGTGGGCTCGGTGCTGTTTTATGTCAGCTACATGGTGCCGGTGCTCGGGTTGTTGACGTACTGGTTGGTCCTTCCGTGGGGAGTCGGGGCCGTGTTGATTCGCATGTCCGAAGCCCTGCGGCGCGAGCGCCGTTCCGGAAGCGTGGGGTCGGTGCGGCCACCGTTGGGGCCGGACCCATTGGCGTCGGCCCGTGATCTGGCGGCGGGGGCGTCTGGGCCCGCCACACACGCCATGGTTGGAGGCCTGGAACCGCCGTTGACCACGACGTCGTCGGAGCCCCCTCCGGCAGGCGCCATGCCCAACCCAGGATCGGCACCCGGTGGGGCGACGGCTGTCCCTCCCATCGTGCCGATTCCAGCGCTTTCGTCCGTCGACCTGGCGGCCTCCCAGCGTGTGGCGTTTTGGCCAAGGTGCGGGGCGACTTTGATCGATCTGCTGGTCGTCGCCTTCGTCAACTTCATCACCGTGAGGTCGGGCAGCGGATTCTGGATTTTGTTGGCGATTTACCACTTTGGAATGTGGGGTTGGAAGGGAACGACGCTCGGCGGAACCGTGCTGGGCTTACGGTTGATTCGGGTCGATGGCCGTCCACTCGACTGGCCAACCGCCGGGGTGCGAGTATTGGGATCCATCGTTTCGATGTTGCCACTGGGCTTGGGGTTTTTCTGGGTGAGCTGGGATGACCAGTTTCAGTCTTGGCACGACCGAATCGCCGGGACGACCATCGTGAAGTCGGATCGACGGATGGCCTTGGTCTGACGCTGGTGGTGGTTCAAACCGGGCCGATTGGGGCGGTCGGCCGAGGGAGATGCTGGGGTGTGGGACGGAGTGGGAGGGAAGAGACGGCGTAGCGTCTGTGGGATTTAGCTGGCGCCGGAACCGGCCGTCGGCAACAAATGTTTTTTGACGCCATGCCTGAGCAGATAGTCATCCTCGATTTCGGGTCCCAATACACCCAGGTGATCGCCCGGCGCATCCGGGAGTGTAACGTCTACTCGACCATCCTGCGGTACGACACCCCGGCTGCCGAAATCGCCGCGCTAGACCCCAAGGGCATCATCCTTTCGGGTGGCCCCTCCAGCGTTTATTCGCAAGACGCGCCTTTGCCGGACCGGGGATTGTTCAAACTCAAGGTCCCGGTGCTGGGCATCTGCTATGGCGTCCAGATTTTGGCCCAGTTTCTTGGCGGAAAGGTGGAGCGAGGGCAGAAGCGGGAATTTGGCAAAGGCACCTTGACGGTTCTGGACCCGAACTGCGCCCTGTTTGACGGACTTCCGGGCAGCCTCCAGGTCTGGAATTCGCACGGCGACAAACTGACCCGGTTGCCGAAGGAATTCTCGGTGGTGGCAACGACCGAGAACTCGGACTACGCGGTGATCGAACACCGCGCCAAGAGTTACCTCGGCCTCCAGTTCCATCCGGAGGTGGTGCACACCCCGCGCGGACGAGAGATCATCGCGAACTTCGTCCACAAGGTTTGCGGTTGCGGCAAGGAATGGACCATGCGGAGTTACCTCGATCAGGCGGTCGAGGAGGTGCGCGCCAAAGTGGGCAAGGAACGGGTGATCCTGGGATTGAGCGGCGGGGTTGATTCCAGCGTGGCAGCAGCGCTGCTGCATCGAGCCATTGGCGATCAACTCACCTGCATTTTCGTCAACAATGGCCTACTGCGTGCGCGGGAGGCGGACATCGTCCAGGAGGTGTTCGGACGTCATTTTAAGATCCGCCTGCTCTACGAGGATGCGAGCAAACTCTTTCTCAAGGCTTTGAATGGGGTGTCGGATCCGGAGCGCAAACGCAAGATCATCGGCCGCACTTTCATCGATGTGTTCCAGGCCGCCACCAAGAAGGCGGGTGCGGCGCGGTTTTTGGCCCAGGGAACGCTCTATCCCGACGTCATTGAATCCGTTCCCATCGCCGGCAACCCGGCGGCACTGATCAAGAGCCACCATAATGTCGGCGGACTGCCGAAGAAGATGCGCTTTGAGCTGGTCGAGCCCTTGCGATGCCTCTTCAAGGACGAGGTACGGGTGCTTGGATTGGAGTTAGGGTTGCCTCCGGAGATCGTGTATCGGCAGCCGTTTCCCGGACCGGGGCTTGCGGTTCGCTGCCTGGGAGCGTTGACCCAGCGCAAGCTCGAGATCCTGCGGCAGGCGGACGCGATCGTGGTGGAGGAAATGAAGCTGGCCGGGCTGTATTACAAGATCTGGCAGAGCTTTGCGGTATTGCTC
>JAEUHG010000095.1 GCA_016795425.1 Verrucomicrobiales bacterium
CCCACCGAAAAGGTGCAACCAGGCGAACGATTAGGCGAGGAGATCCGTCGGCAAGGGATCGATTCCGTGGCAAAGGAGAGGATTAGGGGACGATGAAGCAGTGGGCCCAGCCATCGGCGCCGGCTGCGCAGTGGAAATGCCTTCGTGCTCGATCTCGTCTTCAGAGCGGTGTCGGGTTCCCCATGTCGAATTCGGTCCGACATTCCTCTGGATTTCGGCTCCACGAGAATTCACTTCGCCAAACTTCAGATCACGAAGCCGACGCGGCCAAAGGGCCAACACGGCTTTCTATATGATTCAGGTCTGTCTTCGGTCTATTCGTCGGCAGCAAGATCCAATCCGATTACGCGCAAAGGTAGCCGTACGAAAGGTTGCCTGGGCGATCCGGACACGCGGTTGTCCGAAATCTGGTTCGCACCGTACCGAGTGGAACCCCGATGTCCTCAAGCGTCCCAGCCGATAGAGTGGAACGTGCGATGCGCGCCCCGTTCTCATCAAGAAACTCGAACTCGATGGTGACAATGCCTTCATTCAGTGCCTCTCCGATGACTCCAGGGGCCGAGATTGCACTCCCCACATCGACGGGCAAATCCTGCCAACTGTCGCTAACTTCGACAGTCCGTCGACAACTGTTACGATAGTTTCTTCCGCTATTGGAGTTGCTCATGGCGCGAGAGATTTGGGTCAGTGTGGATAATTCGGGCGGCATCAGGATGGAAGGGCACAGGCCAGCCCGGTTTCCTGGCTGCTCTGGTCCTCCAGTACCTGGAAGCCTTCCGCGGCAATTTCCCCGAGGATGCGGGGCATGGATTCGATGGTTGTGAGCGCGATGGGATTTGGAGGAATGCCTTGATGCAGCCTAAGAGTGACTCCCCGCTGGGCGGCGAGTTGTTGAAGACTGGCAATCTCAGCGGCCGTCAGACGGCCCGACTCATAAACTCCAATCAGGACTCGCGATGCCGGGTTGGTTATGCTGGCTGTCACGCGAGAAGTGGATCCCGCCGTGAAGCTGGGCGACGTTCCCGTCTGAAAGTTGGCGAGTTGATTGATGTCACCTCGGAGACGATCAAAGGCGTTGGCCCCTCCACGAGACCGAACTGAAACAATTCTTCCTCCGCTGATGTCCACTGTAATGGGCTGATTGTTCCTCATAGCTGCACGAAGAGCAGCCGCATCGCCAATCGGCTGACCTTGAGTCCTTATGGTGATTTGTGCGTCCGTGGCAACATCAATACCTGGAAAATTCCCTGACTCTCCGAGTAGCCCTCCCGGAGTGAGTCGATCGGTCACTGTGACCCGGTTCATGCGGAAACGCGCCTTGATTAATTCACCGAGCGAGACTCGAGCTTCGACTACGCGGCCCCTTCGAGTGCTTCTAGGTGGCGTTTGTGGCGGATCAAACAGCCGGTTGGCAACTCGCTGGAGGAGACCTCTGGCGAGTCGCGCGGCCACGGCGCCGAGGATGGCGAGGGCGCCACAAATCGCCACCGTGATACTGCTACCGGAAATAATTTCGCAATCGCATTCGCGCTGCTGTGCGGTTCGGTCAGTGCGAGTGAGATTGTACCCCGATTTGACAATCGACAGCAATTCAACCGCCAGCGTCGAAATCAGGAGCCCGAGTCCGACCTCGCCAGCGAACGCCAGCCCCGCGGTGGCGCCCGCAGCTGCGCCGGGACCAGCACCGACGCCTCCGGCAGCGGTGCCAGCCGCCAATCCGAGGCCGGTTCCGACTAGGACTGATGCGATGAAGAACCAGCCATAGAGCCTTCCCAGGGCTGAATTAAGGTGGCGGAGTGCGGCCAGGAGGTGGTCGATCGAATCATTAATGCGAAGTTCCCAAAGTGCGGTGCCCGCGAGTTTGAGTTGGGACCATATCTGACGAAAATCGGATGCCACCCCGGGCCACGGCCAAAGGATGTCCATCCCCATTCCCTTCAACACGTCCCACCAGTTCCTTCCAATGTATTCCAGCTTTGGCCGAAGGTGGCGCCAGATGCAGTTGAGCGCACTATCGCGCGCCGGTCCCGAAGCGTGGACTGCGGCAGAAGCCGCCTGCATAGCCAGCGGTCCGACGTTCGCCATTTTGCGGCCCAATGCCTCCCGGATTCGGTCCAATAGGGGTTGCGGGTTTTGATATGTCTGCCACGCAAAATCGAGGAATCTTAGAGAGGCGCTCAGGCCCGACACCTGCATTCGGAGCAATAGTCCGGCACCGGGCGGCGGCACGACACTGAGGGCAGTTTGCACGGCGGAGTTATCGAGAACCGACACGATGGTCCGGAGGGTCTGAGGGCTTCCCTCGGAGGGCGGGCGAATTCCCAGCAACTGACCGAGATTGGAGATGCCCTGCCCAATGCGGTTTCCCACCGCTCGCAAACCGCTCGAGACCGTGCTCGCAACCGCGTTGGCGCCCGAACGGACGGCGCCTGTGACCGTCCCCACAATCCGTGAACCAACTCCTGAGACCTCGTCGAGAAGGTCCCGCTGGATGATTCGATTGCTTCGCTGGTTTGCATGCGCCCCCGCAGCACTGGGGTTTGCCACCCCTCCGGCGGTCTCCGAAGAGGCGGGCGAACCGCCCCTTGAGGCCGAATCAGTCTCCAACCCTTGGGTTCCCACTTCCAAGGGAGAGACCACAGTCCTCGCGGCCAACGAGTTGTCGCGGATCCTGCCCATGACCCCGAGGACGAATTGGTTTCCACAGGTCTGCTGCGCCCGCTGCAGGGCAAGGATGCGCGCCGAAATACCGCGTCGATCAGATGCAGATGCGAGTCGAAGCTCGTTCGCAGTGGCCGGCTTCCCAAATCCACACTCGGAGATCGTGGCGGGAGTCGGGCCGAAGACGGAGGCGGCGGTTACAATACCGCCAGGTCCGGGTTCGGAACCTCGTTGGCTTGCCGGCGAAGCTTCAGATGTGGGGGCATCACGGCGGATGCTTGGCCCAACCTTCTGGGCATTCATAGTTTAGACATTCTCCTTCCTTCATTATGGGAATTGGCCGTCCGAAGGTTGTAGCGTATTGGGGTCCTCATCGTGCAGGGTCATGCGAGCACCGCCTGCCTCGGTCGTGTACCAAACCACACTCTCATTGGTCCCAATGCGCAGCCCTTCTTTGAGCATCGGGAGAGAGCGGATATCCTTCAGATTGTGGAAGCGGCTCGCAATCCTCCTGACATTCAGTTCCCTCATGGCTGAATCACCAATGGCGTAAGGGTTGAAGATGGCTCCAAAAATGCACACGGATGCCGAGTGGTTTCAAGTGGGAGTCTAGTTTCGCTGCGTCCTCGGTGGCAAAAAGCACGCAAATTCACCCTCGACCGAAACTCAACCCCCCCCTCCCGCAAGCCAGGCAGAGTGGCGGCATTTGAAAGGACCACACATGGCGGTATTTCAAGTGGCCGGCGAAATGCGTCAAGGCGGTCGTCACTCAACGGGCCGTCGGCCATCTTAGCAGCCCAGCCCGATCTAGTCGTTCATAGCATAAAAGGAATTGGTCCGGCTTTTGGAGAAACGGTGGATCGACATCGATGGCGAATGCCGCGCCGCCGAATTCGGATTGAATCGTTTTCGATTCATCACCCAACGAATGGACAACTCTTGGATCGGCGAAGTAGTTGATCATCCCCACGGTGAAGTCATTCCGATACTCGCCGTCCAGTCGTGCGAAGAGCTCGGTCGAGGTGACACAGGCGAAGTGAGGATGCCAGTGGCGCAGGACCTGTTCCATGACACCAACTGCGAGCTCTCTAAAGGTGCCGGAGGCACTCAGCGGACCTGGAAACTCGATAACAACGCTGTTCGGAGCCTGGTACTCCCCCCAAGATCCGCCGATGATTCGTATCGACGGTCCCGTCTCGTCTGCCTTTCGCGGACTTGGATCACTAAAGCTCGCGAGGAAGCCCGTGCTGATGGCGGAATCCAAGGTAAACTCCTTGGCTTTGGCATCCGGGTTTTCATAGATGCACTCTGGATTCGCGATCAATTTCGCGAGCAGACTCTCGAAAGCAGCGTAATTCGTAGGAACCCCGACCGGGCGACTTCCCACCACCACGCAGCGATTTGCGAACGAAGCCGAAATGTCGCTCAGGGCGGCAAGAAAGCGGTGGCAGGTCTCGATGAATTCCCGAGCGGTTGTCCTTCGGTCCCGCCAATAGGCACTAAGATAAACTGTTTCTTGATTCATATGGATGAGGCGATCAAGGAACGACCGTGATCCCGCGGATTCCGGCCTGTTGAAGAATGGTTCTCAGTTCCTGCGCTTTTGCTTGGGTCGAGACATGCCATTCGATCGCAACGCCTCGAGCCGCGGCTACTTGGCTGCGAGCTTCGGTGAGGATGTCGGCGATCGCTTTGTCTCGCAAGAAACGTGGTTCGGCGGGTGGCCACTTTTTGAAATCCTTGGAGTCAAGCAGGACCCTTCGAACGGGGTCGTAGCCGTCGAAATCAACGTAGCCACTGGCCCGACTCGGTAGCGGGACCTTGTATTCCGTACCCGGCGGAGCCCCTGTCACGCCGGCCTGAAAATCAGCGCCCCTATCGGTTCTTGGAGTCGTAGGCTCGCCCCATATTCCCGGGCCGCCATCGCTCTCACCATGTCGATAGCTGCAACTCTTGGGGTTGGGAAGCGGCACCCTTTTTTCGATCTCGCCAGCCAATTCAGCGAGTTGTCGTGCCTGCTTCCTTGGATCGGCCAACTGTTCAATGGCACGCAGCTTCTGGTCTAAATCTCCATGCTTCTCAAGGATATAGCCGTACTTCTTTCGGAATTCCAAACAGGGAGAAGAACACACCCAGAACTTGCCGCCGGTGGTGACCTTGATTTCACCGCCGTCTGGACGGGAGTGCTGCGCCGCGAGACCTTTCTCTGCCAACTCTCGTTCCGTCCGTTTCGCCAATTCTCTCTCGATTTTCTCCGCGAGTTCTCGCTCCCCTGCCCGGCTCGCTTGTTCCGCGAGTTCCCTGAGCTCCCGCTCTCCCATTCGGGCAAGGGTCTCGGCCAATTCGCGTTCACCTTTCCGGGCCAACTGGCGAAAAACCTCCTTCTCCGCTTTCTCGGCCAACTCCCTGCCGCCAATGCGAAGCAATCGCTTCAGCCAAGCCCGAAGTCCGATCTTGGCGGCCTGTTCACCCGCCGTCGCGGTCCCGCCCGAGAAGAAACCAGCGACGAGACCGACGATGTCGATCACCGCGAAGACGCATCGGGATACTCGTTGACCCAATTCCTCCCTCGCGCCCGTGATCATGTTGTCGCCGGTCATGCATCCGCAGGCATCCTTGACGCTGCTGACCAAGGGAATGAGATCCGTAGCCGTGTCGGTGTAAACTTCGGCATCCTTGCTCTTGGTGCTCTGCATCAAGGCTGGCACCGCGCAATTCAATGCCTTGCACGCGGCCCAGATCTGCAGCGTCCCAGTCATGAATCCATACCCCACCAGGACCGCCTTTCCCGCGTACTCCCCAGCCGTCTTGGCAAAATCGATCACCCCCTTGAACCGCTTGGCCAACGCGGAGGCCTTGTCCTTGACGTACTGGATGGCCTTGCTGCCGGCGCTTTTGACGGCGTTCCACGCCTT
>JAEUHG010000112.1 GCA_016795425.1 Verrucomicrobiales bacterium
CATTGCCTGGGTCGGCGTGCCGGCCGAGTACTTCACGCAACTCGGACTCGACATCAAAAACCGGTCGCCCTTCCGGCACACCTACATCGCTGAACTGGCCAACGACTGGATCGGGTACCTGCCCAATCGCGAAGGTCACAAACTGGGCGGCTACCAGGTTTGGACCGGTTATCACAGCTACGCTGAGCCGGGCACAGGCGAACGCATCGCCGACGCCGCCGTCGATCTCCTGCAACAGCTCGCGGAGTGAGGGGAGATGGAAGGCGAAGGCTTTGCCTCACGCAGAGGCGCAGAGCCGCAGAGAGAGGGGAACCGGATAAGGCGAGGGTGGAAGAGGGGCCAGTGAGGCCAGTAGCAGGCGACGAACCGAGCTGCTTTCTCCTCCGCGCCTCTGCGCCTCCGCGCGATGCCAATCTCAGGACTCCCTCCTTTGCTTTTCTTCTTCCTCCCTCAATGCATCTCGATCTCGCACGTCCCGATGGCACTCGCCAGGTAGTTGAATTGAACGTTTGGATGCTCGGCCAGCAGGGACATCGGCACGCTCGTGTCGACGAGGCCTTTCGAAATCATGTAGGCGGTCAACCGGAAGCCGAACGGGTTGTCGTGATGCCCCGGATGCCAAATCGAAACCTTCTCCGCCTGCCACGTTTCCACCGGCCCCACCGACACCGCCTTGGTTGGAACCAAGGAGAGGTTGCCCCCCGCGCTGGTACGGGAGTTCTGAGCCAGAGTGAGCGGATGCAGATCCACGACACGGGTCGCCAGCTTCCTGAACTCCGACGCCGTGGGCGGCGCATGACGCCATTTCCCGCGCCGAGGCAGCGGATCGTTGAACGCCCAATGCTTCACATCCCCCTGCCCGCCCTGCATCAGGGCGCATCGCACTCCCGAGGACCAGGACTTGCGGAATTCACGGGTGTCCGCCTTCGGAAAATGCAGATGGGCATCCGGCATGCGCAGGCGCTTGTCGATCCGGTTGAAACACAACTCGCGATCGCATCGTTCAAAACTCAGGGGATGCGTTGCCGGCACTTCGCGGCCCGTCGCGGCGTCCACCCATTCGTCCATGCCCCAGAAGTGCGCCGACCGCACATCCAGGCTCAGGGCATTCACCATGCGCGCGACGATTGGCAATTGTTCGGTCGGCCCAATCGGACCGCACACTCCCACCGGATTGTCGTCCGTCGATTGGCGCCAGGCTTCGATATATTCCAAGGCCTCGGCCGCGTAGAATTCTTCGATGGTTGGATAGAACACGACCTTGAACCCGGGCCTCGATAGCGCGAGGAGATCCTTCGGCTTGAGTCGCGCCACTTCCGTGACCAGGTCGGAGTCCAGTGTGGTGTAGTCCCACCAATCGGGGGCGATCGAACTGAGCTTGCGCGGCATGACCCCCGCGTCATGCGCGAACAGCGTCCACCGGTCAATCCCGGTTTGAAACCCGCTACCGAAAGATCCCCGTCCCCGCCGATTCACCGCTCCGGACCCACCCGCGATACATCGCGTCGGTGGTGAACGGCATCGCCAATTGCCCGTCCGCATCCACCGCAATCGCCCCGCCGCTCCCGCCCAATTCCGCCACCTTCTCCTCAATCACCCGTCGGGTCGCTTCCACCACATTCAATCCGGCATAGCGCATCATGGACGCCACTTCATGCGCCGCCACGGCGCGGATATACGCCTCACCCAACCCTGTTCCGGACACCGCACAAACGCCGTTGTGCGCGTAGGTCCCGGATCCGATCAACGGCGAATCCCCCACGCGCCCTGGCAGCTTGCCGTCCAGCCCGCCGGTCGAGGTGGCGGCCGCCAGATTCCCAGACCGATCCCGGGCCACCGCGCCGACGGTTCCAAAAGGCGAGCCTGCCGCCTTCGGGTCGCCTTCCTCAGGCCGACCTTCAGGCGTCCCGGCGGTCTTCTGCTTGGCGACGAGGCGCTCGGACCGCCTCTCGGTGATGAAGTAACCGGGGGCTTCCAGTGGCAGCCCAGCCGATTCCGCGAAACGATCGGCTTCGGCTCCAACCAAAAGCACGTGCGACGTCCGTTCCATCACGGCCCGCGCCGCCAGAATGGGATTTCTCACTCGGCGCACTCCCGCCACCGCGCCGGCGGCACGCGTCCGGCCGTCCATCAACGCGGCATCCATTTCACAGATCCCGTCACGATTCAGCGCGGAACCGCGCCCGGCGTTGAACCAAGGCGAGTTCTCCAATTCCACCACCGCCGCCACGACAGCATCGATCGCCGCGCCACCGCGCTGAAGCACCTGCTCTCCGGCTTTCAACGCTGCCGCCAGGTCCGCCCGTATGGCCGCCTCCATGGAATCCGTGATCTCGCAGCGGGCGATCGAGGTGGCTCCGCCATGAATCGCGAGGGAATAGCGGTCGGTCGACATGAGAGCCTCACGGAACGGGTGCCGCGGATCAGCCCGCCGGGTCCGGACGCGACCTGCGGCTTCGGGTCAGATAATCCGCCCCCAACGCGTCGCGCAAAGGATCCGCGGACTCGGCGCAAAATCCGAGATGGGTATGCCTCGACCAGGCCTCGGCAAAAGTGAATCGGCGCGATCGCCGTCCCAGTTCACGAGCGAACTCCTCCATCGTTTGAACGTAGGAATCCATCCCCTGGCTCTCATCCAGCCACGAACGCTGGCTCGTATGCGCCGCCAACGCATTTCGTTTCAACTCCTGAACGCGGCTGGTGTTCACCCAGGTGTTGACTTCGACCGGACCGCCCAGCGGATCACGAAGACCATGCGGCACCGCATGATAGACCGTCGCATCGTGAGCGAACGGAGCAACCGCCGGTCGGGTCCGATAATTGGGCATGCCTCGCGCAAAGGTCGCCGTCACGGCCAGACGCGCTGTGTTCATGTGGTCCTCCATGTAGTCGACCAAAGCGTGGGTCAGAACCACCGACGGCCGCACCTTTCGCACCACCGCGGCAACACGCCGCAACAAGCCGTCTTCGTAGAAGATCTCGAGATCATCGGCGATCGGCGGATGCCACCTCGCCCCCAAAATGCGAGCCGCTTCCCGGGCCTCCGCCCGGCGCATCCGCCGAAGTTTCGACGCGGGAATCGTCGCCGACCCGCAATTTCCGGTGCTCAGATTGAAATAATGGATCGACCACCCACGCTCCCGCAGAAGCAGAAGCGTTCCCGCCATCAGGAACTCGATATCGTCCGGATGCGCGGCGATGGCCAGTGCGACCTGGGGTTCGGCCATGACGGTTCGCTGCTTTGACTCCCGCCTCGCCTCAACTTTGCGGCGGATGCTTGCGATCATGCATCGCCGCCGACCGATCCGCCGCGAAGATCACCTCATGGGTGGCGATCCCGTCGGCGAGACTCGTCAAGGGCATGTCCTCTCCTCGGTCGAGCGCGTGAAAATAGGCCTCGAACTGCGCCTGGTACGGATGATCCGCCACATCCCCCGAATCCAGCATGGGTACCGCGAGGCGACTCCACTGTTTCTTGCTCAACCCCCCGAGCCGGGTGCTGAAGAATTTGTCATCGAGCAGGCTGCCTTCGCTCCCAACCAGATGGATTCGGAAATAATAGGGTTGCTGGCAATCGATCACTGACGCGCATTTGCCCACCCGCCCATCCCGGAATTTTAGGAGCGTCACGCTGGTGGTGGGATATTCGTAGGAGGCGAACTCCTTCGCCGCCGAATGGGTGGCATAACTGCTGACCACCTCGACGTCGTGGCCCATGAGAAGGAGCAACGCATCCATCGCGTGGCAGCCGGCCGACAGCAGGCTGCTGCCTCCCGCGTTTCTCCGGATGTTCCAACGGTATTGCCCGTACCAAGGACCGATGCCGTGGAAATAATCGACCTCCGCATAATGCACCCGACCCAGCAGTCCCTGGTCCACCAGGGCTTTGGCCGTGCGCAACTGGCTGGAGTAGCGGCACTCGAAACAGACGCAAACGCGGACCCCGGCCGTTTTCACCGCGTCGTGCAGCGCCGCGAGATCCTCGTGATGAAGGGCCAGCGGCTTCTCGATGATGAGGTTCTTCCCGGCCCGCGCTGCCGCGATCGCCTGGCGCGCATGGTCCTGCGGGTAGGAACACACCGAAACCACCTGCAGATCCGGCTGTGCAAGAAACTCCGCCTGGTCACGGTATACCTTGATGGGCCCACCGTGCTGTGCCGCCAACTTCGACTCGTCGAGCGGCCGTGAGCTGAGCACGGAAGTCACCCGGGCCCTGCCGGTCGCCTGCAGCGCTGCAATATGGGCTCCGGCAACCCAGCCATAACCAATGATGCCGACGTTATACGCGTTCATGTTCCCAGTCAGAGGTGCCGAGCGATGCCATCGCTTCGAGGTGCCCTTGTCAAAACCTTCCCGCGCTGAACCCCTCTTTCTCCCGGATTGCCTGCCGTGATTCCTGCCCCCGGGCGATCCGATCACCATCGTTCTTCCCATCGCTGGCTACCTTGTTACCTTCATCAGTGCTCCCCTAATGGGCTGCTTGCCCTTCCCACCCCGGTCTATGAGCAACGAGAATCCATCATCATCCCCGACATTCCCACCCCTCGAATCCACCTCCGACGCCTTCCAGCGCGCCCTGTGGTGGCGCGAAATGGTGGGCATGTTGCGCCAGGTCGAGAACGATTTTCGGACCCGGATCGACACCCTGGAGGCCGACTTGCCGACACCGCCGCCGCCACCGATCCCCGCCCACGGCGGTTCCCCCCTGGGGATTCTCGAACCCAACACTCTTTGGCTGGCACCGAGTGAACCCGGGACCCATGCCGGTGGTTCCGGAACCTTCAGTGATCCGGTGCGGATCACCTCGGCCGAAGACTTCGACGCCGCCATCACCCGAACCGAAATCAAGCACCTGCGCCTCCACGCCGGCGTCTACCTTACCCGCGGCAATTGGGCATGGCCGCGCCAATGCATCCTCCCCAACGGGGGCAGTCTCATCGGCGCCGGCGTGGGACGCACCATCATCCGCCTCGCCGAATCGGCCGCCTTCACCGGTACCGGCGGCACCCATCTGGACGTCAACGTCCTCTGGTTGGGTGTACCGGACGAAAACAACGGAGGCTGGACGGTCTCCGACCTTACCATCGACGGAAACCATTCGCAGGTGATCAAGAACAGCCGGCAATCGGTGCGCTCCGGCCTCCGCATCCATGGCAATGCCGCGCATATTGCTCGGGTCGAAGTGGTCGGATTGCGGGGTCGATATGAGGTCGATCCCATTACCAAGATCAACTACGAGGCCTTCGGCATCAGCACCATCAACGCCCCCGCCGGACCTTGGAAGGGTCCCGACGGCGGGACGGTCATCGAGGACTGCGTCGTGCGTGATTGTTGTCCGAAGTCCTATTGCTCCGCCATCTCGGTGGGCTACCGAATCTTCCACCGCCCCGTTATCCCATCCATCGTCCAGCGCTGTCGGGTCCCTCAATTCACCGAAAACTGGTTCGCCTACGCCGCGTGTGACGCCACCACCTTCCGCGATTGCTACGCCTCCGGTTGTTACTTTGCCTTCTTCAACGACACCGACGGCGTGGACGGCTGGTTGATCGATGGGTGCGAGACCTACACCAGCCGGGCCGGAGTCTCCATTTCCGCGGTGGAAGGCGCCGCCGGCCATGGCCGCAAATGCCACGTCCGGGTCATCAACTCGACCTTCGGTTGGATCCATGAAACGGGTCAGGACAAATTTGTCGCCCTCCTATGGGACCGAAAGAAGGACGTCGCGGACCTCGCCGAGTGGAATGATTTCGAAGTGTCGAACTGCCGCATTCTGGAGCCACCGGCGCCCCCGCCCAACGTGGCGCCCAACAAGCTCTATCTCGCCAACGTGCTCGCCCTCCGGGCGAAGCATTTTCGATTCGAGAACAACATCGTCCCCAAAGAACACCTCATCGTGATCCACGATGAGACGCCTCTGGACTCGATCTTGATCCGTGGAACCCAGAATCCCGGCGGAACCCCGGACCTGCGCTATATCTACGAGGACCCCAAAACGATCTGGCTGGCGCCGATCGATCCGGCCTCCGTGACCACGCGGCAATCCGCCAGCGAACCGGTCAAGCGCCACAAACTGCTCGGCCGCGGCACGGCCTCGGATCCCTACCGGGTAGCGTCGGCCGCGCAGTTCGACGGCCTCCTGCAGCGGTTCCGCACGCCCACGCGTTTTCTGCTCCACCCCGGGGCCTATCAGACGGTCGGCAGTCACGCCTTCGCCGATGGCCGTTCGTTGTCACCCGGTTCCGAACTGATCGGCATCGCCGGCTCCGCATCCACCCGACTCAGCCTGGCATCGAGTGCCTCAACCGCGGCCGGGGCACCCATTGATCCGGCCCCACTAGAGGTGCTCACCGGCGGAAGCCCAGCTGGCACACCGCCGGGTGCGCCGATCCAATTCGTCCGAGTCGAGGGCCTGACCATCGACCTTACCGACCTCCAGGGCCGCGCCTCCGTTGCTCTGCGCCTTTGGGCCCACCGGGCCATCGTCATCGACGTCGCCGTCATCGGGGTCTGGGGCAAATGGGATGCCGCCGCCGCCGCCAAGACGGCCCTCGCCGAAGGCGGCGGTATCTGGATTCATGACGCGCCCAACGCCATTCGAGGAGGCGGCCATCGCATCGACCGCTGTTCCGTGGAAATGAAACGGGGCGCCTGCGCCACCGGCATTCGCGTCGGTTCGCTGACCGGCAACACCGAACGGACCCTGGTCACCGGCTGCCGCATCGTCGGGAACGGCGGGACTGCGCAGGATTACTCGCTTGCGGCGTACGCCGCGAACCGCTCGGTCACTCTGCGCGATTGCATTTGCGAGTCGGTGGCCTTTGCGTTCAACGGCAGCTCGGGACCGGTGGAGAGCATTCTCATCGATGGCTGCTCATGGGCGGCGGCGCAGGCCATCGTCGCCTTCGTGACCGCCGACGCGCGGCCGCGGCAACGCGTTCGGTTGGTGAATTCCGAATTCGCCGTGCGTGGAGGGCAGCACCCCGAAAGTGCTCTCCTCCACCTGGAAGATCCCACCGGAAACGCGGAGATCGCCGACCTCACCATCGAATCCTGCCATATTCGTGCGTCGCTCGACGCCACCGTAGCCAGATTCCTCCTGGCCTCGATGAACAGCCCGCGGGCTACACGCCTGCGCGTTTCGGGATGCACTTACCCAGCCTTCGCCGAAACTCGGCAGGCGGTGGCCCTGATGAACAACGCCGCGTCGAATCCCCTGGTCCTGACCAATAACACCACGATTGCCTGAACGAAATGCTGGTGACAGACGGGTCTCGATCCCTATAGTGCGCGCCGCTTCTGGGCGACCCTATCGTCTAGTGGCCTAGGACACTGCCCTTTCACGGCAGTAACACGGGTTCGAATCCCGTTAGGGTCGCCAATCTTCGACAACGCCGCACTCCTGGCCCTTTACGGTCAACCCAGCATCTTCGCCCAGCGCCGAAATATCTCCCGCCCAACACGCTCAACCTTCGGCAGGTATTCCGGAGCCGCCCCCACGATGTCGTCGGGATGCTGATCGGTGTCGAAAAGTTCCGCCTGAAACGCGCGGGTCATTCGCTCCACATGCCGCTGATCTGATTCCAGGTGGAACAGGATGCCGTAGGCCGATTTACCCCACCGGAACGACTGGCAGTCCGTCCGATCCGACCACGCGAGGGAAACGGCGCCCTCCGGCAGCTCAAACCGATCGGTATGCCAATGAAAAGCCGTGAGATTGCCCGTCAACCCCTGCCACAGCGGATCGCTCGCCGCGGCCTTTCGGAAGCGCACCTCATGCCATCCGAACTCGCGCCGGGTGTTGGGGACCACGGTCGAGCCCAGCGCGGCGGCGAGTAATTGGCTGCCCAGGCAAATCCCCAGCACCGGAAGCGGTTGCGCGAGAACGCCCGCCAGCAGCTTCCGCTCCTGTTCGAGGAAGGGACACCGTTCCCGATCGTTGGCGCTCATGGGGCCACCCAGGATCACCAGGCCTCTGTCGGAATCGAGGCGATCCGGGATCGCCTCGTGCCGATACGTTCGAATCACCCGCAGATCCCAACCCTCCTCTTCAAGGACTTGGGCTAACAGACCGGCTGGCTCGGCCGCCGAATGCTGGATCACGCACACCGATCGCGTTTGTTTGGATTTCATGAATGGTAACCATGCCATCGCCGCGACCTGTCGCCGATCACGTCAAGAGCTCATAGAGTATGGTGTCAACCGCCTCGGACGCCATTGATTCATGTCAAAGATTATTCCTCCTGATGCCGCCGCAGCAATGCTTAGACTTCCGGCCGCTGCCGCACGGGCACGGTTCGTTCCGGCCAATCTTCGGCACGCCCCGCGCCGGACGCGTCGCGGGCATCACCTCGGTGGCGATCTCCTCGACGACCTCTGAATCCGGTCCCGAGACGACGGGATCGCTCCTGAACGGCGCGGCGGTCGCCAGCGTCGGTTGAAGGGCTGGCCGCGGCAGTTTTCTCAGAAAACTCTCGAACGCTCCGACGCTGGATGCCGTAAGAAAGAGGTTTCGACAGACCTCGCTCTTCAACTGGACGGTAAGTTCCGTGAACACCCGAAAGGCCTCGGCTTTGTACTCCAGCAACGGGTCCTTCTGGCCATAGGCCCTCAACGCAATCCCCGTCCGCAGACTGTCCATGGCGTAGAGATGCTCCCGCCATTGGCGGTCAACCGCGGTGAGCAGGGCGTACCGCTCCACCGACCTTAGCGCTTCGGGGTTTTCGACACTGATTTTCACTTCGTAAGCTCGCCATGCGGACTCGTGGACATGACGGGCCAGGGCGTATTGCGATGCCGACATCCCGGAATACAGCGAATCGGAATCCGGCACCTCGCCTTCGGAACGCGCCGCCTGGCGAAGTCCATCATCCGTAAAGCCCACGGGAAACGTCAGGTTCGCCCAGTCGACCAGGCCGCGGAGGTTCCAGGATTCGAAATCCTGACCTCCATCGGTGAATTCCCGGACCTTCTCCGCCACGACTTCCTCCATCATGTCGACAAGCCGGTCCCGCACGCTGTCGCTGCCGAGGATCTCATTGCGAAATCCATAGATCACTTCGCGATGTCGGTTCATCACGTCGTCATACTCGAGCGTTCGCCGGCGCGCCTGGAAATGGTGTTGTTCCACCCGCTGTTGAGCCTGTTCGATCGATCGGCTGAGCAAGGGATGCGCCAGTTCGTCGCCTTCCTTCACCCCCAACCGCCCCAGGTAACGCAGGATCCGCTCCGGACCGAATAGCCGCATCAGATCGTCTTCGAGCGCGACGAAGAAACGGGAACTGCCTGGATCGCCCTGACGGGAGCACCGGCCGCGGAGTTGTCGATCCACTCGACGCGATTCGTGCCGCTCCGTACCGATGACGTGCAACCCCCCAAGCTCCGCCACACCAGGGCCCAGTTTGATGTCCGTGCCGCGGCCGGCCATGTTGGTGGCGATGGTGACCGCCCCGGCCTGTCCCGCTCGCGTCACAATCTCCGCCTCCTGCTGATGGTACTTGGCGTTCAGCACGGAATAGACGATGCCGGTCTTCTTCAGGAGGCGCGCGAGGTGTTCGCTGGCCTCCACCGAGACCGTCCCGACGAGCACCGGCCGGCCTTGTTGGTGGACCTCCACGATCTCCCGAACCACGGCGTCCCATTTCTCGCGCTTGGTTCGAAACACCGCGTCCTGAGCATCCTTTCGCACGCACGGGCGATGCGTCGGAATGATCAGGACGCCGAGCCGGTAGATGTCGCTCAATTCCTGCGCCTCGGTCTCGGCGGTTCCGGTCATGCCCGCGAGCTTCGAGTAGAGCCGGAAATAATTCTGGATGGTGATGGTGGCGTAGGTCTGGGTTTCCTGCTCGATCGCCACCCCTTCCTTGGCTTCGACGGCCTGATGCAGTCCGTCGTTCCAACGGCGTCCGGGGAGCGCGCGGCCGGTGTGTTCATCAACGATGACCACCTTGTTCTCGTGAACGACGTAATCGACGTCGCGCTCATAGAGGCAGTACGCCTTCAGAAGTTGCGCGAGGGTATGGATACGCTGCGCGCGGACTTCGAAATCCTGCTGCGCCTTCTGCTTCTGTTCCGCGCGCTGCCGCGCGTCCAGTCCTGGCAAGGCATCGATCTCCTGCATCCGACCGGCCAGGTCCGGAAGGACAAAGGCCTGCGGATCCCCGGGCAGCAACGCCTGTCGCCCCTTCTCTGTCAGATCCGCCTCCCGGCTCTTTTCGTCGATCGCGAAGAACAACTCCTCCTTTTCCCGGTGCAGCAACTCCTTGGTCTGATCTCCATGCAACGCCAGTTCGGCCCGACCCATGAGGCGGCGGGTGCCGTCCATCTCCAGCAAGCGCAGAAACTCCGGCAACCGCGGCTGACCCTGCTTCACTCGAAACATCAGCAGGCCGATCTGCCGCTCCAATTCGCTCTTCCCCTGGAGCTCCGCATTCGACCCCGATCGCAGGTCCTGAAGCATCGCTTCCGCCTCGCGGACGAATCTCGAGCAGAGCCGCCGTTGCGCGGCCACGAGCCGTTCGATCGACGGCTTGAACTCGTCGTAGGTCTTGTGGTCGGCATGGACGACGGCAGGTCCCGAAATGATCAGGGGCGTTCGGGCCTCGTCGATGAGGATGGAGTCGACCTCATCCACCACCGCAAAATAGTGCCCTCGTTGAACCTGCTCTTTTCGGGTGCCGGCCAGTCCGTTATCCCGCAGGTAATCGAACCCGAACTCGGAATTCGTGCCGTAGGTGATGTCGGCCTGGTACTGGGCCCGCCGATGGTCCGGGATCTGGTCGTGTCGGAGGCAGCCGACCGTGAGTCCGAGGAATCGAAAGAGAAACCCCATCCATTCGCTGTCCCGGGCGGCCAGGTACTCGTTCACCGTCACCACGTGTACCCCGAGTCCGGTCAAAGCGTTGAGGTAGACCGGAAGCGTCGCCACCAGCGTCTTGCCTTCACCGGTGGCCATTTCCGCAACCTTTCCCTGGTGCAGCGCGATGCCTCCCATCAACTGCACATCAAAGGGGATCATGTCCCAGACTTTAGGCCGGCCCAGGACAGGGACTTCCGTCCCGCGATCGGTGAGCCGGCGGCAGGCGCTCTTCACCACGGCGAACGCTTCCGGGAGGATCTCGTTCAAACGATCGCCGAGTGCCTTCCGATCGTGGAGCGCACTCAATTCGGATTTCCAGACGGCGGTCTTCGCCCGCAGCCCGTCGTCCGAAACGGACTCCAGACCCTTCTCCAACTCACAGATGCGCGCCACTAACGGGCGCAACCGACGCAAATCACGGTCGTTCTTCGTACCCACCAACGCTTTCAAGACATGCTTCAACATAGGAACTGAGATTGAGATTAAGATTGGAACTCTGAGTTTTCATGGGTCAGTCGGTTCAAACGCGGTGGTCGAACACCGCAGTCGAAGTGGCTCAACTGGATCCAACCCGGGCGATGGCACGCGAGACGACACCCGGCTCGACTGCCTGACTCACAGTCTGTTCGGCGTATCGTTCAAGGACGCTCCCTCGGCGCGGTTCCACCGAGCGGCTGGTTTTCAATCCCCGCGAAGCCCGGGACAGGAGCGGGATCCGAGATGCCATCCAGACACGAATTCGACCGCCTGGAGAACTCCGGCCGCGCCCGAAAGACGCGACGGCGGAGGAATTCGGCTGGAAACGAAGCGCGACCGCTGGCGCGGTGCAAGAAGGGTCAAACGGGAGGCGCGCGCGGACCGCCGACGACCATCACAGCCTGAAGGGCGGAACCCTCCGACCTTCGCCCAGCGGACGATCGCAGCGCGGATGACGGCAGCGGCAGATCAAAGCCGGCCGTCCCGGCCAGGTCCAAATGCCAAGGGGCGGTGCGAAAGGAGAGAGACGAAGGACAGGCAGGCGAGAAGAGGGATTCCGTCACCCGCACGCCGCTGGGCGCGGAACTCCGCTGTTCCATCGGCCGCGCCAATGACTGCCGGATTGGGCCGGCGGCGCCTTTGAGGCGACACAACCATCCAGACTTCCCCCGCTCCGCATCCAGCGCCGAGAGGCCGCAAAGCCCCAAAACCATCAGGGCTCTGACCACCAACCGATATCCGACCACCTCGCGCACCCGTGACACGTAGTTCACGAGGCGTCGTTTGGCAAAGAACTTTCTGATGGGGTGCAGGGTTGGATCCAGTCCGGTCGACCCCGTCGCGCTGCGACGAGGGGACAACCATTCGCCCAAGCGCCCGACCTGTTCGGGCGGACCCGGAATTTCTTTCAGGGAATAGGATGCCCCCATCTGGCCATAGGAATCAGTAGCGCGGCCCTTCAAAGATTGTTGGCGAGACTCCACCACGAATCTCGCACTGCCCCATGAACATGAAATGTCCTTCCCTTGCCCCGACGACGCTCGTCCGTCGTTGGAGACACCGCTTCGCCGCCTGCAACCTGGCGCAACCGGGTGTTCCCTTCCCGCCGCGACGTTGGCTTCCGTCCGTGATCTTCGCCTTGCTCGGCCCCCTTGCCACTTCGAGTGGATCATCCGCTCCCGAACCGCGTGAGACCCCCACGACCGCGGAGGCTGTCGCCGAAGTTCCAATGAAACTTCATCTCCACCCGACACCCGAAGGCATCGTCTTGAATTGGTTTGGAAAGGCAGGAGTCCCTTGTCAGGTGGAAGCCAGCATCGACGGCATTCGTTGGGTCGAAGTTGGCCCCCTGATGGTCGGCACCGATGCCTGGGTTTCCATCACCGTGGACCCGACCGCAGGCGTGGCGCAACCTACCGACCCTTCCGCGGACGCCGCGCCGGGCACGCCTCAAGCCCAAGCCACGGGCGGCCGCATGTCGCTATTCCGACTCAAAGACGCCGCGGCGGCGGCCCTTGCCTACGAGACGAGCGCCAGCGGCAACCCCGCAGCGGTGACCGCGGTCTTCGCAACCAGCAGCGGCGGTCTGCTCAGCATCTTCGGTGACAACCTGGACAACCAGATCGACGTGAGCCGAAACGCCGCGGGAGCCATCCTCATCAATGGAGGCGCCGTCCGCATTGTCGGTGGAACCCCAACCGTCGCCAACACCACGCTGATCCAGGTGTTCGGCCTGGGCGGCAACGATACGATCATCCTCAACGAATCCCAGGGCGCATTGCCCAAAGCCATTCTCTTCGGCGGAACCGGCAATGACACCTTGTCCGGCGGCTCCGGAGCCGATCAACTCTTCGGCCAGGCAGGCAATGACGTTCTGACCGGGCGCGGCGGCACCGATCTTCTGTTTGGCGGCAGCGAGAATGACACTCTGACCGGGGGCGACGCCGACGACCAGGTCTTCGGGGAAAGCGGAGATGACCGCTTCGTCTGGAACCCGGGTGATGACACCGACCTCAACGAGGGCGGCGCGGGTACCGACACCGTGCAAGTCAACGGCGGCAATGGCGCGGAACAATTCACGACCACCGCCAATGGCACCCGGGTGCGCTTCGATCGTCTCGATCCCGCTCCTTTCTCCATCGATATCGGGACTTCCGAGAACCTCGTGCTCAACGCCAACGGCGGGGACGATCGATTCTCGGCAACCGGGAACCTGGCGGCCTTGATCAAACTCACCGTCGATGGCGGCTCCGGGCAGGACACCCTGCTGGGCAGCAACGGCATCGACCTCCTGCTCGGTGGCGATGGGGATGATTTCATCGACGGCCAGCAAGGCAACGATGTCGCGTTCCTCGGTTCCGGGAATGATGTCTTCCAATGGGACCCCGGCGATGGATCCGATGTCGTCGAGGGCCAGGACGGCCAGGATCAACTGGCTTTCAACGGCAGCGCCGCGAACGAGATCTTCGAAGCCTCGGCCAACGGCGGCCGGGTCCGCTTCAGCCGAAACGTCGGCAACATTCTCATGGATCTCGACGGGGTGGAGAAACTGGCCGTTCACGCTCTCAACGGAACCGACACCGTCATCGTCAATCACCTCGCCGGCACGGACCTCTCTCAGGCCGATGTCTTCCTGTCGGGAATCATTGGAGGCACGACTCCCGACACCTCACCCGACACGGTAATCATCCATGCCACCACCTCCGCCGACATTCTCGACATCTTCGGTTCCGGCACGAGTTACACCGTGGTCGGATCCACGCCGCTCGTCACCGTGCGCCAATCCGCCGGCGCCGACGACGCGCTGGTGATCAACGCTCTGGGAGGCAACGACGGCATCACCGCCTCCACCCTTCCCGCGGGTGTCGTAAAACTCACCATCGACGGTGGTCCGGGCAACGACACCCTTCTCGGACACGCCGGCGTCGATGTGCTGCTCGGCGGTGATGGCGACGATTTCGTCGACGGCCAACAAGGCGCCGATCTCGCCCTGCTGGGCGCGGGCCGCGATGTTTTCCAGTGGGAACCCGGCGACGGCAACGACACGGTCGAAGGACAGAGCGGAGTCGATGTCCTCCGATTCTTCGGCTCCAACGCCGCGGAGAATGTTGACGTCATCGCCAACGGCGGCCGTGTGCTCTTCCTCCGCAATATCGCCAACGTCACCATGGACCTGGACGACAT
>JAEUHG010000113.1 GCA_016795425.1 Verrucomicrobiales bacterium
GGTGAATCCGCCTTCGACCAAAGCGAATCGTTGGTGGAGCGTCATGCCCAACGACGGAACCGATCGATCGAAGAATCCCAGCGTTCCATCCTCCGCCCCGGCACCGCCGGCCACGGAACAGTGCGCGTGCCCGGTGAACTCACTCGTCCGGTAATACACCGCGACACGGCCCCCAGCGCCATGGGCGGCGCCTTCGGGTCCTCCCAAGCCACCCTTGGACTCCACGATGCCCTTGCCCCGTAACGTGTCGGCCTCGATGAGTATCGAGCCACCGGATGCGCCGCCGAAATTCCTCACACCGGGCCCGCCGTTGGCGCTGAGGGTTCCGTTCAGTTCCAGCACCCCGGTGACCGCCACGTGAATGGCCCCGCCGCCTCGGCCGCCTTGTCCCCAGTCCGCATTGCCACCACCTCCCCCGGAGCCGAGGTCTTTAGGCAGAAACGCCGAACCGTACGGCGCACCGCCGCGGCCCAACGGGATCCCGGGTACGCTCTGTCCCCAGCCCCCGTGTCCCGCTCCTCCAGCGCGTCCCCAATCGCCGGCGTGGCCGCCGCCGCCCGGCCCCACTCCATCCTGCCCCCGACCTGTCGCCCCCGGGTATCCCTGTTCATCCGCGGTGATCCGACACCCCTCATTCACCGTCATCCGACCCGCCCTGAGGGAGGCGCCCATGCCCGTCCACTGGTTGTTGATCATCGACGCGTAATCGCGCGTCCGCACCTCCACCACCACGTTGCTGCCACTCAAGTCCAATTCGTTGGTCACCTGTAGCAAGGAACCACCACCCAGAATTGCCGACCCGCCGCTGCCAATCTCCAGTCGGTCGGCCACCACCAATTTGGTGTCGGTTTCCAGTTCCAGTCGGCCACCGGACTTGACCCCGATATGCCCGAAGTACGCCAAAGCGCCGCCGGGAAGCACGAAACGGTGATGCAACTCCACCCCGAGTGCGGGAATCGAGCGATCAAAGAAACCCAAGGTTCCATCTTCAGCCCCCAACCCACCCGCCACCGAGCTGAGTGCGTGCCCGGTAAACTCGCTGGTCCGATAATACACCGCGATGCGCCCCCCCGCGCCGCTGGCGCCACCGTCCGACCCGCCGGCGCCACCCCTGGACTGCAGGCTGCCGCTGCCCCGCAAGCTATCGGTCTCGACGAGAATCGAGCCACCGGAAGCGCCGCCAAAGTTGTGCACTCCGTCCCCACCGTTGGCGCTGAGGGTTCCGTTCAACTCCAACACGCCGCCGACCACCAGGTGAATAGCCCCGCCGCCTCGTCCGCCCTGTGCCCGATCGGCGTTCCCGCCTCCGCCGCCCGACCCCAAATCCTTGGGTGTTAACACCGAACCATACGACGGGCCGCCGCGTCCCAAAGGAATTCCCGGAACGCTTTGACCCCATCCGCCGTAACCGGCGCCGCCGGCCCGTCCATAGTCGCCAGCATGCCCCCCGCCGCCCGGACCGGCTCCCGCGTGCCCGCGATCGGTGGCGCCCAGGTACCCGCGCGCATCGGCGGTGATCGAGGTACCCGACTCCATCACTAAAGATGCGGCCTCGATCTTCACCCCTTGCCCCAGCCACTCCCCATTGACCGCCGCGTCGATGTGACGCCCTTCGCATTCCACACGGCCGCTATCGCGCAACCTCACGGATTGGCGGACCACCAGTCGCGAACCGCCGGCCAAAGTCGCGACACCGGACCCGCGGACCTCCAATGCAATCACTTCCACAACCTCGGGATCCGCCACCACCCAGCGTCCGGTTCCCGATACGGTCACCGAATCAAACACGTGGGCTCCACGCATCGTCAGTGTTCCCGCTTGGATGACCAAAACATCGCCGTCATGACTGCGAGCCTCCGACTCGAGGACGGTGTCACTCTCGATCACCCAGGTTGCCGCCGAGGCAGGAACCCAATCGACCAGCAAAAAGACAACCAGAGCCCAGGAATAGCGAAGCGCACAGAACCGTTTCATAGAGACGACGAGCGAGAGGACTCGCTTAAGAAGGGGATTAGAAACCGACGAAGACCGCGAAGCATCGAGGGTCGCCCCGAACATCCTCCCCACGAGGATCTCGGCCGACCCGAGGAGCCAACCCAGCTCCTCCACCCCGTGCCGATCCCGCCCATCCGGTCGTCATTACAGGAATCTCTTAAGACAATTGTCCAGGGATTAGCCGCCAGCTGCGCGGAGTCTTGATCTCTGGCTCGCCTGCGGCATCGCTTTGCTCTGAATCCAGGGCCATGCTCGGCCAGACTCCAAACCTCCCATGTCCTCGCACCCAACATCAGGTCCCCAGCGCCACCTTCGCGGGCCAGCTTCTCGCCGCCAATTCCTGGTCTCGACTTGGAGCGCTCTGGGTGTCCTGGCCTGTGGAATTCACCCTGCGGCACGCGCCGCCGTCTCCACACCCCACACGCCACGCTTTCCCATCATTGGCTTCTCCAAACCCTTCCAGAGCCTCGATCCCGAACAGACATCCGACCTCGTCACCCGCGTCGGCTGGGATGGGATCGAAATTCCGCTGCGCCCCAAAGGCCAGGTCGAACCCGAACGCGCTCCCGATGATTTGCCACGCTTTGCGGAAGCCTTGCGACGCTCGGGCCGCGCGATCCACCTCGCGGCCACCGACATTACCTCGTTGAAAACCCCACACGCCGAAACCGTGCTCCGGACGTTGTCGAGGCTCGGGATCCGGCGTTTGCGCCTCGGCTTCTTTCAATACCCGGCGGACCGGTCGCCCGCGGACCATCTCAAGGACCTCGCCCCCGCGCTGCGGGATATCGCCGACGCGTGTCGGGATCTCGGACTTCAAGCGGGCTTCCAGAATCACTCGGGCGATCGCCAGGTCGGCGCTCCGATCTGGGATGTCTATTCCCTCCTCAAGGACCTCGATCCGCGCCACATCGGTTTTTGTTTCGACATTGGCCACGCCACCATTGAAGGCGGCCTATCCTGGCCCATCGACGCGCGTGTTGCGGAACCATTCCTAACCGCCGTCCTGGTGAAAGATTTCGTGTGGAAGAAAGGGAATGCGCGTTGGCAGGAATCCTGGTGCCCGCTGGGTGAGGGCATGGTGAACCGCTCCTTCTTCGAGTGGCTGAAGAAGACCCGATTTCAGGGCCCGATCTGCCAGCATCATGAGTACCCGTTGGGACCGGGCGACGAAATGATTTCGAGTTTCCAGCGCGACTTGGGTGTCTTGCGCCAGTGGTTGCAGTGAGCGATCGCGAAACCGGACGGTTCCCCCGCTCACTCCTTCAGCACTCGGACGCCTGCCGGGACGAGGGCCACATCCACCGCCGTTCCTACCGTCCACCCGTTCGCCATGCGTTGATCGACGGGCAATCGCGCCAGGAAACTCGTGCCGTCGGCGAACCGCACCCGGACTTGGGTTGCCGTTCCCAAATACTCGACTGACTCCACGGTTCCCCTGCTGTCCGCTTCCGCCAGATGGGCATCCACACGTGCGAACTCGGGTCGGACCGCCAGCGTGACCTTTCCCAGGTTCCAACCACTCCCGGTCAACGCAATTTCCCGTACCTTTCCCCGCCCCCATCTCACGACGCCGACCTTTCCTCGAAGCTCCAGGAGTTCGGCCTCCAGGAAATTCGTTTCCCCGACAAACTGCGCCACGAAGCGTGACGACGGTTGCTCGTAGATTTCACTGGGTGTCCCCACCTGCAACAACCGGCCCTGGTGCATGACTCCGATGCGGTCGGACATGGCGAGGGCCTCTTCCTGGTCGTGGGTGACGAAGACGAAGGTCAGTCCCGTCGCCTCCTTGAGGCGCCGCAGCTCCGAACGCATATCCCGTCGCAGTTTGGCGTCCAATGCCGACAACGGTTCGTCCAGGAGCAGGACCTTCGGTTCCGGCGCCAAGGCTCGTGCCAACGCCACACGCTGCTGTTGGCCGCCCGAAAGTTCGGCGATCCGCCGATCGCCCAAACCTTCCATCTGCACCAGCGCCAGCAGGCGGCCGACCACCGCGTCAATCTCGGATCGGGGCCGCCCGAGCATCTCCAATCCAAATGCGATGTTGCCGGCTGCGGTGCGGTGGGGAAACAAGGCGTAATTCTGAAACACGGTATTCACCGGACGTCGATGCGGCGGCAGATCCGTGACATCCTCCGAACCCAGGAAGATGCGCCCGCTGGTCGGCGATTCAAAACCACCCAGCATTCGCAACAGGGTGGTCTTCCCGCATCCGGACGGCCCCAGCAACGTGAAGAATTCGCCGCCGCGAATTTCGAGTTCCACGTTGTCCACCGCCACGACGGGTTGGTGCCCGCTGTTGAAGACCTTTCGCACGCTGTCGAACCGCACCCAAGTCCCGGTCGCCGACCTGCGTGACGAGGGGGCATCGACGGTCGAATCGCGGGACGGCACGGGGTTCATCGATGCGGCTTCCTTCCGATTCAGCATCGAATCGACACGTCGAGCGACGCTGTCGGATCGACCTCCACCTCGGTATCGAGGCTCAATTCCAGGCGGGTTTCGGCCTGCAACCAGCGCAATTTCAGTTCGCGCTCCCCGGAACGAGCCACGACACCGGTCGCGCGGATTCCTGGAGCCATGGCCACGGACAAAGTTCGCAGCCTCAGGCGACCCCATTTCACCTGGATCCGGTGGGTTTGCTCATGGTTTCTCCGTTGCTGTTCGTACGTTCCCCATCCCTCAGCGGCAGTAAAGGGCGCCCGGAAATGCTCCGCTGACCAGCGCGGATCGAAACCCAGGTGCCCTTTCGGACCATGATATTCGTAGCCACAAGCCGCGAGGAACACCCCGTAGCTCATCATCGCCCGCGAGTAATGATCCGAACACTCGATCTCATTGTACGGATTCCGTTTCGACGGCGCGTAGCGATCGTGAATGGCCCGAGTGATGGCCAGACCTTCCGTGACCATGCCTTCCCACACCATGTGCGCCGCGACCTGATACTCGAAGCCGGTCATGCACTCGATGAAGTAGCCGATGAAGGTGGGATTGCCACCGCCGGACGCCTTCTCGGCCCCGCCCTTGGGCCAGGTGCACATCAGAAGCCCGGCTTCGCCAGGCATGGCGTACCATCGTCCTTGCGGCAGCACCTGTTTCATGCCGTCCCGGTAAACACCCACGTCCGGCGAGAAGTTGTACCGCCACAAAGCGCGGAGCGCGGACCTGGCTTCCGCCTCGCCCACCAGGCGCGGAAGGTTCACTTGAAACGCGAAACTCTGCCCCAGCAACTGATCGATGTGGCAACCGTCGTTGGTGTTGGTGTGGTTGAAGTCGGTCGGTTTGTGAATGAAATACTCGCCGTTGTACAACTGCCGAACCAGGTTGACCCGACCCGCGTCGAGGACCCGGCGGCAACGGTCGGCAAACTCGAAATCCTTCATCTCCGTGGCCATCGCTTCGCCGGCGGACAAGGCTGCGAGATAGAGCGAACTGATCCAGGCCATCGGCCCCACCCACGCCGCGTCGAGGGTGTTGAATTGGCGCCCCTCCAGGATGCCATCGGCGTCCCGGTCCTCGCCCAGAATGAACTCGAGGCTCTTCTTCAACCGCGGCCAGATCCGCCTCAGGAACGTGTCGTCCGGAGACATCTGGTGTTCGCGATAGGCCCGCACAAGGGTCCCGCAAAAGCCATCGTGGGCCACTTCACGCCCGCTCTCGCTGCGATAATCCATCGCCCCGCTCTCGCGCCAGGCCAGCCCGAAATCCACGCGCTCACGCCAGTCGCGTTCGATCTCCGGAAACAACCGCCCCACCGCCTGGGCGTATTGCCAGACGTGCTGGCAGGTCCCCGGACAACAATCGACCCCCTCCCATCCCCACCACCGCCCGTTGTCGAATGCATGCAGGGTCTGCGTGGCCAGGCAGTCGACGGTCACGAAGGTTCGATCCAGGAACCAGTAGGGCAGCGTCGAATCGTACCAGGTCCGGTTCCACAACCGCGTGTCCCCCGCCAATCGTCGGTAGTTCTTCGCCACATAACCCGCCACTGCCGTCGCATCGGCAAACCGCCGTGCATACCGACGGCGCCGCTTGCGAATCTCCGGAATCACCGCCATCTCGCCCGCGGCACGACCGTAATAGGGGAAGTGCCAACTGATCACGAATCGCCACGTCGCCTGCTTCCCGGACTGGAGGGTCACGCGACGTCCAATCGCGCCGATGACCCGGCGACTCAGGGGACTCGCCACCGACCTTTTCTGCGGTCGGGCCAGAGCCTCGAACACCCTGCCCGGTTCGAAACCCTCCCCCACATCGGTGGTCGCGGACGTTGTTCCAGGCCCTCGAAGCAAGGTCAGCGCCATCGAACCGAATCCAGGGATCTGCTCCGCCGTCGCGGTGGGTAAACGATCAGTGAAAACAATCTGATCGACGGTCGTGTGTCCCCAACCGCCCGTCTCCTGGTCGACGATCTCCAACCGGGCCTCCTTGCCTTCCCACTCGCGCACTTCGAACCACGCCTGCCGCATCGGGTTTCCATTCTCACCCGTCGCCTGCTGCACCACCTTGCCGTCCACGACCAAATGCAGGCCCGTCTTTCCCGGATGCTTGCCCCCACCGATGATGAAGCGGATGTAACGTCGCGCGATGGTGAAGGTCGGACTGGTCAGCCGCCCCAGGTACCGATCCGCGGTCTCGGAGTTCTCGCCACGCAGGGAGTGGTGCGTGTTCACCAACTGTTCGCCCTCGAATCCCACGGCCTTCTGGCGGTCCGGAAGCGCGTTCTTCCTGAACGGTCCCGAACCAAAGGCGTCGCCCTCGACCTTCCACGTGCCGTAATCAGGTTGCTCAAAATCCGCAAAGACGATGTCCTCCCGCGCTCGCGGTTCTCCGGCCGTCTTCTTCCACTCCGAACGCCCCACCACGCTCACCGCGCCGCCGCGTCGCACCAGCGAACTCCGTCGTTCCACCGGCGCCGTCGCCTCGGCCCCACGGCACACTGCGTTCTCGAGCCAACCCGCGAGGTCCACCTCAATGGGCGCCGCTCCGGTGTTGGTGACGGTAAACTCAAGGATGGTCGCCGGCAGCGAGGAGTCCTCCACTTGGAGCGGAATGAACGGTGAGAAAGCCTCCAGACGCACCGCCGCCGCGCACGCATCGTCCGAATATTCCACTATGCCCAGCGGATACTCGCCGCGGAAACGGATCTTGCTGAACCCGGCGCGATCCAGGGTTCGCACGGTGCGCTTCCCTTCGGTTTCCACGCCGAGCGCGAAGCCTTGCACCACCGACGACGCCGTCGATGAGGGGCGTGCGTACTTGGGCCCCGACCAAATCTTCCCTTCATAGTCGGTGGTGGTGGTGGCGCCAAAGATGTCCCAGTACCAAAGATGCCCGTCGCCGCCCAAATACAGTTGCCCGCAGGCGATGCCGCCGACGGGCATGCCGACGTGTTCCGCCGTTGCATCGCTCAAGACCTCCGGCTCCCCACGACGGGTCAAGGAGGCGATCCATTCCGAGGTCAGCTTCTTGTCGGACGGCACCAGTTTTTCGAAGTCCGCCGGTTCAAACGGACCGGCGAACAGATCCCGCGCCGACACGGCACCCGCCGCCGCTGCCAGGAGCCCGCTCCATTTGAGGGCGTCCCGACGTGTGATCGGATGGGAGGTCGAACAACCGCAGCGGGAACCCGCCTGGCAGGAGTCGCGGGTTGAAGACATCTGGGAAGGCCCGACCGACGGGAACAAGGGGTTCACGGGGTGAGTTTACGGAGGAACCAAGCCTACGCGCAACCGGCGCCTGAAACTTCGAAGGTTCTCGCGGACAGCGGCAATGCGTATCCCTGTCCAGGGTTGCCGCGGTCCGGGTCCTGCTCTATGACTGCCCCGATGTCGGGCCCCGGAACCGTTCCAACGTCGCCGTCTACTCCCAGGCCGCCCTCGGCCAATAGCGGCGAACCCATTGTCGCCATCCGCGCCCTGACGAAAGTCTATCGGCAGGGAGAAATCGAAGTCACCGCGCTCAACCGCGTTTCGCTCGACATCTCCGCCTCCGAATTCCTGGTGCTGATGGGTCCCTCCGGGTCCGGCAAATCGACCCTGCTCCATCTCATCGCCGGCATCGATCGGCCGACCAGCGGTGAACTGCATGTCCAAGGCATCGACATCACGCGTCTGAATGAGTCGCAGTTGGCCGACTGGCGGAACCAGAACGTCGGCTTCGTGTTTCAGAGCTTCAATCTCGTGCCCGTGCTGACGGCTTATGAGAATGTCGAACTGCCGTTGCTCCTGACCCGCCTCGGACGCAAGGAGCGCCGCCGCCTCGTGGAAACCGCGCTCGAACTCGTCGGACTGGGCGAGCGCATGAAGCATCTGCCCAAGCAAATGTCGGGGGGCCAGGAACAGCGCGTCGCCATTGCCCGCGCGCTGGTGACCGACCCGAGCCTGGTCGTCGCCGACGAACCCACCGGCAACCTCGACGCGCATTCCGCCCATGAGGTCCTGTCCATCCTTCAATCGCTTGCCTCCGACCACGGAAAGACCGTGATCATGGTCACCCATGATCCCAAGGCCGCCGCGTTCGGCTCCCGTCAGATTCACCTCGAGAAGGGCGAACTGACTTAGGTCACCTTGCTGCGGGCTGGGACAGCCCGCGGTCCAATGGGTGGCAAGGGGTGTGGGCCAAGCGGGAAGGGCCGGACCGCGGTTCTTGGCGCCCTCTCCCGGCCCGCGACACGTCCCGCGGCGCAGCCCTTTGCCTTCCTTCCCGAGTCATCCCTTCTTCTTCCACGCTAGCCGCGAAGTCACCTTGCTGCGGGCTGGGACAGCCCGCGGTCCAATGGGTGGCAAGGGGTGTGGGCCAAGCGGGAAGGGCCGGAC
>JAEUHG010000160.1 GCA_016795425.1 Verrucomicrobiales bacterium
TTGTGCCTCGCCAAACCGGGAGAGCGCTATGTGATCTACCTGCGTCAGGGCGGCACCGCCAGCCTCCAGCTTTCCTCGGGTGAGTATTCGGTGGACCGCTTTAATCCGCGCACGGGCGAGACCCGGCAATTCGGCTCCGTCCCTGGCGGCGTTTCGTGGACCACACCCGCGGTGCCCGACACCGAGAATTGGGTATGGTTTTTGGCGAGGCGTGAATAGGGCTTGGTTTCGGCAACGACCGCCAGGGTCCGGGACCCATTGGCCGGCTAAGTTCCGGCAATCGGCTTCTCGGCGCCGCAATGCGCGCAGGCGGGCAGCAGGGTGTGTCGAATGCCCTGGCAGTCAGGGCATAACTCGAAGAGTTGCGTGGCGCACACTGGGCAGACGTAAGGTCTTTCCGCCTCGTCCCCTGGGCCGGGGGGAATGGACAACTTCTTCAAACTGCGCCGCGTCCAGAAGGCGAATCTCAACGGTCCTCGCCGGATGGGGTGATTGCAGATGGGGCAAAAGTGATGTTCGTAAGCCTCTCGATACTGTTTGAGAATCCAATCGCGTTTGGGAAATGCCGCGGCCCGGATCAGGTACACCAGGATTCGAGCTACCAACGCCAGGGAAGTGCCGATGAGAAGATACTTGAAATAGAATCGTGGAAAGTGGGCATGCATCACCAGCAGGACCTTGAGCAACGTCGCCGCGCCGAGAGCATAGACCGCGGGGGCGTAGAGGCTGCCCCGCCGGCGAAGGAACAGCACCACCACCGACACCAGAACCGGCAGGAGAATGGACAGCTTCAAGGCTGCCAGCTTGAGTTGGTGCCGCGACTGGAGACGCGCGTATTCGGCGTTCACCGGGCCTCGCTGCGTCTCCAGCAGCCGAGTCGCTTCGCGGCGTTGCGTCTCCAGCTTTCGAAGCTGTTCGGTCAGCGCGGCCGTCCGGTCGTTGCTTTCCTGGTAGGACTTTTGGGTGGTGAGGAAGAGTTGCTGGGCGTCGCGCAGTGCGATTCTTTCGGTTTCGGAAGCCGTGACGCCGCGCTGGGAGTTCAAGCGCTGGATTTCGAGAAGTTGGTTCATCGTGCGGGCCGAATTGTCCGTGCTGTCTCGCAGCACCGCCTGCCGTGCCTTCTCCTCCGTGATCGTCCGCGTGGTGTCCTCCAGTTGAAGGGTCAGGGTCTCGACTTGCGCCGTGAGTCCCGGCGTCACCAGGCGGTTCTCGATTTCCCGATAATCCGGACCAGGCCAGGTGCCGATGTCGTTCACGACGAATCCGAGCAGCCAATAGGCGAGCAGGCCGAGCAATCCACTAAAGAACCAGATCAACGCCCGGTGGTGCCAGGGCCCTCGTGTCTTGGGTGAGTCATTCATCGTGGGAACGGCGCCTGTCTACAGCCGGGTATAGGCTTCCGGGGAATCCTTGGGCAATGGCTATTCCGTGGCGGTTCAAGGATTGTGCTCGAAGCCAAGTGCGTCTTCTTCCGGTCCAGTCTGCCCAGCATCTGCTAAAAGGACCTGGAACAGAAATCGTCGTTCAGGGTCGTCTTCATATTCCCGATTCCAGATCCCGAGGGCGTTCGCACGTCCAACTCCACGAAGGCGACGGCACCGCTGTCCGTGCTCCGCCATCCTGGAAATTAATCTCCCCAGACGCGACAAGCGGCTTGAGGCTCTGGGGCCGCCTCGCTGAACTGGCGAAAGGCCGCCCTGTTCCATCGGAAAACCATGAATGCTAAATCAACATCGCGGCGTTTCTACCGCCCCGTCGGTCAGCCAAACCTTTGGTGGCCGATTCTCTTGGCGAGTCTGGCCGCCGCGGTCTCCGCCGCCGTTGCGCAGGATCGGTCGCAGTTAACAGTGGATCGCATTTTTGGTCCGGAGGAGGAATTCAAAGCGGAGGACTGGGGTCCGGCCTATTGGTTGAAGGACAGCTCGGGCTACACCACTCTGGAAGTCGCAGAGAATTTCAAGGAATCCGGAGCCGCCAAAGACGCCAAAACCATCAAGGAAATCGTGCGCTATTCGCCCGAGTCCGGACAGCGAGACATCATCGTGGCGGCGGAGCACCTCATGCCGCGCGGCCAAACCAAGCCGCTTCCAATCGAGGATTACGCGTGGTCGGACGACGCCCAGAGGGTGCTCCTCTTCACCAACACCCGGCGGGTGTGGCGCAAGGAAACCCGCGGCGATTACTGGGTTTTCGACCGCCGAACGCGCGAGTTGAAGAAACTGGGCGGCGACGCACCGCCGTCGACGCTCATGTTCGCCACCTTCTCTCCGGACGGACAGCGCGTGGCGTACGTCTGCCGGAACAATCTGTTTGTGCAGACGCTGGACCGTCTGCGAATCACCCAGCTGACTGCCGACGGCTCGGCGACGATCATCAACGGCACCTCGGACTGGGTGAACGAGGAGGAGTTCGGCTTGCGCAACGGGTTGCGCTGGAGTCCCGATGGCCAGCGCATCGCCTACTGGCAGTTTGACACCACGGGAGTGCGCGAGTTCCGGCTCATCAACAACACGGACAGCCTTTATCCGCAAGTCACTGCCTTTGCGTACCCGAAGGCCGGTGAGACCAACTCCGCCTGCCGGCTGGGCGTCGTCAAGGCGAGCGGCGGACGAACGCGCTGGTTCCGACCCAGCTCAGATCCAAGGAACCACTACCTTCCTCGGATGGAGTGGACCAAGGACTCGCGGCGCGTCGTGTTCCAACAACTCAACCGGCTGCAGAACACCAACCAAGTCCTTGAGGGTGATCCGCGAACCGGCGCGACCCGAGTGCGCTTTACGGATCGCGATGACGCCTGGGTGGAAGTCATGGAGGAGTGGCGTTGGATCGATGGCGGCAGCCGCTTTCTGTGGTTGAGCGAACGAGATGGATGGCAACACCTGTACGCCGTGTCCGCCGCGAACCAGGAGGTTACCTTGCTGACTCCTGGAGCCTTTGATGTGATCGATATTGCGGGCGTCGATGAACAGCGGGGCTGGGTTTATTTCAGCGCCTCGCCCGACAATCCCACCCAACGGTATCTCTATCGCGCACCGCTCGACGGCAAGGCACCGGCGGCGCGCGTTTCCCCTGAGGACCAGCAGGGCACCCATTCCTATGAGTTCTCCGGGGACGGGCGCTGGGCCTTTCACACCTTTTCCCGCTTCGGCCAGCCGCCTGTGATCGAACTGGTGCAATTTCCCGAGCACCGAGTCGTTCGCACCCTGGTTGGCAATGCAGGACTGCGTGAGAAAGTGGCCGGGTTGAAACCGTGTGCCACGGAGTTCTTTCGCGTCCATTTAAGCCAGGGTCCGTCCCTCGACGCCTGGTGCATCCGGCCGCCCGACTTCGATCCGGCGCAGCGCTATCCGCTGCTCATTCATGTTTACGGGGAACCCGCCGGCTCGACGGTGGTGGACAAGTGGGGCGGTGAGACCTTCCTCTGGCATTGCCTGCTGGCGCAGCGGGGCTATGTGGTGGTCAGCGTGGACAATCGCGGCACAGCGACGCCCCGCGGGCGCGACTGGCGCAAGAGCATCTACCGGCAGATCGGCATTCTCGGCCCGGCCGACCAGGCAGCGGCCACGCAGAAGATTCTCCAGGAACGGCCGTATCTCGATCCGGCGCGGGTTGGCATCTGGGGGTGGAGCGGCGGCGGTTCCATGAGCTTGCATGCCATCTTCCGTTACCCAGATCTCTACCAGACCGCCATGGCCATTGCGTTTGTGGCCGACCAACGCCTTTACGATACGATCTACCAGGAGCGTTACATGGGACTGCCCACCGACAACGAAGCCGGATTCAAGAACGGTTCGCCCATCACCTTTGCGCACCAATTGAAGGGCAATCTTCTGCTGGTGTATGGCACCGGCGACGACAACTGCCATTACCAAAACTGCGAGGTGCTGGCCAACGAACTCATCCTGCGGAACAAGACGTTCGACCAAATGGCCTATCCAAACCGGACTCACGCCATCAAAGAAGGCGACAACACCAGGCGCCATTTGTTTGAAACACTGACACGCTATCTGGCAGTGAATCTGCCCGTGGCGCTATGACACACCTCGGACTTATGGTGGTCGAGTGCCTCGCCTGTGCCGATACGCCCATCAAGATCACCGCGGAGGCCAAACAGGCCCGGTGGTTCCTCGAGGCACTGGTGCTCTGACGCCACGCATCGACCCCGCAGTCCGCCTCGGCCATTCTCGTGAAAACCGACCCGCTTCTCGTCCTCTTCGTGCTGGCCAGCCTTTCGGGTGCCTCGTTGGGCGCCGCCACTAGGGAAGGGCCCGTCGCAGCCAAATCAACTCTCGCGCCGGAACCGGCGCTCGCCAGGTACCGGGCGGAACTGAACCGATTTCGGGAAACGTTTGGCGGTGCGCAGGACGTGCCCGACGAGCGGTTCTTCCTCTTCGGCATGGGGCTGCGAGAGAAACTCGTTTATCAAAAAGGCGCACTCGTGAAGGCGCCTTCGGGTGAGATCGTTCGTCGATGGTCGGTGCGTGAGGATTTCATTCTGCCGGCCGATTACATGGTGGTGATTCGGACCACCGACGACCATGAGGCGCGCATCATCGAGGATGAACATGGCGTGTGGTGGGTGGAGAATGGCGTTGCGAGCCAGATTCCGGAGACCGGAACGCCCGTGCGGTTGCCGGACTTCGCCGCCTATCCGTTCCCCGCCGTTCTCCGCGTTCTACACCAGGAACTGCTGGTCAATGTGACGCCGCGTGGTCCGGTGCCGAACTTCTTCGTCTATGCGAAGCCTTGGTATCGCGACGGCGCGATGATGGCGATGGCGTTCAAGGAGACCGGGAACCTCGACTGCATCCGCGCGTGGATTCGAGGTCTAAATTCCGCCTTCGACCGCAACAACGCGGGGGAAACCGAGGCGGACAATCTCGGACAGGTACTCTTCCTCCTTTCCCTGGTGTCCGATAAGAACCATCCACTGGTGACAAAGGTACTGACGGAGGCCGTGCCCTTTGAAAGAACCGAGTCGTTCGGAAGGTTTCTGCAAGGACGTTCCGATTTTGCGCCACATCCGGTCTATCAAACCAAGTGGATGAAATACGGATTGCGGGCGCTCGATTTACCGGATCCGTACACCGTGCCCCCGGTGACGGACAGCTACTCTGCGTTGTTCTGGATGGATTACCGGGAAGCCCACATCCCCGGCCGCGACGCCGATGATCGCGACAAGTATCCGTACCTGGGCTGGGCGTGCGACCATTTCCATGGCGCGAGGAAGAGCCCAATCAGCAACCGCGATTATCCGCTGACCTGGGAGGCCCATGCCAGCCAAGCACACTACCAAGGTATCCGACCCTTGAGCGAAACCTACGCTGATCGCAAAATGGCCGCGCCCCACACGTGGCATGCGGCTGAGGTGCTGTTGTATTTTCTAAGAGCTATCCCGTGAAGGGCGTGAACATCCGGCCAGGAGCCTGAGGCGCGAATTCGTCCACTAAGGGGCCTCGATCGATGGGCGTCCTGCCGCCGCTGGGCGTTCGAAGATCACGCGGTGGCGGGATTTTCCCTTCATGAAGAATCGCGCGCTTTGCCCTGCCAGCGAGTCGGTGCCCCGCATCCCGGCGTCGCCAATGACCTGGCAATACCACGCGCCGCCCTCATGTAGTTTCCGCGGCGGGGTGAACGTTTCGGGACGGGCAAGGTTGGTGGCGAACAACACGTACACTCCCTCCTGAGTCCAACGGGCGTCCCCGGCCCGGTTCATCAGCACGACGTGTTGCCCGAGATAGGTGTTCCAATGCACGGACGGTCCCCAGAACGCGTCCGCCTTGGGGTCTGACCAGGCCACCCGCGCCGGCACAGCCGGTTTGCCTTTGCCGCCCAGACCAGGCGCGTCCCAGTCCTTTCCGGTCCAGCGCCATACTTTTCCCACCGGCGCGTCCAAATCGCCCAAGGCGAGGCGGGCTACCTGCACGCCTTGATTGGAAAGAGGATCCGTGTAGGACGAGAAGAAGATGTAGGCGTGGCGGCCGCTGCGGTCGATGGCCCAACTGGGATCTCCTACGCCGCCGGCGAAGTACTGGTTCGGCGTGTCGCACGAACGCCGCACGCCATGGTCCTGCAGCACGATCCCCAGATCCGTCCATGTCCGGCCCAGATCCCGCGATCGCGCTACGCCGATGTCCGGGACCGTGAAATACTGCCGGTCGGGGCATTCCCCGAGGTATTCCTCACGGTGATACAATCCAAAGAGAACTCCGTCGTCGCGCAGGTGCACGGCCTCGATCCAACGCAGCTTCTTCGCGCCGTCATCGAACACGCTGGGGACCGGCGTACCGAGTCGCTGCAAGTCCGGGCCCACGCTGCGCGACGGTTTCTGATTCGAAGTGAAGAGATGCAGCTGGCCTTCATGCCAGAAACACGGGGAGTTGCAGTCCGGGTCGGCCGGGAACTCGAGTAATGGTGCCGGCTCCAGCCGGGCAGAGGGGTGCTCGTCCGCCGAGGATGCGGGTAGTGCAAGAAGGAGTCCCAACAGGTGAATCACGCGGAGGGTTGTCATGGAGGGATTCCTGCTGATCCGGTGAGAGTTACCGAGCGAGCGGAATGGGAGCGGGGCGCGCGCCCGCAAGGGCTGCGATCTCGGCGCCGGTGAGGGCGCGTCGATACACGCGAACATCGGCGAGTCGGCCGTGAAACGGCCCGTTCATGCCGGAGCCGAGCCGAAGCGGAGCGTCCGAGTCGAGCGCATAGCTTGCAGTATCGGGGAAGGTGGCCTCCGCCACCCGATGACCATCCAGGTGCAGTGTCAGGCCGTGGGTGGACTTGGTGGCGATGACGTGATGCCAGGCAGAGGAGAGGGTTCGACCCGAGGCGATTTGACGGCCGACGGAGAGCGCGTGGATTCGGCCCGAGGGCAGGGTGGAGCAATAGACGCGGCCGCGATGCTCGGCCATGGTCCAGGCGCGGCGGTACTTGACGTCGGGCGTCGGGTCCAGCCGTCGCACGGGCCGCCACGTGTCGCCCCCCTGGTACTCGTAGACCCAAGCGAGCGGCAGCGATCCGGCCAGAAGACGGCCGTTGTGCACGACCATGCCCATGACCTCCAGTTCTTCACCGAGCCTTCCGGCGTCGGTCCAGCGACCAAGGCCATCCCACCGATAGACCCTTCCGCTCGGCCAGGTTCCCACGTGCAGTTGTCCGCGGTACTGCACGAAGGCATAGGTCTGCGTGTTTTCGCTCAGCCGGCCGCAGTCCGACCAGGTTTCGCCGTCGAAGCGCCAGACCCGACCATCATCGTAACTGCTGGCGTAGAGGAAACCGTCGTGCACGGTCAGGGACTCGACCCGCTGGGGCACCGACGCGGCAGTTGCCGCATCGACGATGTGCGGCACGGGCAGCGACGTCCACCGAGTCCCTTCTTCGTGGCGGAAGAAGCCTGCCGGGCGATAGAGGGACGAGGCGTACAGTCGACCGCGAAACACCACCAGGCCGCCCACTGCTTCGACCCCAGGCAATCGTCCGCAGTCGGTCCAACGACGGTCGCTCTCGCGAACGAACACGCGCCCGCCCGAGTTGGTGTTTTTGGATTCCGGCAACGCCGAGCCAGCGATTCGATACCGGCCGGTTGCGGCATGGAGTTTTCCCTGATGCACGGCGAAGGCCGTGATGGCGTTCGCCCCATCCAACGCCCCGCAGTCCAACCAGCGGTCCCCACCCTCGTACCGGTATACGTGTCCGGACTCGCCCTCACCTGGTTCGCAGGTGCCGGCGAAGAGTGCGTCCTCGTGGACCGCAAGAGCGAACGCGAACAAGGCGTTGCCTGGACGCCCACAGTCCTCCCATTCCCACGCGCGATCGTCATCGATGCCGAACTGGAGATGCCGCCAGTTCGCCTGATTGGAGGTAA
>JAEUHG010000162.1 GCA_016795425.1 Verrucomicrobiales bacterium
CCACTGGTACTGGAGGGGTTCAGTGCCGGTAGCGGTGACTTCGAAGCGGGCGGTGTCGCCGGCGCCCAGGGCGAGAGAAGCCGGATGCCGGGTGATCACCGGCTTGCTGCTGAGTTGCAGACTGAACGATCGCAGTCCGACAAGTTGTGCCGGCGGAACGAGACCGCCGCCCGTGGTCACGCTGAAGACGGAGCTGGAGCCCGCTTTGCCGCCGGCTGACTGCGCAGCTTCGTAACTGCCTCCCTTGGTGCCATCCCAGGCACGCACCTGCACGTACGCCTTTCCGCCAGGCGGAACAGACGTGATCGTCCGCGTGCTATCGCTGCCGCTGTCGAAATACCCGGCGGCCACCCCGGTTCGGAAGGTCACCGTGGCGCCGATCGGCGTGAGAGCTGATTCGGTCGGACCGGCGTAAAGCTGAGCGAGATAACCGGTTCCCGCGAGTTTGGTGGTGCCATCCGTGTCGAAAACCGGTGCATCTACCGACGAACCGACACGGTTCAACAGCATCACCGTTCCCTGTCCCAGGACATGGAAGGTGCTCGCCCAAACCAGAAGCGTGGTAATCAGAAGTTTCATGAGGATCTTCTTTAGGAGAGTCGATTGGCCGCGGCATCGACGCCGATACGTCCCTCCAGGTGATAGGATGGCAATTCCCCCTATCGGCAGACTGGTCACGGCCTAAAGGAATGAGGGGCGGAAATCAAAGACTCTGGGACGGTCCCCGAAGACTCGACGTCGCTCGTGGATTCGCTACGTTCACCCTGTCCATCCAAGGTCTCTCAACACCGCTACCCTTATGAAACGACGCACATTCCTTCGTCTGGTCGGCTCATCAGCCGGCGCCGGCGCCCTGGGCCTGGAACGTTTGATGGCTGATTTCAAGGTATCGAACGACATTGTCGGTCGCGTCGCCGGACTGCCGCGGCGGATCATGGGCCGTACCCAGCGGGAAGTTTCGATCATCGGATTTCCCGGACTGGCCCTCATGCGATTGGACCAGACGGAAACCAACCGCGCGGTGAAGGAGGCTTTCGAGATGGGGGTCAACTACTTCGACAATGCGCCGGCCTACGGCAAGGACGGTGAGTGCGAGATCAAGATGGGGCCGGCATTGAAGGCGCTGGAACGGGACAAGCTCTTTCTCGGGTGCAAGACCAAGGCGCGGGATGCGGAGGGCGCCCGCAAGGAACTGGAGCGATCGCTGCAACGCCATCAGACCGATCATTTCGACCTCTACCAGATGCACCATCTGGTGACCGTGGATGAGGTGGAGAAAGCCTTCGGTCCCGGAGGCGCCATCGAGGCGTTCCTCAAGGCGCGAGAGGAAGGGAAGATCCGCTGGATCGGGTTCTCCGCGCACAGCACCAAGGCCGCGGTGACGGCATTGGAGAAATTCAATTTCGACACCGCGATGTTCCCCATCAGTTTTGCCGACTATTATCTCCGGGATTTTGGCAAGGCGGTGCTGGATGCGGCAGAGAAGCGTGGGTCGGCTGTGGTGGCCATCAAGGCCATGAGCATGGGAAGTTGGCCCGAAGGCGTGCAGCGGACGCGCGACTGGTGGTATCGCACCACGGAGACGCCCGAGGAAGTTTCGCTGGCTCTGCGATTCTCGCTTTCCTTGAAGGGCGTCGTGGCGGGCATTCCACCGTCTTACACGGAGCTATTGACCAAAGCCGTCACGGCTGCGCGAACCTACCAGCCGGCCACCGCCGCTGATCGGGACCAATTGCGCGAAATGTCCAAGAAGTGCGAGGCACTCTTCCTGCGCGAGGATAAGAAGGGCGACGGCCTCGCCGCGAACCTGCCCGGGCTACCCTACCCGGAACACGTTCACGAATGCCCCGGTCACTGGGCGTGAGCGGATCGTCAGGTCTTGGAAACGGCTTCGGACCCGGCCAACGGTCGGGACTGCCCTGTCGCAGCGCGACAGGGCCTACCTAAGCTGGAAATAGGTTCAGTCCGGTGGCCCTCGTCGCGCTGCGACGAGGTGGGCAGGGTTCCTAGGTTCATGGTTGGAGTGGCGCGAGGGCTTGAATGAGATCTGACGACATCTATTGACAAACTGGCTACGAGTGTAGTTAGTTGGGCGTCGTCATCCCGAATTCATGCCATGGCACGTCTCCCTGATATTTCCGAAGCCGAGTGGAAAGTGATGAAGCTGTTGTGGGGGAAATCCCCGCAGGCGGCCTACGATTTGAGCGAGCAGTTGGGCCGACAGGAAGGGTGGAGCGCCAGCACGGTGAAGACCTTGTTGAGCCGGCTTCACAAGAAGGGCGCGGTGACGGTGGAGCGGTACAAAAACCTGTTTCTCTATGCCCCGAAAGTGACGGAGGCGGAGTGTGCGGCGCGGGAGGCGGATTCGCTGGTCGACCGGGTATTCGGCGGGGCGTTGGAGCCACTGTTGTTGCACTTCGCGAAGCGGAAGAAGCTGGGGCCCGCGGAGGTGGCCGAACTGAAACGGATTCTGGGTGAGAACCCGTCTTCGAGGAAACCGTCATGAATGCCGATGGCTTTTATGGGGCGTTGGTCGATTGGGTGGTTCAGGTGTCGTGGCAGGTGTCGTGGCTAGTCCTGTTGGTGGGGATGGTACGCTGGCTGGGGCGGAGCTGGATGTCGCCGGCTTGGCGGCATGCGTTGTGGTTTCCGGTAGTGGTGCGGTTGATTCTGCCGGTGGCACCGCCGAGTGCGCTCAGCCTGTATCGCATCACGCCGTTCTGGGACGGGATGGGGCGGCCAACCGACCTAGTGGGCGCGCCGGCACTTGTGGTGGCCGAGCCGCAATCGATGGGTGTGGAGCTTGGCCGGGGGGGCAGGCCTCCAACAGTCCCGTTTGCGGCGCCGGAGGCACAACCGCCCGTCGCGGCCGGGGCGGCGATGCCGATATTGGAAACGGGGGCGGGAACGAGCGGGGGACCGGCGCTCCTTGATGCGCGAGAGAGGGGGCCGAAACCGGTTTCATCCCCACAGGCGGTGGCTCCGGTATCGCCGGTCCAGCGCGGAATCCATTGGCGCCGATGGGTGGGGGCGGTGTGGTTGGTAGGAATGGTCGCCGCCGGCGGCGTGATGCTGGCGGCTTATGGAAGACTGGCTTGGCGACTGAGTCGACGAGGGGAAGTGAGTGATCCGAGGGTTCGCAGAATATGGCGCGAATGTAGCGCGGTGATGGGAGTGAGGCGGGAGGTTCGGCTGTTCGTGGCGTCGGAGGCGGGGAGCCCGGCGTTATTTGGATTCTGGCGTTGCTGCCTGCTGTTGCCACCCGGGTTGGCGGAGAGATTCTCGGATGCGGAATTGCGGCATGTCTTTCTCCACGAACTGGCGCATGTGCGGCGCGGTGACGTGACCCTGAACGCCCTTCTCGCCGTGCTGCAGGTGGTCCACTGGTTCCATCCCATGGTCTGGTGGGCTTTCGGGCGGATGCGGGCCGATCGTGAATTGGCGACCGACGCGCTGGCGCTGACCATGGCCGGGGAACAAGAGGCACGCGGGTATGGTTCGACGGTCATCAAAGTACTGGACGGCGCCGGAACGGCGTCGATGGCGCCAGGATTGGTGGGCATTTTGGAAGATCGCCGCGACGTGGCGGATCGGATCCGGATGATTGCGCGGTTCCGCCCCAGGCCGCGGTGGTCGTGGTTGGCACCGGGGGTGGTGGCCGCGGTGGCCGTGCTGGGACTGACGGATCCGCGAACCTCCAGCGCCGGGGCACGAGCGGCGGCCGCGTCACCAGCAAAGGCTGGGGAGGCAACCGCCTTGAAAACTCCGACCGTCGGGCTGCCGCCCGAAACGAAAGGACGCGCCGTTCGCGTGGTGGTTCGGGATGCAGCGACCGACCAACCGGTGGCGGGAGCGGAAGTGTTCGCTCCCAATGAGGTGGCGTTTTCGGGCTTGGTCGGCGGCGGACCGCGATGGGTGACGGATGACGCCGGCCAGGCAGAGATTCGCCTGGGCGAGGTGCCGGAACAGCCGGAGAAGGCGAAAACCTGGTTCACTCTCTCGGTGAGAGCGTCGGGATACGCGGGTCACGGTTTGAGTTGGGCGCGCGAAGAGGGGGACGTGCGGGGCGAGATTCCGGAGCAACTTGAAGTGCGACTCCGGCATGGGAGCAGCCTGGGTGGAGTGGTGCGGGATGCCGGCGGGCGTGCGTTGCCAGGGATTCACCTGACGGCCTGGGGCTCGGGCCATCGGTTTCTGGGCAGGTTTCAGGCGCACCAAACCTATCCCGAGTATTGGCGAACGCTCCACGATTCGCCGGCGGCGATCACCGACGCCGAAGGCCGCTGGAAGTTGGTGGATGTACCCTTGGATCTCCCGAACATCGTGTTGGAGTGTCGCCGTCCGGATGGCGCGGTTCAGACTTTCGTTCACCCGCGGGAGGACCAGAACCCGAATCTCGAATCTGGCGGTACCCAGGTGCGTTTGGAGGAATTGCGGCGGGGCGAGGCGGTGCTGGTGCTCGCGGAAGGCCACACCATTCGCGGGCGGGTGGTCTCGCCAACGGGCCAGCCGCTGGCGGGTGCGCGTGTGGTCGAGGCGCACGGGGTGGTGAACCTGTATCGCGACAGCGAACGTCGCACCGACGCCGAGGGGAGATTCGTGCTTCCGCACCGGCCCCCTCGGGAAGTCATTCTGACCGCGGACGCTCCGGGATACGCGCTGACGAGTCGGGTGGTTCCTGCGGAGGGGGACGGCGTGACCAGCGATGTCGAGTTGCGGGTGGCGCCACTCTCGCCGCTGACGATCCGGGTGCGGGACGACGGCGGGAAACCCTTGGCGGAAACCGAGCTTTCGCTGAGCACGATGCGGATGGAAGGACAGGCCCTGGATTTCACGGCGAAGACCGACGCGGATGGGAAGGCCGTCTGGACCAACGCTCCGGCGGCGCCGGTGGTACTGGTGGCGACTTCGCCGACGCTGAAGGTGGCCAGGAAGTTTCGCGTCGAAGCCGACCAACGGGAGGCGGAAGTGATTCTACGCCCGGGCATGGACCGCGAGGTCGTGGTGCGAGGCAAGGTGGTGGATGCGCGGACGGGTGCGCCGTTGAAGGTGAGTGCCGCCTGGGTGCAGACGAAACCGTGGGAACTGGAAGCGACGGCCTCCGGTCCTTCGGCAGAATCAGCGGTGCTTTCCGCCGACGGCTTCGAGGTTCGGGTGCCTTCGACTCACTGGCAGGCGGGCGGGATGTACCCGAGTTATCGGGTGAGAATTCGAGTGCCGCACTATGGAGTCTGGGTCGGCCGTGAACGGGATTTCGACGAGGGCGACTGGGAATTCACGGTTCAGTTGGAGCGGGAATCGGAGAAAGCCCCGCTGCGCATCCTGCTCGCGGATGGCCGGCCGGCGGGAGGAGCGCGCGTGCGGGTTCAGCAGAACGAGTCGCATTGGCTGTTTCTCATGGAGCTACAGGCCGATCAACCCGTCCTCGTGGGCCCGCGTGGAAGTCCGGACTTTGATTTCGACGCCGACGCAGAGGGTCGAGCGACCCTGCCTGGGACCGTGTTCGAAGGGGGGGTGGTGGTGACGCACCCTGACGGATTCGCGAGCGTGAAACGAAGCGAGCTGCGCGGCCGGCCGGAGATTCGGTTGCAGCCTTGGGGCCGAATCGAGGGGATCTGCAAAGAGGGAGACCGAACGGCCGCGGGCAAACCGGTGTACCTGAACTCGGGAGACATCGGATTGACCCCGTGGATGGCTAACCAACGCCGGATAACCGATGCGGACGGCCGATTCGTGTTCCCCACCGTCCCTCCAGGAGACGCGACGGTAGGTCTGGGTTTTGAGCGGGGCATCGGGCCGATCACCATGCACCAGCAAAAGCCGCTCGTGGTGGAGCCGGGACGTACTCTCAACCTTCAAGTGGGCGGGGAAGGCCGGCCGGTGATCGGCCGGGCTCTGGGAGCCTGGAATTGGGAACGCGACGTCCATGTGCTGGTCCTTAAGTCCGGATCGCCGGAGCCACGGATGGCGCGGATCGAAGACTTTGCCACCGTGGCCGGCTTCGAGAAAGCGCGGGATGAATGGTACGTGGAGCGGCATCGGCATCAGCGGGAGCAGCGCACCCATGTCCTGAACTTCGCGGCCGGCGGGGCGTTCCGCGTCGAGGATGTCCCCCCTGGACGCTACGAGTTGCGAATACTCGTCCGGAAACCGATGAGTGACGCCGAGAAGGCGATGATGAGCGAAGGACAAATCGTGGCGCGCTGCGTACGGGAGGTCGAAGTGCCTTCGGGCAATTCATCGGACCCGCTGGATTTGGGGGACTTGGAACTCGTTCCCGAACCGGGAGTGGAGATACCCGCGACGGCTCTTCAGCGGTCGGGCTCGGAAAAGGAGACAGGCATCGCTCTCCCTTTGACCGGCTATCAAGGTCGCTACGTGTTGCTTCGGCTCACCGCAGACTGGGTCGAGGACGAGACGGACGCCCGGGCTGAGTTGGAGAAATTTCATCAACAGCATGCCAAGCCAACCAAGTGGATCGCCCTCACCTGGAGCCTGGACGATGGGGCTGCGCGAGGGCGGGGAGACGGCGCGGGGAAGGATGGGAAGACTGACTGGGTGGAAACCCGTTTGATTGGACGGGCGAAGATCGAGGCTTTGGATGCCCTCCGCGTCGACACGTTGCCCATGAATGTGCTGCTTGATCCGGACGGGCGGGAGCTGGCGCGGGACAGCCGCTTAGAAGCGTTGACCGCGTTGTTGGAACGTCGACTGGTCCAAGCGAACAATCCGTAGGATACCGTCCATGAAACGCCTTTTGGTTCGAACAATCTTCGGTGGGTGGGTCGCCATCGCATGGTGGCTGGGAGGACCTCATTCAGGGTTGGCTGGAACCCTGGATTTGAATGGCCGGGTGATGGGGGCAGGTGGCATTCCGGTGGTTGGCGCGGAGGTGCTCGTTCACACGGCGGGACCGCGCGTGGGCACCAGCGGACTCTGTCCATCCTGTTATCCCGACTGTCGAAAACGAGTGACCACCGACGCGACCGGCGCGTTTGAGATCGAGGCTTTGGATGACTCCCTCCTCTTTCGGTTGCTGGTTGTGGCGAAGGATCACGTCCCGGTGTTCGTGGCCAAGGTGGATCCCGGGGCGGGCGCTGTGGAGGCGCGATTGGAACGGGTGGATTGGGGTTCCATTCCGGCCGAACGCCGCATTCAGGGGCGGCTGCTCGGGCCCGAGGGCGAACCGGTGGCCGACGCGACAGTTTCGGTCGAGGGGGTGGAGTTAAGCCAAGGGACCCGCTGGGGCGCCGTCAGTGAGGTGGATCCCCTGGCGGTCACCGATAAGGCGGGCGCCTTCGCCTTGGCGACCAAGGAACCGTTGAAGGCGGTCCATGCCTTGGTCGAAGCGCCGAACTTGGCCAAGCAGTGGATGCGGTTGGTCCCTGGCCGGGTGGCGATGGGCCGGCTGAGAACCGGGGTCCGGGTGAGCGGCCGGGTGATCGCTGGGACGACACCGGTCACCAACGTCATAATTGGCATTGCGGGAGCCAGTCGTCGGGCCGGGGAATGGATGGGCAGTTTCAATGCAATGACGGATGCCCACGGGGAATTCACCGTGGCGAACTTGCCCGCGAATCTCGAGTACTTCGTCTATGGGATGATGGACTCATTTCGAGATCGGGGCGCCGTCGTGACGCGAAAATTCAGGCTCGGCGTGGACGGCAGCGAGAGCAACGTCGGCGAATTGAAGGTTGTGAATGCCCATCGCGTGGCTGGAAGAATTCGCCTGTCGAATGGTGGCAAGGTGCCGGCCCGGACGCGGCTGTGGTTCGCGCGAGAGGAGGCGTGGGATGCGATTCAGGTGGAATTGGACGACCAGGGGAGATTTGAGATCAAAGGAGTGCCGCCCGAGGCCGTGTCGCTTGGCTTACATCTTCAGGGTTATCGAATGGCCCAAAAGAATCCGAACCTGGATTGGTTGAACGGGAAAATCATCGGTCGCGTCGATCGAGACATCCTTGACCTGACCATTGTGCTCGAGCCCGGAAATTGGAAGGGGGGCAGAGAGGATGCTCCGCGTGGCCGGAATCCCTATCCGCGCGACATGCCGTTGCGCGGAGTGAAGGATTGATCCCGATGGCGGAACGATGTCTGGGCGCCTGATTTCATCAGTAGTTTGTCCCCATCGTCCGCTCCATTGTCTGCTTAGGATCCGGCAGGTGTCATTCGTATCGTTCGGCTCGGCGAATGCTGCCCATTGAACCGGGTGGCTGCTGCCTTCAGGTCGCGGAGGTCTCGGCATTTGATGCCAGTGGATCCCGGTCGAGGCAACGAAGGCCTCGCGCAAGAGACCCTTCGTCCGGAGGGTTTCCGAGGAAAGGGCCGCCTGGATTCGTTGCTCGTCGGTCAGAGACCGCTGGCGGGTATCTTCCCTCCTCGCGCCTCGCCATCCGGCCTTTTCCCTGAAAACAGTACCCCTCTCACTTTTCAGACAGGCTTAGATCGCGCCGGAAGGCCTCCAGTCGAGACAAGAGTTCCCATCTCTCATCCGAAAGAGCGGCTTGTGGAAGTCGAGTGATCGGGACCTCTTTGCCGTTCTGGAGGCGGAAACCGATGTTGAACCAATACGGGTGCTGTTTTCGGGATTCCCAATCCAAGTTGTCTTTTTGAAGAACCAGGAACCGTTCGATCTCGCTGAGTCGGTACTCCTTGATCCGTCGTCCGAACAGGCCCAAGGAGCACAAGGTCACCCGGTCTTGGTCGGCATCCAGAGTGCATTCCATTCGCCCCCCTATCGTGACCAACACCACGCAACCAGCAAGGAACACCCCTGCGATCCAGGTCTCCGGGCTGACTCCGACGGTGATCACCGTCGATGGCGATTGGAGTTGTTGCAGGAAAGCGTCGAGTTTTGCCGCAGCGGCTTCGTGATGTTCAGCGCCGACTGAGTAGCCCTTGTTGACCGGTTCGACGGCCTTTGAGGTGAAGAGAACGAGCCGAGTCAGTTTCTGAGTTTGCACGCCAGCCCCGACGACATTTTCAATGAGCTTTCGGGAAAGTGTCATCCCTAGGAGTCGGTGCTCGATGAGAACGTTGGCCATTCCGGAGCCGGTGCGTTGGACCTGCAATCGAGGGGTGGGCAGAATCCAATAGGCGCAAGAAAGAAAGATCACCCATACGACGCCCATCAGCCACGTGGGCGGTCGACTCCGAACGGAAAGTCGGGACGCGGCCTGGGTCACCACGCAGGGCATGGCGAAAGACTGCTGATCCCCTGTTTCGAGGCAAGACCGATAGAGCAGGTTGTCGCGACTCTTTGAGAATGTCCCCATTTGAACTCGAGAGACCAAGGGCCAGACATTGTCTATTGACGTTTTAGGGACGTTATCCCTCGATCCAATCGTTGCCTGCACTTGACCCTCCGCGATCATCACCCCCGACAGTTCCCCATGACATGCTCCGCTGCTGGAACGATTCTCCTCGCCCGGAGCGAGCGTTGGGTAAATGTCAAATGTCGAGGGCGTGTTGCCCAAAGGGTGATTCCGACGGAGCAATTGAGGGGAATTTAGCGGATCGGCTTCGGTAGAGACTCCTTAGGTCATTACTATTCCGCTCCCATGTGGATGACATCGGGAACTGGGATCCCGGTAGGGACGAA
>JAEUHG010000225.1 GCA_016795425.1 Verrucomicrobiales bacterium
GATCAGGATGGCGTCATCGATGCCAAACAACTTCGACACCGCGCTGGTCTCCGAGGGCCCTTTGATGACCGACCCCGCCAATCGCAAGGCGTCCCCCAAGAGGCTCTTTTCAGGTCCGCCTGTCTGGTTCTTGGCCAAGGCTGTGACCACCTGCACCACCGCCGGGATCAGAATGGCGGCGTCGATGCCAAGAAACTTGGTTGAGCCCGTGGAATCGTCCCCCTTGAGGGCCGCCGCCGTTCGAATCCAATCGCCCGCAAGGCCGCTGCCCGGCCACGGAATCCCTCCCCAAGGCCTGTTCCACCCAAAGGGATCCAAGCCTCCCCAGCCGTTGAAGCTGACTTCCTTGGCACCCGAACCATGGATTCGCGGCAGATTGATGAACGGGGCGTCCGCCATTCCAGCACACGCCCCTGGAGCCTTGAGTCTCGGCGTCTGGCGAAAACCAAGGCTGCGCAGAATGCTGGTCGACTGAGCCACCAACGCCGTCGTCGGCGCCCCGCTTCCCAGACGCTCCAAAGCGACGAGCAGAGCGAAGGTGAAGGCGGACATTCCCTGGGTTGCGGACGAACTCGCACTGGCAACCTCGTTCTCGTCGCAGGCCGACAGCAGCAGCCCTCGAATCGGAACTTGCCCCACCTCGCTGCCCGTCTTCGCACCGGATTTGGCGACACAGCCGGGCAACCGCAGTTCGTCCCCCCAGACGAGGCTTCCGACTTTTCGATGGGATTCGTCGAAATCAACCAGCTCACGCAGGACTTTCGGATCCGGAAGATAGGCCTTCACCCGGGCTCGTTCGGTGGGAATCGCCGATCCGCCGGCAATGGCCTTCCAGGCACTCGCCGTCGGATTCTCCACGATCTCGAACAAGCGCTTTTCCATGCCCCCGGAGAAGCAGCTGTCAAAGACCATGGTAAAGACTCCATCCGGAAGCGCTTGGGTTCGTCGGCTGATCTCGTTGTCCTGGAGAAGGCCATCATGCAAGACGAGGTACTCCTCCTTTTCTCCGTTCACCAGATTCTGGGTCCCGTGTCCGGAGTAATAGAAGACCAGCCGATCGTCGGAGGACACGTCCGCGAACAACCATTCGAGGCCTCCCTTCACGCGGGCAACCGAAGCGTCGCGGTCCAAGAGGACACTGATTTCCGTGAACCCGAGCTGAGTCCTCAGCACCGCGGCGAATGCCTCTGCGTCGCGGCGGCAACTGGGCAGGTCATTGATGTCCCCCTGGTAGTCATTGATTCCCACAACCAGGGCGCGTCGCCGGGCGGCGCGTGCGGTGGCGGGGATGTTCTTGGTTCCTTGGCCCTCCAGGGGGGGAGTGGCGAGTTTCGAGTGTGGGTTGGCTCTTTTGGTTTTCATGGGATTGCGTCGGTCGTTCAGTGGTCCGTGTCATGGGTTCTCAGGGTGGTACCGAGTGTCGGAGTCCGCGTTTCATGGTTCGGTGCGCGATCTCCTCGCCTCTCTCCCCGCAAACCCAGGCAACGGAACGCACCGCGAAGGGCGCATCTTTCAAAAGAATACCGAGGGTTGCATTTCACTCCCGCACCGCTGGCGGGATCGGCAAGGAAGGCGAGGCTCGACCGCAGCCCATTTTCCTGAAAGATGGTCGGCGCCGCTTGCGTTAATGGGTTTATGACCGCCACCGCATCGTCGCTGCAGACCCGACCGAGTCTCCTTGCCCGACTGCATGATCCTGACGACGCCGTGGGGTGGGGTGAATTCCATCAACTCTATCGCAAACTGGTGTTTGGCATCGCGACTCGATCGGGCCTCTCCCGCGAAGAAGCAGAAGAAGTGGTCCAGGACGTGATGATGGAGGTCTCCCGGCGCATCACCGACTTCAGCTACAACCCGGAGAAAGGCCGGTTTCGAGGCTGGCTGATGAACCTGACCCGCTGGCGGGTGGCCGACAAATACAGGCGGCGATCAAAGGTACCGGTGGCCTCCCCGTCGGTGGGCGCCGAGGAGTGCGGGACTCCCTTGGAAGAACGCGTGCCGGACGGTCAGGAAGAAATGAGTGAAGCGGAGGCCAAAGAGTGGCAGGATCATCTGATGGCTGCCGCGCTCGCGCGCGTGGCGGGCAAAGTCCCCGCCCTGCACTTCCAGGCCTTTCAGCTCTATCAATTCCAAGGCTGGTCGGTGATCGCCATTGCCCGAGAGCTGGGGCTCAATCCGGGGCATGTCTACCTCATCAGCCACCGGTTCACCCGTCTGCTGAAGAAGGAAGTCGAACGCCTGCGCGAACGTCTGGGTTGATCTGAGGTTCGCACATTTCTCAGCAGCGCCTTGGCGTCGAACCGCGCTTGGGTCTAGTCTGGTCCGGCATGCCTGGACCGGCGGACGGGCCCATCCCTGACATCCCCGATTACGCCATGCTGCGCGTCATCGGGCGCGGCAATTACGGCGACGTCTGGTTGGCGCGCAACCTGACGGGCCAATACCGGGCAGTGAAGGTGGTGTGGCGCCATCGCTTTCCTGACCACGGCCCCTTCGATCGCGAGTTTCGCGGCCTCAAGCAATTCGCCTCGGCATCGTTGGAAGCGAGGCGGCAGTTGGCGCTGCTGCATGTCGGAACTCAGCCGGAGCACGGATTCTTCTACTACGTGATGGAACTGGCGGATGACGTGGCGGGTGGCCGCGATATTCGTCCGGATGACTACGTTGCCTGCACGCTGCGCGAACTGCGAACCCGGCAGGGACGCCTCGAAGCCGAGGTTGTGATCCGCCTCGGCACCGAAATCGCCGAAGCCCTCGATGAACTGCATCGCCGCGGACTGGTTCATCGGGACATCAAACCCTCCAACATCATCCTGGTTGGGGGCGTGCCGAAGCTTGCGGATGTCGGCCTCGTAGCCGCAATCGACGAGGCCCGCACCGAAATTGGCACACCCGGCTACATGCCACCCGAAGGTCCGGGTTCACCCGCCGCCGACGTCTTCGCCACGGGAAAGGTGCTTTACGAACTCGCCACCGGACTCGACCGCCACGAGTTCCCTCGCCTTCCCGATGGTTTGGCCACCTTCACCGATCGGGCGCGACTGCTCGAACTCAATGCCGTCCTTCTGCGCGCCTGCGAACGGGACTCCTTGAAGCGGTACCCCAACGCGGCCGCGCTGCTGACCGACCTTAGACTGCTGGAAGCCGGCGGCTCCATCCAGCGGCTGCGCTCGGCGGAACGGCGGAGTCGGCGTGCCATCAAGGCTCTCTCCATTGCTCTGCCCCTGGCACTCGGTGCCGCCGTCGTCGCCTGGCGCGAAAACCGACTCCGCTCCGATCGGGATCTCGCTCTTTACCGCGCCAACCTCGATCAAGCCGTCATCAATGTGGAACGCGGACGTTCGGGTCCCGCGCACCGCGCCCTGCAAGGCGCGGCAGCGTTCCAAGGTCGAGGCATCGAATTCGAACTCGTTTCCCGACAAACCGAAGGAGACACCGGCGTCGCCGTTCCCTTCCGAGACATGGCGGTCGATGATCTCAAGTTCAGCGCCGATGCCGGGCGGCTGGCCGTCCTCGGGTCGGAATACCACCAGGCGATCTTCTCCATGCGCGACCGCCAGGTGGTCACCCACATACCTGATGTGGTGCTGCTCGCCGGGTTCCTCGGAGCGACTGGCGATTCCTTTGCCGGAACATCCCGGCAACCAGTCCCGGGTCATGACGAGGTTCATCGTCCCATGCGAACCTGGAGCTCGACTTCCGGCAACCCATTGGATGCCGTCTTCGCCGTCGGAGACGGGCAGAACTGGCCCGTCCGGGTCCTGAACGACGCCGCGACGGTTGCCTTTATGAATCGAGGGCGGCCGGGCGAAGTGGGGTTTTGGCAACCCTTCGCAACGAACGCCTCGATGACCTGGCGTCGCTGGGGCGCTCCTCCACCCGACTCCCGACCCTGGCTCCGCGCATTGGACGCCGCCGGAAATCGTTTTCTGCACGTCGCCGAATCGGGAACCGGTGCCTCGTTTCGTTCGCACGGGTTTTGGTTCGACTTTGAATATCGAAATCAAGGGGCTTGGACCGACAGCAACACAGTGAGCGCCCTGGCCATGGCCGAAGATGGTTCCCAAGCCGCCGTAGCCATCCATCAGACCGGCGAAATCCAGGCGGGTCCATGGGACGCACGCGGTTGGGTTCCGATCCACCGAAGGTCTCAAGGCGAAACACTCGCGCTCGGGTATTCGCGTGATGGACGGCGTCTCGCATCGACGGGAGAGGACGAATGGATCCGGATCCATGACACGCACAGCTTCTCCCTCGTCAATTCACTGCAAGGCCTGCGAGCCCCAGTGACCTCGCTGGCATGGGGTCCCGGGAACTCGTGGCTGGCGGCCGGCGATCGGGCCGGCAATGTCCGGCTTTGGCCGATGGAGAGCGATGATCCGTTGGATGACGTGTGGACGGGATTCCCGGGAAGCGGCGCCCCTCTTCAGCTGGCCGCATCACCCGATGGCGCCTGGATCGCGGTTCCCGAGTCGGCCACCACCGTGGCTATCCATCCCGCACGCCATCTGAGCCTTCGCACGCTATCCGTGGCCGGATTCAGTCCATTGGCCTTCTCGACTGACGGCGCCTCCTTATGGACCCTGGGTGCCCAGGGGAAGGTAACGGAGTTCGATCGCGCCACCGGCCGCGCCTTGCGCGCTTTTGAAACCCGCTCTGCCGAATCACCCTCCTCGGTCTTTGGCGCCGCGAGTCCGGATGCCCGCTATGCGTTGATCTGTGCGGGCCAGCAGGTATCCACCTGGGACCTCACCCAGGCTCGACGTACCGGCGGCGGGATTGCCCACGACGACCCCATCGTCGACGCTGCAGTGTCGGACCAATCTCACCGCGCGCTCACCGTCTCAGTCGATGGTGCGGTTCTATGGGATTTGCGCGACGGTACCCCTCGACGTCTCGATGGCGTCCTCGAGCCTGTGTTTTCAGCGACGTTCCTCGACCGCGACCGTCGGGCGGTTCTCGGGACCGACGCTGGCACTCTGATCGAAATCGATGTCACCCGAGCCACCGTCAAGGGCGTCCATCGCAGCCCGCTGCAACGGAACTACCAATTGCTTTCGACGGCGGATGGCCGCCGGATCGTGGCTGGCGGCTCCAACGGCCGCATTGCCATCCTGAACGCCGCCGACTTCGTGCCCCTGGTGACGCTCGGCCACTTTGGACTGCAGCGCCGTCCAGGCGAGCACACCGTGCGTCGACTGGCCTGGGTACCAGGGCAAACCCGCTTGTTGGGATTGACCGAGGACGGCTTGCTCGTGCGCTGGTAATGCCGCCGACACAATGGTGGGTCATTCCTTTTCGCGCCGCGGTGTCGTCCGCCCGGAATCCTTGTCGGACGACAGCGAATCCCCGTCCGTCGAACTGTTGTTCTTGTGGTGCACGTTGACGGTAATCAATTCCGCGGGCAGTGAGGTTACGGTGCCCAGAATGCGGCCCGGGATCTCCGCGAACTTCAACAACTCGCTCTCCCGCGAGACGCTCACCTCCTTCAGCACACCACCGCTGAATCGAAGATCGTATTGGTCGCGTGCGAACACCTGGGCTCGCGCCAGGAAGAACGGTTCCACACGGTCGCAGTCCGGAGCATACACAATGGAGGACTGAGCATTTATGAGACGCACCCCCGCTGGCTCCCGGTCGATGTTCTCCTCTATGCTGACGGTAAACGGAATCAGGGGCCGGTAGTAGAAGCCGACGACGCGATCCAGAGCCGGATCCGGTTCGGCCGCGGCAACGGCTCCACAGACGGGACTTGTGCGCTCGGCAGCCGCCACCACCGAGAATCGGTGCTCCCGAATCACTTCCGTGTGCATGCGCTGGATCTCGCCACGAAATGCCTCGTCGAGGAGGGCGCGGTTGATTCTCGCATGCTCGGTCAGGGGAAGATTCGCGGTGTTGTTCGGTCGTTCGACTCCGGGAGGCAGTCGCAGCGCATAACTCCACGGCTCCGTCCAGAATGTTTCGGTCGACTGGAGCAAGTCGTTCCAGTCATTCGCGATGGCCCTGATGACGTCTTGCGGCGGGGCGATGTTCAGGTTCAAAGGTCGAGACAACGAATGACGTGTGGTCCATGACAGTTTGGAAGCAAAATAGACCTCGATTGCGGACGGCGCCTCAATGTCCCTGATCACCCCGGGAAATTCCGCGCTCAACCGACGCCGTTTTGCATAACGCCTCTCGGCAGGGGTGAGTTGGTCCACCCGGCGAGGAACGCCGATCGCCGGTGGATCAATCTGCCATTCGTTCGCGACGTCGCCGTTGTCGAGCAGGCGATTCAATTCATCGATCAGGGCCTGCGAAACCTCTCTGGAAAGCGGTTGTTGCCGCCCCAGGGCGCCTGCCACCGTCTGCCTCAACGAAGCGGAGAATTGCGAATTCAAGTAGTCGCGCAATACGGATCGCGGTGCCACGCCGCCGAAGACCTTGTCGACAAAATCATCCATCGCCGTGACGTCGTCGACGGCAATCAAGGAACTGCCTCGTCGCAGCCGTCGAAACAGCGCGTGCGGATCGAGAATATTCGAGGACTCAAGCCGAGGCGCCTCACCGCGCCCGAACGCCGTGCGCACAATGAAACTCTCCTCGACCTTGGTCGCGCAGGTCAGGGGCAGGTTGGTGGTGAAGAGAATGCGCGAGTATTCGGGAAGATCTCCAATTCCTTTCAATGGCAGAGGCAGCGGAACGGGCGCCAGGACGGAGGCGACCGCTCGGCCCACAGCGACCGCCACATCGGCGGATTTGGGTTCGCGGCTGTAAACCACCCGCTCCAGGAAGCCCTCTTCCGAGAAGAGTACTTGCACCTTGTCCTCCGATGCCCAGGTGTAGTTCTGCTCCAGATAGATTGGCCGACTGAGGTCGGGGATCGAAATCGCTCGATACCCCACCTGGGGTCGACGGTCGCCCAACAACCCGGACTCGTAGACGTAAATTTGCAGGTACGGTTTCGGCAAATAATAGGGTCCCAGCCGGGCGGTCCGATCGCGGGCTTCAAAATAGGAATGACCGCCTCGTTTCACCACTCTTCCGCTCGGACCGTTTTCCCGCGATACCCCGGGAACCGACGTCAATCTTCCGGTGCAGGCCGAAAAACCCAGGATCATCACCCCGACGAGAGCGAACATCCGGCGGGCCATCCGTGCCGGGGCAAGGCGCTGCCAAAGCCGCGAGAGCATCAATGGGAACGTGGTCTTCATTCTTCTATGGAAAACACCGTGGAGCGATCGGCGAAATGGGGACTGGCGGTGTTCAGCCCCGGACGTTCCAGTACAGGACGCCGGTGCTCGGGCAGCCAATCCACCAGCATCGCGTGCATCTCGCGATAGGTGTACGCCCGTTCGGCCTCCCGAATCGCCATGTCGAGCAACCGGGTGAAAAGACTCCCCGATGATCCACCCTGGGCCCGAAATTCGTCTCCGACGGCGCCCAGATGGACCATTTGCACCGGGAGCTGCGCCAGCGCCGCCAGCAACAATTGCACCACGATCAGGGCGATCTTGAGCGTGATTTGGATCGAAGCCGGATCCAACTGCAGATCCGCAAACAGGCTCGCCTTTCCACCCGCCTGAGGAGCCAGTCCAGCCGCGCTCAGTGCCTGGGCGATCATTGCCGGCGGTAACGCCAACCCTCGTCCCCAAATGTCCTCCACGTCGCGTTGCAATTCCTTTAGCAGACCCGGCGGCAAGGCATTGCCCGATCCGGCGTGGCATGAATCGACCACGGTGCAGAACCGCAGCCGGATCCGTCCGGATTTCGCCGCAACGGCGCGCAGCCGATCAAAGAGGGTGACGTTGAAGAACGGCCCGTCATGCAGCAAAAAGGCATTCAATGCCCGACTCAAACCCGCGCTTGGAGTTCCCTCACCCGCCACGCTTCCCATGGTTCGACCATGACAGCTCAGGTAGATAAGAACGTGATCTCCGTGATCCAGACCGGTTGACGGCGAAGCGAGGGCGTCGATGGCCGACAGCACATTGGACACGGTTGCCTTGGACCCGACCAGGGATTCCCCGAGCACCGGCCGGTATCCGAAGTAGTGCGCCAGTGCCTCCATTCGGCGGATATCCTTCACGACTCCCTCGCACCCCGCACGACCGTCAAACCCTGGCAGACTCCGCGAATAGAAGGGCGCCTCGGTGTCGATAAACGGCACACCCACCAGGATGGAATGACCTCGGGGCATCAGCGTCTTGCCACTTGCCTCATGCTCATGAGCCTATAAGCGAATCGAATACCACGTCGCAAGTGGCAAATCCTTCAAAAACCCTGGAGCAATAGTCGCCACGACACCGCGGCGCCCACCTATCGGAAGGTGATTTCGGCCCCGGTCTTTTCCATGATCTCTACCCTCACTTGAGGACCGTCCGTTCGGTTCCCGGCGCAGGACACGGGCGCATCCGAGTTGTCGGGGCGATTTCCGTTGAAATAGCGGGAGAGGACTCCCGCACTCCACGACGACCAGCGTTGACCTGGCCCCAAGGTGCGGACTGGCGCGAAGCGTCGTGGACTGCGGCAGTCCCCTGCCGCTTTCCCGGCACGGCGATTCCCGGCCGGAACGGTGGTGCCGCCCACTCGACAACTCGGAGATGCGTCCGCAGGACACAAAAGCCGAGACTTTGCTTTGCACGCGTTGCCATCGATGAAACACACTCACGGATATGCCTTCGACAAGCGCCACGCGTTTGTTCATGGGTCTGATGGCGTTCGCGTTGGTCGCGGGCCCGGAAACGGCCGCCCAGACCCGCCTTCACGCTCGGTCCACATCCGATGGCCGGCTGGAGCTCCGCTGGCCCACCAATGCTCCCGGCTGGAGTGTGGAAACCACCGCCGACCTGTCATCACGCACCTCCTGGACCTCCGTCAGCGCGGCGCCCACCCTGGACAAGAACGAATGGGTGATCCTGCAACCGGCGGCCGACGTTGCCAGGTACTTTCGCTTGCGCGGAGGAAGCGAAACCACCGCCATCGTCGAGTCATCTCCCTCCTCTCGTGAAACGGGAGTCGCCGTCACCCGGGAAACGATCCTGCGCTTCTCCAATTCTCTGACTCCCGGTTTTATCGGGTCCGACAAGGTGTTTGCCGAAGCCGCCGGTCGTCGATTGCTGGGCCGAACAGAGTTGTCCTCGGACGGACTCACCCTCACTTGGTTTCCGCTGGAGCCGATGCCATCTGGAACACGGGTGCAATTGTCCCTGAATGGCGACACCCTCGTGGATCTCTCGGGGCGACCCGTCGATGCCGATGGCGACGGTCTGCCCGGCGGCATGGGGCGATTGGAATTCGAGACTCTCGGCACCTCGGCCATTCCAGGCACGGAGGTCATCGGACGCGTCTTTGCGTCGGAGTTGGGCGACGGCGGCACCAACCGGCCACTGGTCGGAGTCACCATTACGGTGGACGGCGCCGAGGAAACGCTCCGCACCACCACCGACAGCGAGGGTGCCTTTCGCCTCGCCCCCGCCCCGCCAGGTCGCTTCTTCGTGCATGTGGACGGTCGGACCGCACGAGGGAGCCAATGGCCAAACGGAGATTACTACCCCTCCGTCGGCAAGGCCTGGGAGGCCGTGGTCGGCAGGACCAATAATCTCGCCGGTGGAAACGGCATCGTATTCCTGCCGCTCATCAAGGCCGAGGCGCTGCAATCGGTGAGTGCGACCGAAACCTCAGTGGTTCGTTTCGTAAGTGCCGTCACGGCCACCAATCCCATCCTGGCGGGGGTGGAGGTTCGGGTCCCGCCCAATGCCCTGTTTAGTGAATCCGGTGCTCGCGGAGGTCGGGTGGGGATCGCGCCGGTGGCGCCGGATCGTTTGCCGGAACCCTTGCCACCCGGGCTGGATCTGCCCTTGGTGATCACCATCCAAACCGACGGTCCCCAGAACTTTGATCGACCGGTCCCGGTTCGCTTTCCCAACCTGCCCAACCCGGTAACCGGTGTGAAACCCGCCCCAGGTTCGAAGACGGTGCTGTGGAGTTTCAACCACGATACGGGTCGATGGGAGGCCCAGGGGACGATGACCGTGTCGGCCGACGGAAACTTCGCCGAAACCGATCCCGGCGTGGGGGTCCGTCAACCGGGCTGGCACGGCGCGGGACCAGGAGGGCCCGGGGGCGGACCTGGGCCGCATCCGTGTGAAACCTGCGACGACGACGACGATGATGATGACGACATTCCGCCGGATGATCCCTGGAAACGGTGCAAATCCGAGGTCACCGGTGCCGTCACTTCCGGTGCGGATTGCCTGGCAGGCCTTCTCGGATCTCAGGCCCCGCAACTTTCCGGTAACAATGGCGGCCCGGGCTGTGGGTTTGGCGTCGGATACGGAGCGGTCGCCGCGGCCCGCGACTGCGTATTGGACTCCAGCAATTGCGGCCTGACAGTGGTGAACGGAATTGTCGGCGCCGGCATCGGCTGCGCCGAGTTTGCCGCCAAGCGATTCAGCAAAGCCGCGACCAGGATCGGACCCATCGCCCAAATCCTGGGCATTCTGCACGGCTGCGGCCTTGGCTTCGGACTCAACCTCTGTGCGGCCATTGATTGTATCCAGGAGGGGAGCGACGCCGCCTGCGTTCCGGATGAGTTTGAGGAGGACCTGTTTCGCTGGACCAACGATTGGTGGGAAGCTCTCAACCCCTTCGACGGCCAGTCGCTCCACAGCCTGGATCGACCATTGGCGTTGGCCCAGCCCCCCCAGGAACCGCCAGGTGCCACTCCGGAACTGATCGCCGAAGCCGAACGACGTCCCGCCTTTGCCCATGCGCGCCTCAATGCCGCCATGACGAAATTCTACGAAGTCCTTTATGGGTCCCCACTGTGGATCGGAACCACACCCTCGGAGGTTGCCAACGTCGCCGTCCTGCTCAGCCGTCTCGATGACGCGCTGGAACCTACCAGCGCCGGCGGCGAAACCGTGACGGCGGAAGAACGCTCGCAACTTCAATCCCTGCCCCGCCCCGCCAATGCCTCGGCCGCCGCACTGGATGCCCTCATCCAGCGCCTGGAAGCGTTCCAGTCCGGCGCTCTGTCCGATCGCGAACTGCGCCTTCGCGCTCTCTTGGGTTATGGCATCAAGATCGGACAAATGGCCCAGGTCTACGAGGCCATGGGCTGGGATCACCCCATGGAAGGGTTCTGGGAGGCATTGATCCAACTGACCGACCTTTGGCAGCCCATGTGTGTACCGCCACGGGCCAACATGACCTCCAGCGGCGGAGGAGGAGGTGGTGGTGGTGGTGGTGGTGGCGGTGGCGGAGGAGGAGGTTCCGCTGTATCGCAAGGACCGAATGGGCGCGCGAGCAACCGGCAGCGTCCATTGACTTGGATGTTGGTCAACCACGAGACTCACTTCGTTCAGCGCGGTCGCATTCAAACCGGATCTCCACTGCCGCCGCTCATCCTGGCGCCGGACGCCTTCTATGGCATCTCCTACGTGGACGAAGGAACCGGTGCCATTGCAGTGGCTTGGTTTCGATCCAAGCCAGCCGGCCAGCGAACAGAGATCCCCTGCCCCGTATGGCTGGATCGCAGCCCTGCGCCGCTCGCTGATTCCGACGGAGACCGCCTGTCTGACTTGGCAGAACAGGTGGTGGGTTCGGATCCGCTGCAAGCGGATTCCGACGGAGATGGGGTCTTGGACGGCGCCGAACTGGCGGCGGGCGATAGCCCCATTGACGCGACGCCTCAGCCCACCGGACCGTTGGCCTCGACCGACACCCTCGGAGACGCCGTTGCCGTCGCCCAATCATTGGATCACGCCTTTGTGGCGGATCTACACGGTGGCTTATCGATCCTGCGACTCGAAGACGCCGGGAGGCCGGTGCTGTTGGCCCAAATTCCCACCTCGTCACCCGCGGTGGACGTTGCCGCCGATGGAACACGCGTCGCCCTGGCCACGGGCGACGGCGGGGTCGAGTTATTCGACGTCAGTTCTCCGGAAAGCCCGGTGCGTCTCTGGGCGTTTCCCTCCCAAAACACGACGGCCACCGTGATCGAATGGCCGTGGGTCTACCTCGCTGCCGGTTCCCGGGTGCACTCCCTCCATGCGGACACCGGTCTGGCTCGCTCATCCCTCGATCGGATCGAAGGGTCTACCCAGATGCATGACCTCGCGGCCGCCGGTGATTGGCTATACGTGCTCACATCCGATCGTTTGGTTTCGCTCCGATCCGAGAATGGCCTCCTGTTTCCCATCGCCAGCATCCCCATCCAAGGACTGCCCTCGCCCTTGGAATCGGGTCGAAAGCTTTTGGTCGCCGGAGACCGGGCTTACGTCGGGTACTTCCAAGGATACGCGATCGTCGATGTGACGGATCCCGCTCGTCTCGTCGTGCGCGGGATCCAGCCCTCGACCCAGGCCGCCATTCACAACTGGGCCGCGGCCAGTCCGAAATGGATCACGCCAATCACGAGCTTCGGGGGCACCGCCACGCTGGCCCTCTCCCTCTATGACGTCACGGACCCGACCGATGTGACCCGCTTCCTCACTTCCTACAACACACCAGGCGATTCCCGAGACGTGGCCATTCATCATGGACTCGCCTATGTGGCGGACGGTCCGGCAGGACTCACCGTCGTCCAGTTCACCAGCCCTGGGGTCGATTCCGTCCCACCTTCGGTGGTCATTGGCTCGCCGTGGTCGCGCCCGGATCCAGTGGCCGCGCCCGGGACAACACTGCGAGTGCCCGTGGATGCCGAGGACAATACCTTGGTACGTGAAGTGACGCTGCTGGTGGATGGACGCCGGGCGTCGCGCGATACCGGTTATCCGTTCGTCCTGCAGGCGGTGGCGCCGGACTCCAGTCCGACCAAGGATCGATTCCAGATTCAGGCCGTGGCCACTGATCTCCGTGGCAATGCGCGCACCTCCGCACCGGTGGTGATTCGACTGGTGGCCGACTCCCAGCCGCCCCAACTGGTTTCCGTCTATCCGTTAGGGGGCTCCACGGTGACGCGCGACTTCTTCGAATCCGTGGAGGTTTCCTTCGACGAACCCCCGATTCTCGTGCCGCAGGAGGCGCTTCAAGTCTTTGCGGCAGGAGCCGACGGGAGAACGGGCACCGCTGATGACGTCCCTATTGCGAGCGCGTCGGTGGAACTCACCGGCCGCACCCTTCGCTGGCGCCCCGCCGCGGCGTTGACTGCCGGATTCACCTATCGGGTGCAATTATCGGCAAACGTTCGAGATGCCGCAGGCAACCAGCGCGGCACGGCTCTCGGCTGGAATTTCTCCATCAGCACGACGCGTCCCCAACTCGTCAGCGTCTCTCCCAACGGTTTCTTGCCGACCGAGGACACGCTCGTTTCCAATATAACTGCAACCTTAAGCCTTGCCGTGCCGCCTTCGCGCGCGCCAGAGATTACCATCCGACTCACTGCACCCGGCTCCGATCTTCGATGGGGGACGGCCGATGACGTGGCCCATCCCGTCTTGACCCGAGAGCTCAACGGAATACAGATCCTCCTCTCCGTCCCAAGCCCGATTGGTGTCGGGTCGTACCGACTCCGCGTGGAAGCCCCATTCCTGACGGCCCGCACGCTGGATTTCGCACTGCTGGACCCCCGATGCCTCTGGAATCGCGACACGTCCGGTCGGTGGGAAGACGCGGCAAACTGGACCCGCAACCCACAACGAGGCTCCCAGGTGATCATCAGCCGCCCGAACGCCGACCTGACCGTAACCAACGCCGGAACCAAGCCGCGCCTCCACTCGCTGGTTTGCGACGAAGGCTTTGTGTTTCGGGTCGGCGATCTGCTGGTGGCCACCGAGGCGCTGTTCAATGGTCCCGTCGCCTGGGGCGGAGACTCCGGCACCTTTGATGATGCCGTTTTTGCCGAAGGCACCTTCAGGTTCCGAAACACGCTGGAGATCCGTGGCAACACCACTGGCAACCGCCGACCGAGCCTCGGCAATGCCACCATGATCAATGAGGGCACGGCCTCCTGGATGGCAGATTTCGTGGATTGCACGGGAAGCGGCGGCCTTTTCGTCAACGCCTCCAGCGGCGTTTTTGAAATCGGCGGAACCGCCCGCAGCTGGACCTCCGGCAACTTGAGTTCCTTCGGCCGATTCCTGAATTCCGGCCTGCTGCGAAAGTCCGGCACGAACCAGGTCGAACTGGGCGCCATCAATTTCGAAAACCAAGGTCGCGTGCTCGTCGACAACGGCGCCCTCACTTTCCGCAGCTATGTCGGTCGAGGCGAACTGGAAGTCGGCCCGCTCGGAACGGCACACCTCAATTTTCGTCCCCTCCTGCCCGCCGAAGCCCGCGTCCATGGGGCCGGACGAGTCACCATCGGCCACGACGTCGATTCCTCCACCGTCCCTCCCGTCAATGTCCTCGCCGACTGGCAAGTCACCGGCACCACGGAGATCCGCGGCCCCGGCGCCCGGTTCCTTCGATCTCTCGACCTTCCGACAGGGACGTTCCGTATCGATGGTGATTTCCTGCTCGAAACCCCGGCGCGTTTGGGTCGCATGGTGGTCGATATCGGCGTTAGTCCCCGTACCAACCAGGTGAACGCGCGATTGGAGGTTGCCGAACTCGAACTCCTAACCGGGACATCGACGGGACTTGGAGAGATCTCGATTGGCCGGCGACTCACCCTGCAACAGGGCCACATCGACGCCGGCACGGAGGTCTCCGTGGCGGGGGCGATCGAGGGACGAGAACGAAATCCCACCAACGCCACTTCACTTCGCGTGGGTCAGCGTCTCCTGCGTCTGAAGGGTACGGAGGTGGTCGGCTCGAACCCGGTCGCCTTCTATCCACTTCGCGACGGGAACCAAGGCAGCATTCTCAACGAGGGGCCCTTGCTCATCTCGGGTCCCGGCGGCTTGATCATGGGCCTCCGCATGACCAATACCTCGCGCATCACGGTCGCTGGTGCTCCGCTGACCATCGCTGAAGGCTTCTTTGCCGGTCTCGGTCTGATCGTGCGCGGGGCCTTGATTCAGAAACCCACCGCGGAACTCGTGTTGTCCAATGGCACCCTGCGATTCCAGAACACCGGCGAACATCGCATCGACGGCATCGTCAGTGGCACGGGCACCATCAGCTTCCCGACAGGCGGACTCTTCGACCAATTGGTTCTCGAGGGCGAATTCCGTCCGGGCCATCCCGGTGGCACGCTGGTAATGGAGAATGGTCGCCTGGGCTTTCGACCCACAACCGTGACAACCTTTACCATCAGCCCTTCAGGCACCGCGGAGTTCCAAGGACGCCACCGTTTGGACGGTCGCCTGCGTCTGGTGGTTCTGCCCGACACGCCGTTAGTGGCGGGAACCACCTGGCGATTGTTCCGCGGATCGCGCACCGGCACCTTCAGCGCCTTGGAGGTGGTCGGTCTGCCGGCCAACCTCGAGGTCCAACTCGAGTATCTCGCGGAGGGTCTGGAGGCGCGGTTAGTGTCGAATGGTGCGACGCGTTAACACCGTGGTATCGCCCCGGGACCGGCAACATCGCCGGTTCACTTGAAGACCACTTTGGCCTCCGGGGCTTCGCGATAAAGGGCGCCGTGTCCGGGCACCCACTCTCCCTTCTTCAAATACTGCGAGTCCGTTTGCATCGTCCCATCGGCCTTCAACTCCGTCGTGGCTTTGACTTCGGTGACTCCATCGGCTGAGCCGGTCACTGCCTCCCGGCTGGTGACTTTGGTTCCTTCGACCGTCATCACGCCCGTAGTATAGAAGCCCGCGGTGGTGAAATAGTAGTAGACCACCTCCTTCTTGCTGGCGTCCCAGAACACCAGCGATTCACCGCCATACACCCCGTTGTTGATCGAGTGGAGAATTCGTATTGCCTGTCCGTTCAACGCCCGTTCCCAACGCGCAATGTCCACTTGTGGCTTATCGGGCGTCGAGTTTTTGAACTCACCCCGCCACGTCTTTCCGAGAAACGGCCGCAGCGGCTCCAATTTCTCGTGCAACGGCTCCTTGTCCGCCGCCTTTAGGTTGGCAGTGGACCCGAGGAAAACCGTGAGAATGGCGGCAGCAGCGGCGAATGTGAACCAGGCGCGTGATTTCATACGTGGATGGATAGCGACATTGGTGGATGACGGGCCGAGCATGGACTGGGAGACCGCGATTGAATTGTAGAAATTTTACCCGATGGGAACAAAGTTGACGTACTCCCCCCGCTCCCGCAGGTAGGTCGTGGGTCGGAGTCCCGAAAACTCGCGAAATTCCCGGATGAAATGCGCTTGGTCAAAATAGCCGCAGTCGGCAGCCAGACCCGCCCATTCGAGGGCGTCCCCCTTCTCCACCCGGTTCAAGACCTCTTGGAACCGCCGGATCCGGCAGAACCGTTTGGGTCCCAGTCCGACCGCCCGATGGAACTCCTGGATGAGGTGCTTGTGGCTCCAACCAATCTCCCGAGCCACGGTCGTGATCATGGCTGACGCCGGATTCGCCGACAGCCGTTGCACGGCATAATCGATGGCTCGTCGCCCGGACGGCGCTCGCTTCAGACGTCGCTGCAGTTCGCCCTCGAGCACCAGGAACTTTGATTGGATGGTGGGTGCCTCCAGCAGCGCATCGCGCAGGTCTTGCTGGGCGCATCCCCAAATCTCGTTCAATTCCACCACTCGGTCGCGCAGGAGGCCCGACGGCATACCCAGGATTGCGGATGCGCCGCCAGGCCGGAAATGAACGCCGATCATGGAAGATCCCGGCAGAGCATCGATCACCAGGTAACGCGATTGCGCCCCGGACACCCAGGCCTTGTGGTAAGGAGTGCCGGATTCCGCATGATCTCCATCAAAGAGGTACCTCGGTGCCTCCGTGAGGTTGATCATCAACTCGAACGTCCCTTCCGGAAGCACCCGCTCCCGCCGGTGCCCCACGTCCAAGCCCGAATAAAACCATAACCGCTCAACACACTGGTGGAGCGGCGGACCAGGGACATATACGGCGTATTGCATCGTCGTCCTCGCGCACCTCTTGAGTGCCGAAGTTGACGCACCTTGCCCAGGGGCAAACGCGATGACAATTGGCAAACGGCGCCTCCCATCCCCGCTCAGGGAACACCGGCCATCGGCCCTCGTGTCACTTCGGAGACCTCCCTCAAAACTCCCAGGGTCTGTACCGAGAATCCAGTCACCGCCGGGAGCAGCCTCAGCTGGGTTAGGATCTCCCCGCCAACATGCGCATCGGCATCCTCTCTGGATTCAAACTGATCCAGAGGGGAACGGACTGGGCGTTTCCGACGGAAGTGGTGGAGCCGAGGGGACTCGAACCCCTGACCCCCACAATGCCATTGTGGTGCTCTACCAACTGAGCTACGACCCCACGTCGTCGGGGGGCAAAACCTAGGTGCCCGGCCCGGGCCTTGTCAAAACGTATTCCGATCGCCGGCGAACTCTTTTCTTGCCGTCGGCGGCGATATCCATTGCTGCTCTGCCCCCGCTTTG
>JAEUHG010000226.1 GCA_016795425.1 Verrucomicrobiales bacterium
TGAATTCGAGTTTCGCGCCTTGCCCGGCATTCTCACTTCGGCCCGCTGGCCCATCGAGCTCACCGTCGACGAAATCGGGCGCACCGGGCTCGACACCACGGTCGGACCCCGTTTCGAACTCAGCGTCGCATCGCGCCAAGTTCGATCCGTCCGACTCTCGCCAATTCGTTCAACCGACGTACCGACGGGCTCGCTGTTGGTCGCCGGCGAACCCGAGCATCGGATTCGCTTGGAAGTCTCCACGAATCTGGAGACATGGATCGGATCGGTCGTTCTGCGCATCGGACTGTCCGGCGAGGAACGTGTCGAGTTGCCAACCCACTCGGAATCCACGCCGAGATTCTACCGCGCTGTCGTTCTCGATCCCTAGCCGGGTCAACCGGCGAACTGACGCGTGGTTACACCGACGGCAGGTCAAAAGAGCCGGGAAAGTGCGCGGCATGGATGTCCCGTTCTGCCGCTAGAATTCCAAGTCGATGCAGGACTCCCATGTTCTGTGGTGCATCCATCGCGCTGAGGCCTTCGATGACCTTCGGATCCTTGAGTTCCGGATCGAGGTCCCGGATCGACGCGTCGGTGAGGCTGACATTGTAGCGAAGGTAACTGAGGAGTTTCGCCCCGCCGGGCGCGTCGTTGCTCAAGTCGCCCACCTGCCGATCCAACGACCGGGCCGTCGGACTGACGGACAGCCACTGCATCATCGTCTCCTGCAGCACCGCTGAATCCTCCATTAAACTCAGAAGCGCGTTGAGTGCCTGCTTCGCCGCCAGCCCGGCGTGCGCCACCGCGGGATCCGCCGCGCCCGTGCCAACCGACACCACCAACAACCGATCCGGTCCCATTGGCCATCCCACCCGGTACCCCTCCATCGTCGCGAACATCACCGCCGCCAGCGCCGGGTTGTTGTAGGGACTCACCCCACCGTCCACGAATTCGCCGATGACCGATTTCTGTCCGGTTCCCTTCGCAATCGTTATTCGCTCGGGATCGAAGAACGACGGAGCGGCGGTGGATGCGCGCACCACCTGCCAAAGGGGGTACTGCCCGTTGCCGATCACGCCCCCGGGACGGGTGCCGAAATACTGGCCTCGGGGATGATTCGAGAGTGGCCACGGACTGCCGGTGTCCATTCTCTTGGTCATCACCAGCAACCCGGTCTTGAGTTCGGGACCACCCAGCAGAGTCCCGGCCCCCAAGGCCTTCTTCAATTCGGCAACCAGCTTCACCTCGTCGTATTTTGCCCGCAATAATCCCTGGCGAAGCAGGCTCTTCTCGAACACGCGCTGGCCAAGATCCATGTACTTCCGCCGCAACTCCTCGACCGACCATCCCAACGCCAGCATCGCGGCGATGATCGCGCCCGTGGATGTCCCCGCCATCAGATCGAAGTAGTGGCAGAGCCGAAACTCGTCACCGGCTCCGTGGCGCGCGCGCAGGTCATTCTCAATCTTCTGCAGCAGTCCCAGGGTCAGAATCCCGCGCAGGCCCCCGCCATCCAACGCCAGGATGCGCTTGGGCGTGCCGTCGTTGGCCAAATGTTGGTCGCGCGTGCGAATCGAGTAGTTCATGGCATGGAGAGTCCGTTAGGTCTCACGGCGAGACTTCGAGGTCACGCGGCTCCGGCTACTTTCCGGCATAGCCAGGCAGCGGTTCGCCGTCATCGCCGAGTTTTCCGGCCGCCCACAGCAAGCCCCGGGCGACCAGATCGAGGTAGACCGGCTCCTGCATCGTATGGTTGTAGTGTCCCACCGTGGTGCCGAACACCCGCGCCTTTCCAAAGGTGTTCACCCAGACATTCGCCTCACCGCGCTTGGTCTCGGGACTATAGCCCGTCGCCAAAGGGGTCGCGGTCTTCTCGATGCTGGCAATGTTGTACAATTCCTCCTTGGGCGTCTGCCAAACCGCAGGGAACCCTTTCATGATCGGGTGCTCGGGCTTCACATTGGTCATCGGATAGGCGAAATGCGACCCATGCCCGTGGGACGTCACGCCGACGAAGCGGAACCAATCGTTGGTCGGAGCACGGTAGCAATGCATCGCACAATGGATGACCACCGCAGGCACCCCCTCGCGATGCGGTTTGACGATGCGTTCCAGCCATTCCAATTCCTTTTCGTCCGAGAAACACTCGTTGTGCACCACGATGTCGAAGCCCGCCGCCCAGTCCTCCTTCTGATACGCGCTCACCTTGTGCTTGGTCCCCGTTTGTCCCGCATCCCGCACAATGGTCCAATCGACCCGGGCGCGCTTGGAGATGCCTTCGCTCAGGATCCGGTCCTGCCCCTCATAGTCATGACAGCAGCCGCCCGAAATCATGAGCGCACGAATCGGCCGTACCCCGCCGCCGTCCACGCCTCCCTTGCGACGATAACTCGCCAGGAACTGCCCGCCACCTGCCTCCGTTCGGAAGGCAGTCGGGCGCGACCCGCCCTCGAGCGCATAGCAGATGCGCATGCCGCTGGCGGTCCACTCGACAATCGCCGGGATTGTCCTGCCGGCGTTCGGGCCTTCGACCTCCTTGACGTCCATGGCCGCAGGCGATTTCGCCGCGTCGACCGTGAACGTCCCTTTGGCCGAAAGGTCGGGTCCCTTCAGTTCGTACGTGCCCTCCTTCAAGGCCAATTCGAACGCCTCCATGGTCTCCCCCGGGATGCTGGTCCCGTTTAGCTCCGCAGCTTCGATCGACCATCGTCCATTCAGGCTGGTGACGGTGAGTTCCGCCGCTTGCCCGGCCATGGACCAAAGCAACGCAGCCACGCAAAAGAGAGATCGAGGAATCATCATGGGTTCGGGAATGGATGGATGGCGACACTCCACGGGATCTCCGGGATTCGGCAACCCATTTCCTCCGTGTCATTTCCCGGAGCATGGATGCTCCGCTCCAAGGTCTCCACGCGTTCACCGCAGGAACGCCACCCGTCGTTGGGTCATACCGCGGCGTTGGGTTTCACCCTTCAATCAATGGGGATTTCAAAAATTGCCGACCCGCTAGGGAACGTTTTCCTAGTGAAAACTCACTACGAAGATCCACGCTCATCAACGTCGAATCCGGGGTCGGGTCGTCCGCAATCTTCCGGGCGTCCCCCTCCTGCCTCCGTCGTCATTTCTCTTTCCTGGTCGTCCGACCTCCGCACCGTAAAATCGCCGTCACCGAAGTCGGACTTCTTTACACGGTACCGAATTCCTTAGGCAGGTCGAACCTACCGTCGGCCAAGGACCTTAGCCCTGGTTCGGTTCTAAGTAGGTAGATTCATTGTTTGCGCGGTTTACAGTTCCGGTTTCGACCCCCTTTTCCGGCGTCGCTCGGCGGTGCGCCGTTGCCACGCGATCAAGACGCCGATTATCAAACAGTTCGGTGATTCTAGACATCCCGACCGGCCGACGGTCCGTTTCTGGCACAGGGGCTGCTATGAAAATGTCAGATTCGATGATCCGCGAAACCGTCAGGTCTGCCTCGTCCAAGCTGGTCCGCCTTCCCCGAATGATCACGGAGCGGGCGGCGAAAGCGGAGGTGGAAGGCGCGCGGGCACAGTCCAGGTCCAGTCTTCTGGAAGAGCTTGTCCTTGGCTTCGGACTGCTCTTTGGGAGGCAACGCCTGGCACGAAATGCCGCAAGTCGTTCGCGCGGTCGCGGTCTGAGAATCGGTTAGTGCCAGTGTTCGTGTTGGGGTTTGTTCAGAATGGTTGACTCGCATAGGAATGGCGGTGCTGGGAGGCACCGCCATTCTTCTTTTTCAGGGATCGACGCCCACTCCTTCGACGGCTTGGCTGCGGCACCTGTATCCCGCCGGATTTCCTCTTGATGCGGTCGTTCCCTGCGGCCCACGCTTGGTTCACCACCACCTACGGGCCAAGTCACTAGGGAATGAAGATCACTTTCGTCTATCCCAGGTTCGAGAAATTCCTGGGCAGTCTCCCTGAACTCGACGCCGGCGCGATCAACTACTATTTGGGAGATTACACGACCCCTCCTTCCCTCGGCATTCCCCTCCTGGCGGCCCTCACTCCGCCGGAAGTCGAGGTCGAACTGATCGATGACAACGGCGGGCAATCCATCCATTTCGACTCCCCCACGGACCTCGTCGCCATCAACTGTTTCACTCCCCAGGCCAGTCGTGCGTTCGAGATCGCCGATGGTTTTCGATCCCACGGCAAGAAGGTCATTATGGGAGGCCTGTTCCCATCCTTCATGGCCGACGAATGCCTGAAGCACGCCGATGCCGTCAATGTGGGCGAAGGCGAACCCACTTGGCCGGTTATCCTCCAGGACCTCGAAGCCGGCCGACTCCAGCGCCGTTACTCCGGCGGGTGCAATACCGACCCCGCTCGCATCCCGGCCGCCCGACGCGAAATCTTCTACCGAAACGACCACTACGATTGGGACGAGGACCTGATTCAGGTCATGCGGGGCTGCCTGTATTCGTGTCCGATGTGCCCGTTGCCCAATCAAATGGGGGGACGGATCCGCTTTCGACCCATCGACCGTGTGGTCGAGGAAATGCGTTCTCTGAAGCACGAGAACGTCTATCTCGCGGACGACATGCTTTTCTTCCCGCACCGGCACGTTCGCGACTATTCCGAAGCGCTGTTTCGCGCCATCGAACCACTGGGAAAGAAACTCTTCGTCAATACCACCATCGCCCTCAATCGCGATCCTGCATTTCTCGACCTCGCCGCCCGCGCCGGCGTGAAGAATTTCTACTGCACGATGAACGTTGATCCGGTGTCGATCCGGGCCATCCAGGGCGGCGCCCAGGAACGCCAGGTTCTCATCGATCTCGTCAAGGCGACCGAGGATCGCGGCATGCGCTTCTTCGCCTCCGTCGGCATCGGTCGGGATTGGGATGACGACGGCATCTCCGACCGCGTGATCTCCCTGCTCTCGGCCGCCAACGTCCATACCGCCGAGTTCTTCATCTTCACCCCTTTCCCGGGTTCCCCTCATTGGGATCGGATGCAGCGACAGGGCCGCATCTTCGACTACCACTGGGCCCACTACAACGGCGCCCACGTCGTCGCTCGGCCTCAGCTTCTCACTCCGGACCAGCTCCGGGAGCAGTTCCTGCGGACTTGGCGGGAGTTTTTCAAACTGCAGAAGGACCGCCACGCCGCGGCGTTCGAACCCGCCACGTGGAAGGATGGTGTTCAAGTGCTCGGCAAACCCCTGCAACGCCTCGGCACCCGCGATCAGGCGGTGATCACCGGCATCGGCCTTCTCAGTCCTATCGGCAACGATCCCACCACCGTCACGGAAGCCCTGCGCGCGGGACAACACGGGATCGCTCCCGTCTCCCGCTTTCAGGTCAGCCATTTCCGCACCAACCTTGGCGGCGAAATCAAAGGCTTCGATCCCACGCAGGCATTGACCCTCGCCGAACAGGCGGAATTCGAGGACCGCTATCTGCAGTATGCCATCGCCGCCGCCCGTCGAGCGCTCGCCCATGCCGGCATCGAGATCCCGGCGCCCGGCTCCAAACCGCGCCGCGACATCGCCCTCGTTCTGGGCACCTGCAACGGCGGCCTCAGTTCTGCCGAGGCGGAATACGCGTGGAAACACGGACGCAGCTCCCGCCCCTTCGACGAGGCCATGAATCTCCAGGCGCAGCTCTATGGCTTTGGCAAAGCCCTCGCCAGCGCCTTGCGCCTGGGCGGCGAGACCTGGGTCGTCACCACCGCCTGCTCCAGCACCACCGTCGCCCTCGGCCTCGCCCAGTCCCTGGTTCAGCGGGGCCATTATGACTTGGTCCTGGTGGGCGGCTCCGACGGCCTGTGCGTCGCCAACGTCTCGGGATTCGATGCCCTCAAGGCCACCGCTCCGGGCCGGATGGCCCCCTTTTCCCAGCCCTTCGGACTGAACATCGGCGAGGCCGCCTGCTTCTGGGTGGTGGAAGACATGGAGAAGGCGCTCTTGCGGGGCGCCGGTTGTCTGGGTCGCATCGCCGGCCACGCCACCACCTCCGACGCTTACCATCCCACCACCCCCGACCCCCGCGGCACCGGCGTCCACCGCACCTTGCTTGGCGCCCTCACCGACGCCGGACTCACCCTCGCCGACATTGGCTGCATTAACGCCCACGGCAGCGGCACCGAGGCCAACGACAAGGCTGAATCCCGCGGCATCGCCCGCTTCATCGAGGGCCACGACATCCCCGCCGTATCCACCAAGTCCTTCTTCGGACATTGCATGGGCGCCACCGGCATCCTCGAGGCCACCAGCCAACTCCTGGCCATGAACGCCGGTTTCATCCCTCCAACGCTCAACTTCTCAGGGCCGCGCCCAGGCTGCTCCCTCGACTACGTCCCCAACACCGCGCGCGCCGCCGATTACCGGGCATTCCTCTCGGCCAACTATGCCTTCGGCGGCAACAACGCCGCGGTCGCTATCACCCGATGGGACGCACCCCTTTCACCCCGCCAACGCCCGTCCCACCGAGTCGTCATCACCGGCGTTGGCGCCGTGACCTCCATCGGTCTGGGTATTGAGGACATCCTGGCCGGGCTCCAAAACCAAACCATCGGCATCAACCCCGTCACCCGTTTCCCCCTCAAGGGCCAGCGCGCCCAATGCTTCGGGGAAATCACCGACTTCCCCGCTTCGAAAATCGACCGGCGCCTGGACTTCTCAGTGCTGAATCCCATCAGCCGGTTTGCCGTCTCCGCCGGCCGCCTGGCACTCGGCCATGCCGGCCTCAAATGGAGCCCCAACTCCGGTGACGATGTCGGCGTCGCCATGGGCGTCTGCAACGGGCCCTCCGAAATGGGACACATGGACAGCGTCTTCAGCAGCGACACCTACGTCGCCAATATACCCAGCTTCTCCAACATCACTTCCAATTCGACCGCCGGGTGGGTCTCCTCCCAACTCTACCTGCGCGGTGTGAATGCCTCCTTCTCCGCTGGTCCGCACGCGGGACTCCAAAGCCTCGCCTATGCCTACGACGCGCTGAGGGAAGGTCGAGCCAGGGTCATCCTCGCGGGGGCTGCCGATGAGGTCTACGCCCAGACCTTCTACAATTATGACGGCATGGATTTCCTCTTCGCCAACGAACAGGAGGCCTCCTACCACCTGCGGCCCGACGCCGCCAAAAACAAGGTGCTCGGTGACGGCGCCGCCCTGCTGGCGGTGGAGAGCGCCGATTCCGCCCTGCAACGCGGCGCTCGCATTCTCGGAGAGGTCCTCGGCTATGGCATGAGCATGGACGCCGAAGGATTCCTGGCACCGAACCTCGGAACGGACGGCCTTCGACACGCGGTCCAACTCGCCCTCGATCGATCCGGACTCACCCCTGCGGACATCGGTTTGGTCGTCTGGGCCCCTCAGGGCAATCGCCAGGACCTCAAAGTCCTTCGCGTCGCCGAAGAGCTCTGGGGCCCCGCCTTCGCCCAAATCCCCATCGTCACCACAACCTTCAATACCGGCTACATCGAGTCCGCCTCGATCCTGGTGAGCCTCGGCGCCGCGCTGGAAAATATCGCACGGGATCAGGACCTCTGGCCCCAACGCACGGGGGTGCCGGAATTGGATCAACGCCCTCGCCGCCCCGCCGCCGACGGCATCCTTGCCGTCGGAAGCAGCGATGTCGGGTACAACTTCGCTGTGGTGCTGCGTCGCGGCTGGCGGCAATGAGACGCCGTGTGCTCATCACCGGTGCCGGCATCGTCTCCAGCGCCGGACCGTGTCTCGCCGAGGCCGGACCAGCGTTTGTGGCGGGCCGGTGCTGCCTATCCCCACTCAACGACCCGAAGGCGGCCAAACTTCGCGCGAAATTCGCCGGCATTGCCCGGGCCTTCGATTCCTCCGCCGCAAGCGCCCAGGATGGCGATCTCGCACTCCAGGACCGCCACACACAGATGGCCCTCGTCGCGGCCAGGGAGGCCTTAGCCGCAGCCCGCCTCGACCCCCGTTGCTTCAACCACCGTTTGGGCCTGATCTTCTCGACCTGCTCGGGCCCAATGCTGCGGATCGAGGCCCATTATCGTCGCATTCTATCCGGCGACGCGTCTCTCACCCTGCCGGAACTCTTCGCGAAACGATACTACTCCGCCGCCCAGGCACTGGCCGACGTCCTTGGCGTCCAAGGCTTCACCACCACTGTCGCAACAGCCTGCTCTGCCAGCACTGCCGCCATCGCCCTCGCCGCCGACCTGATTCGGTGCGGCATGCTGGACGCCGCTATTGCTGGCGGTGCCGACAGCCTCTCCCTCAGCACCCTCGCCGGCTTCGACGGTCTCAAGGCCACCAGCGAATCCCGCTGCGCGCCATTCTCCAAACCTTACGGCCTCAACCTTGGCGAAGCCGCGGCATTTCTCATCCTTGAGTGTCCCAACCAGCGGGCGGACCGCCAGCCGACCATCCTTGGCGAAATTCTGGGCTCTGGAACCAGCAACGACGCCCACCATTGTTCAGCCCCGGATCCCAACGGCCGCGGCCTCGCCCTCTCCATGCATCGCGCCCTTCGCGACGCCGGACTCGGCCCGACCGATATCGCCTACATCAATGCCCATGGTACCGGCACCGAAGCCAACGACCGCGCGGAAATCAAGGCGGTGCGCAAGGTCTTCGGCCCAGACTTCCGTATCCCCATTAGTTCCACCAAGTCCATGGTCGGCCATTGCCTCGGCGCAGCGGGAGCCGTCGAAGCCATTGCCACCCTCGCCTGTGCTCAAGCCGGGGTCCTGCCGCCCACCGCCAATTTCACCGAGGCGCGTGAAGGCTGCTCCATCGATTGCGTGCCCGACGCCGGGCGTCCTTGGAACCAACCCCGCATCTGCCTCAGCAACAATTCGGCGTTCGGTGGACACAACGCGAGTCTGGTCCTCCACTGCGCCGCGGAACACCCCAGCCCCCAGACTGTCTCGCTGTCGCCCGAGGTGGAAGGCCGCGCCTGGGTGCCGCTCGTCATCACGGGCATCGGCGTCGTCACGGCCGCCGGACTGGGCTCCGCCGCACTCGCCACCGCCTCGCGCAACGGACAGCCGTTCCTGGCTCGACATACCCTGTCCGATGGCCGCGCCGCATCGGCCGCAATGGTGAACGACCTCGCCGTCGATACCTACGATCGCCGCCTGGACCTGCGGTCCATGGATCGCGCCAGCCGGTGGGCGACCGTCGCGGCACGCCTCGCCATTCGCGACGCCCGTTTTCCCGAATCCAGCACCGCTCTCGCCGATCTTGGACTCTTCCTGGGGTTGTCCGCCGGCCCTTCCTGGGCGGAGCATGAATTCCTCACGTCATTCCTCCGCAACCACGATCAGGTCAGTCAGCTCGGGGCTTTTCCCTACATCGTACCGAGTTCGGTCGTCGGCAACATCTGTCGCGCTCTCCGCATCACCGGACATAATCTCACCTTTAGTTCTGGTCCCGGTGCCGGGCTCCACGGCCTCCTGCCGGCCCTGAGCGCCCTGCGTTGCGGCCACGCTCAGGCCCTCCTCTCCGGTGCGGTGGACGAACTTTCCGACCGTATTCTCGCCGACGAAACCCTCTCCGGCCCGAGTATTCCGGGTCTCCGCCACCCCCCAGGTGAGGGCGCCGCCTTCTTCCTCCTGGAAACGGCCGCCCATGCCGCCGAACGACAAGTGGTCCCTCTCGCTCACATCCGCGCCGTCACCAGCGCCCACACCCCTGGCTCCACAGCCACCTCGTCTGCTGCCTTCCGGACGGTCGTTCACGATGCCCTGAACGCAGCCGGCGTTCCCGCCGAAGCGGTCCAAGTGGTGCACCATCTCGGGCCCGACGACGGGATCGCGGATCTCCACCCGCTGTGGCCAGCACGATGTCGCAGCGTCGCCGCCAGCGTCGGTTGCCTGGAAGGTTCCCAGCCGCTCGTCGACATCGCCACCACCCTGGCGGACCGCGACCCGTCCCGCCACGCGATCATCGCCGCGACCTGCTGGATTCCCGGCCGCCTCGCCAGTTGCCTGATCCTCGAGACCTGAGACCTCAACCCGGCATTCCCAGACGGCCGGTTCTTCGTCTAGGCTGATGGGCATGAGGCCGACCGCAGGATATCGCGCGGCGCTGTGGCTCATGGCGTGGGCCATGAACCTAAGCGTCATCGGTATCATCGGTGCCCGATCCGCCCCAGGAGGCGACCTGCCCTTCCTCCAACCCATCACCAACCCTCCGCTTCCCATCCCTCGCGATTCCCAATGGTCTCGGCAACCCTTGGATCACTTCATTCTCGCGCACCTCGAGCGCGTCGGATTGTCCCCCGCACGGGAAACCGATCGTGTCACCTGGCTGCGCCGCGCAACCTTTGACCTCACCGGGCTCCCCCCCACTCCGGAGGAAGTTGCGGCTTTGGAAGCGGACCACAGCGTCGGTGCCGACGAGAGAATCGTGGACCGACTCCTCGCGTCGCCGCGCTACGGCGAACGTTGGGCGCAGCATTGGCTGGATGTCGTGCGTTTCGCCGACACCCACGGTTTCGAAGTGAACACCGAAAGGCCCAACGCCTGGCCTTATCGCGATTACGTCATCCGCGCTTTCAACCGCGACCTTCCCTACGACCAGTTCATCCGCGAACAAATCGCCGGCGATCAATGGGGCGAGGATGCGGCCACCGGCTTCCTGCTTACCGCGTCCGCCCTCCTTCCCGGACAAATCGGAGCCGACGAACCCTCCAAACGCCTGGCCCGACAAGATGCCCTCGATGAGATCATTGTGAACATCGGACAGACCTTCCTCGGGTTGACCATCGGTTGCGCCCGCTGTCACGACCACAAGACCGATCCCATCTCCCAGCACGATTATTACGCGATGCAGGCCTTTGTCGCCGGGGTCGAATACGAGGACCGCGATCTACGCACACCGGAAGCCAATGCCCTGCGTGCGGAGGAAGGCGCGCTCAAAACCGAGCTCGCCCAGGTTCAGGCAGACCTCACCCGCTATACGCCGCGCGTCGGCGAAACCTCGGACCACCAATCACTCGCTGACGGTTCCGCCAAACCGGACCTCGGTCCCACGGCCGCCCTTCCGTCCGAGAACGCCGTCGCCGTCCGCCAATTGAAGGAACGCCAGAAACGGATCGAAGCTCGCCTCGCCCAAGTCGCCATTGGTCAGCGCGCGTTCGCCGGTAACTTCCGGCAACCCGACCTCATCCGCGTCCTCCGGCGGGGCGATCCAGAACAGCCTCGCGACGAGGTCGCACCGGCCGTTCCTCGTGCCATGGGCGCCCTTGAGTTACCCAAGGACGCCGCGGATCCGCAGCGCCGCATCGCGCTCGCCGACTGGATCGCCAGCCCCCGAAATCCGCTCACCGCCCGGGTCATGGTGAATCGGATCTGGCAGGGTCACTTCGGGACCGGCCTCGTCGATACCTCCAGCGACTTCGGTCGCAATGGCGGCAAGGCGTCACACCCGGAACTCCTCGATTGGCTCGCCTCCGAATTCATCGCCTCCGGATGGTCCCTCAAGCACATTCACCGACTCATTGTGCTGTCCGCCACCTATCGCCAGGCCGCCACACCCGATTCCCAAGGCGAAGCCATTGACGCCGAGTCCCGCTTCCTGTGGCGTTTCCCACCGCGACGCCTCGAAGCCGAAACCATTCGTGACGCGATGTTGGCCGTGAGCGGTCATCTCAACCTCGCCATGTACGGCCGCGGCTTCGATCTCTTCGACAAACGGGGCGGTCTCACTGGATTCAAGCCGGTCGAATCCTTCGACGTCGAGGGACGCCGGCGAATGATCTACGCGCACAAGGTGCGCCGCGAACGGGAAGCCGTGTTTGGTGCGTTTGATTGCCCCGACGCCGGACAGAGTACCGCGCGCCGCCGCGAATCCACCACCCCGATTCAAGCGCTCAACCTGTTCAACAGCCGTTTCACCATCGACGAAGCCGAAGCCTTCGCCGACCGCGTTCAGTCCGAAGCAGGACCCGACATCGACCGGCAGATCCAGCAGGCCTACCGCCGGGCGCTGGCGCGCGATCCCCATCCCGAGGAGCGCGTGGAAGCCGAGCCAGTGGTTCGACATCATGGCCTTGCCGTGCTCTGCCGCGCCCTGTTCAACAGCAATGAGTTCCTCTTCCTGCCATGAGCCACACCCCGGAAAAACTCTCGCTGCCGGGACGCCAGTTCCTTGATCGCCGTCAGTTTCTGTCCGGCTCCGCTTCCGCCCTGAGTGCCATCGCCCTCACCAGTTTGCTGGGTCAGGACCGCCTGCTGGCATCCGGCACCCTATCGATTCAGCCCGCTCGGCCGTTCGCGCCCCGACCACCCCATTATGCCGCGCGCGCCCGGAACGTCGTGATGATCTTCTGTGCCGGCGCCGTCAGCCAATTGGAGACTTGGGACTACAAGCCCGCCCTGATCCCGCTGGACGGCAAACCACTGGCCGGCGGACCGGCGGTCACGTTCCAGGGACCCGCCGGGGAATTGGCACGCCCACAATACCCCTTTCGTCCCCGAGGTCAGACGGGCAAATGGGTATCCGACCTCATCCCCCAACTCGCCGAACTTACCGACGACATCGCCTTCATCCACTCGCTCACCAGCAAAAGCAATACCCACGGACCCGCTGAAAATTTCATCTCCACCGGGTCCGTGCTCGACGGTTTTCCGAGCGTCGGGTCATGGATCAGTTACGCCTTGGGCAGCGAGAATCAGGATCTTCCGGCCTACGTCGCCATACCCGATCCGCGCGGCGTGCCCCAGGCGGGCTCCAACAACTGGGGTCCAGGATTTCTGCCGGCGGTGTTCCAAGGGACGCCGATGAGCGCCTCCGAACCCATCCGCCACCTGAGTCCACCTCCCGGCATCTCGCCAACCAGCGACCGCGCGGCGCGCTACCTGCTCGAGCGCATGAACGCCCGTCATCTGACCGCAAATCCCGGCGACGAAAAACTCGCCGCGCGCATCGCCAGCTATGAACTCGCCGCCCGCATGCAACTCAGCGTGCCGGAACTCACCCGGTTCGACGACGAACCGGCGCACGTGCTGCGACTCTATGGCGCCGATGACACCGCCAATCCCACCAAGGCCGCCTTCGCCCGGAATTGTATCCTCGCGCGGCGCCTCGTCGAACGTGGCGTTCGGTTTGTCCAACTCTTCAACGGCGCTTACGCCAGCGGTGGCGACCTGAACTGGGACGGCCACAGCAAGCTCAAGGAACAATACGACAAGCACGCCGCGATTCTCGATCAACCCGCCGCCGCCCTCATCCGCGATCTGCGACAACGCGGACTCCTCGAACAGACCCTGGTGGTGTGGTGCACCGAGTTCGGCCGCATGCCGTTCTTCCAGAAGGGCGCTCAAGGCAGGGACCATAATCCCGACGGATTCACCTGTTGGTTCACCGGAGCCGGCGTGAAACCCGGGGTCAGCCACGGCGCCACCGACGAACTCGGTCAACGCGCCGTCATCGATATTCACCCGCTCTACGACTTCAACGCGACGTTGCTCCATCTGCTCGGCCTCAATCACGAGCGCCTCACCTACGAGTACAACGGCACCCAACGCCGCCTGACCAACGTCGAAGGAGACATCATTCGCGAGGTCCTGCTCAGCTCCTGATCCGTGTCGGCCCGCCCAGTCTGGGCGCCTTCCCGTGCCGTCGCGGCCGCATTTTCAGTGGCGGGAATCCGCCATCCCAACATCCTTCCCGCGCTGTGCCCAATTCTTCCAACCTCCTCATCACGCTCGAACGCGCCGATCTGACGGCCGATGCCAGCCGCCAACTCATCGCCGCTCTCAATGCGGAATTGAGCGGCGCCTACTCCGAACCCGGCGCCAATCACTTCAGCCTCGATCCCTCCGAGGTCGCCCCCGGTCGCGGCCTCTTTGTCGTGATCCGCATGGATGGTCGCCCCGTGGGCTGCGGCGCCCTGCGTCTGATCGACGGGCAGACGGGCGAGTTAAAGCGCATGTATGTCGCGCCCGAGGCTCGCGGCCGAGGACTCGGCCGGCGCCTCGTCGAAGCCCTCGAGACCGAGGCCCGCGCCCTGGGCGCCAAAAAATTGGTTCTCGAAACAGGTGTGCGCCAAACCTCCGCCCTGGCCCTGTACCGCGCCACCGGCTTCGTTCCGATCCCGCTCTACGGCGAATACTGCCTTTCGCCCAACACCAGCATCTGCCTGGGCAAGGACCTCCTGGGCCCTTGAATCCCTTCCCTCTTCCCAGAAAACCCTTCCCTATTTCCTACCCGCGCTTCCGATAGACTCGCACATAGTCGACCAGGAACTCATCTGGAAAGACCGTGTTCCGGATCTCCTCCGGCTTCGACGGGATCTCCATGCTGAGAATGAGGTATTCCTCGATGCGTGAGATTCCCTGAGTGACTTCGTAGAACTTCAGCCCATCCACGAAAAACACATACTTCTCCGGGGTCCACTCCAAGGCGAAGAGGTGGAATCCTTCGCCCACCCCGGGAAGATGGCTCTGCATGCCCCGCGTCGACTTCTGGTTGGGTCCATAAGCCCAGTGAACATTGTGCGATACGATATCGGGACCCAACTTCCGAAAGCATTCCAGGATGTCGATCTCCGCGCCAAACAGCGCCGGATCTTCTCCCTTGGAAATGTCCGGCGACTGAATCCAGAACGCCGCCCAGACACCGGGGGATCGTTGCACCTGGGCGCGGCATTCAAAGTAGCCGTATCGAACCATGAACCTCCCCTGGGTTCCGACGGCACCCAGAAGGATGCGATCCTCGCGCTTCAGCGCCGCCAGTCGCAGCAGGCCGTTCGTCACAGTAACCGCTTCCGCCGATACATAACCCAGTGCCCGCGGCCCCACTCCGCGAACCTCCCACTTGGCAGCGTCCAGTACGGGTCCCTCGAACTCGTCCGACCATGCGAGTTCGTAGCCCAGGCTCTCGGGTGTGTACCGGTTGGTCGACATCGGCCCCTGGGGAGGACGCTGTGCCAGAACGCCGGGCCCAACGATCGATGCTCCAATAAGAATGAGCGCCAGCGCCGTTCCCGCCACGCGGCGCCGCTTGGCTTGATGGCGACGCGTCCCGGGGGTGCGGCATCCGGTCAATCCTCCGAAGGAAGCCGCCACCATGAGCAGAATTGCCGACCACCATCGCCCAACCCTTGGAGCCGTTTTCATGCGGAAGTGTGCCCACCACCTTCCCTCGGTTGGTACCACTTTCCAAGTTTGCTCCATCGATCTCCAAGACCCTCGTGCGACAGGCGAAAACCGCCAGGGGTCCAGCCCCGGGCGGTTTGTTGCCGACCCTTGCGTATTGAGGAAGGACCCGTCCATCAGGGCCGGGCCGAGGTCGGTACCCAAAGCGCCGCGTGCCGACGTCCCTCCGCCGTGTAAATCACGCCCGAAATCTGCCCCTGGGCATCCACATCCTGCGCCATCGCTCCGACGAACCCGGCTGGAAGAAAGGCGTTCAGGTCGGTCGGTTGATAGTCCGCATCCCAGACAATGGCGTGACTCGAGGCCGGCGTCCCGAATTTGGTGGCGTCGACCGCATACCCCACGATCCAAGGACCCGACACCGCGAGCGCATAGCTGTGGGCGAACGGGATGGTGCCGTTTACCGCCATGCCCGCGTGAATGTTGAGTCCGCTGGCGGCCGAACCCGACCAGACAAACGCATAGGTGAATCGGGCATCCTTGTTGCCCTTGGCCGCTTCGCGCCGAACTCGAACATCGTAGCCGGCGCTTCCCACCTGACGAACACCATCCGTTCCCGACGCGGTCGAAACCACCGCATCCCGGGGATGCAAAACCACCAGGGTCCGATCGCTTCCACGCCACAGCGCGGCGTTGGCATTGCCTCGGTTCACCTGGCCAACCTGCACTCCGCCGCCCACGCCGTATGCCATGGCGCCTTTGCCGCCGTCTCCGAGATCGATGGCCGTCCCCGTCGCCGCATCCCACAACATGGCATGCGTCACCCCGATGGTGGTGCCATCCGTGGAAGTCCCCGTCGCATACCCGACGATCTGGTTGCCATCAGTGGCGGCAGCCTGCCCGCCGAAATTCGTGAAGGGAATTGGCAGAATGGCTGCACTCTCCCGGGTCCCGTGCCAGATCATTGGCGCCGTGCGTCCCGCCGTGCCCGATCCGAATCCCCATCCCACCTGCACCCCCGCGGCCACGCCAAGAATGGCGGAGCGCCCGACGGATCCTGTCGCCGGATCCGCGAGGAACGCTGGATGCACGTCGATCTGTCCATTGACATCCCAGACCGTGGCGCGCGCGGCAATGCCCGTCGCACTTTCCGCCACCGATCCGCCGGCGATGCCTCCGGCGACACCCTCGGCCACCGCATTCACCGCAGTGGGCGTCAAATCGATCACGGTATAGGTCTGCGCACTCGCGCCGGTCGACGCCAAGGTGGCCAGGCTCACCGCCAGAACCGACCGCCGCAGCGTCGGATACGAGATCCATGCATTAAGATAGGATTGGTACTTCATAGGTATAAGGCGCCCGACCGGCCTCGCCGATGGCGGCGCTTCCCCTCAAAAGCAACCGCGATGCCACACCAGTTTCGGTGCCCCAAGAAACGATATCTGCCGTGCTTCCAAGGCATCGGACCTTCCCCTGGTCCGACTTCGGACGATCGCCGATCCGAGTCTGGACCGAATTCGGACCAACCCGAGGTGGCGATCGGCGAACGCAACTCCTGCTGGGAAGGTTCGATGGGTGACCTGTCCCTATCGCACGAACCATGATTCGGCCCTCGACGTCTGGTTCGAGCCCCTCAGAATTCGCACCATGGAATCGCCGACCGATCTGTTCGGTCACCCGCAGGATCCCTCCCTTGTTCTTCACAAGGGAGGATTGGTCATCGGCACGTCGAAGGCCTCCCGCCTCTCGAAAGCCCAACAAAAATTCAACCGCCTCGTCGGCCGTATCGAGAAAATCCGGCGACACATCGAATCAACGCAGTCCCAGTTGGATCAGCACCTCGCCTTCTACGGCGCGGCGTTGCATCCGCTCGAAGAAAAAATCGCGGCGCACCGCAAGGAGTTCGTCCAGCGACTCCATCCGTTCCTCGCGCACCGCGAACTCCGCGTCAAAAGCGTCCGCAACCGCCTCAAGCGTCTCATCTCCCACCAACTTCAGATGCTGCTCGACTACTATGGGGATCTTGACTCCCCGGAACTCGAGACCATCTACAAAACCGTCCAAGGCAAAACTCTCGACGAATCCGACCGCGAGGAATTGGAGTCGACCCGCGCCCAGATGCAGGACCTGTGCGACTTCATGGGCATCGACATGGACCTCTCGGAGATCAAGGAGGGCATTTCGGAAGAGCAATTGAACCGGAAATTCGAGGAACTCGAAGCCCGCCTCAACGCCGCCCAAGGCCAGGCCGAATTCCAAGCCCAGTCCGGCGGCTCTCCAAGGCGGGAAAAGCCGAAGTCCAAGCGCCAACTCGAACGCGAAGCCCGCGACCGGGCCGCGGAGGAGCTTCGAACCCGCGATATCGGCCGCCTTTACAAGCAACTCGCCAAACTCCTCCATCCCGACCTCGAACCCGACGCCGCCCGGCGCCAGGAAAAGGAGGCGGCCATGAAACGCCTGACCACCGCCTACAAAGACGGGGACCTGCATACCATGCTCCGCCTGGAGGTGGAATGGATCCTGCAAGAACAGGCCGACGCCAACCGCCTGACCGACGAGAAACTTGCGATCTACAACGACGTCCTGAAAGAGCAGGTCTTCGAATTGGAAGAGGAACTTCGCAACCTCAGCAGCCACCCACGCTACCAACCTCTGCACCGCTTCAAAGTTGGCTTCGCGCTGCCTCAGGATTTCGACGGCGAAAAAGGTCGCCAAAAACTCCTGGGCACCCTCGCCGACATCCAAAGGTCGGTGACAGCGCTCGGTTCCGAATCCGGCCTCGCGGAGGTGCAGGATCTCCTGAAGGCCTTCGCCGCCCGCGAAGAACACGCGCGCCAGATGAAACGCATGGGCTTCGACTGGGATTGACGCCCCTTCAACCGCCGCCCACGCACAGGAGGTGGCGGTCGCCGCGAAGGAGCAACCGATTCCCGCTGGCCACCGGCGTGGCCACGATGCGTTCACCCATTGGATTCTCCCCCAGTACTTCGAACTTCTCGCGCACCCGCGCCACGAAGACCACACCGTCCTCGCGCGCCGCATACAGCACACCGTTCACCACCAGAGGCGACGCGTAATAGGGCGCGCTCCCCTTCGGCAACGCATCGCTCCACACCACCGCCCCATCCCCGGCATTCACGCACACCACCTCGCCTCGATGGCGCAGCAAATACACACGCCCCTGGTCTTCCGCCGGCGTGGTCACAAAGACACCCAGGTCCTCGCGCGCCCACACCCGATGACTCTCCGTCACATCGCCGCGCCCTCCCAACCGAACCCCGTAGAGCGACGCCTGACCCGGACGATCATCCCGCCCCACCGGCACCACCGCGATATCGCCGGAAATCACCGGCGTCGCGATCGCCGGCCAATTCGCTTTCCCACCCGGATTGAACCCGCCCGCCGTCCATAGCAGCGCCCCATCCTTTGCCTCGTGTGCCGTCAAGCGATCCGCCCCCCACAACAGAAACGCGTCGCGCCCATCGTGGCGAACGAGCACCGGCGTGGCATAGCCATTGTCGTTCTCTGACGGTGCCTCGAAGTCCCTCTCCGCACGCCATCGCAGCGCCCCCGTCGCCTTGTCGAAACCCGCCACCCATGACTCCCCTCCATGCAGTCGCGCAAGGATGACCTGATCCCCCGACACCACCGGCGAACTCCCGGCGTCCCAATACAGCTTCTCCGCCCCGAATCGCTCCACGAGATGGGTCTTCCATTTTACCGCACCCGACATATCCAAGGCCGCGAAGTGCCCGCTCTTGAAGGAAACGAAGACCAAGGTGCCATCGCTCACCGGTGAGGCGTTGCAACTCGAACCCAGGGTCCGATGCTTGGCGGACGACTCGGGTCCCAACGAAGTGGACCACAGACGCTTGCCGGACGTGTCAAAGGCCAGCACGGCATCCTCGCCCCCGCTGGGGCACGTCAGGATCACCCGTTGCCCGACGACGATCGGCGTGGATCCCCCTTTGCCCGGAAGCTCCGCCTTCCAGGCCACCGTGTTCGTGGTCCATTGCGACGGAATCGACCCGCTGGGCACGCTGCCCGTCCCCCGCGGACCCCTCCAACTCGGCCAATCCTCGGCGCCCGTGGCCGACCGAAGCGTCGAACCCAGCAGCACCGCCGCCAGAACACCAACGACTTGGGGCCGGGTCAGGGAACTCTGTGCAAGGACGCGAACGTTGGTCATCCCGGCAAAGTGCACGGATTTGTTCGGTCCTCAAGCACGGACCTTTGTTCTCCAACTTGCAAGGATCTGGCCCGGCGGCCACCGCTCCGAACCAATAATAAATCGCGGGTTTCCTTGCGTTCGCCCCATCAAAGTGTCCCTATGACCGTGCAGTAGTGGTGAGGCGGAGGCGGAGGCCGCAACCCATGAAAGCCCATGAACTGGTTTGCCATAAAAGTAGCGGGTATCCGGCGCTGGGGCGTTGATATCTTGATGGTGACGTTTCTCATTTCCGCCGTCGTCAGCGCGGTGGTGCTCGCCTATTTCGCCGCGCGTTAGAGGCCCTGCGACCACCTGAGATTGCCTCGCCCGGTCGCTTCGTTCACCGACTCGAGGTTGCCACCGCACTGCCATCCGCCGCCGGATCCGCCCCCGGGATGCGGAATCCCACGTCCCCATTCTCGCCATGCGCCGGCTCAAAATCGAACACCTGACGACCTATGAGTTCACCGAACAGGTGAAGCTCGGGCCGCACAAACTCATGATCCGCCCCCGGGAAGGTCATGACGTGCGCATCGAATCTTCCCAACTGCGGATCCGTCCTACCGCCGCGGTGAAGTGGCATCGCGATTTCTTCGGGAATTCGGTCGGTGCCGTGACCTTCCGGGAATCCTCCTCCACCCTCTTCATCGGCAGTGAGGTCATCATTCAGCATTACGAGGAAAACCCGCTCGACTTCCTGATCGACCCCGGGGCGATCCACTATCCCTTTGAATATCCGACGGAAGAGTGGATGGACCTTGGACCCTACCGGGGCCCCTCCTACGAGTCCGCGGCCCAAAGCTGCCGGGAATGGGTCTCGCGATTCTGGCGTCACGGTCAGGTGATGCAGACGTTTACCCTACTGGATGCCATCAATCAGACCATCGCCCGCGAGTTCCGATACACCGAGCGCCACGCCGAAGGCGTTCAGACCCCCGACGAAACGCTCCGAAGCGGCGCCGGATCGTGCCGGGATTTCGCCACCCTGTTCATCGAGACCTGCCGCGCCTTGAACCTGCCCGCCCGCTTCGTCAGCGGGTACCTTTGCAGCAGTGGGACGACCGGGCCGGGAGGCTCGATGCACGCCTGGGCTGAGGTCTATCTGCCCGGTGCAGGCTGGAAAGGCTTTGACAGCACGCTCGGCGAGGTCACCGGATCGTCGCACATCGCCGCCGCCGTCAGCCGGCACCCGGCCGCCGTCTCCCCGGTCTCGGGCAGCTTCTTCGGAACCGCCGGCCGGTCGCCTGTGCTCCTGGTGGGTGTCCGAACCACCGTCCTTTGACCCCGACCTGCCGGCCGTCGCCGGTTCGACCAGGGCCCTCTTCGCCCACCCCGGCATTCAATGACATCCTCACCGCGGTTTTTCCTGGTGTCTCCGCCGGTGGCCCACGCTTAGAATCGTCGCATGCATTGCCGCCCCTCCGAGTCCACCGGCGTCGCCGAACTCGCCCAACCCAACCCTCGGCTCGCTTCCCTCGGTGAGCACCTGCGCCCCTCCCTCACCGCGCTGGCTTTGCTGCTACCGTGCCTGTCCCAGGGCGCCGCGGTGCCGGACGGCATCTGGGTCCGCCCCGGCTACGAGATGAAAGTAGCGGTCGATGGCATCAAGGGCCCCCGGTTTCTCGCCTTCTCCCCCGACGGCGCTCTCTTCGTCAGTGTTCCCGGCCAAGGCAAGATCTTCCGATGCACGGATGCCGATGGCGACGGCGTCTTCGAAAAGGCCACCACCTACGTCCAAGGCAAGGATCCCAAGACCATCCTGCAGGGCATGCAGTGGCACGACGGTTGGCTGTGGTTCGCCCAGTTGAACTCCATTGCCCGCGCCCGCGACAACGACGGCGACGGCCGCGCCGACGAGGAGGTCCAGGTGCTCAACGCCCAGGAAATCCCCACCGGCAAGGACGGCGGCCACATGTGGCGCGCCCTGCTCATCCATAAGGGCCGCATCTACACCCACGTCGGCGACCAAACCAACGCCACCGACGAACCCATCGACGCCTCGGAACGCAAAAAGATCTGGTCGTTCGCCCTCGATGGCACCGACAAAAAGCTGTTCGCCACCGGCCTCCGCAACACGGAGAAATTCGCCGTCCGGCCGGGTACCGACGAAATCTGGGGCGTCGATCACGACGTCGACGGCATGGGCGCCAAGTTTGAAGCGGACAAAAAGCTCGGCCAGCCCTTCACGGACCACAATCCGCCCGCCGAACTCAACCACTACCGGGAAGGCGCCTTCTACGGTCACCCTTGGATTGTCGGGAAGAATCAACCCAACCTGCTCTTCCTGAATCATCCCGACCTCACCCAATACGCCTCGATGTCCACCATTCCCGAGTGGACCATGCCCTCCCACTGCTCGGCCAACGCCCTCTTCTTCTACACCGGGACAAAGATCCCGGGAGCGCGCGGCGACGCTTTCGTCGCCCAGAGGGGCGGATGGAACGCGACCCAGAAGGTCGGCTATTGCCTTTCGCGGGTGCTCTTCGAGGACGGCCACCCCTACGGCGAGCAAAAGATCGTCAACTTTCTCAAGGACGGCACTGACATCAAAGGCCGGCCGGCCGATTGTGCCGAAGCCCCGGACGGTTCGATCCTGTTGAGCGACGACACCGGCAATCTCGTCTACCGGATCTCCTACGTCGGCCGCTGACACGCGCGGTTGCGCCCCGCCCCGGCGGCGCCCGGCCGGTCGGTCGATCCAGGCGGGAGAGACCGTCGTCGGACCTCCGCCAACCTCACCGGCCCCAAGCCCGCGCGAGATCAGGCCCACGCCAGGAATTGCCGCACTGGCCAGCCCGGCCTGGGATCTACTACCGCGTCGCCCGAGGCTTGTCCTCGGGCTTGCCCGGCAAACCACCCGCACGATAGAGATCCAGATATCGGTTCAAGAGCTGCGCCTGCTTTTCCTTCAGCTTCGATTTGCGGTTCATCTTGTCCATCCAGGTCTTCCACTCGACCTCCTGGTAGTTCAGGGGCTCATAGAACTGGTGGCACTTGGCGCACTTGGCGACGTAAATCTTGCGGGCGGCGGCCAGGTCCTTATCGGTCAGAGGCGACTCAGCCGCCGCCTGACTGGCAAGGAAGGCGACCAGCAGCGAAACGAGCCGAAGCGGCGGTTGAAAACGGGGAGCCTGCATGATTCACCGCGTAGGTTGGCTTTTTCAGGGGCGGCCCATGGCCACGTCGCCGACACGGGTCCGGCGCACGGCGACCTGACCTCCCAAGGCTAGCGCCACCGGGATTGCGCTCCCGGCGGCGAAGATCGGTTTCACTTCCGCGCGCACGTGGAGGGTAGCTGCCTAGAACTGGATGCCGAACAACAGGCGGACCTGGATGCGCTCGTGGCCATCAAGATCGAGGTTGGAATTGCCGTCCTGGCTCTGACTGTTGTTCCAACCATAGATCTGAGGCATCACCGTCAACGCCGCCCAGAATCTCTCCTGCCGATAGCTCAGCACCGGTCCCAGGTAGAGGGCCGAGTTTTCCCATTTCTCGTATTCCGGAAGCACATTCTCGTTTCTGAATTCGACGCCCAAGGCCCAGTTCGAACCCAGATCCCGCGCCAGACCCGCGCTCGCGCCCACCTTCCCTTCGACCTCGCTCAAATCCTCTTCCCACTCGGTTTCGTGCTCGAGATTGAACGCCCATTTCCAATTTCCGTGGCGCTGGCCGAGGATGATCTTCTGCTCGATCGCCGCCTCCTCTCCCGAATAGCGGCCCTCGAGATACAACGTCACTCCGATGGTGTGCGCCGCTGGGTTGAGGACGTTGAATCGGTTCTCCAGCGAAATCCCCTTCCACTCGAACTCGGATTCGTGCGCATCCGTAGCCGGGTCCCGATAGCTTTCGGCCTTCTCGTTGAGGTACAGCGCGGCGGTGTACCAATCCGTGACGCCGTATTCCAACTCCTGCCTGAGATCCCACCGATTGAAATCATCCTTGCCGACTTCGGAGCTTTTTCCGGCCCGCAGCGTCACCCAGTTCTCGAACTCGATGGCACCCTGAGGCAATGTCTCGGGCTCATAGACATAGGTGAATCGGCGCTCGTCGGCGCGGAGGGAAGCCAGACTCAACGCCCCGGCGAGCATGCCAAGGCACGAACTGTAGATCGTTCTCACCCCGCCACCCTAGACATCGACCTCCCCCGCCGACTCCTGCGGCGTTGCGGATTCTTGTCGATGGCTTGCACTGTGAATCCTCGACCTAAGCGGTACCGCCGGTCGTGCGACGTTCGCTGCGCGCCACCGCCGCCCGTCGCGTCCGATCAAATTCGTCCATCACCTCATGAAACGCCCGGCATTGGAGCGTCACCGTCTCCTTGGTGGATTCGAAGGGCTGTGGCGATTCCTCCCGGAGAGCCTTGAGACGAGCCCCGTACCGTTCCTTGAGCACCGTCCAACCGCTGCGGTCAATGGCACCCTCCAAAAGCTCAACCGACCTGCCTTCGTCCAGCCAATCGGACCGCGTTGGAGCAACCGCCGGCGTCGAGGAGGCCGGACACAGTCGCTGAAGGCGTTGGAGCGCATCCCGCAATTGTTGGGAGTATTCCATAGGGAGCCACGCTCAGTGACAGTGCCCCTCGCCGTCACGCATATTCAGCCTTCGGAATGCCGAGGCCAGGGGTGAACCTCCCATCCAGCCGCCCTTCTCAAGGATCGGTCAGAAGCCCGGCGGACGCGGAGGTCCGCTGTACGGCCGGGCTCCCAGTTCATGATCCAACGAATGGTCGACGACCAGGAACCGCGGATCCTTCGCTGTGGGGGCCGAGATGAAGCCGTGGTAACGCCCCATCCAGTAGGCCAGGAGCCATGCCCCGGGCTCCACCACATCATTGCCGCCCGTGCCGCCGTCCGCCTGCATCAGCCAACGGTCCCATCGCAGCGGTTCCGTCTCCCGCGGCAGGAAGGTGCGGGTCCCACCTTTCAAGGCCACATAACCCGGCGGCGTCCGGAGATCGGCGCGATGCGAGTTCTGGTAGGACCAGACGCGCAGGTCGAGCGGCCAGCCCCGCAACTGCTCCATCGCCGCCCCCGCCTCGGCATCATTCCCGGTCAACGCCCCGTACAGGAAATTGTACCACGGATTCTGTTCCACCCGCACCACCTCATACCCACGCTCATACCCGCGACGATACAGCGCGCGCAGGTCCGGGTCCTGCTCGTACCTCAGCAGGTTCGCCCAACACCAAAACGAGAGTTCGTCGAGGAAATGGAGCACGCTGTCGGGCGGAAAAGTGTTCCGCGCCCTCAAGGTGTACGCGGGGTAGCCGAGATCCACCAACTCGCGATAGGCAGCCGAAAACCGGGGATCGCCCGTCAATACCTCCGCGGTCTTGATGAACGACAACAGTTCCACCGCCTGCAGTCCGCGATCGTACTTCCCTTCGTCGGTTTCGAAATACTCCGGGTCCCACCTGCCCCAACGGGTCGGTTTGCCGTCCACGTCCACCAACCGCCAACGATGTTCAACGAGATGCGTTGCAATGCGGTGGAGGTGCGCTTTGGCCTGTTCCACCTCCGGTCCTTGCGCCACCAAGTCGAGAAAAAGCGCGAAGGAGTAGAAGTGCGAGCAGATCTCGTCGCTCGAGGTGTCGCCTTTCCATTCGAACCTTCCGTCCGCCGTGTCGTGCCACTCGGCCGCATACCCACCGGATCCATGGCCCGCTTGGTGACCCACCTCACCTTTGGCCCACACCGATCGAGCCGGAAATCCTGCGATACCGGTCATTCCTTCCAACCATCGCAACGCGTGAAACGTGTTGGTCGCCTCCGATCGTGCCGCCGGATCGCCCGTCACGGCGTACCGATAGCATTGTGCCGCCAGGTAGTTGCCGGTGTACCCGCCGTCATTGTCACTCACCTCCCGCACGTACGCCTGGCGTCCCGCGTCCCACTCGAGCTTATGGGTGAAACCCAATCGCTTCTGTCCCCACTCCACCAGGTGCTTTTCGTAATAGTCTGCTTTCTTTGCCAGCGTGTACGGTTCGTAGCGAAGAATCCCAAGACCTCGATCGGTGGCGAAATAGACCGACGTCCCATCCACGGCAATCGCCTGGATGCGATCGTCCGGCAGCCATCGCTGGCCGGCAAAATAATGAAATTGGCCGCCCACGCTTCGGATGGCACCGCGAGTGGTGCCGATCCACAGGTCGTTCGTAAACCCCCGCGCCAAGCAGGTCGTGTCCTCCACCGGCAAACCGTCGCCCCCACGCACCGCCGTCAAGGACATCCCACGCACGACCCCCAGCCCCCGGTCCGTCGCCAGGTAGAGGGCCGCCCCCACCGCCAAAGCGTCCCGGATATTCGACGACGGCAGCGCGCCCCAGTCCCAGGCTTGATCCGTTCGAAATCCATACGCATCCAGCCCTCCAAACTCACCGCCGACGGCACCGAACGTCACCCGGCCCTGACCTTGTATGAAAAGCGACTCCTGAAAGGGCACCAATCTCTGAATACCAAAAGGGGCTGCATTCGTTCCCCACCGAACCCATGTTCCATCCCGAAAAACCCGCAGCTGGTTTCCCACAGATGCCACGAGGTCGCCCCGAAATCGGGCCACGTCACTCACCGGTTCCTGGCTCACCTCGCGCCATCCTGTGTCAGTCTTTACCCAAAGCCCGGGCGCGCCGATGGCCCAAAGACGCCCTCCCTCCCATCGTAATCGTCGCACTTCCGACGTCATTCCCGGCTCCGCCTCGAACCTCGCTCCGACCCATCGTTGAACTCCACCGGCAGTACCCACGAAGACGGTTTCACCCGCCACCGCCACAGCCGTCAAGGGCACCGGCGAGGACACCTTGCGCCCGATTTCCTGCAGATAGACGTCGTCGGGCAACGCCACCGACGAACGATGCATGGCCGTCCAAGCCGCCGCGCCGGTGTCCGGCGTCGTGATCCAACGGATGACAGCGATCAAGAGCAGCCGGCTCCAACGGCGCAGTTTCAGCTTCATGAGGCGCGGCGATTGAAAGAAGGGAGGACCGACCGCGGCAAGCTCAGAGCCCGGAAATCGACGTCATCCTTCGAAGAGTCTCCAGACCCGTCGAAACCTGGTCGCGCTCCCATCGATCTGAACTCGTCCACCGAGAGCTTCGTATCGGAAAGGAGCGCGTTATCCGTTGATCCCGGCTGGGACGCTGCTACAACCGCGTCCCGACATGAGCGGCATTCTCGAATTGGTGCGCGGACACGAAATCCGGAGCTTCGCCGCCGGGGAAACGATTCTGGAACAAGGCGGGGCCAGCGGCGTCCTGCTGGTGATGGTCCAAGGGGAGGTGGAAGTCCTGCGCGACGAGATCCGAGTGGCCAGAGTCTCCCAGCCCGGAGTCGTCTTCGGCGAGATGTCCGTGTTGCTCCGGTCTCCTCACACCGCCACCGTTCGGGCTCTCGCACCTTCGTCGTTTGCCATCGTGTCGAACCCTCGCCAATTCCTGGAGGCCTCCGCCCAAGCCAGTCTCTTCCTCGCCGAATTGCTGGCCCATCGACTCGATTCCCTCAACAAGTACCTGGCCGATGTCCGCCGCCAATACGATGGACACGATCACATCGGCATGGTCGATCAAGTCCTCGAAACCCTCATGCAACGCCAGAGGGGACCGGTGAGGAAGGCGCCCCCCGATCCATCGATCCCTCCAGGTACCGCAGATCCCGTCCTTCCAGCGACTCCCAGGCCATCGTCATCGCATTCAAGTCCAGCGTGAGCGAAGTCGGGCGCGGGCCGATCTGCCGCCCAGGATTGAACACCCAGGTCCGGCCCAGACGGTCAACCCACGAACCTCCCTCATAAAACGGTGCGTTGTGAATGTGACCGGACATCACCGCGTCCGGTTGGTAGCGCTGGATCCAATTCACAAGGAACTCGTCGCCGCCATACTTCCGACCCGTCCAACTCACCGGCGAACGATCGGGCGGCGCATGGTGAATCCATATCCAACGCCGCTTTCCCGAGGATTTCGCTTTCATTGCGTCCCGATCAATCTGCGCCTCCACTTCTCCGCGAGATACCGGGCCGTCCCACCACGGGCACACCGTGATCAAGGCGTCTCCGAGATCGACTGAATCCCCATCGACAAAAACGCGCGGAGCTTTGGCCTCCCGCAGCCAGCCCGCCACCGACTCGTTTCCTTCGGTGCGACGATCCCCGTCATGGTTGCCTGAACTGACGATCAGCACGGTGTCCCGACAGAGACGCTCGAAATACTTCTCCATCACCACGATCTGGATCTCGACCTCCAGCGCCGCACTGATGTCCAGGAGATCTCCTCCGATCACGACCGCGTCGTACTTTGCCGCCTGAGCAGTCATCCAATCGAACTGCTTCAGCGCGTAATGAAGGTCGGCAACGAATAGCAACTGCATGCGTGGACCAAAAATGAACCAGCTCGGTTGATTCGTCGAATTTCCAATCCACACACCAGGATTTTCCCCGCTTCCCATCTCCCCACGGCGGCCCGATCCGCCAGTGTTTCACCGAGGATTGTTCTTGGTCCAGCAAGGCAGAAGGTGTTACCCGACCCCGCGCTTTCCTCAGCTCCCGGTCCACCCACAGCCACATTCTCCCTTGAATACCGCCCGCACATCCCTCCTCCCGTGCTTTCCACTCCTGCTGAGCCTGTCCATTTCGGCGGCCGGGGGACAACCCGAACCATCCCCGGGCGACGGTGGGGCGGACCTGGCGAAACAACTCGCCAATCCAGTGGCGAATCTCATCTCCCTTCCCATGCAGTCGAACTTCGACTTCGGCATCGGACTGAACGACAGCATGCGCTACACGCTGAATGTGCAGCCTGTCATACCGTTTAGCCTCAGCGATGATTGGAATCTCATCACCCGGACCATTCTCCCCATCATCCAGGCCGAGTCCCCCGCGCCAGGTGTGGACGACGCCTTCGGGCTGGGTGACACGCTGCAAAGCCTCTTTCTGTCACCCAAGGAACCCGTGGGACGCTGGGTTTTGGGAGCGGGACCCGCCTTGCTCTATCCGACCGCCACCGACGACCTGCTGGGAGCCGGTCAATGGGCCGCAGGACCAACGGTGGTTGCGTTGCAACAGAAGGGACCTTGGACGTTCGGGTTCCTGGCCAATCACCTGGTTTCCTATGCCGGGGACGACGATCGCGCCGACCTGAATGCCACCTTCCTGAATCCGTTTCTGAGCTACATCACCTCCACCAAAACCACGTTCACCGCTAGTCCGGAACTCACTTATGACTGGGAAACTCACCAATGGGTGGCGCCGGTGAATCTTGTCGTTTCCCAGCTACTCATGCTGGGCAAACAACCCATCCAACTGGCACTCGGCGGTCGCGCCTATATCGATGGCCCCAGTGGCGGGCCGGAATGGGGCCTTCGGTTCGCACTCGTATTCCTTTTTCCCAAGTAAAGACCACCCTCGAAGTTCGATTGCGGGCTTCTCGACGCAGACGCCCTAGACCCTGATCCGGACCCAGTACCACTCCCATGAGACTTCTCCTGCCCTTGATGATCTCGCTGGTTTTCCCGGTTGTGCCAATCACCGCCGAGACAGCGGATTCTCTGTTTCAGAACGGCGCCATTCTGACGATGGCCGGCAGGGAACCCGAATACGTCGAAGCCCTGGCCGTGAAGGACGGACGCATCTCCTTCACCGGCTCTCTCCAGGATGCGTTGAAACGGAAGGGCGCCGCCACCGAGGTGGTCGACCTCAAGGGACGCGCCCTCCTGCCGGGATTCATCGACGGGCACGGTCATTTCATCAATGCCTTGAGCATGGCATCCCAGGCCAATTGTTATGCCGCCCCCTTCGGCCCCGGCAGTTCCAAGCAAGGCATCCTCGAGGCCCTCACAAAACTGAAGGTCGAAAGGAAGATACCCGCCGGTGAACTGATCCTGGGGTACGGATATGACGACAGCCTCTACCCTGAGGGTGGAAAGCTCACCGCCGCCGACCTCGACCCGGCATTTCCGCAGAACCCGGTGATGGTGCAGCATGTGTCGCTGCACGGGGCCGTGCTCAATTCGCTCGCTCTCGCCAAGTATCAGATCACCGCCCAGACCCCCACGCCGCCCGGCGGGGTGATTGTTCGCAAACCCGGCAGCCAGGAGCCCGAGGGACTGCTGATGGAGACCGCATTCCTGCCGATCTTCGCCAATCTTCCCAAACCCCCGCCTGAGCGCCAAATGGAAGCCCTCGCCGAAGGGCAGAGAATGTTCGCCGCCGCCGGAGTCACCACCGCCCATGAAGGCGCGACTCATCTGGCCGAACTCAGCATCCTCCAGCGCGGCGCCAAGGAGGGGAAACTGTTCATCGACGTCGTCGCCTATCCGTTCATCACGGAATTTGAAGCCGTGCTCCAGGCCAACTCTCCCCGAACCTTTGGCACCTACGCCGGTCGACTCAAACTCGGGGGCATCAAAGTCACCATCGACGGTTCGCCTCAAGGTCGCACCGCCCATTTCACGACCCCGTATCTCACCGGCGGTCCCAACGGCGAGAAAGACTGGCGCGGTGAATCCACCTTTCCGGTCCCCATCTTCCAAAAGATGGTGAAGAACGTCTACGATGCCGGCCTCCCACTGATCGTCCACTGCAACGGCGACGCCGCCATCGACAATTTTCTCGCCGCCCACGCCGCCGCCCTCGGCGACCGCAAGGCGGGCGACCACCGAACCGGCATCATTCATTGCCAATTCGTTCGACCGGACCAACTGGACAAGATCGCCGCCTGGAAGTTGATCCCTTCCTTCTACACCGAACACACCTACTTCTTCGGCAGCACCCACGTCAGAAACCGCGGCAAGGAACAAGCGCATTTTCTGAGCCCCCTCAAATCCGCCTTGGACCGCGGCATCGTCTTCGCCAACCACACCGACTTCAATGTCGCCCCCATCGATCAACTCTTCGTGGTCTGGACCGCCGTGAATCGCCTCTCTCGAGAAGGAGAGATCATCGGGCCCTCGGAACGAATCCCCACTTACGAGGCACTCAAAGCGGTCACCGCCAATGTGGCCTACTGGTATCGGGAAGAGGATCGGAAAGGCACTCTGGAACCGGGCAAACTGGCCGACCTCGTCCTCCTCGACCGAGATCCGTTGAAGGTCGATCCAATCGCACTCAAGGACCTCAAAGTCCTGGCCACGTTCAAGGAGGGGAAGGCCATTTACACCGCCCCACCGCAGGTCGCCGGGCGATCGAATTGACCGACGCCACTGACAGCCGCCATCGTACGGCACGACCGGCCCCAACATGCGATCCTTCGGCCCCTTCCTCATCCTCGTTGTCACACTCGTCGGCCAGTGCGGCGGGAGGTGTCGCGCCGCCGAATCGGTCTCCGAGGACCTGCGCCCGGCGGCCCGCACCGGCGACATCCGCCTCCCCAATTTCGTCTTTCGCCAGGGAGGATCCCTGCCTGAATTGAGGGTCCGATACGCCACCTGGGGTTCCCCGGCAAAAGACCCGGCCGGTCGCATCGTGAATGCCGTGGTGCTCCTTCACGGGACCGGCGGCACCGGCATCGGTTTCGGCGGACCACACACCACCTCCACACCTCCACACCCGCTCCTTGGAAAAGGCGCTCCGCTCGATGCGAACCGCTACTTCATCGTGGCCCCGGACGCCATTGGGTCCGGCTCCTCTTCCAAACCCAGTGACGGACTGCGCATGCAGTTCCCCGCATACGACCTCTCAGACATGGTCCGGGCCACCTACCAACTTCTCGGACACCTCGAGGTTCATCATGTGCTCGCCGTGATCGGTGTTTCCATGGGTGGCCGAGAAGCCTGGCAGTTCGCCGTGCAATACCCCGATTTCATGGATGCGATCGTACCTATGATCGCCTCGCCTTTTCCCAATGCAGGTCGACGGGCGCTGGTGGATCTCCTTCCGCAGGCTGTGATCCTGGGAGATCCGCGGTTCGCCGAAGGCAACTACTCCAACAACCCGCCCGCGGTCCAATGGGCAAACCAAGTCTATGGCCTGCTCGGGAACGGAGCCGACGGATGGCAGAACATCTACCCGTCACGAGAGGCCGCCCGACACGCCATCCTGGGAACCGCACCCTCTCCAAGAGTCGACGCCTGCGATTTTCTCTATCAACTCCGCCTGAACGACGGTTTCGATGCCTGGAGCCAAATCGACCGCGTCAAGGCAAGGGTCCTGATGATCAACATGGCCGACGACGAACTGGTTCCGATCGAACTCGGGCACAACCGCTCCGCCGCCAAACGCCTTCGCGGCGCGCAATACCTCGAACTCGCAGCGACGGGATACGGCCACGGCGGACTCATGCGAACCGTCGACCAATGGGGTTCCAAACTGGGGCGCTGGCTTCGAATCCTCGCCGCCCGACACCGTCGCCAGTGACCCGGGTCCGCTGAAGGTGTGGACGACAAGACCCCGGTCTCGAAATTCGAACTCTGCCTGGAAGGCGGCCAGACCTGGATTCCCCTGGGGGAATTGACTGCCAAGAAGCGGTAGCACCCGCCCACCGGCGGCGTCGGCAACAGGGCTTTCGTTTTACTTCACCCGTCGCAATTCGAGCGTCACCTCGCGCACGCCATCAAAGAGGTGTTCGAAGTCGAATCGCATGGGTTCCTTGCCGCTGAGCGTGTAGCGGATCGTGTCGGCGGTCCAGGTGAAGTCCTTGGCCTCCGCGTAAACCAGGATTCCGTAATTTAACGCATCGTCATCGTAACTTCCTCCGGTTCGTTGAACCGTGGTCTCGCAATCCTCATCACTGAACTCGCTCCGTTTCCGCTGCAATTCCTCGTAAAACCATCGCATGTCGCCCGGGAGGCCGCTGTCGGAGATCCGCAAGTAGGGTTTGACGAAAAGACTCGAAGCAGAAGGATCCATGAGGATGGCCTCGCCATCGATGTCAGTAAGCTCCCCTGCCGCGGAGGAGTCCCAGGTGTCACGGCGAGTCTCTCCGGGCTCGCCGCCGCAGCTCTCTTCAAAGTGCTCCTCGATTTTCGCCATGTGATCCGAAGCGACCATCGTGCCTCCAAGCTTGAAGGTCACATTGGTGTAAGTGGGATTGAAGAGGCTCGCTTCGTTGACACGAACCCGCGCTGACAAGACTTGCGCCGTAAGCGTGTAGTCACTCGTTTTGGTCCGTCGGATACGCCACGAGCCATTGGTCGCGAGGTTCAGGTACCGTCCTGACACCTTGATGGTCAATGTGCCGAACCACTCGGGCGCACAAGTCTCGACGGCCTCCGCAACGGAAATTTCGCCGCACTCGGCCCCGGCGCCCAACAAGGCGCGCTGCCGCTCGATGCCCAGGAGTGTCTGAATCAGCCGGGTGTCGCCTCCTTGGGTCCGGCAGCATTCGATCGCCTGCTCCTGACAACGCTTGGCCCCTTGGCAGATCAACTCGGATGACAAGAAAGCCCCTGATCCATCACCACCGCTGCCGAGAAGCTGACGCTGCCGTTCAAAGCCGAGGGACCAGGGGATGAGGGTCCGGGCCGTCGCGCACTTCTCCAGCGCCTGGGGAATTCGACTTTGGATTTCGGTGGTGTAGAAGTCCTCGGCGTCCGCCATCACCCGCCGCAGAGCCGCCGATCCATCCTCCTCGCCGGCAACCCCCAGCAATTGCTTCTGACGCTCCTCGCCCAAAATCGCGGCGGCGGCCTGCTGGCGCGGACGGATCCTGTCTTCCAGCCCCCGCTGCAAATCACGCGCGTCCTCTTCTTCGTCCGGGTAGCACCCGGCCAGATCATTGTGCAGCGCGGGTCGCGCCCCGCCCGCACGCAGTGGCGCCACGGTCGCCGCCTGGGCCTGCAATTCGGCGAGGGTGAAAACCCCGCAACCATAGCTCCGCAACTGACTCACTACGATCCGTACCCGGTTGGTCCCGGGATTCGAGACCACCACGTCCGGGACGAGGTGCAGGTGCGATCCATCCTGGTCAAAGCCGAAGGAAGAAACCTGCTTCGCCTGAATCGCCTTCGGAAAATCCACCTGCAAGAAACCCGGAGCCAGGGTCACCAACCCGGCCGGTTCGATTCGCGCCCCGGCCATCAACCCGGCGGCGTTCGGCAAACCGGCGACGCTCTCCAACGCGGCCAGCTGCACCAGGGTCGGCTCCGAAACCGCGCCCGTGGGAAACGATAGGGTGTAAACCACCTGCCGCGCGTCCTGCACACGGATCGACGCTTCCAGATTCGGAACGAGCAACATCGTCGCCACCGCATTGGTCGAAGCAGTCGCTGTCACGGTCGGGAAGGGCGTTCCGCCCCCCCCGCCGGACACCTCAACGGCCCGGTAATAGGTCCACGGCGACAACCTTGGCCCGGCGTGCGGCATCGATAGCAATCCTGCCTGCGCCACGCCCGAACCAACGGCGGTCCATGCGGTCAAGTTGGTGGACGATTCAATCCGATACGTCGCGCCGGGATCGCCCTGCAACCGGAGTTGAACTCCGCTTTCCGTGACGGTGGATGGGTTGAATCTCGGGGGCGCGGCGAGGCCGCCCACCGACGAAAGCAGGGTCATCAACCCCGCGCATATCCGCTCAAATCGAAGGCGCATCTCCATCGAGGTGATGCAGCTTGGAGGATTCACACTGTGGTCGGCAAGTGGACAGCAGTTCTCGTATTGAGACTTTGGTAGGGCCCAGACCGCTCCCTCCTTCGCGAAGCTTCGGACGGCAGGCCATCGGGCGCCGGCAAGATGCCTCATACCGGGCGGCGCTCCCGGACTATCCCGCCGGCGGGATGAAGGGGAAAGGTCGCGCCCTACCTTCAGCGTCAGACGAACTCAGAATGAGAACCGCTGGCGAGTGGAACGTCATGCCAGCGAGGCAGGACGAAGAATCGATCCACTCCTGATTGCCGAACTTCCAAATCGCAATTCGGCCTGCTGCCCCTAGGGTTACCCCATCAATTTCATGCTCTTGAAATCGATCCGAGACAGGCTGGAGTCGCGGGATCCTGAGGTTCTCGGCTTCGCGCTGCCCTGGCTCCGCTGTGCCCTGACGTTCTTCACGGTGTGGCTCGCATTGGGCCTACCGCTGTCCACCGAAGCCACCGACACCTCCTCGACTCCCAAGATCTATTTGCAGGTCAATTTTTCGGTGAAGGGCAAAGGAGCCGCCCCGGTATTCGAAGGGGATGATCAGGAATGGTCCATCGAAAGATCGTTCGATGGCTACATGGAGGTCGAGGTCGCCCCCACCCTCGTAGGACAACCGCCCAACGATCGTTCCGTCCTCGAAATCCGACCTAAATCCGGCGGCATAACCACCGTGGTCGGACACTACTTCGCCTTCTCCCGACAGGAATTCACGACCCGCGGCGAAGGCGGCTCCAGCATGGAATACTTCAGTTGGGAACGCTGGTCCCAAGACCGCGTCATGCAGACCAAGGATCTGATCCTGGGGTTGTTCCTCGACGAGCAGAACCTGCGGTGGGACGGACAGATCTCGATCGCCGGCTGGGACAGCGTCCTGTCGAGCCAGTTGAAATTCGAAGGCCACGGTTTGTACATGCCTGGACCCGCGGGCGGGTGGGAGCCCAAATGGACGTTCCACAGCACCGACCCGAACGAACGCGATAGCGGCGGACACGGCATCAGCGGCGGTTGGTTCCCGCTGTCGCCGCCCATCGTCGATTACACCATCGCCACAGCCGCCAAAATCCAGAGCGGCTTCTACCACGGCAGCGTGGATGTTCCCATTCCGGACCCCGTGCCGCCGGCCAATGCTGGCCCGGGCCGGCGCTGGAGAATGAACGCGTCACTTCAATGGACCCTGCTCGACAAACTGCCGGAGGTGGATCTCATCGTCCGGTCCTCCCAATACACGAGGTGGATCCCCACGCTGCTGCAGGATAACTCCCCCGGACCCAACCTTCACTTCGTCGCCACCGTCGAAAGCCCCACCGGCGACAGCCTGCAGCGCGTCCGTGTCAAGAAGTACACCTGGAGCCTCAACGGCACCTCGCGCGAGCCCGGACTCGCCATGAATTACCCGGTCGACGCCAAGGATTCCGATCCCGACCTGCGCCTGGTCGGATGGACCACCGACGCCGAGGCGCAAAAGTCGGAACATTCGCCCGAGGATGGTGACTTGCATTCGAACATCGAGGTCGAGGCCCATGATTGGGGCGGTTGGTCCACGCTCCGCCTGGACGCCGAACTGGAGGACGGCAGGGTCATCCATGGACGCCTCGTGCCTCCGCCCATGGGCGGGCCCGACACCGACATCCTCGTCCCGCGGCGCCTGCCGGAGAACAAGGTCGCGGATTTGTGGGCTGACCTGGTGGGGGCCAAAGGCAAAGCAGACACCGACGACGATGAGGAGCGGCCGGAGGGCCGATCGGGTGCCAACGGTGACGGTCTTTCCCTCTACGAAGAGTACCGTGGATTTTACATCAACGGGGAACACGACTGGTTGGATCCCCTGAAGAAAGAGGTCTTCGTTCAGAATGATGTCGACGACCAAGCCGACACCGCTTTGAAGAAGTTCCAGAGCCTGAGTGGCCTGAGGGTTCTCCCAGTCAAGGCGAACTTGATCTACTCGATGAATCACAATCGCAAGGAGGGGCCAACCGTCGGGAAACAGGCCGGGATCTGGATTCGGCCCACCTCGCAAATGATCCGCCCCAACGAAGGCATTCCCCCGAAAACTCGTCTTCGTGACAACCGGCCCCTCCGGGTTCCCCCGGGGTTCACCTCCTTCGGCTGGGGCTCCCTCCAATACCGGTTGCTCGATTCCATGATCCTTCAAGGGTTGTTCCAGAGCGTCGGCGTCGATCGCCCGGGTCCCCAGGATGAAGTTCGCCAATTCGAGTTGATCGTCCCACCGGCGGGATCCACCAATGAACCCGCCCTGACCATGCTCCCCAACACTCCCGTCGTCGTCATCGACTTCTACGGGGATGACATCGCCAAGAAATGGGCGCCTCAGATCCGCGCGGCATTGGATCGTGCTGTCCATTCCCTGCCTCCCGAGACCCCTCCCGCCGAGGCGGAGAAATTCCGCAAGGACCGCATCAAAGCCGGTTCGCGTTGGACCTGGTTGGTCGGTGAGAAAGGCGGGGCTCACTCCGGCCAGGAATCCTGCGTCATGCGAGACTGGTTCGCCGACATCTACCGCACGCGGTTCAATGACTCGAAAGGGCGGCCGATCTACCGACTCATCGACCCCGCTCGCGGCGAGGAGCAACCAGGCACCGTGCTCGGCAACACCCGCAAAGGCACCGGGGTGAACGCGGCCGATCGCGTTCCCGAACCCAGGTATGGCGACAGCAACGTCGGCGAAGCGGCCAATCGTCAGATGATCATTGCCGACCACCTTCCCTGAACCGTCCATGTCATTTGATTCCCCATTTCCTCGTCGGCGCGCGCTGACATGGGCACCGGTGCTCGTTGCCCTGGTCGTTTCATGGGCACCGGCCGTCGCACAAACCGCCCCGGGCGATCCGGCGTTGCAGATTTCCCAGGTCTTTCCGAAATCCAGCCGCTGGCGGCCCACGGAATCCATCGGCTACAAGGTGGAGATCCTCCATCCGTTCGAGAGCGGGCGCTCCACGCCTGCGCCCTGGATCACCGCGCCTACCGGCGGCTGGGGCCAGGCGTTGCGACTCATCGTCACCGACGCCTCCGGCACAACCGTCCCCTGGCCTTTTCGTCTGTCCGCTCCCAACAAAAGTCAGGCGCTCGAAATCTCGCCCCTCATGTCTGCGGGTGCGGCCTTCAATCTGGACCCGCGCACCAGCAGCATCCCCGTCCTTCCCGGCACCTACACGGTCCAAGCCGAGCTCGCCGTGAATTCGGGCAATGGCTGGCGCGGACGGGTGATTTCCAAGGCGCTCCCGCTGACTGTTCTCGCGGGCATCGAACCCGTCCTGGAAATCCAACCGGTCGTCGATGGCCCGTTGGTGCAAGGTGTGCCTTGGGGATTACGCGCCCGTCTGTCGATGCCGGATGACCCGGACTCCAGACAGGTTCAACTTCCCGGCGGCGCCGGCGGTTGGCCGACCAACACTCAACTCATCGTCCGCAATGCCGCCGGGACCTTGGTGACCTGGAACTGGACCGCTCCGCGGCTGGCGTCTTCCGACAACCGCTTTCTGAGCCCCGGCGAGAGCTTTCCCTTCGCCTACTATCGTCTCTCCGCCCCCAGCACCGCCCCTCTTCCCGCAGGCCAATACACCCTCACGGCTCGCTACCTCGCGAACGTGAAGCACCCTATCTTCGACTACTGGGAGGGGACCTTGGAATCCGCCCCGGTCTCCATCACGGTTCAAGCACCGGCAGTTCCCGAGGATGTTGCCAGCATGGCCCGCCGCTGGCGTTGGGAGGCGGAGGACGCGTTGGAGGAAGCGAAAGGGATCCGCCTGGCGGCATCCGAAACCGGGGTGTCGAACGATCACCGACTCGAACTCACACGCCAGGCGGTGGTCCCCTTGTTGCGCGCCGAAACGTCGGCCCAACGCTGGCTCCTGTTGGCTCCTTCGTCGCCCGAACCCGCCCTGTTGCTCTCGCAGATCCTGGTGAATCAGGATGACAAATACCTCGCCGCCGCCTGGGTGCAGACGGCGCAGGAAATCGACCTCGCGAATCCGGTTACCGAACCCGACGTGCCCCCCCGAGATACCAACGCCCCCAATCCGTTCCTCCTGAGCTGGCGCCAGCAGGTGGACGCCTTGCCCGAAGTCCCCAACGCCCTCCTTTCGCCTGAACTGCAATTCACCCTGAACCTCGCCCGCGGCAGCCTCCCCGACCCCACCAACCTCGTCCAACAAGACAAGTACTACGGAGCCGATCCGCGGGGTCAATGGGCCGCCACCGCGCAAGCGAGCAGTGAGTACCGCTCGGCCAGTTTCTCCGCCGCCCGCGCCACCGGAGCCCCTGATGTCCAGTCCTACGGCGACAACGGCAATGCCTGGGCCACCAAGATGGCCGACGCACCGGATGAATGGATCGAACTCACCTTCGCCCAACCCACCCGCGCCGCCGAGGTTCGCGTCCGCCAAACCTTCAACCCGGGCGCCATCGTTCGAGTGGACCTCATCGACTCTGACAATCTTTCTCAAACCGTGTTCCAGGGCACCGACACCAATGTCTACTCCCGAAACTCCATCGGTTGGTTCATCGTAAAATTCCCCACCACGACCAAGCCCATCGCCAGCGTGCGTCTTAGCCTGGATTCGGTCACCGTCCGCGGGTGGAATGAGATCGACGCCGTCCAATTGGTGGCAGGCCCGTTGGCCCCCACCGCCGCGCCACGCCTGGAATTTGAACGTGGGAGCGTCGGCTCCCGGGAACTGGTCATCTCCGCTTGGCCCGAAGGTTACGTGCTCGAACGGGCCACGCGACTCTCCCCGCCCGATTGGCAGCGCCTGGCCAACCGCCCCCCGATGACAATCACGCTGGGCACGAGCTCGGAATTCTTTCGACTATCGCAAGAAAGCGCTCCCCAAGCGCCGTAGTGGAACGGGAGATCCTGTGGATCTCACCTGCGCGTAACGCTCGGCCCCCTGCCTTGTCTATGGAAGAAACCCGGACGCGGAATTGAACATCCACATCCCATTTCGTGTCTCGCTCCCGTTAAATCCCGGCAACAAATCGTCCTCGAAGCACCTCTATTGCCCATGTTCTCGACCGTCCCACGACGATCCTGGGTGGCGCCCTTCGTTTATCTGGCGCTGCTCTCCTTGACCCTGACCCTGGCCCAGGCTCACGCCGCCACCATTCCCAGTCTGGATGCCTTGGTCGGCGTCGTGCTGGGGGAGTCGCCCGCCGGTGGCTCTTTCACGAATTCAGGAGGGTCCGTGCAAATTCAGGCCCAGGGCGCCGGAATTGGCACCCGCGGCGACCAGGGCGTCTTCGCCTATGCCAGCCATGGAACCAATGACTTCGATGTCAAAGTCCGGGTCGAACGCCTCGATCCCACGTCGCTGATCGCCCGGGCGGGCATCGTGGTCCGCGACCAAACCGCGAGTTCCACTCCCATGGCCGCCATCGTCGCCACGCCCGGGATGAGTGGCGTTCAGTTCCTCGTTCGCACGTCCGCGGAATCGGTGGCCGCTATTTCGGGGTATCACTCGGTCAGTTTCCCCAACACCTGGCTGCGCCTCCAACGCTCGAACGATGTGCTCCGCGGGTTCGCCAGTTTCGACGGCCGCCGTTGGACCCAGGTGGGCAAGGCACCGTTGATTCTCACCAACGTGCTCCTCGGCCTCGCCGCATCCAGCGGTCAGGCCAATGCCACCACCACCGCGGTGTTCCGCGATTGGTCCGACGCTTCGGGAGACTCGGAAGACGCCTTGCCTCCGCGCTCTGAACCACCTGGACCTTCCAGTCGACGCACGGCACTGGCAATCACCGAGGTCCACTACAACCCTCCGGGAGACCCCACGGAGTTCGAACCCTCTCTTCAGTTCATCGAACTGTTTAATAGCGATTTCACCTCCAAGGAACTGGGCGGCTTTCGACTCGAAGCGTCCGCCATGTCCTATGTGTTTCCAACGAATGCCACCCTTGCTGCCGGCGGTTATCTTGTGGTTGCGAGAAACCCGGAGGTACTTCGGACCTTTTACACGAATCTAGCGGCCGAGAGCATTCTGGGTCCTTGGGAAGGCAATCTTGGAAGAGGTGATGATACCGTCCGCCTTTGGAGCCCGTTCGGCGCGCTGTTGTTGGAGATTCCTTACTCCGACAGGTCGCCGTGGCCGCTTGCCGCGGACGGCGAAGGTCACTCGATCGTCCTCGCCCGACCCAGCTACGGAGAATCCGATCCCCGCGCTTGGGCTGCCAGTCCGCAATTCCAAGGTTCTCCCGGCCGCGCCGATGGTTTCGATGCGGATCCGCGTCGAGGGCTGCGCATCACCGAGGTTTTCGGCGGTCAACGGGGCAACACAGGGCCCTTCATTGAGATCTTCAACGCCGGCGTCGACCCCGCACCGTTGGATGATTTGGCCGTAACGGGACCGTTTGCCAACTCCGCGCCCCGAATCGCCCTTCCGCCCACCCTCTTGGAGCCGGGCTCCCGCCTTCTGATCGATATCCCCACCAACACCCCACTCCCGTCACCGCTCTTCATCCGCACCACACCCAACGCCCAGGTCTGGGATGCGGTGTCGTTCAGTGGAACGGCCGCCCAGAGTCCGTTGGGCCGCCTCCACCTGGAACACGCCGCGCTACGCCGCGTGTCGGCCCCCACACCGGGTTTGCCCAACGCCGCCGCCTTGCCGCCCAAAGTGGTGATCAGCGAAGTGATGTACCGCCCCATCAGCGGTCGGGACGACGATCAGTACCTAGAGCTCTGGAATCCCGGAACTGACGTCGTGCCGCTGCAAGGTTGGCGCCTCAAGGATGGGGTCGAATTCGAGTTTCCCGCGGGGCTCCAACTGAGCCCCGGAGAACGTGCAGTCGTTGCCCGAAACGCCGCGCGATTGCGACAAACCTACACCCATCTCCCGCCGTCGCGCCTCCTGGGCGAATTCAGCGGGCGCCTCGCTGGCCAGGGAGAACGCATCACGTTGCTCGATGCCACCGGCGCCGAGGAGTTCAGCTTTACCTATCGCTCCGGCGGCGAATGGCCCACCCTCGCCGATGGCGGCGGCAGCAGTCTGGAGTTGCTGCATCCGGGACTCGATCCGGACCTGGGATCCAATTGGGCGGCCAGCGACGAATCTCATCGCGCTGCGTGGCAAACCTACGAGATCACCGGACCTCTCGAAGGCGGCCGCGGTGCCATCACGGATGTCCGACTGATCCTGCTCGATCCCGGCGAAACGCTGGTGGATGACGTCGAGGTCGTCGCCGAAGGCAGCACCAATCTGCTGGCCAACCCCGATTTCGAATCCGGGCTCAATGGCTGGACTCTCGCCGGCACTCACGAGCGCTCCAGCTTATCGACCAATGGCGGCTTCGGCAGCTCGGCACAGGCACTGCTTCTGCGCGCGTATGAACGCGGTGACAACGGCATCAATTCGGCTCGCGCCACCCTCCGGACCGGCCTACGCAACGGTACCAATACCACCCTGCGCATCCGCGCCCGGTGGCTCGCGGGAACGCGCGACCTGCTCGTACGGGTCAGAGGCAATTACCTCGAACTCCCGATTCGCCTCGCCGTCCCCGAGGACCTGGGAACGCCCGGGCTTCCGAATTCGCGGTCGATTCCCGCGCCGCGACCTGCCCTCAGCGAACTCGCTCACTTCCCGGTGCTGCCAGCCGAAGGACAACCCGTCCGCGTCACGGTTCGGATCTCGGGCCTCCCCAATGCCAACCTACCGGTGCTTCACTATCGACTTGATCCTTCCGCTGAGTTCGCGCCGCCCATAACAATGACGGACTCAGGGACCGAGGGTGATCGCGTGGCCGACGACGGCCTGTTCACCGGTGTCATTCCTGGGCAAGCCGCCCGCATCATGGCCGCGTTTCATGTGACACTGGACTCCGGCGACACCGAAGTGCGAACTCCCAGTCTCTCGCCCGGCCGCGAAGCCCTCGTCCGCTGGGGAGAAGCCCAACCCGCCGGCAACCTCGGGGTCTACCGCATCTGGATCACACGCGCCACGGAATCGAGATGGTCGAGCCGACCCAAACTGCACAACGGCGACCTGGACGGCACCTTCGTCTATGGCTCGACCCGAGCCGTCTACGGACTTGGCACGCTCTACAGCGGAAGTCCGTTCGTCAGCCCGGGATACAACGGGCCCGCCGGGTCGACCCTCTGCGGTTATGTCCTCCATTTTCCCGAGGACGACGCCCTGCTCGGGGAAACAGATTTCGTGATGGATTGGCCCATCCGCGACGACACCCGGCAACTGGAACAGCGGGCCTACGAGTTCGCCGCCGATATCGGCCTCCCGTACCTCCATCGCCGATTCATCCATCTCTACGTCAACAGCTCCAAGCGCGGTTCCGTCTACGAAGACACCCAGCAGCCCGGCAGTGCCTACCTCCGCAACTGGGCCCCGGATGACAACGATGGCAATCTGCACAAGATCGAGGATTGGTTCGAGTTCACCAATAGCGGTGACATGGAATCCAATGAAGATGCTTATCTCGCGGATTTCCGCCGTTCCGATGGATCCAAGAATACCGCCAGATACCGCTGGAGCTTCCGACCCCGTGCCGTCCAAAACTCCTCTCACGATTTCGAGGCTCTGTTCCGCCTGGTCGACGCCGCCGCTCCCCCCACTCAACTGCTCGAATTCCAGCGAGACCTGGAACGTGAAATGGATGTGGAGCAGTGGGCCGGCATCTTCGCCGTCGAACACGCCGTCGGTAACTGGGACAGCTTCGGCTATCGCCGCGGAAAGAACATGTATGCCTACCGCCCCGAACGCGGTCCGTGGCGCCTCTTCATGTGGGATATCGACTTCGTCATGAGCGCCGGTGGCGAGGGTCCCAATAACTATGCCTATTCCACCATCGACGGCACCATCGCCAAGCTCTACCAACACGCCCCCTTCCAGCGCGCCTACTGGCGGGCGGTCAAGAAATTGGTTCTCGGCCCCATGAGACCCGAACGCTTCAACGCGCGCACGGAGGCCGTTCGGCTCGGTCTGCTCGATAACGGCATCAACTCCACCAGCCTCACCGCCGCCCGAAATTGGGTGCGCGATCAGCGCAACAATCTGCTCACGCAACTCGATCAACTCGATAACGAATTCTCCTATCAATCCAATGTCCAAGGCGGGTCCACCACCAGCCCCGTTCTCTACCTCCAAGGCCAGGGACCGATCGAAATGACCGGATTGCTCGTCAACGGCGAGGTCCACCCCGTCAACTGGCTCGTCCCCAACCTGTGGGTCGCCTCCATCCCCCTCCAAGCCGGCCGACAAACCCTCTCCTTCGCTCCCGTCGATGCCGCCGGCCGGAACTTGTCCGCGTCGCGAAACCTCAGCGTCACACTCTCCGAAACGCCCCTACCCGAATCCCAGCGGATCGTGATCAACGAGATCCACGCCAATCCCAAATTCAACGGCGCCGCTTTCGTTGAACTCCACAATCCATCCGCCACCCAGGCGATCGACCTGTCAGACCTCCTCCTCGTGGGCTCCGGCCGCTATGCCTTCCCGCCCAACACGCTTCTGTTTCCTGGCCAGTGGCTCGTCCTTGCCCAGGACGTCGGACCCTTCCAATCGGAATTCGGCAGAACCCAACTTCCCGCCGCACGGCTTCCCTGGGTCTTGCCCGCCCACGGCGAAACGCTCGCCGTCGTTCGCCCGGCCAAAGGAACCAATCCAGCCGTCACGCTCACCGCCGTCACCTACCGTCCGGATGGGCCGTGGCCCGCCTCTACCCCCGGCCGATCCCTGCAACTGCGGGACCCCGCCCGGGGCGAAGATGATCGCGTGGGCGATTGGGCCACCTACTCTCCACCCACCAATGCCAGTCCTTGGAAGGAGTTCTCCGTCGAAGGCCCCGCTGGAGGAACCAACCTGCTCCTCTACATCGCGTCCTTCCCGCCATCCTTGACCCCCACCGACATTGCCGGTCGTTGGATCGGAAATCTGTCCACCTTCGGATTCGATTTTGCCGCCGACTTCACCCGCGACACGGCGGGAACCCTCTCCGGGCGCTTCTATGCCGGCGACACGACGGGAAATCCCGATTTCCCCGGCTCTGAACTCGGTGATGTCACCGCAGGAACGGATGGCTCCATCCGATTCACCTGGACGGAGATCGACGGACGCTTCACCGGGCGCATCGACGCCTCGGGACGCCGCGCCACTGGCACCTTCACTTTCCAGGGCGGTTCCTCTCCCTTCACTCTCACTCGCCAACTGCCGGCGGGTACGGTCTGGGTGGAAGACCTGAAACTCACCCGGAAAGGCGATGAGACCAACCTCATCCGCAATGGTGGCTTCGACGCCGACATCACCAACGAATGGCAGATCACCGGGGCCCACCAAGACTCGGCCCGTGTGGAAACCTCCGGACCGCTCGTGGATGGACTGCCTCAGTTCGCACTGCGCCTGACCGCCACTTCGGGTGGCAATGGTTCCCTAAGCAATGCCGTGAGCCAGTCGATCCCCAACGTGGTCACCGGTGTGACCTATCGCCTCAGCGGCCGATATCAGTCTGTCGAAGCTCAAGGCCTCGTCATCGGTCTCGAAGGTGGACCCCGCTTTTTCACCGACTTGCGTCCCCGAATCGATGCCGGCCCCGATGCCACCCCGGGGCGCCCGAATTCCGTCGCCGAATCCCTCTCTCCGATTCCCCTGGTCTGGGTCAACGAAGTCCAGCCACGCAATTCCAACGGCCTTCGCGATGCCGCCGGAGAAGCCGAACCCTGGCTCGAACTTCACAATTCCGGTGCATCGGCGGTCTCCCTGGATGGTTTCTTCCTTACCGACAATCCCGCGGAACCCCGCAAATGGGCGTTTCCCAACGGATACTCCCTCGCCGCCGGCGGGTTTCTCGTGGTTTGGATGGACGGCGAAAGCTCGGAAAGCAGTTCCACCGCACCGCATGCCGGCTTCCGAATCAACGAAGACTCCGGTGTCGTCATCCTGAGTCGGGACCAATCGGGCGGATTACTGCCGGTGGATTTCCTCCGGTACTCCAGCATTCCTGAGTCCGCCTCCTTCGGGCATCTCCCCGAGACCTGGGTGCATGCCGACACCGTCCTGTCTCGCCCCAGTCCCGGACAATCCAACGTCTCGGACCCCGGGACGCAACAAGTCTGGATCAACGAGTGGATGGCCAGCAACGATGGCTCCGTTCGCGATCCGGCCGATCTTGATGCTGACGACTGGTTTGAACTCCATAATGCCGGCACATCCCCGGTCGATCTCGAGGGCTGGCTGCTAACGGATGCCCTTTCCAATCTGTCCAAGTTCCGCATCCCGGCAGGCTACGTCATCCCGCCGCATGGCTTTCTCCTGGTCTGGGCGGATGAGGAATCCGGCCAGAATGCACCCGCCCGCCCCGACCTCCACGTGAACTTCCGGCTCTCCAGCGACGGCGAAGAAATCGTGTTGTCACGACCTGACGGTTCCATCATGGATCACGTCCGCTATACCCGTCAGAACCCCGGGGAGAGCTTCGGCCGGTACCCCGATGGCGCGCCCGGCACCGAGTACATCCTTCTCGCCAACCCCTCGCCGGGCAGCAGCAATTCCGGGCAGCCGAACACTGGCCCTCAAATCGTCATGGTTGAACGGCGATCCGATGGATCGTTCCTGGTGCGCGTCTCAGCAGAGCCCGGAACCCAATATCGACTGCGCACCAAGGAGGACTTGGGCCAACCCACCTGGACGTCCACCGCCATCACGGTCACAGCCTCAGGGCCCTTCGCCGACCTTGCATGGCCCGCCGACGACGCGACGCAGCGGTTCTTTCAAATCGAGCGCCTTCCCTAGAGACTCGGCCGCGGGTGAATATCCGGGCCTTGTTCCTCCTGTTCCCGCTCGCGGCGGGCTTCGAAGCCTGCCGCTCGGGAGGGTTGGCCATGAAACTCGCCGTGCCGCTGGGCTGTGCGCTGATCTTGGTGGTGGGTGATGCCCCCATTCGCCAGCACCGCGACGTTGCCTGGGTGTTGCTTGCCTTCGCCGCCTCCATGATCGGCGACACGTTTTTGTCCACGCGTGCCGGCAGGGAATCGTTTTACCTCGCGGGAATCGCCGCCTTTTTCGTGGCTCACGCCGGCTATCTCGGCTTCGCCCTTCGGAACGGACGGATCCACAGAATCCTGCTGACCCTGCTGCTCGCCGGCTACCTCGCCTGGTTCGTCGTGCAATTGGGGCCAGCGATCTCCAGCGTCGCCTTGCGCTACGCCGCATTGGCGTACCTTCTGATCTCCTGCGTCGCGTGGTCCGCCGCCGCTGGCCTGCGTCTTCCGCCCGCCGCCAAGGGTGCCTATGTGGCGGGGATAGGTCTTATTGTGTTCTCCGATACCCTCATCGCCCTCAAGGACTTCCTGAAGGTTTCCGACCCTAGCTTTCTCATCCTGCCCACTTATTACCTGGCCCAAATCTTGATCACTTGGGCCGTGGTCATGCGCGGCGTCCCGCCGAAACCGGGTGGTACGCCGGAATTTGCAAGCGGATGAAACGACGGCATTCTGGACCCCAGATGTTGTCATCGAACCGCGTCCGGCCATGGACCTTCATTCTGAGCGTCGCCGCTTCCACCCTTTCCCTTCCAGCTCAACCCCTGTTCATCCCCAACGCTTCCTTCGAGTCGCCTTCGACGTCATTCGTCGATAACCGTCTCGACCGCTGGCAGAAGACTCCCAAGCCGGGATGGTACGACGAGAGCGGCGGTTTCACCTGGGATCAGCTCTTCGGTGTGTTCAAGAACACCGAACCCGGTAAACCCGATCACATTGTCAACGTCAGCGGCGACCAGGCCATCTACCTCTTCGCCGTCCCCGAAGTGGGCATCTTCCAGGACGCGGTCGCGGCCGGTGAGCGGTTCACCGTCGGCACCTCCTACACCCTCACCGCCGCGGTCATCGGCGGCGGCGGCGGTATGACCAATGGCGTCAGCCTGGAGATGAGTCTGTACTACCTCGACGACGGCGGAAACCGCATCGCGGTGGGTGCAACCAATATCGTCCACGACCCCGCCCGGTTTCCTGACATCAATCATTTCGTCGATGTCGAACTCGCCATCCCCGGCGTCCGGCCCACTGATGCCTGGGCGGGTCGTCCCATCGGGATTCGATTTCTCTCCACCGCCAACCCGGCGAACGCCGGTGGCTACTGGGATCTCGACCACGTGCGTCTCGCCGCCTCCATCGACTTGCCCAACGCATCCTTCGAGTCACCGCAGACCGCCTTCGTCGACAACCGAGTCGATGCCTGGCAGAAAACACCCAAACCTGTCTGGTACGACGAAAGCGGCGGATTCACTTGGGAGCAATTGTCCGGTGTCTTCAGGAACACGGAACCAGGCAAGGACGATCACCTCGAAAACGCCGATGGCGCGCAGGCCTTCTACCTGTTTGCCGTACCCACCGTCGGCCTCTCCCTGGATCGAACGGTTACCAACTCCACCACTCCATTTCTCGCCCGCTTCGAACCCGGCAACGCCTACTCCCTCACGACCGCGGTCCAAGGGGGGGGCGGAGGCATGACCAATGGAGTCACCCTCGAACTGGCACTCTATTATCTCGATGATTCCGGTGCACCCCGGACCGTCGCCTCCACCCTCGTCACCAACGACGCCGCGACCTTTCCGTCACGCCATCTTCTGTCCGATTTCGTCCTTCGCACGGCAACGGTGAAAACCACCGACCCATGGGCCGGTAAAAGCATGGGCATCCGAATACTATCCACCGTCGATCCCGCGCTCGCCGGTGGGTATTGGAACATCGATCACCCCAGGCTCAAGGCCCATCCGGCTCCTGCTGTCCTCATGCCGACCGCGACCGATGGCCGACCGAGTTTCGTGCTCCGCGGCGATCCGGGCGCGCGCATCGAAGTCCTCTCCTCCGATACCCCGACCGCACCCGCCGCCGTATGGACCACGGTGACCACTGTCACCAATTCCACGGGTTTTGTTGAATTCAGCGATGTCGTCATGGGTGGCGGTCAGCGCTATTATCAGTCACGCCAGTTGCCGTGACGTCCCAAGCCGTCCATCCCTGCCCACCGGACGGCGCGCCATCGCCAGCATGCCGTCAACCTTTGATGCCGTCTCCGGACCGACGCCGCCACGCCACCGCGGATCCCGCGGGTCAGCGTCGGGCTTCACGCTGATCGAACTTCTGGTCGTCGTCTCGATCCTTGCCATTCTGGCATCGTTGCTATTGCCCGCCCTTTCGTCCGCCAAAGCGAAGGGCCGACGCGCCGTGTGCCTCTCGAACCTGCGGCAGATCGGCACCGCGATCCGCGTCTATGCCGACGACCACGAGGGCCATATCCCCTTCGGTCCGACCGCACCCCCATTCACCAGTCCGGCCAGCTTCTATCCCTCCACAGGGGCCCCTACGAGTCTGATGTCTTTGCGGGATGGGCAACCCGTGGGACTCGGACTCCTGCTGGAAAACGCCTTGGCCGGCCAACCCAAAGTCGTCTTCTGCCCGGGCAATGATCAACCTGTCGACACCGCCCGAGAGCTCTCCAAGGTCCGTATCAGCCAGGCACAGTCCAGTTACTACTATCGCCATGGCGGCAACACCCGGCTGTTTGATCCTGTGGGTGCCCCCTTCCGACCCGAGCATCTCCAACTGGATGCTCTCGGCGAAAACCGCCATGGACACGCCATCCGCGCTTTGGTCATGGACACCCAGTTTCTCTGCCCACCCGATCTGGAATCGTTCAACGTCCGTCCCAGAACCCACCATAGCCGACGTGACCAAGGCATCCTCTTCGCCGACGGGAGCGTGCGATCGCGCCCCAACAAGGAGGAACGCTTCACGGTCGACCTCAGCGACGCCTCGGAACTGCGTCTGGCCTTCGACAAGATCCTGTCCGCGTTCGAGCGCGCCGATATCGAACCCTGATGGAAAGACTGAAACCATCGACGCCTCTCGTCGTCTAGACGGGAGACACCACCATGGCCTGGTTTCAACTGCATGCCCAAAGTCTGGCCCATCGGGCTCAGAACGGCGGCCCGACATCGGCGCCGCTATCGCTCTCAGTCTCGATCGTCCTGGGAAGCATCGGATTCTGCCTGGTCAGCATCGCGGGATTCATCCCTTGGGCGATCTTCGGCCGCGAGCTGGGACGTTCCCTCGGCGAAGCCGGGATGTATGCTGTCTGCGCCCTGGTTTTCATCGCTTTAGCCGGACCTTTTCTTCACCGCCTGATCATGGGAGGCGGCTCGCTACTGCGATTCTATCAACTCTTCCCCATCGCGTTCGGCGCCTATTCCATCGCCTGGATCGCCGGTTGGATGGCGCTGCGTGGACATCCGGGAAGCCTGGTGGGACTTCTCGCCGGAACGGCACTGATGGGCTGGATCCTCACGCGCGCGTTTGATGCCCAGGACGCCTTGTGGCCCATCGTCGCCGCTCTCTTCCTGTCCAACGCCGCCGGTTATTTCATCGGGGGTTGGGTCGAAGCGGGTTTGATGAAGGCTCGCGAACTCTCATTCTTCGGGAATCCCCTGCCTCGCCGTTCCCAGATGCGGTTTGCCATGCTGGCGTGGGGTGTGTTCTACGGACTGGGGCTCGGGGCCGGTCTCGGCTATGCATTTCACCGTTGCCAGCGTGCGGCGCGCAGCCTCATCGGCCAGACTCCGCCTCCGACCTCCCAGTCATCGGTTTCCTGAGTCGCTTCGTCGTCGGTCAATCAGGGCGATCCCGCCTTGGCGCATGGCCCCAATACGCGAGGTCATTCTCATTCTCGTCGTGGCTCTCTACCAATCGCTGTCCCTCTTCGGTAAAGCGACTTCCCGCCTTTCGCAACCTTAGCCTTTCACGCCAAAACTCTGCCTGACACCCCGGCCTTGAATGCCCACCCTGGGGCATGCACCCCACGATCGTGCATGAGTTGCGCCGCATCGGAGTACGGCCCTGCCTGACGAAACGTTTCGGCATAGTCCCCCAACTCCTGGCAGGACTGCTCCTTCCATTCGGTCCCGTCCCCGTCACCCACGCAGCCTCGCATTCGCCGGATGCCGCCCCCTTCATCGCCGCCGTTCGCCAGTTTGCCGATCAAGCCCTCGCTCGCGGACGCGACACCTACGGCAAACCCACGCCGCTGTTCATCGATGGAATCAACGTCGACACCGGACAACCCGTGATGTGGAAGTGGGCCGATGGAAAGGAATGGGTCCTCAGCAACCTGGCCAACCAACAGGGTCTGTTGCGTATGCTCGACGGACTCTCCCAACTCACCGGCGAACCCAAGTATCGCGAGGCAGCCCTCGAGACCTTGCGCTATGCCTTCGACCACCTTCGCTACGGTACGCAGCACAACGGCGGACTGCTCGCCTGGGGTGGACACCTCGCTTACAACGCCACCGAGGATAGCTTCGCAGGGAATCCGGGCGGCACCGGCCGTATCCACGAACTGAAATGCTTCTTCCCCTACTACGAACTGATGTGGAAGGCCGATCCGCTCGCCACCCGCCAAGTCATCGAGAATATGTGGAACTCCCACATCCTCGATTGGGGAACTCTCGACTTCAATCGACACGGCGATCCCAAGCCGCTTGGAAAACTGTGGTCCAATGAATATCGCGGCGGTGACGTGTTCTTCTGGGGCAAAGGCCTGACCTTCCACAATGCCGGCAGCGACTTCTATTACGCCGCCGGCATGTTGGCAAAACTCGCCGACCAACCAGAACCCCTCGCCTGGGCACGACGGCTTTCGCAACGTTACGCTGATACACGCGATCCACGCACCGGGCTGGAGGGCTTCCAGTTCAGCCAATGCGCCTCCGCCTGGTGCGATGATGTCGGCAACCTTCGCGGCGACCGCGCCCAGTACCAATACGGGGACGATTTCCCCGGGCACCGAGTCGTGGAAGGCACCCTCTTTCCCTGCTATGACGACACGCCTCCCATCGAACCGCAGATCGCTCGCCTTCTTCTCGGAGAGGCGCTCGGCGACCCGGGTCGCGACTTTGTCCGTCAAGCAGCCGAGGTGCTCGCGGCCTGGGGAAAAGCCGCCTATCGCGCCCGCGACAATGCCTTCCTTCCGATGCTCACGGACGGCACCAGCATGGAAGGATACGTCTGCAAGAAGGACGGCTATTTCGGACCCAAGGGACGCGTCCTCAAGGCCGGCCATCCTGGCGCGGCCCATCTCTGGGCCTATGCCCTGGCCCATCGGATCACGGGCGACGCTTTCCTCTGGCAAATGACCCGTGATATCGCGCGCGGGAATGGATGGGGTGAACTCGGCGAATCCCCCAAAGCCACACCGAAACTCAACGCCGAATCGTTCTCCGCCCAACCCCGGCTCTTCTTTGCTTTCCTGGAAATGCGCCGAGCCACCGGACACACCGAGTTCCTCGACGCCATGGTGTCGGTCGGCCGCCGCATTCTCGAACAACGCTTTCATGCCGGCTGGTTCACCCCGAGCCGCGACCACCTCTTCTGCCGACTGGCGAATGATGAGTCCCAGGCGCTCCTGCACCTCGCCGCCCACCTTATGGGGCGCCCAGGCGACGTGCCGCCCTTCACGGGCGCCGAACCGTTCTTCCATGCGGAGTACGGCAATTCCGTCGGTCGCGTCTACGATTCCTCGGATATTTACGGCAAGACACGGACCGGTCCCGCGACGCGCTGAAGGCGCCGCTCAAATTCACGAAACAGGCGAGGCGAGCGGCCTTCACCCAGTCCCGACGCGGACACCCGCTCAGCGCGTGGCCCGACTCATTGCCGCGGCCACCGCTTCCTTGAAGCGTGGAATCAACGGGGCGTGCATCGTGTTGAGCATATCCACCACCACCTTGTCGGCGGTTCGTGGATTGCCACCACCGGCAAAGGGCGGGTGCGGATCGTATTCCCCGAGCAACTGCATCCCCTTGGCATAAAAATCGCCGCGAAACCGGCGGATCAGTTCAAACCCCAGGTCCAGTCCCGCACTGACTCCCGCCGCCGTCACACGGTCCGTCCCGTCGAAAACGACGCGTTCGGCGACCGGAGTGGCTCCGGCCACGTTCAGCACCTCCAGCAACTGCCAATGACTGGTGGCGCGACGTCCGCGCAGCAATCCGGCGGCCCCTAGCAAGAGCGATCCCGTACATACGCTGCCCACCAGTTTAGCCTTGCCCCCACGCTCGCGCAGAAACCGCAGTGTCGCGTCATCAGCCAGAGCCGCCAAAGTCCCGGTGAGTCCTCCCGGCACCAGAAGCAGATCCAAACCGTCGCCCACTTCGTCGAAAGTCTGGTGGGGCTTCACCATAAACCCGCCCTTGGCAGCCCCTTCGCTCGGCACGGGATCACGCGTTTTCGCCACGAACCGCACCATGGCTCCCATCATGCCCGCCAACGCGTAGTGCGGCCCCAAGGCATCTAACGCCGTGAACTCCGGATAGACCAGGATCGCGATCTGTTCGCTGCCCATGCGCAACTGTGGCGGCGGATGCGCGTGGAGCGTCTTCAACCTTTCCTCCTCCGCGCTTGGTTTCGATTCGGCTCCCACCACCGGAGCCAACGAAGTCGACGCCGTGGCGAGGCCCACGAGTCGAAGCCAATCCCGCCGATGTATCGCGTCTGGGTTCATCACTTCTCGATTCAGAAATAGTAGTTGCCGAGCAAATGCCGAATCTGCAGGTCACGGCTCGACGGCCCGGAAAGATCGATCTGCCGCTGCGTCACCCATTCCACCGACCCATCCGACCATGCCCGATGAATGCCTTCCAGTTCGGCGGCCGGAAATCGAAAGTCGAGGTATCGCGTCCGCTGTCGTGCATGGAAAAACTCAAAGCGCCGGACATCGTCCATCACGAACTCATCCAACACGTCGAGCCACAGCACGCCGCGCCGGAGGTTTCGGGCATCCGCCAGATGTTCAGGATGCGCCAAGCTCGCAAAACCCATCGCCACCATCTTCGAGTCCTCCAACGCCCCCACATAGGCGTAGCCGGTGTAGAGTCCGGCCCCCAACGTCACTCCCTCGGCATACCCCGAGTCGACCGCCATCGGGCAATTGAACCACTTCGGTTGTCCCGCGCGACGCGGCCACGAAGCTACCGGTCCCGAAGGCACGGACATCCCCAGGTTGCCCGCGATTTGGGTCAGGCGATCGACGGTCGTCGTGCTGGGCACAAACTCGTTCGGCAAGGGCAGCCGCCCATGGTCGCCTGCGTAAATCAGATCCGCCAAAGTCAATTGACGAATGTTGTTCAAGCACTGCGTCCGTTTCGCCCGACGTTTCGCGCTCCCAAGGCTTGGCAATAGGATTCCAGCGAGTATCGCCATCGTGGCCACCACCACCAACATTTCGACCAAGGCGAACCCATCTCGGACTCGCCTGCGCGCTCTCACGACAAGGGAAAGACCAAGGCCGGAGACATCGATTTCCATGGTGGCCGGACCCACGATTCGCAGGGACGCGGAGAGCGTCCCTGCGAACCGACCAGGATCAGGGTTGCCTCACACGGAAGAACCGCGCGCCTTCGACCAACGAAGCAGGACTCGAGATCGCGCAATTCCCTTCGCTGTCGAAAGTTCCCTGCCCCGCGGTGTCCCATGCGGAAGCCGGCGAGGACAGGTCCGTCGACGAGACGAGACGGCAGGTCGCCCCAGGGGTTCCTGAGGAAACCGTGATCGTGAGATTTCCTCCAACCAGGCTCAGGCCACGGATTGCCGGCGGAACCTTGGCCCCGGCGCTCGCCGTGAACACAAAGTTGCCGACGTCCTTCAAGGTGTCCGTGGGTGTGCCATACAGGAAGTTCGCGACCTCGAACGAAATGGCCAGATCCCCGGTCAACCGGAAGGCGTTGGCCTCGGCGACGAGTCCGACGTTGAGCAGATCGAACACCGCGCCCGCCGGAGGAATATTACCCTTGAGATACCATCCGGAACCCCCGAGCGGAATTCGCGCCGCATCGAATTGCAGCGTGTAATCCCCGTACAAGAGGGTTCCTCCGGCCCCTCCCAGGACGGCGAACCTCGCCACGCCTCCCAGGCCGACGCTTCCAACATGGTTCGTCGGAGATGCCGGATCATAGGCGAACGTGGTCGGTTGACTGGTCCGTCCGGTGGCGTTGACCACTTCCGAGCCGTTCAGCCGATACACCTGCCCGAGGTAGGAGACCTGTGGCGCTGCGTTCGTAGTCAACTCGGCCAAGGTCAGGGCGTTGGCTTCAGCTTGAGGGAAGAAACCTGTCAGGGTCTGGACAGGCGCCGGCCCCACCACCAAGGCCAGCGCGTCCCACGCCGCTTGGTCGAAATCGATGGTGGCAAAACCATTGGTGAGTCTCGTCAAGGCGCCGGTACTGAACGTCGCGCGATATCCTTGCCGGCCTTCGGCCAGGGTCGCCGGTGAGTTGCCTCCCAGGTTGACGGTGTATTTCCCCGCCGCCAACACCCACGTCCGGGTCGCCTCGTGGGTCGTCCCGTTCTCTAGGTGGTCCAGGTACGTCACGTCCTCCGCCCACTCGATGTTCCCCCGGTTGTTGAACGTGTGATCCTGGTCCAGCGTCGTCCCGTCCGCATTCGTGATCGTCCCGCTGTCGGTGTCCCATCCTCGATAGATCGTGAACGACGGGTACAAGTTCGTCCCCGCCAACCGCGCCGGATCCTCCGGCGACGGCCACGGCG